>NZ_KI914694.1:6510-15761 GCF_000520495.1 Arthrobacter sp. H14
CCGCCGCAGCCGGAGCGGCTTCGGGACGGGCAGCGTCGCATTTTCCCGCCGCGGCCAGAGGAACCGACGGAACCCCGCCGGACTACGACGACGAAGCCGACCGCAAGAGGGATCCTCGCTTTACGCGTTGGCTTGTCGGAGGTGTACTTGCGGTATTACTCATTGCCGCCGTCGTTCTGGCCGTTGGACAACTCGGTTCAATGTTCCAGCCCACCGCCTCCGACCCCAGCGGCGCCGGCCAAGAGGCCAGTGCCCCGGAAAGCCAGCCGGAGGAGACTCCCGGGTCTTCCAACTCCGCCAGCCCGGAAGAATCCCAATCCGCCTCGCCGTCCCCATCTGAATCCGCCAACCCAGGAGTCCAGCCGGTGGCCCAGAGCGTGACCCGTCTGGTACCCGACGCGCCCGACCTCGACGCAGTGAACGACGGGGCGTTGCCGCAGGCGATCGATGACAATCCGGTGACCTCCTGGAACAGTCTGTTGTATGCCAACGACACTTTCGGCGGATTCGCGTCGAATCTGGCCCTCGTCGTCGGGCTGCAGGAGCAGTCAACCGTTAACCAGGTCCAGCTTGAGCAACTCAACGGTTCGGGCGGCAGTTTCGAAATTCTGCTGAACGATCAGCCAACGCTGGAAGGGGCGCAGCAGGTGGCTCAGGGCAGCTTTACCGCTCCAAGCATCACCCTCCCGATTCCGGAAGCGAATGGCGAGCCCCGGACTGCCCAATACGTGATCATCAATTTCACGGAACTACCACAGCTGGCCAACAGCAACGGGCCCTTCCCCTGGGGTATCAAGCTCGCCGAAATCAATATCAGCTGACGCACCGTGGACCGGCCGGAATATCCACAGTTCAGAATAAGTTGTGATCGTCAGAGGCAACAGGCGGCGGGCGGGAGCTGTCCAAACCAGGCCCCCCGCCGCGCACTACCAAGGAAGAGGTTCACTGCCAGTGAGCACTGATACAGATATGTCCGCATTCGCAGAAGACGCGTCCGGCACCGATATCCATGACGTCATCATCGTCGGCTCCGGCCCGGCTGGATACACGGCAGCGGTATACACCGCACGCGCCGCGCTGAAGCCCTTGATGTTCGCCAGTTCCGTAGAGGCCGGCGGTGAGCTCATGAACACCACTGATGTGGAGAACTATCCGGGTTTTCCCGATGGCGTCATGGGGCCCGACCTGATGGAACAGTTCGAGAAGCAGGCGGCCCGTTTTGGAACGCGCATCGAATTCGAGGACGTGACAAAGGTCGAGCTGGATGGTGACATCAAATCAGTCACCATCGCCACCGGTGAGACTTATCTGGCGCGCGCCATCATCATCTCCACAGGATCGGCCTACCGCGAACTTGGATTAGCCGATGAAAAGCGGCTCTCGGGCCATGGTGTCAGCTGGTGTGCGACGTGCGACGGTTTCTTCTTCAAGGATCAGGACATTGCCGTCATCGGTGGCGGCGATTCCGCCATGGAGGAGGCTCTGTTCCTGACCAAGTTCGCCAGCTCCGTAACTGTGGTTCACCGGCGGGACAGCCTCCGCGCCTCAAAGATCATGCAGGACCGGGCGTTCGAAAATCCCAAGATCAACTTCGTTTGGAATGCGGACGTGACCGGTATCGACGGTGACGCAAAGGTTTCAGGCTTGCGGCTGAGGAACAACCTCACCGGCGAAGAAAGCGTTCTGGCTGTCACCGGTGCATTTGTCGCCATCGGCAATGATCCACGCGTGGACCTCGTCAAGGACCACCTCGAACTGACGCCGGAGGGAACCATCGCCGTCCAGGGCCGCACCTCGAAGACATCGCTTCCCGGCGTATTCGCCGCCGGGGACGTCATTGACCCGACCTACCGCCAGGCCATCACAGCATCCGGCTCCGGCTGTGTCGCCGCTATCGACGTTGAACACTACTTGGCGGCGCGTCCCGGCGGGATCCCCGCGCAGACGGTTCCTGTGGAAGAAGCAGCAGCGGTCTAATAGACCCCCAATCACAAAGAATTGAGAAGAACTATGAGTAATGCAAAAGATGTAACTGACGAGACATTCCAGACGGATGTGCTCGACGCCGGCAAGCCGGTCATTGTCGATTTCTGGGCCGAGTGGTGTGGACCGTGCCGGAAGCTTTCGCCGATTCTCGACGAGATTGCGGCCGAGCATTCGGACAAGATCGATGTGGTCAAACTCAACGTCGACGACAGTCCTGGAATTGCGGCAAAATACGGAATTACCTCAATTCCGGCCGTTTATGTCTTCAAGGACGGCGAAGTCGCAGCGACCGCGATCGGTGCCCGGCCGAAACAGTTCTTTGAGCAGGAATTTGCAGAGTTCCTCAAGTAAACCAACATGAACGCGGGGCAGGCAGGAACAGACCTGCAACGAAGCGACATCAGCCAGCGCGTTATCACTCTCCGTAGGAGGTTGATACGCGCTGGCGTTTCCGTGTCGTATCTTGATCCGGCCGACGTGAACAATCCATCATTCTTCGATGACCACGTCGACGCTGCAGTACGTGCTTTCCAGCAAAGCAGGGGGTTGATCGTCGACGGCATTGTCGGTGAGGAGACAGACCGTTCTCTCAGTGAAGCCCAGTTCAAGCTGGGAGATAGAACCATTGGGTACAACGGAGCCGGCAATACTCCCACCCGTGGGGACGACGTTACCGAGTTGCAGCGTCAGCTCTCCCATTTGGGCTTCTTTTACGGCCATATCGACGGGGAATTCGGCCCGCCGACTCAAGCCGCTGTCGAGGAGTTGCAACGTAATGTCGGGCTCGAGGCAACCGGCTCCTGTAATGGGGCAACGATTTCCGCTCTTGCGCGGATAAACCGGTCCATAAGCGCCAGCAAGGCCTTTTCCCTTCGCGATTACGAGCGGCTGAATCAGGCGAGCGCTGCGCTCTCCGGGCGGGTAATAGTTCTCGATCCAGCACCTGGGAACGGCCAATCGGCGGATTCCTCAAATCAAAAACGCCTGGCCGAAAGCCACATCACCTCGGATATAGGGGAACGGGTATCATCCATTCTCGATCGATTCGGTGCGAGGGTGGTTTTCACCCGTATCGAGGACCAGTACCGGACACCACGTGAACGCATTGAAGCTGTTCACGACAGTGGCGCCAGCCTGGCGATCACATTGCATTGCGATTGGCTGTCCAATCCAGTTGCCAGCGGGGTATCGGCATTCTATTGGGGGTTACCCGAAAGCAATGAGACCAGGTCGCCAATCGGAGAGCGCGTCGCCCACCTCCTGCAGAGGGAAGTTGTAGCGCGGACGGGCATGGTCGACCTCGGTGTCCACCCCCGCTCCTGGGAGACATTGCGCTCCAGTAGGATCCCATCAGTGCAGCTCGAGCTGGGATACCTAAGCAACGACGACGACGCAGCCAGGTTGGCCACCCCGGTTTTTCGCCAGATACTTGCTGACGCTATCGTCATCGGAATCCAGAGGCTTTATCTTGTCGAAGAAGATGACCACCCTACGGGGAGCCTGGGTGTAGACGACGTCGGACGCTTCAATGAGATCGACGCCGAACGTGAAGCATAGAGTTTCGACCTAAGAGCGCCCGTTACAACCAATAACGGTTTACAACTCGACGGCAATCTTCGTTATCTTGTGCAGACATGATAAACGGGCTGTAAGCAATTCCGTGCGCACGTCCATCGCGACCTCCAGCGATTCGTGGCCATGTTTGACGTGGAACCCGGCCGGCTGCGGATTCTCGGCAGAGATTTGGGGTACGCACGGCCCCGCCACGCTGGAGCTATCCCCGATCCTTCGAAGGGTGCCAATGCAAAGAACGTGGGTTCCGGCGGATAACCAGTGCAGAATAGTGGGCACTAGGACGACAAATGCAGCGTGGTCGGGTTGTGAGAGCTTAGTCGATCGGGAGGTGATGTCCTCGAGGTTTAGGCTCCGCATCTCAAAGCATCTTGAGCGTCCAGGCGGGGAGGGGTGGTGTACGGGGATCGCTGGGGCGGTACACCGCCCGCACCCTCGGAGTGAGCCTTGCCGGCCACTGGACGCTTGCGTCCTTCGTGCACTGGGGCCCCCATACGGCGTTAGGGCGACTAATCGGCTCTCTCTGGTTCGTCGGCCTCTCCGAAGCCCGTGGCTCCAGTTCCACGTGAAACATCAGCCGGAGGCCCGGCCGGCTATCGAACCCAGCAACTGATTGTCCGCGCCGGCTCGGGCAGTTCTCCCTCAACCGTGCCGGTCGTGCCGCATCGGGATTGTCGAGCGACTCAACTGCTGTGTAGCATCGCCGATCGGCGTCGCACACGAAACTCGCTCATGGCTGGCCTGGCAGGTTTCACGTGGAACATGTGATGTAGGGAGGTCTACTGCCGTTCCTATGCCTCCGGGTAGTCCTGCACTGGCGTCTAGGACCCGACGCTGGCGGCTACTGTCTCTTCCCCGAGCTGCGGTACCACACCAACCAAGACTCAGTGCCATTCCAGGGGGCTTCGCGGCCAAGCCGACCTGCCTTGTTTTGCAGGCCGTGTACGCCAACCTCCGCCCGTGTACAGCCAAGCGATCTTGTCAGTTGTGCGTTCTTGGCACGCGGGGACCCAGCGCGAGAACAAAGAGAAGTACGAACCGGGCCACGGTCGTGGGAACATCACGCAACGACCCCGCCATACCGCAATCTGAGTCTCCACGTCGTTCCAGGCAAGAGACTCAATCCCGAGGGACCAACGGTCTGTATAGCGCACGGTATCTTGTTCCACGTGAAACCTCTTCACCCAGGCGGCCCAATCGTCATACTGCCACTGAAGAGCTTCGTGTCCCAGAGACCGAGGGGCCGGATATGCCTTCATGAAGTACCGCTGGCGGGACGACCCCCCATAGGCAGGTAAGTGATCTCAAAAGGGTCATCGGAACTGTCTGGATTAGGCCACAGGGCCGAGCGGACCGTGCCATCATCGCGTTTCACGTGGAACATAGCCTCCTGCCTGGGAAAACAGCTCTGAGACCGCCTTTACAGCTGACTTCGACGCGTGCTCTTCCTGAGAATTGTGAGTACGCCGGATTGGCATATAGACGACCGGGCTCGTCTATCCACGGCGCCGGAAGCAAGAAGTGGGCCCAGCTCCGGTGAGGACGGGCCCCTCACGTCACACCAGGCCGAGAACACCAGCCCGGACCAGCGAACGCAGGGCGCTCCTCTTATTGTCGGTTACAGGCCGGAAAGCGCAGTAAATGCTTATCCATATACACCGACGGCGGCAGCGCTCGTGTCTTTAGCTAAAGCCGACGAAGACAAGAATGAGGGAAGATAGCTGGGGGGGTCCGTTTCACGTGAAACGGACCCCCCCGGAAGCGATGTCGCCAATCCTAGTTTGGACTTTGATTCAGCACGCCCATTATGCGGTTTAGATCATCTACGCTGGCGAATTCGATTGCGACTTTCCCTTTGCGCGCTCCCAATGTGATCTTCACGCTGGTATCAAGCCGGTCGGAGAGCGAAGTAGCCAAATAATCCAGTCGTTCGTGCCTGGCCCCAGCTTCTGGGCGGTTGCTTCGCACGGGGCGCTTGAGTCCGTCGCTCATCGATACGATCTCCTCAGTCGCCCGAACAGATAGGCCTTCCGAGACAATCCTCTGCGCCAGTTTCTCCATTTCCGCGGCATCTGTAAGGCTCAGTAGTGCCCGTGCATGCCCGGCCGAAAGAACGCCCGCGGCAACCCGCCGCTGAACCAGTGGTGGCAACTTCATGAGACGAAGCATATTCGTCACCTGCGGACGGGATCTCCCAATCCGATCCGCCAGTTCGTCGTGGGTGCAACCAAAGTCGTCCAGCAACTGCTGATATGCGGCCGCCTCCTCCAATGGGTTCAAATCACTGCGGTGCAGGTTCTCCAGTAACGCGTCCCGAAGGAGATCATCATCCGTCGTGTGCCGGATAATGGCCGGCACGGATTCGAGGCCCGCCTCCTTAGTTGCCCGCCAACGGCGTTCACCCATAACGAGTTCGTATTCGTAGTCCCCACCTTCGGAGGATGGACGAACGACGATGGGTTGCAGTACGCCGATCTCCCTCACGGAGTGAACCAATTCAGACATGTCGTCTTCGTCGAAAACGTTTCGAGGCTGCTTCCGATTGGGGTGTATGGCCCCGACCGGAATTTCCGCAAAAGATGTCCCAGGCACCTCGACCAGCGTTTCACGTGAAACGTACGCAGCCTCTTCCGAACGAACTGACCCACGCTCCCGTTCCTCCTGGGAACGTGGAGCGGAATCCGGGAAAAATACATCCACCGGTCGACCAGCCCGGGCTATCGGCTTTTGCTCCACCGTTTCGCCTTCTGCGCCGGGCTCGGGCGGAACGCTCGGAATAAGAGCACCCAAACCTCTACCCAGTCCTCTGCGTTTTTCAACCACGGAATTGTCCTCCCTATCGCCCACGACAAGGGGCGGTTCTACGTAAAACATTCCTACTCAGTGTAAGGCGTTGCGCGCCGAGAACCCGGTGGGTTGTTCAGGGTGTCTTACGCTCCGCAATTTCTGTCGCCGCTTCCAGGTACGACAGAGCTCCGCTGGAGGAGGGGTCATACGTCATCACAGTCTGTTGGTAGCTGGGCGCTTCCGATATGCGCACGGATCGGGGCACGACAGCGCCTAAAACCTGCTCCGGAAAATGCTCGCGGACTTCAGAGGCAACCTGTGCAGCTAGATTCGTACGCCCGTCATACATTGTCAGCAGGATTGTTGAGACAACCAGATCGGCGTTCAAGTGCTTTTGGATCATCTCGATATTCTTGAGTAACTGGCTCAATCCCTCAAGCGCGTAGTACTCGCATTGGATAGGAATCAGTACTTCTCCGGCTGCGACGAAAGCGTTCACCGTCAAGAGACCGAGGCTTGGCGGACAATCAACAAAAATGTAGTCGAGCCTTTCCTGGCCAGACTTGTCCCTGTCCTTGGCATAAACATCGAGGGCGCGGCGTAGACGCTGTTCACGTGCAACCAGGGACACTAGTTCAATTTCAGCTCCGGCAAGATGGATAGTGGCCGGAGCACAAAGCAAGCTAGGGATGTCAGCTGAGGGACTGACCACTTCCGACATTGGTACATCGTTGATGAGCACATCATAGATGCTGGTCACCTCTGCGTGGTGTTCCACACCCAGGGCGGTTGAGGCGTTGCCTTGGGGATCGATATCCACCACAAGAACGTTCAAACCTGCCCCGGCAAGGGCCGCAGCAATGTTTACAGTGGTTGTGGTTTTACCGACGCCTCCCTTTTGGTTGCTGACGGTGAAAACCCGTGTTTCGTCCGGGCGCGGGAGGGATCGTCCGGCAAGCTTTTCGCGTCGCTTGTTCTCGCTCGCGAGTTCCCTGGCCAGAGGCGTGCTGTCGTCCAGACTGTCGATGACGTTCGGGGCCGCCTTGTCGCTCCCGTCCTTGGAAGCTTGTGGCCGGGCGTTCAACACCGGCGAGGATTGCGCCTTACCCACTGCCTGTGCGACTGCAACTGATGAGCCACTCTGTGAAGCCGAAGAGTTCCCATTCTTCGTCGCGACTGTACTGGACGGCGTTTCACGTGAAACGATACCGATGTTTGCTGGATCAACAAACGAATCAGGTTGTCCAGTCGCAATTTGAGTCGAGAACGCGGAACCGAGGGAGCCGAGCGGAGGAATTCGCTTGGATGAATCTTTAAAGCTCACTGGGACTCGCTAACTTTCGAGATGAATTCAGCCATTTCTTCTAGGGTAACTTGTACATAACGGCCCGCCCCGTAATGACCTGCCGCACGAGATGGACCTATCGCGCCAGCGTCTGCTCCACTACGATCCGTACCACCGTCGTCGGGTCTTCCAGTAGAGCGGCACCGGCCGTTACCACCGAGGTGTCTATCCCGCCGAGTCTACGAATCTTCTTCGCCGCCGTATGAAGCTCTTCACCCGCGCTGCGCCCTTTGATAGCCAACACTTCCCCCTGGCCGTGAAGGAGAGGGATGGTTATCTGAACGAGTTTTGACAATGCCGATACTGCCCGGGCAGTGACAACATCGGCGTTCACCGATTCAACTACTTGTTCAGCACGACCGCGCACCACACTAACGTTGGAAAGTTCAAGATCGCTGATGACTTCGCTAAGCCACTGAACGCGGCGCTCAAGGGGTTCGATAAGCGTCACAGTAATGTCGCGGCGGGCGATCGCCAACGCCAGCCCCGGAAGCCCGGCACCGCTGCCAACGTCTGCCACATGTGCGTTGACGGAAACGAGTTCCCCAACTACAGCACAGTTGAGTACGTGCCGGCCCCACAACTTAGGCACTTCCCTTGGCCCTAGCAAGCCACGTTCGATACCGGTGGTGGCAAGATGCGTAACGAAGCGCTCTGCCAAGCCAAGTCGATCCCCGAAGACCACCTCGGATACGCGCCGCTCCGCGTCAGTTATTTCCACCAGACACCCTTGCCCGCGAATAGCATGCACCCGCAATAAGCCCGGATACCCCGGGCATCGTCTTCGTTCTAGTCGTCAGCCATCGAGACTACGATGTGACGCTTGGAACCTTCACCTTCGGATTCGCTGATCATCCCCAGGTCCGCGACGGCGTCGTGTACGATCTTGCGCTCGTACGCGCTCATCGGCGCCAGCGCGTAATCTTCACCGCTGTCCTTCACCTTGGCAACTGCATCCTCGGCAAGCTTTGTGAGCACGACGCTGCGCTCCTCGCGGTAATCCGTGATGTCAAGAACGAGCCGGGACCTGCTTTCTGTCGCACTTAGAACGGACAGGCGGGTAAGCTCCTGTAAGGCTTCCAGAACCTCCCCGTCCCGGCCTACAAGCCGCTGGAGCCCTTCGTTCTCATCGTCATCGGAAACAATGGATATATAGGTGCGTCCGTTGCGGATCTCGATATCGATGTCACCATCGATGTCGGCAATGTCGAGCAGTTCTTCGAGGTAATCGGCGGCTACGTCGCCTTCTTCTTCCAGACGGCTCGCCGTCGGCTCCTCAGGAGCCACGCCGTCGTTCTTCTCTTCAGTCGTCTCTTCTATGCGCTCAGTCGTCATTTTCTCTTCCTATTCTTACGTGCAGGTTGTTGACGCTGGACGCGGGGGGCCACAGGCGTCTCAACAGCGGCTTCGTCCTTCTTCCCGTCCTCGACGGGCAACCCCTTACGGGCCCTGCGCTGAGCGAGTGCCTTGGCTGCAGGCGAACCGGGGGTAGGCATCCGGCGGATTACGAAGAACTGCTGTGCCATGGTCCAGATATTGGTCGTCGTCCAGTAGACCAACA
>NZ_KI914695.1:0-6180 GCF_000520495.1 Arthrobacter sp. H14
AAAAGCACGATAAGCCAGCCACCCCGCACCAGCGGGCGATCCGGCACGAGAAGATGCGCAAACGCCCCATTATCCAGATGAACGCTCAGTTCAAACGGATCAAACCCGCCGCTCTCTCACGCCAGATTCTGGCACTGACCGCAGAGCTGGAAACACTCGCACTCGCGAAGAAAGCCGCGCCAATCAAACCCGTCAACCGGGCCTGGAACGCCTAACCCTCCCGGAGGTTTTCCTATGAGGCAACGAAACCCGCTATCCGGAGGTTCTCAAATGAGGCAACGTATTATTCTTCCCGGAGGTATTGCAATGAGGCAACAGGGTACCCCCGCGGGGTATGTGGATAAGCATAACGAAATTGTAACTTCGCAGCGTTTCTGCTTAGTCTGGGGCAGCACCGCCTGTAGGGGGTGCAGCTGGTCCGTACACCGAACCCTGTCAGCGGACCGGTCCCGTTCGTAGTTATGGCAGGGGCGGAGGAACCACCAGCGGCAGCATCGCAACTGCCTGGGGTGAAACCGCTGTGGCATCGCAACCGGTACGGCCACCGTTCGGCCGTACCGCCGCCGCAGCGGCCGGGTCTCCTCGACCCGAATCCGACAGCTAACTTCGCAGGTGTTTGAGAGAGGACCAGTTTGATGCGCAGTAAACCAACCGGCCGCCGTGCGGCTGCTCCCGCTACTTCCTCCGCACGCGCGGCATTCGTTCCGCGCTCCAACCATTCTCCACTGCCCGGACACCGCTGGGCAGCCGCGCCAGTCCCCGCCGCGGCTGGAACCAACCCGTGGGTCCGTAACGGCTCTCTTGCGCTCGCCGTGACCGGCATCGTCGCCGCCGTCGCGCTGTCGCAGGTTCACCCGCCAACAGCCGACGGAACGACGCAGGCACAGGCCGGCGGCGGTTCGCCGACCGCCTCCGCCGCCGCAAATGTAACTCTCCATTCCGATTGGCTTACCACCGACGCTGTCATCGACGGCTACCTCGACGGGCATAAGATCGACGGCGGCTCCAGCGAAGGACTCTTCGCCAGCAAGGCCAGCACGGGCGAAGCGCTTTTCGCCAGCAACGGCGGCATTGTTGTCAACGGCAGCTCCGCCGATGGCAACATTGTTGACGCCGATGGTTCCGGAAGGGTCGTCGCCAACGGTGCTGCTGGCAATGTCCCGGCCGCCGGCAGCTTGGATGCTTCAGGTGAAAGTACTCCGGAACTGGCAGTCACGCAGCAGCCTATAACGGAACCAGGTCCGCAGCCGGCGGAGTCAGCCCACACACCGGCATCGGGGCCCGCGCAGTCCAGCGGCTCGTCGTCGGATCAGCCCGACGGCGATGGGATGCAGGCGCTGAGCGGCACACCGGATGCTGGGCCGGACTCGGCCTCCGACTCAGGCACGCAAACGGATCCGACGCCGGTCCCGGCCCCCACGGAGGATGACGGGACTACTGCGGCTGCCGTCCCCAGCGGGAGTACTGAGACTACGCCGGCTCCCGCTCCCACTGAGAGTGGCGAAACATCGCCGTCGCCGGCACCAACCGAGGGTGCCGGGACATCGCCGATTCCGACGGCGGAGCCCACCAGCCCAAGCCCGAAGCCCACCAGCCCAAGCCCGAAGCCCACCAGCCCAAGCGCGGAGCCCACCAGCCCAAGCGCGGAGCCCACCAGCCCAAACGCGGAGCCCACCAGCACGAGCCTGGAATCCATGGAGCCGAGTCACGAATCCACCACGTCCAGCCCGGAACCGGAAGACGGAACTGACCGGGACGGTTGGAATGGTTACGGCGGAGAAGGCTGGAGCGATGGCGACGACGCCGACCGGGACGATTCCGACGAAAGTGACGGGGAAGGCCTCGGCGGGAACGACCGGAACTACCGCTACGGAAACAACTAACCAGACCTCGTGGGGCGCAGGCGTCCGGCCCTTATGGCCGGCAGAGTTACCGGGAGGAGCTCTCCTTCAGGGTGGAGGTGCGCACGTAGTCGAACTCCGCGGTGAAGTCCGCTCCAGGATCCTGTAAACCGAAGGCTGCCAGGGCGATGCCGGCGCCCTCGTCCAGCGAATGGGTCCACGTCCCGCCGCGCACCCAGTTGACTCCGTCCTGGCTGGTGTACGCCGTGTAGCTTTCGGTGTCGTCGCCGGCAACGGCCCTTTCGGCCCCGGTCAGCTCTTCGACCACAATCTGCAAGTACGTCCACTCCTCCGAGGGAGCCCCCACGACGGTATTTCCGTAGCGTGACCAGCCCTCGGGAACCGGACTGATCTCCTTCGCGAACTCAGTCTGCCGTGTGTTCCAGATCGAGGTGTTGGTCAGCTTCAGGTAGTTGTCCTCGTCGCCGTAGGCCAAAACCCCGGCCTGCGCGTAATTGAAGCAACAGCCTGCATCGGGCACGTTCACGCGTACTTTGGTTTCGACGACGTAATCGCCCTTAGGCGCATTCCGCGAAAGAACATAGGCATTATTGACGTCGACATGCAGATCTGCTGCCTGGATCTTCACGCTCAGTACGCCGTTTTCCGTACTGTTCTGCGGCGGCGTGCCCGCCGTCGCCTCTTCACCAGACCACTCCCAGGACCACGCGTCGTCGAGCATGTTCCCGTTGAAATCGTCGGAGTAGCTTTCGAGAAGCTCATGCGGGACCTGCGTCTTGACGGGCTGGGCCTTGTGCCGGGAGGTTTCACCCTCCTGGCCCGCTGGCGCAGGCATGGGCGAATCGGATGGTCCGTGTCCACTGTTCACGGTCGGCCAGCCGTCGATCCAGTCGATGGCGTCGAGCAGTGCGGGGCGCTTCGTGAAGCCGGGCGCGGTCTCAAAGAAGGGGTCCTCCTGGTCAACGGCGTGGTAGATCGTCCACCAGTCGCCGGCCGCGTCCTGGAAAACAGTATTGTGGCCGGTGCCCACCCAACGGTTGCCATTCATGGTCAGGAACGGAGTGCCGCCGGCCTGCGGGTCAGTGAGCTTGTTGCCATGCTGATCGACGAATGGGCCGAGCGGGCTGGTCGAGCGTCCAACGAAGACGCTGTATCCGGTCAATGCGCCGTTGCAGCAGTTCGTGGCGGAGACAAACATGTAGTAGTGGCCATCCCTATAGATGACGTTGGTGCCCTCATACTTATTGTCGATGGCGACCATTTCCGCCTGCGCTTCGTCCACGGTCGCGCCGTCGCCGGTCAGCGTGAGTTCGGTGCCAAAAACGCCACCGTAGTAGCTGCCGTAGTAGAGGGTGCTCTTGTCCGTCACTGTGTTCCCGAGGACGTCGGGATCATAGGTCCATAGGAAGTCGCAGCCCGGGCCGTTCTGCCGCGGCGCGACGACCGGTTCTGCGGCGAAATCCCAGGGGCCGGTCGGGCTGTCGCTGGTTGCAACACCGATAGCGTTATCCGAGTCGCAGTTCTCCACACCGCTGACTTCGGCGGTCGTGTCGGTGACCCCGAAGAACATGTAGTACTGGTCGTGCGTCGTCGAGTACGTGACCTCGGGCGCCCACAGCGCTGCATCGCGTTCAGCCCAGTCAGGCAGCTGGTCGAAGGCGTCTCCTGCATACGTCCAGTTCACCAGGTCTTTGGAGGTCATCACCGGGATCCGGTGGAACACCAGGTTTCCCTCGGCGTCGAGATCTTCATCGTTAAGCGGGTCGGTTGTGCAGTACATGTACCAAGTGGTGTCCGGTTCCTGCCCGCGGATCACGGTGGGGTCCGCGCAACTGCCGACGACGCCATCGTCCGGGATTTCCGGCTTCAGCGGGTTGCTGTACTTGCCGGGGTTTTTGCCGGCGACGCTGGGCTGGTTAGCTGCGGTTCCAGGGGCAGCACCGACGTCGTTGGCTTGGTCTGCGCCGGCCGCGGTCAAGGTGCCGCCGCCGGGGGAGAAAAGTCCCAGTATCAGGAGCAGGGCGCATAAGAGTGAAATCCGGACAGAGGATCGGGACACGCCTCGTTGCACCATCAAGTTCGCTCCTATGCGTCACCAGGGCCGACTGGTCCCCTGCGGCGCATGGGACGCTCCAGCGGCCTCACAATTTCCCTAGACTACGGCGCATCCTTCGGGAAGAGAAGCGCATAACGTATGGCGTGTTCGGGAAATTGTTCTATTCCGACACGCCTCCCGCGCCGTGAGACTCACCACAAACTGGGTAACGAAATTGTAACTACGACTTCTATCTGTCTAGTCTTGACTATCGCCGTTTTTGTCCGGCACATCTGGTCCGTCCACCGAATCCTGTCAGCGGACCAGTCCCGTTCGTATTTATGACAGGGGTGGAGGAACCACCAGCGGCAGTTTTACTGCCTTGGGGTTAAGCCCGCCAGCGGCATCGCAATCGGTTTGGCTGTCTTTAGCTGACCGCTGCCGCGCAGGGCCGAGTTTGGTCTCAACTCGAATCCGACAGCTAACTTCACGGGTGCCTGAGAGAGGACCTTTTTGTTTCGCAATAAATCAGCGGGTCGCCGCGCAGCGGATCCCGCAACTTCCCCTATGCCCGAATCAGCTCCCACGAGCCGTTCCCAGCAGTCCGGCCGCCACAGCGCGGCATCCAGCGCACCCAAATCTTCGCAGTCCTGGGTTCACAAGGGCGCTCTGGCGCTCGCCGTAACCGGCATGATCGCCGCGGTTACCTTTCCCCAGGCGCAGTCACAGGCAAGTCAGGACCAGCTTGAAGCGGCGTCGAACGTCACCAGCGCCCTGACCGCCTCGAGCACCGCCAGCCTCGACTTCACACCAAACGGTCTCAAGCCTCAGGGGGTAGTCGGGGACGACAACGAGGAGAAGAGTTCCAGCGTCAAGCCGGCCTCGAGCGGTTCTGACGACAAGGCTTCCGGATCCACGTCATCCGGCAAGGATTCCGATAAGGACAAGGCTAAGCAGGACCGGAAGAAGGATGAAAAGTCCGGGTCCAAGCACGACTCCAAGTCCGAAGACCTGGGTGCGCCGCTGGCGTACCTCAAGCCGACATCGTCCTTCGGTTACCGCGTCAGCCCCATCACCGGTGCTGCCAGCGAGTTCCATTCCGGCCAGGATTACGCCGCCACCTGCGGCACCCCGGTCAAGAGTTCAGCTGACGGCAAGGTCGTCCAGGCCGGTTGGCATCCGTATGGTGGGGGCAACCGCGTCACGGTCAAGCACGAGGACGGCCTGAAGACGACCTACAATCACATGTCGGCGATCAAGGTCAGCGATGGCGCGTCGGTCAAGGCGGGCGAATCCGTCGGCAATGTCGGTTCGACCGGCGCCTCCACCGGTTGCCACCTGCACTTCGAGGTGGTCAAGGACGGCCAGACCGTCAATCCGCTCGGCTTCCTGTAGCCCGAAAACCCGCCCGCCGTACCTGGCAACACAGCGGCCCCCGCAGTCATTTACGACGGCGGGGGCCGCTTTCGTCCGTCGGCACGTATTGAGGTAATCGCCCGCTTGTGTCATTATCTGCATATGGATGCAGATAAACAGGTATGCGGGGCCGACGTCGACAGTCAATACGTCGAGCTGGCGGTCGAGGTTTTCTCCATGCTGGCCGACGCCACCCGCGTCCGCATCATTCTCGCCCTGCGTGATGAGGAGCTGTCGGTGAACCACTTGGCAGACATCGTGGATAAACCGTCGACCGCCGTGTCCCAGCATCTGGCCAAACTTCGGCTGGCGAGGATGGTCGTCACCAGGCAGGTGGGGACACGCGTGTTCTACCGCTTGGAAAACGAGCACGCCCGAAAACTCGTCACAGATGCGATCTTCCAGGCCGAGCATTCGCTGGGTGGCGTTCCGCGTCATCACCATGGGGACGAGGCCGTGGGAGCGTGAATCGATTGCCCACCGGACAAGGTTCCCAACACGGCGCGGACCAGCGCCGCGCCGACGATCATGGCCACACACACAGCGACGGCCGTGATCATGAGCATGCACATGGCCACGAGCACGGGCATCACCACGTGCATCCGACCGGGCTGAAGGGGTTTTTCCACGGCCTTTTCGTTCCACACAGCCACGACGTCAGCGACTCGATCGACGACGCCATGGAGTCGAGTGGCCAAGGCATCAGGGCCGTCAAAATCAGTTTGGTGGGATTAGGCGCGACGGCGGTGCTCCAGCTCATCGTCGTCTTCATCAGTGGATCGGTGGCACTGCTGGCCGACACGGTGCATAATTTCTCCGACGCGTTAACGGCCGTTCCGCTGTGGATTGCCTTCATCCTCGGGCGGC
>NZ_KI914695.1:6280-13044 GCF_000520495.1 Arthrobacter sp. H14
TTCATCCTCGGGCGGCGCGCCGCCAACCGCCGTTACACTTACGGCTACGGAAGGGCTGAGGACCTCGCCGGACTTTTCATCGTCGCGATGATCGCGCTGTCCGCCATCGTCGCAGGCTGGCAGTCCATCGCCCGGCTGATCGATCCGCAGCCTCTTACGAATCTCGGGTGGGTCCTGGCCGCGGGTCTGATTGGATTTGCCGGCAACGAACTGGTTGCCATCTACCGGATCCGGGTGGGCCGGCGCATCGGTTCTGCAGCCCTGGTTGCCGATGGAATCCACGCCCGGACGGATGGGTTCACCTCACTGGCCGTCGTGCTCGGCGTCATTGGAGTCTGGCTCGGCTTCCCGCTGGCGGACCCCATCATCGGTCTCGTCATTACCGCCGCTATTGCCGTTCTCCTTTGGGGAACGGCCCGTGATATCGGCCGCAGGCTTCTGGATGGAGTTGACCCGGATCTCGTGGATCGAGCCGAGCGGAGCGTCAGGGCCGTCGACGGGGTTCAGGACGTGGATGACATCCGGCTGCGCTGGACAGGTCACCAACTGCAGGTTTCGGCCTCGGTTTTATTGTCGCAGGAAACGAGCATGCATGAGTACGAGAACATCCGGTCAAGGCTGGACCTCGCCATGCGGTCCGACCTGCCGAATGTTGGCGAGGTCCTCGTCGCGCCAAGGGTCCGGCACTAGACCGGGCGGCACTCCAGGCGGACAGCTCTAGCCCGGACGGGTCACTGGGTTGGCGGTAGCTTGATCATTGCGGGTTCACCGGGCCGATTGCGGAAGTCCTCGATGTAAGGCAGCACCAAGAACACCGTGGCCGCGATAAACACCAGCTGCATCACAGATCGTGGCAGCAACGCCGCAGCCGGACCGTCGTCGAACGTAATATCGGCGACGGCGGCATAAACGTTCGCTGGAAACATCGCCACCAGCAGGCAGCCGAGCCCCGCCGCTGCCCAGGGCGCCGTCCGGTGGTAGAGCAGGCCGGCCGCCCCGAGCAGTTCGAGAATGCCCGTCAGCGTCACAAGCAGTTCCGGGAAGGGAAGCACCGGAGGCACCATCGCGACGAAGTCTTCCCGCAGTCCGCCAAAGTGCGACACTCCCGTCACTGTAAACATTGCCGCCAGGCCGCCTCGGATACTGACGTGCCAGGACCGCAGCCGCTTCAGGCCGAAGAATCCCAGCAGGCGCAATAAAAGGGTGACGCCAACCAGAATCAGCAGCGGTGCCATCAGGGTCCTTTCGCTTTACCCCAGTGAAGAAAGCAGCTCGTCGCAGGCCTTTTCACAATTGCGGCATTTTTCAGCGCAAACCTTGCAGTGATCGTGTTCCCCACCGTGCTGCTCACACTCATCGGCACACGCCTTGCAGGTTGTACGGCATGCTTCCAGAACGGCGCGGGTCACGTTAGCGTCGTAGCCGGTATGGCGGGACAGCACATTACCTGTGGTGGCACAGACGTCCGCGCAATCCATATTGGTGCGGATGCATTTGGCCATTTTGGCGACCATGTCCTCGCTCAGGCACGCATCGGCGCAAGCGGTGCACGTCTGGGCACATTCGAAACAGGCGGCAATGCATTCGGTCAGCTTCTCCCGGTCGATATGGCCGAGGTCTTTGGGGTATGCGTCCAGCATTTCTTTTATGTGGGTCATGACTGTTACTCCCGTCCTGATAGGAAAGAGCGGCACGGCGAACTGCCAGCCGTCACAATTCCACAGTAGGCTTATCAGTTTTCAGATTCCAGCCCTGAAGTAACTTTCCGCGAACCGATGGACCGCGGTAACGTACGTCGTCGCGCTATTCAGCGCTCCAACCGGAGAATGTCTGCCCACCATCGGTGGAAACCCGGATGTCCTGAGCTGTAGCGATCCAGATCTGCAGCTGCCCCTCATCGCCCGTGACAGCAGCCATCGCATGAGGTTCGACGTCGATGCTCCCGCCGCTTTGCCAAGTGAGCCCGGCGTCGTCGGACGTATAAACTTGGCCGTCAGGCGTGACGCCGGCTGCCTGCTCCGCAGAGGCGAAGTCGGTCAGGTACATCAGCGGTGCTTCGGGAACCGGGCTCCAGTTGGTTCCGCCGTCGGCGGAGCGCTGCAAGCCGCCTTGCGTTGTGGCTAAAACCGTTTGTTCCTCTGCCGCGCCGGAAAGGTCGGCCGGCTGGATGCTGGTATCCGGCGTTGTCCATCGCTGGCCCTCCTCGCTGGTGCGTAGTGATCCGTCGAATCCGACAATGCCCGCGTCCGAGTACGTCAACGAGTGGAAGTCGGATTGGCCCTGCCGGGAGAGCGCTTGCCAGCTCTTGCCGCCATCGTTGGATTCAATCAGTCCCACGGGGTTCGGCAGCTCGACGCCGGCGCCCGGGTGACCGGAGGCGTAGAAATGGCCCGGCTGCCCGGTCGTCGTGAAGCCCATCAGGTCAATGGCGGGACTGATGACTTTGACGGGATCGGCGCTCAGGTCATAAAGACCGTCGTGGGTAGCCAGCAACACCTGTTCGGTGTCCGGATTGACGGCCATGGCATGGATATGGGCCTCCGGATACTCCGCACCGGCGGAAGCGCAACCGCTCAGCAGGAGGGCGGCCGTTGCGGTTCCTGCAACGGCGGTGAATCGTCTTAGGCGGCGGACGTTTTTCAGGGTCATGGGGTCCTTCTAATTGTGGCCGCCGGAGGATGGACCAGTATGCCCACCCTCCGGCGAAATTGTGTAGTAAGTGGAGATAGATCCGGCTAGAGCGATTCGAGCAATTGCTGCATCTTTTCGATCTCCGATTGCTGGGCGGAAACAATGTCCTCGGCCAGCGCGACCGCCGTTGGGTTCGACCCCTGCTCAATTTCCTGTTCAGCCATTCCGATGGCGCCCTTGTGGTGCTCGATCATCTGCTTCAGGAACAGCCGTTCCGCCTCGGTGCCCTGGGCGGCTTTGAGCTCTTGAATCTGCGCCCGGGAAAGCATGCCCTCCATGGCCTGGCCGTCGGCGCCCATGTCGTCGCCGCTCATACTGTGCCCGTCCATGTTGTTGCTGTCCATGCCATGACCGCCGACCGGAACCTGCTCGCCCCAGGCTTTCAGCCATTCGGACATTTTCTGGATCTCGGGTCCCTGGGCAGCCTTGATCTGGTTGGCCAGCTCCCGGGTTTTCGGGCTAATGCCCTCCTTCGCCAGCATGATTTCACTCATTGCTATGGCTTGCTCATGATGGGGAATCATCATCGTGGCGAACATCGCATCGGCTGCGTTATGTTCTTCGCCGACGGGTTGGTCCTGCCCGGATTGTTGATGACCCGAGTGTTCGCTGGCCATAGTCGACGGGCTTGAGGGGCTGCTGCTCCCCGCACCGCCGTGTTCCATGTTCGGCATGTCGCCTGGGGATGAGCCACAGCCAGCCAGCGCAATGACGATGGCGGCAGAGGCGAGGGTAAGTGGGATGCGTTTCATGACAGATCGTCCTTCAAAATGAGATTGGTTCACTACTGATCACTGCGCAGCTATAAGCGGTACGTGCGTGCGCCGCTGACTCAGGTACGGCTGATCGATAAGTGAACGAGTGAAGGACTGCGGATGGGGGCAACCGTCTGCAGGAGCATGGGGATGGGTTTGAACAGACTGCCCAGCCGTCTCAAGGGGAATAGCGCTGGCCGGATTAGGACAATGAGGATGAGCAGGGCAAGAGCCAGCACGCAGTTGAGCATGACCATCTCCCCGCATCCTTCTGAGCACACGGTGCTGACGTCTGTTGGAATGCTGGCGGCACCGGATGACGCCTGCACGGTTGCGGCGCCCGTCATTTCGGCCGGGAAGTTGCCGCCGTCGTGCAGCGCGGGGCCACCGCGGCTTTCATGGGGTAACGGGGACATCGGTGCGCCAACCCCGCCACTGCTGCCGCCGTCGTGCCCGCTCATGGCCGAGTGTTCCGACCCTTGAGCGGGGGCCGTAGTTCCATGCCCACCGGTCCAGACATGCATGCCAACGATGCCGGCCATCAGGGCCAGCATCGTCAGCAGCAAGGGAGCTGACCGGAACCAGGCCGGTGCCAGCATCCGGAACTTAGCCATTCAGTACCTTTTCAGGATCCAGCTGCAGCCTGCGCAGCAGCTGGGCATTGAGGGCGACGACAACGGTCGAAGCCGACATCAGGATAGCGCCCGCAGCGGGGGAGAGCACAAATCCGGCGAAGGCCAGCACACCGGCGGCGAGCGGTACGGCGATCACGTTGTAGCCGGTGGCCCAGACGAGGTTCTGCCACATCTTCTTATAGCTCGCCCGGGACAGCTCCACCATCGACAGGACCGCTCGCGGGTCATTGCCGGCCAGGACCACTCCCGCCGATTCCATCGCCACATCCGTGCCGGCGCCGATCGCGATACCGACCTCGGCCCGCGCGAGTGCAGGGGAGTCGTTCACGCCGTCGCCGACCATCGCGACCTTCAGCCCGCGCTTCTGCAGTTCAGTGACCTTCGCGTCCTTGTCCTTGGGAAGTACTTCGGCGAAGACCTCGTCAATGTTGAGCTTCCGTGCCACCGTGTCGGCCACCTGCTGAGCGTCGCCGGTGATCATGGCGACCTTGATGCCGCGTTCCTGCAGTGCCCGGACGGCTTGACGGGATTCCTCCCGGACCTCGTCCTCCAGAGCGACGGCGCCAATCACCTGTCCGCCGCGGATCACGTGCAGAATGGCGGCTCCCCGGTCCTTCCAACCGGAGGTGGTGCCAGCCAGGTCCGCCGGTTCCGTAAGTCCCAGCTCCTTCAGCAGCGCCGGTCCGCCGACGGCGATGGTCTCACCGTCCACGTGCGCCTGGACGCCCATGCCCGTGATGGAAGAGAAGTCCGTCGCCTTGTAGGTTTGCTTCCCGGCGGCCCGGACAATCGCCCGCGCCACGGGGTGTTCACTGTCGGATTCAGCAGCCGCCGCAAGAGCCAACAGCTCATCCTCGCTGACTCCGTGCGTTGCCACTTCGGTGACGGCCGGTTCGCCCTTGGTCAGGGTGCCGGTCTTGTCGAAGAGTACGACGTCGATGCGGCGCATCCGCTCCAGCGCGATCCGGTTCTTGATCAGTACCCCAGCCTTCGCCGCCCGCTCGGTGGAGATCGCAATTACCAGCGGAATCGCCAGGCCGAGGGCATGAGGACAGGCGATGACCAGCACCGTCACGGTGCGGATCACGGCGTCGTCCGGGCTGCCGAGGAGGTTCCAGGCGATGAAGGTGATGACACCGGCGATGGCGGCGAAGTAGAAGAGGAACGCCGCCGCTCTGTCAGCCAACGCCTGCGCCCGCGAGGACGAGGACTGCGCTTCGGCAACCAGCCGTTGGATCCCGGCCAGTGCGGTGTCTTCGCCGATGGCGGTGACCCTGACCCGCAGCGTGTTGTCCGTGGCGACGGTTCCGGCCACCACGGTGTCGCCGACTGTGCGCGGGACGGCCTTGGATTCGCCGGTGATCATTGATTCGTCGACGTCGGCACGGCCGTCAACGACCTCGCCGTCGGCCGGCAGCCGCGCACCCGGGCGGACGAGTACGACGTCGTCAATCGCCAGATCGCTGATCTTGACAGTTTCCGTACCGTCATCGGTGACCCGGTCAGCCTCATCCGGGAGCAGCTCCGCCAGCGCATTGAGTGCGCCCTGTGCGGAACCGAGGGCGCGCATTTCGATCCAGTGACCCAGGAGCATGATCGCCACCAGCAGGGCCAGCTCCCACCAGAAATCCAGGTCGAAACCGCCGATGCCGAGGCTGGTCACCAGGGAGGCAATGAATGCCACGGTGATCGCCATCGAGATCAGCAGCATCATGCCCGGCTGGCGGCGTTTCAGTTCGCTGATGCCGCCGGACAGGAATGGCTGGCCGCCGTAGAAGAAGATGACGGAGCCGAGGACGGGGGGAATCCAGGCGGATCCCGGAAACTCCGGAGGCATGTACCCAAGCAGGTCGGCGAACATTGGGCTGAAGAAGACGACCGGGATGGACAGTGCGAACGTTATCCAGAACCGCTCGCGGAACTGTGCCGCGTGGTCACCATGCCCGCCGTGCCCGCCATGGCCGTGGTCTCCAGGGCCACTGTGGCTCGAATGCTCCATTCCATCTCCGGAATGTTGACCATGTGCGGCCGTGCCTTCGTGCTCATCGAGGGCGGGGCCGGAAGTTCTGCTCTGGCTTTCCATGATTGGCTCCTAAAGAAGGATGGAAAACGAATACTGTAAGCGGTCCTGTCGGACCGGTGATGACCTTCGAGGCGTGTGGGGCTTTTCTACCCGGGACGCTGACTTCCGGTGGCTATGGGTCGAACTTATACCCCTGGGGGGTATCCTGTCAAGGCCACGGCAGAGTCGGATCGGTCCAGGGTGGATCGCCAACAGTACATCTAAGCGTGTACGGTTGAATGCATGCCATTGGTGATGAATGCTTCCGTGTTGGCCCGGTTCGGTTATGCCCTTTCGGATGAGACCAGGGCAAAGATCATGCTTGAGCTGGCCGGCGGTCCGGCATACCCGTCCGAACTGGCAACCGCGCTTGGTGTCTCGCGTCAAAGCGTGTCGAATCACCTGGCCTGTTTGCGCGGTTGCGGCCTGGTGGTGGCCGTGCCGCAAGGGCGGCGCACCCAGTACGAGCTGGCTGATCGAAGGCTCGGCCATGCAATTCATGACTTGCTCGGCGTCGTACTGTCGGTTGACCCGGCGTGCTGTGCTGCTGATGCTTCCGAGGTCTGCTGTTCATGACTTCTACTACTATGACTACGACGACGGCTGGCCGGCGGTCGGTGC
>NZ_KI914695.1:13144-14884 GCF_000520495.1 Arthrobacter sp. H14
TGGCCGGCGGTCGGTGCTCGCCCGCCGGATCCGGATCTTTGTCGCCCTGACTATCACCTACAACGTGATTGAAGCCGTGGTGGCGCTGTGGGCGGGAGCTGCCGCGTCGTCGTCGGCCCTGATTGGTTTTGGTCTCGATTCGGTGATTGAAGTTTCCTCCGCGGCGGCCGTGGCGTGGCAGTTTGCCGGTCCGGATCCGGAAGCGCGCGAGAAGGTAACCCTGCGGATCATCGCGTTTTCGTTCTTTGGCCTGGCGGCGTTCGTCAGCTTCAACGCCGTGATGTCGTTGCTCACCGGGCGGCAGGCCGAACACTCCACTGCCGGACTGGTTATTGCCGGCGTCAGTCTGCTGATTATGCCTACACTGTCCTGGCTGCAGCGCCGGGCCGGCCGGGAATTAGGGTCGGTCTCCGCCGTCGCGGACTCCAAGCAGACTCTGTTGTGTGCCTACCTGTCGGGCGTCTTACTCATCGGCCTGCTGCTTAACAGTCTGTTGGGATGGTCCTGGGCAGACCCGATTGCCGCACTGGTCATCGCCGGAATCGCGGTGAAGGAAGGCATCAACGCATGGAAGGGTGACGCCTGCTGTGCGATGCCGGCCACCGTCGTCGCAGGTTCCGTGGACGAGCCGGACGACTGCTGTGGTCCGGACTGCGACTGCTGCCACTAGTCTGCTAGTCGAGCAGGGCTGAGCGGATCACGTCGGCCTGTCCGAGTAGCCACGCCCGACGCCGGAGAATGACGTCGCCGACGCCTTCGCTCCACATCCTGGCCCAACCGCCTCCCGCATGGACGGCGTTGAACTCCATCCGCTTCCAGGTCAGGCCGGCGCGGTCGGCACCAAACTCCGGGAGCCGGCGTCGTTCCGCTGCTGTCCAGCCGTAGGAATCGGCAAAGACGCGCAGCCGGTCCAGCTGGTCGACGCCGGCCCATGCCCCGGACAAATCCGACGGATCCCGCAGCTTCACCCAATGCATCGCCGTGTTGAACGAATCGATGTACCGGGTTGAAGGGCCGGCAAGATCGAAATCGATGAGCCCGACGGCCTGCCCGTTCCCGACGACGACGTTCTCCGGTGTGACGTCGAGGTGAGTGACGAGCTCGAACGGATCCTGCTGGATGGGTCTGGGCGGAAACGGCTCCTCGGATGGGTCATAGCCGGCCGAGATGTCATGCAGCGACCGGAGCAGCCGGCCGACGGAGGCGAGTAACTCCGGCGACAGCACCCAGGGGTCGGGCTCCTTCGCAGGTACGGCACCTTCCAGAAATGTCAGTACGTCGCGTCCGGCGGTGTCCCGGCCCAGGAAGCGGGGACTGCCGACGAATCCGGCGGCTTCCAAATGGTCGAGATAGGCAGCTACAGCGAACGACGTCGGCTGGTGCGGACGGCGGACCGTGGCACCGACGCGCACCACGCCTTCGGTGACATCGCCTGCGGGCATTGCAACTTCCGGCAGGTCCGGCTGGCCTTCAGGCTCGAAGTATCGGCGCTCGCGGACGAATCCAAGGCTGGGGCCGGATGGGTTACCGCGGACAGATCCGCTCTTATGTTTGGGATCACCATCATCCGTGGACTTGCTGGCAGGCGCGCTTCCGCTCATGACGACGATTTGGCGCTGAGCAGGTCCAGGAACTCGTCGGCTCGTTCCAGATTGAGTACCAGTTTTTCGCGCTGCTGGCGGGCGGCGTCGATATATCCGTTCAGTTGCTCCTGCAGATCCGCGCGTTCCCCCTCGCCGG
>NZ_KI914696.1:0-11622 GCF_000520495.1 Arthrobacter sp. H14
GGGGTTCCCGGCATCATCGGGAACGCTGGCTGTGATCTCGCCAGGGCCTGCACCTGGCTCTTCTCATCGACCGATAGTACGACCGCGGATTCCGGCGGGTTCAGGTAGAGGCCGACGATGTCGTAGACCTTCTCGGTGAACAGTGGATCGTTGGAGAGCTTGAACCCCTCCTCCAGATGGGGCTTGAGACCGAACGCCTTCCAGATCCTACCGATCGTCGACTTCGACAGGCCGGACTTCTCGGCCATCTTCGCCCGTGACCAGTGCGTCGCGTTCGCCGGGGTCGATTCCAGCGTGTCCACCACGACGTGCTCAACCTGATCCACACTAATCAGCGCGGGCCTGCCCGGCCGTGGCTCGTCAACGAGACCGTCCAGACGTCGCTCCAGGAACCGGGAACGCCATTTCCGAACCGTGGGCAGCGACAACTGCAACCGCCTGCTCACCTCCGAATTCGACACCCCCGTCGCGCACTCCAGCACGACTCTGGAACGTAGCGCCAGATCCTGCGCGGACTTACGCCTACGAACCCACCGCACCAACTGGTCACGTTCCGTATCGGAGAGTCTCACTTCGGCCAATGCCGGTCCTCGTTGCGCCATACTCCAGCCTACCAACAACTAGCAACGAACTAACGGCGCAACACACTAGAGTCTCTTTCGTGACGTGCCCTAATTCTTGTCTTGCGTATGGTTTCGTCGGCTGTGACCCGCGCAATTACGAGTGGTCGCCCTCCTACTGCTTCCTTGTACCGGGGTATTTCCCGCGCGTCTTCCAGTACGCCGGCGAGGACAAACTTTTCGATGCCGGCTGCGGTGTAGTTGCTTATCAGAGATGAGAGGTTTGCGAGTTCGAGTTCGTGGTTGAATGGATCGTCGGGCGCTGCAGGCCACGCCCAGCGAATAAGGTCCAGGTCGATGATCGCGTGAGCTACACGTTTCTTCTCGAACATTTTCCCCATCGCATCAGCGGCTGTCGTTTTCCCGCTCCCTACGGTGCCGTTGATGAAAATGACCATCGCTTCAACTCCCATGCCGAGCATCATAGAACGAGCGGTGAGGTCAGGTCGCCGGCAAATCTTGTCGGCTGTGTGCCGCTGGAGGATCCGCTAATGATGCGGTTGCTGACCGATCCAGCGGCAATCGATCGTAGAGTCGACGTAACCCGGTTTTAGCCGCGAAACTTCCCGTCTGAGAGAACAGGTGGAAGACTGAAATCTATGCTCATGACCTTCAATTTTCCTGGGGTTGCAGATGCCATCGAATGAGCCGCCAACGACACGGTTGGCTCGGGGCCTATCTACAGTGGAATGGGAGCTCCTCCTCCTTCTTCTGATGTGTCCGGAAACTTCTGAAGAGTTGGAAAGCATGTTGGCAGAGGAGGACCGTCACCAGCTAAGCCGCCCCTATGGAATAGGCAGTGACGGAGTAATGTCTGCGCTGAACATGCTGGAGCAGTCCCGGCTCGTCACCGAAGACTCCGAACCCGGTCTCCAGACAAACACGGACGTATCTCCTCAAAAGGTGTGGCGGCTTACCGCACAGGGACGAATAATCGCCAGACAAAAAGCGAAGATGCTGCATGAGTGGGACGAACTTTTCCAACTTGAGTTAGTGAAGCTGGGAACCACGGCCGATTCTGCTGCGAGGGCTGTCGGCGCAGTTTCGGACAGCGGCAATAATTCCGGCGACCCTACAGAGGCTGCCCGTCGATATGCCGCAACCCATCACACAAAGGAATGACCAACTCGACGACCCAACTCGTGTCTGTTGAGGATCCTTGACCGGGCGGTTTCGGATGGGTCTACCGAAGAAGGATTTGGCAGATTCCTTCTTCGGCGCAGTCCTTTGGGTCAAGGCTGTGGCTGTGGTCGAGGAGCTGATTAAGTTCTGCTTCCAAGGCGGCTAGTTCGCGTTGCCGGGCACGGACGTCATCCAGTTTGTGTTCAAGCAGGCTCGATACATGAGTACAGGGTGTCTCGCCAGCATCGCGTAACCCGACGATGCTTCGAATATCCATGAGCGTGAGTCCTGCGACTTGCGCCGCTTTGATAAACCGCAGCCGGGTAATTGTTGAGTCGCTGTAGTGCCGGTATCCATTCGATTCTCGATGGGGTTCGGGAAGCAGGCTTTGGCGTTCGTAGAACCTGATTGTCTGGCGCGGTACCCCCTGTCTTTTCCGTTACCTCTCCGATCAACATGGCTTCAGTGTAGCTGTTGACCTTATACCTGAGTGCAAGGTTTATTCTCACAGACATGGAGATCACCCTGATGTATTTCAACGGATGCCCGAATTGGAAGGTCGCCGCCGAGCGCCTTGCCGTAATCGCGGCCGAACGTGAAGGCACGACCGTTACCCGAAAACTGATCACCACTGTGGAAGAGGCTGAGCAGGCTGATTTCCACGGTTCGCCCAGCATTCTTGCGGACGGCGTGGATGTCTTTGCCGACGCCGCTTCATCGGTTGGGCTGGCATGCCGCAGGTATGCCACTCCGGATGGGCTGGCTGGTTCACCGACCCTCGATCAGTTGCGCGCTGCGTTATCCCCAATCTAGAAACACGTCCCGCTCCAATAAAAAGCTAATCGCCCAGGCGGAAGGAAGCTTGCCATGGATCAAAAATACGACCTGATCGTGATCGGCGCCGGCATGGCCGGCGTCACTGCTGCCCAGAAGTGTTCGTCGCAGGGGTGGCGCGTCGCGATCGTTGACGCCCTGCCTTACGGAGGTACATGCGCGTTACGCGGGTGTGACCCCAAGAAGATTCTGCGCCGCGGAGCCGAAGTCATTGAGAGCGCAAAGCTTATGCGTGATAAAGGCATCAACGACGATGGCCTGTCGATCAATTGGGCAGATCTGATGAAGCACAAACGCGGCTTTACCGATCCCACTCCCAAAAATATGGAAGACAGCCTTGTCGGTAGCGGGGTGACTACCTTGCACGGCAATGCAGCTTTCGTGGATCACCATCGGCTCGACATCGATAGAACGATTTACGAGGCGGAGAACTTCCTCATCGCCACCGGCGCACAACCTCGCCCTCTCGACTTCTCAGGCAGTGAACATCTGATTGATAGCACCGACTTCCTGAACCTTGAAGACCTTCCCTCACGGGTGCTGTTCATCGGAGGCGGGCTCGTCTCCTTCGAGTTCGCCCACATCGCGGCACGTGCAGGGTCTTCACCGGTGATCGTCGACCGGGGAGAGCGTCCGCTGAAGGGATTCGACCAGGACCTGGTCGAGCTTCTAGTCAAGCGTGGCGCATCTGCCGGTATTGAGGTGCAATGCAGCACCACAATCACCGCTGTCGAAAAATCAGCTTCCGGCTACCAGGTCCTGATTGAAAAGTCCGGTGTCCCATCGTCGATCGAAACTGATCTTGTCGTCCACGGTGCCGGACGAATACCCGATATATCAGGCCTAAACCTTGATGCTGCCGGAATCGCGGCAGGCAAGCATGGCGTGACGGTAGCCGATCACCTGCAAAGTACGACCAATCCGGCCGTTTACGCTGCCGGCGACTCTGCCGATACACCGGGCATGCCCCTTACCCCGGTGGCCGTGTTCGAAGGTAAAGTCGCCGCCTCCAACATGCTGAAAGGGACCACGACAATTCCCGACTACACAGGTGTTCCCACCACCGTTTATACCATCCCCGAGCTCACACGGGTCGGGATGCTCGAACAAGAGGCCCAAGACAAGGGCATCGATCTCGACGTTCGATATACCGATACCAGTGACTGGTACTCCAACTACCGCATCGGCGAAACCACCGCTGCAACCAAAATCCTCATCGACCGGACGACAGACAAAATTGTAGGTGCACACATGTTTGGGCCCGGCTACGGAGAACTGATCAACTTCGCCGGCCTGGCAATGAAGATGGGCATGACAACGGGACAGCTGAAATCCATGGTGGCCACCTACCCCTCAATCACATCGGACCTTGGCTCCATGCTCTAGCCAAACCAGGGGAGTGGAGGTACCCATCGCCGCCACGCCGGCCCCCGAAACAGAAGAACCCACGCCCGAAACGGACAGGGCACCGGCGGCACCGGGAGACGTCTACCACGAGAACTGCACCGCTGCCCGGGACGCCAGCGCCGCTCCCGTGCACCGCGGCGACCCCGGCTATGCAACCCATCTGGATTCTGAAGGCGACGGAATCGGCTGCGGATAGACCCCCGCCCACAGTGAAGGGGAGTGGCTTGGCATGTACCTGGCGGACAGAGTGCGCAGAGCCCCAAAAACGTGGATGCGGTGGCTTTTGAGTGACTTTGGAGTGTACGATCGGGTTATGAGTATCGAAACGATCATCGCTGACGGGTTCTCCGAAACCGCGCGGATGGATATTCACGAGGTCGTGCGGCGTCTCAACACGCATCTGGGGCCAACCCTGGTGGCGGCACTGTCGGGTACCAAGGACCGCAGGCAGCCCATCCGGTGGGCCAAACCGGACGGGCCCGCACCCGGCACAGATTTCGAGAACCGGATCCGTCTGGCCAGACGGGTGTGGCTGGGCATCGCCGACGCCGAATCCGACTCAGTCGCACGGGCCTGGTTCATCGGCGGTAATCCACGGCTGAAAGAGGATACGCCCCTGACGGCAATCCGCGAGGACCGTCACCGCGAAGTTGTCGCCGCCTTTACCGCGTTTCTGGAAGATACCTACGACGGATGAGTCCGACGGGACGCCTGTGCGCCAGCACCGGGTTGTGGCTCAATACTGGCTTCACCGTCGGCTATCGGGTGGCCAGGACGACCTACGGCGGCCTCAATCCTCCCGCCCGTGTGGCCGGCTCAGACCGGCAGGGCTGGGGGCGCTATGACACTCTCGGGTCGACCGTTTACCTGGCCGGGGCAGTGGAGACAGCCTTCCGCGAGGTCATAGCCCCCTTCACTCTTGGCCTGCAGGGTAATTCCGCGCTGCAGAAAGACGCCGACTTTCTGGGAATGCCGTTGCCGGATTTCATCCGGGAGTTCAAGTCGCATTGGGAGGAAAGCAGCTACATGAACACAGGGTGCCTGCCCACCCAATGGAGGACATCGCGGGACCTGTACCAGATACAGGTCCCGGTCTCCGAGGCGTGGGTGGACATCGAACACCCCTCATCACTGGCAGCCATCCGCAGCGCCATCGGCGCCGGGCTCGCCGTCGATACCGGAATCGATTCCGTCACCCTGGCCGAGGTCCATGCCCCCGACCGGGAAGTGACCACACGCATTGCAGAGTGGCTACGCACCCTCGTGCTCGACGATGGGAGACAGCCGGCCGGGATTACCTACAGCAGCAAACTCGGTGGCAGGTGCTACGCATACTGGCTCCGCCGCAGGGACGAAGGCCTGGGCGAAGAGCACCTACGGGTTGTTTCCATCAAGCCGATCGACCGGGACGACCCCGCACTGAAAACCGCCTGTGAAGGACTCGACCTGCACTGCTTCTAACCGACAGTAAAGCTATCCCCACTGGTGCCTGCTTCCGGCTGCCGCTCTGTAGCTAGATTTTGAATTCTGTCCATAGGGGGTAGTGGTCTGAGATGCGCCACGATATTTGGTTGTTGGTCATGTCGTCGAAGGCGTGGGGGAGGAAGTCGAAGTGGCCGGCCTGGCCGGTGTAGTCCAACGATTTGAGCAGGTTTGACCCGTCTTCGTTGCCGAACCAGGCGATCTGGTCGTAGAAGTGACCGGAGTTGTCGTTGTTGAAGATGGTTCGCGGGACACCGTTCAATTCAGGCGCTGGTTGCAGACCGGTGGAGGTGAACGCTTCGTAGAGGGGGTCGTCTTTACGATCGAGGTTGAAGTCGCCCAGGACCAGCAGGTTCTCGTTCCACTGGCCCTCGCGCTCTACCCAGTTGCGCATCCATTGGGCGAAGTTGGTTAGTTCGGGGAGGCGTTCTTCGGGGTCGTTTCCCCAGAGCACGTGCACGGTGGTGAGACTGAACTCGACGTTCCCGCGCAGGAAGCTGGCGGTGTAGGGGGTGCGGGCGAACTGCTCAACAGGCCCCTCAGTCGATGGGGGCAGCACGATTTCACCCACCAGGCCGGAAGGTTGTACGCGGGTGGTGTTGTAGACGTAGGTGAGGCGTTCGCCGTTTCCGGCATCACCTTCGGTGACATCGGAGGTGATGAACCGCCACTGGTCGCCGAGCAGCTCCATCAGGTACTGCAGTGCGGTGACGTTGCGCCGCGTTTCCTGGACGGCTACAACGTCGAATCGGGAGACGATTTCGGCGATGCAGGCCATCGCGTGCCAATCGCGTTTCGGCGAGTCGTCTTCGTCGGCGTGCCACTTCTCGGTCAGGTCACTGAAGGCTCGGATGTTCCAGGTGCCAATCAGCAGGTTGGATTCGGCTGGTGGTGGAAGCTGCTCATCCAGGGCGTTGCTAATGGATTTCAGGTCCTCGGCTACATCAGGCGGGGGAGTCGTCGTCATGAGGCCCATGCAATCACAAACTCCAAAGGGCAAGGGCGGTAAACTGCCGGTTTCGTCCTGGCGGTGCCCGGCCCAGCGGTCATGCCCAAAATGCCGCTGTGGGCAATAGATTGAGCTACCGGCATCGGACAGTAGCCGGACATTTTCCAATCAGCACCTCGCGGTTATCGACCGTTGCCTTGATTTCTTCGAGATGATCGATTCGGAGGTCGCCGCGTGCGGGAGAGATGCCCTACTCCCCGGGCACGGTCGACGATGGCAACCTAAAGATTTATGGGATGGGTTTCCCGGGCCAGTTCTATTCTTCTGCCGTCGTATCCATTGTGGACGGCTGCTTCAACAAGATCAGGGCCACCCCCCGAGTGGAGTGGCCCTGACCAATGAGGTTTTTTTAGATGACGTCGACGACAACGACGAGCACGTTGTCTTCCACATTGACGTCAGATGCAACAAATTGGTAAGCATGCTTGGCATATCGGTGTGGAGGTTTTATTGTAGGGCGGTAAAGGACCCAGCGGTGTCCGTTTATCCGGCAGCCGCGTGTCCAGTCCGAGAAAGGGCACCGGCATGGTCGATGATCCCCCTGCTAAGGGTAAGACGGTCAAGGAGCGTTACGGCCCCAGATGGTTATTGTTGGTTTTTCTTGTAGTTGCTGCACTTCAGGCAGTGATTCTGCTGATGGCCCTGCCCTGGGGGGTGCCAGAGATCATAATGTTCATTTTGCTTCTGGCGACCGCCATCGGGTCACTCGTCATGTTCATTCTCTCCTGCAGGGCCCAACGGTCCGATACGGCGGGTGGGCAGCCGGAAGATCCAATGGATACGGGATGAGCGGAACCGGTGCGGATCCTTTTCGTCCTTGTACAGGTCGGCTCGACCGGACCGGCCGGGTTCAAACTAAACCGGAATGTCGCCCTTGAGTAGAAGCAGTGGGAAGGCCCCCTGCTCGTCATTGGAGGATGACCGGGAGCGAGGGAGCCAGCACTTCAAGATTAGGACGCGGAAAAGTTGCGCGCAATGGGTGTGTTGACAACTGTTTTTTCTGCTGCATCCCGGGGTATGAGCCGTCCAATTGACCATATATAACCGGCCCCGGTTGGATAGGATGTACCCAAGCCCTATAAACGCAATAGTCCCATTGCTGAGGGCGACAAATGTGGGGGGCCACATGGAAAATCAAAGATTCCCGGCCGCGTATCAGCGCTGGTTTCAGGGCAGATGACGGCCAAAAATTTCCGTAATCTTGAACTGCTCACCGTTGAGGAAGTGGCGACCGTGCTGCGTGTGTCCAGGATGACGGTGTACCGCCGGGTTCATTCAGGCGAACTTCCATCAGTGCACTTTGGCCGGTCATTCCGAATTCCCGCCAGTGCCATAGAGGCCTACCTGAACCCGCGAACGACCTCCACGGAACCTGAAGAAAAACCATAACCTGCCGGGCCGGTAAAGAATTTGCCGCTTTGCCGGACCTCTCAAACTTGGAGGCCGGGCGATATTGATACGACAGGAAGCTAAGAGTCTGTAAACCCGTCTTCGGGGAATGACTCGTTTTTAGGAAGGGGAACCGGTAGCCGAAAACCGCATCGACCGGTCAGTGAAGGCATGAACGCCTTACCGGCGCCCCCGTTGGCGCTATCCCAGGAGTTGCCTCTTGAGTGCATGCGCATACGTTGCGTCAGACTCTTCTTTTAGCACCGGCGCCGTGGGATCATGCGTGCATGGACAAAGGCACAGAGCGCGGGTCGGTCCCTGCCCCTGACCGGGACAACCCCACGGGGCCGCACCGGCATGATCAGCGGCCTTTATCCACCGAGCAGATGCGCCTGGTGGGTAGAAGACGCAGAGAGGCCGAAGGGAAACTGAAGCAGCATCAGCAGCATGCACGGGGTAAATCCGCAGAAGGACGCCGGTGAGGGAGCCAGGCAGAAGCGCGTTTCGGCAGCGGCCCGGCATCAAGAACCCTGAACCCGTTCGGGAAAATGAATCCGCCTGACGCTTCCACGACGCCGCCGCTGCATATCGTGCTGGCGTGTGGTTACGCTTCTGACCGGGGATCACACCGCGAACTCAATGAAGATTCACTGCTGAGTTCCGATCCGATGTTTGCCGTGGCCGACGGTATGGGCGGGCATGAAGCAGGTGAAGTCGCCAGTGGTATATGCGTACAGACTCTGGGCAAGCACCCACTGCTGGCAGCTAAAGGACGCCTTCTGACCATCAGTGACGTGTGCAACCTGGTCAACGACGCCGATGCAGCCATCCGCACCGCCACCGGTTCCCGCTCAGGTACCACACTTTCCGGTGTGGTCCTTGTCGAAGACGGCGGTGGGCTGTTTTGGCTGATCTTCAATGTTGGTGATTCGAGGACGTATCTGTTCAATGGGGATGGCCTGGAACAGATCACCGTGGACCATTCAGAGGTCCAGGAACTGATGCAGATGGGGGTCATAACGGCACAGGAGGCGGCCGAGCATCCGCGCCGAAGCGTGATCACCAAAGCACTCGGAACAGGGTCGAAAGCTGCACCGGATTTAATCTTGCTGCCGGCGCAGGACGGCGACCGGATCCTGATCTGCTCTGATGGATTAACCGGAGAAATCAACGACGAGCAGATACATCGGATCATGAGTACGTTGCCACATCCGCAGCATGCCGCCGACTCACTGGTCCAGGTCGCCCTGGACACCGGCGGCCAGGACAATGTGACGGTAATGGTGATTAACGCGTCGGTGTGAGCCAGGAGCTCCGTGGTCCCGTCACATGTTCAAATGTTCTTTCAGCCACCGGGCACAATCGGTGTGGAAAGACCCCCCGGAACCCTATAGGGGGGTCGGGTGCCGGGGAGTCATCCTACCTCCTATGATACGCGTGGCCGTCAGCAAAAGGCCCGGAGGGCGGCCCTTGGAATGATGAATCGCCCTATGGCGAATAAATGTCGATCCGGCGATGAGCCGCAGATCAACCATGGCTTATGGGCGTGGGTGCAGGTCTATCAGTGCCCGGGCGGTTTCCTCGCCGCAGGTAATGGCTTTCTCAGGGGTGTCGCGCAGCATCATGGCCAGGACGCCGCTGACGATGAGGGCCATTTGGTTTGCGAGCATTTCAGCATTTGCTCCGGCCACGGGTTTGGCCAGTTGCCGCAGTTGTGAAGTGAGCAGGTTGGTTTCCTCCCGGAGGACGGCTTCAAGTTCTTTGCTGTGCTTATTGGTTTCCGCGGCAGTGCCGAGGAAGCCACACCATCGTGCTGCGAGATGTTTGGACCGGTAGGCCCGCAGTGCGGTGAAAACAGCTAAGAGCTTCTCTTTGTCTCCGGAGGCGGCTTTTACGCAACCCTGCCATTCGTTGTCCCAGATGCCTAGTCTGCGGCGCAGGGCTTCGGTAACCAATCCATCCTTATTTTCGAAGTGCGCGTAAAGGGTGGCTGGTGCAGTGTTTGCTTTACGGAGGATGGTGTCGACCGGCGTGGCGGCGATGCCTTCTGTGAAGAGCAGGGCGTCTGCGGCGTCGAGCAGTCGTTCCCGGGGTGGGGGTTGCGTAGCCATGATCCCATCCTATAACGTTCGTTTCAATGAAACGGTCGTTACAGCATGAAGTTGTAGTCCACCCGGTTGTTCTGACGGTGTCGGCGACCGGTCCGATCGCGGCCACCTATGGTCTTGTCCGAATGGGATATGGACTGTTCCTGCCGTTTTTTGTCGAGACCTTCACTATTTCCGCGACGGTCTCGGGCTTCATTTTTGCCGGAACTTCAATGGTCTTTTGCCTCACCGCCGGCATCGCGTATTTTCAGGCGGGTTTCAGGCCGCGGCTGGTGACTGTTGCAGCAGGGGCAACCGCCTGTATTGGAAGTGTGGGAATCGCCGTGGCGGGCAATGCGGTTGTTTTCGCCGTATCCGTTGTGATCGCAGGTGCAGGCGCGGGCTTTGCCTCACCCGCCATGATTAAATTGGTCGAACGGAACGTTCGTGCGGGCCGCCAAAATCTCATGCACACCATAGTGAACTCCGGCAACGGCCTTGGTCTCGCCGTTGCGGGTTTGCTGGCGCTGATCCTGGGGGATTTGTGGCGCCTGGCCTGGGTCATGGTCGCCGCCGCAGCATTGGGTGCGATGTGCGCGGTCCTCGTTTCCGACACCCACCGGACGCCGCCCCCGGCGGCTGCCAGTGTACGGGACAACGGTATGGACATCCGGCCCTTCCGGCTTCCCGCCGCCGGTGCCTTTACACTGGGGGCCGGCAGCGCAGCAGTCTGGGTGCAGGGCAGAACTCTCTTGCAGGAAGCCGGCGGAATCGATATCAGGGCATCAGCAGCTGCCTGGGTGATATTGGGGGCAGGTGGTGCGGGGGCCGCCCTAATGTCCGTTTGGCTAAGCCGCCGCACGATCACGGCCACTTGGCTGGCAACTGTCACCGGTACCAGTGCCGGGACAGCGGTCATCGGCTTGTTCCCGCAAACTATCGGTCTTGCCTACGCCGCATGCGCGTTGTTCGGCTTCGCCTTTAATGCGGCAACTTCCGTGCTGATTATTTGGGCCGGCCGCATCCTGACGGACTCCACCGCCGCAGGAACTTCGCTTCTCTTCATCGCCTTGGCATCAGGCCAGGCTGCAGGAGCGGCACTAATGGGAATGCTCATCGACCACCTCGGTTTCAACGTGGCCTTCAGCGTTGCCGCCGGCCTATGCCTTCTGAGCGGCTTAGCAGCACTCACCAACCGCGCACCGGGAAAGTTGCCGCCTAGGGTGTAATGACATTGACCAGAATCGCTGCACGCGAGCCAAGAGGAGGGGCCTCGACAGCTGGGATTCCTTATGGACACTGAAACCGCAACGGTCGTATCAAGGTGGCGCTGACTGACGTAATCACCCGTTATCGGCCTCTTCTTTGTCGTAGAGGCGGGGCCGGGGGATGCTCCATGTTGAGGTGTGGGCACATGTCATCGGTGCTTACGATGCGGTCGCGGCCGAGTGATTTTGCCCGGTACAGTGCGCTGTCCGCGGTTGCGATCAGCGCTTTGAGGTCCGGGGAACAGGTGCAGAAAACCCTCATGAGGCAGCGGACGGGAGCGGCTGTCCCGACGATGCGGCGTCGCGGGCTTCCCGGGTCAGTCCGTAGGGAACACCGTCGCTCAGCTCTACCGTAAAACACCCGGCACCTGTGCTGGTGACAAGAATTCCGCGGCGTTTGTCCG
>NZ_KI914696.1:11722-14853 GCF_000520495.1 Arthrobacter sp. H14
GGCCAGCCGCTGCAGTTCCCGTGTGGCCGCGTTGAGGTGTTCCTCTGCTTCCAGCGGATCAGCGGCCACGATCTTCAAACTGACAGCGGCAGATGCAGCATTTTTGGTCATGGGGGTTCCTCCCGGCATTCTTGCGGAAATGTTTCGCGTACCGCCCCATCGGGGATGCACAGTCGAATGAGCCAAGTATGCCAGCCGGTTCGGCAAACCCCCGCTTCCGCCAAACGGATTGCGTGCTTGTCGTTGGTCCAGTGTTGGTGCCGCCGGCATACCGGTGACAGGCCGGGCACCGAGAATGTGAGTCATGCTCTCCGATGTCCCTGGATTATGATGACGGGGAGGGCCCAGCGCGCTATTTGTTGCCAGGGCCCGCGCAACCCGGATGATTCGGTGAGAATGATCGTCGCGAGTCCCAGAGGTTTCATTCGTGGATGTGGAGTTGTGCCGATCGGATTTTCGATGGAGGGCAGATAGGAAGCTAGAACTGCTTGTCGAAGCGCCAGAGGAAGGTCACCATCGCGTCGCGGTTGATGGGTTCGAGCGGACGGTAGGTGTCATCTGGCCAGCCTGTGGTGATGCGCATTTCTTCGAGCCAGGCGACTTCCTTATAGAACTTTCCGTCGATCGGGTAGTCCTTGAATGGTGAGGTGCCCGGGGGGTTGTACGCCGGTCCTCCGGCCATCCGGTAGAGGAAGGCTGCCATGGCGTCACGGTTGATGGGTTCATACGGTCGGTATTCGTACTGGTTCTCACCGACCTTCCATCCTTTGGTGATGCCGGCTTCCTCGAGCCAGGCTATTTCCTTATAGAACTTCTCACCGGTCGGGTAGTCCTCGAATGGTGAGGTGCTCGGCGGGTTGTATGCCGGTTCTCCTGCCATCCGGTAGAGGAAGGCTGCCATGGCATCACGGTTGATGGGTTCATACGGGCGGAAGGTGCCGTCGTCGTACCCGCTGGTGATGTTGTTGTTATAGGCCCAGAGGATTTGCTGCTGGTACTTCGTATCCGAGTCGACGTCCGTGAACGGGTCCTCGGGCTCCTGCGCACCAGGCGCTGTAATCGTCACCTGGGCTGAGCCGGTGCCGATGTCGCTGATTTTCACCTCCGTTCCGGCATGGGTTTCAAATGTCGAACCTTCCTGCCAGGCATGTTCGAAGCTGTAGTAACCTTCGAACGGCTCTGTATTGGGCTCCAGGATGATGGAGTCAGGCAGCTGCTCTGGTCCGGTCCAAGGGGCCTGGGTGATCTTCACACCCCGGTTGAGTCTCTCCGAATAGTTGGAGAGGTATTGATCCTGGTCGACCGGCTGACGTAACTCCAAGTAGTAGATTTCCTCGCTGACCGGATCGGTGAACTTGATGGCGCGGTAGTTCTTTTCCCCGCCCCATGGAAGCAGCGTGTAGGTCTTCGAACCCGAGGCGACGCCGACGTTGCGGATGTCCTGGCCGGATCCAAATCCGGCGATGTCCCAAAAGCTGGCGCTGATGGTGGGCCGATACTGTTGCGAGGTTCCCATCAAATCTGTGGTGTCTCCGTACTCCCGGATCCAGCATCCGGCATAGTCGGAGGTGTCCGACGCACCATCGTTACAGGTCAGAGCGTTCGCATGGCCCAGACCAAAAAGGTGACCAAATTCGTGTGCCAGGACGCTGTCGGTCAGGCTGTAGCTGCTGGGACGCGGCATCAGGATGCGTCCCGATACGCCGTCCGTCGTCCAGCCAGCACCGTATGCCCCGCTGGAGAGCAGGTTTTGGGGGACGAAGACCACCAGTGCCTCGCCTTCTTCGTACGTCCAGCCCAGCTCTTTGGTGATCTGGTCCATGATGTCCCAGTAGTTCCAGCTTGCCTTGGCGGCGGTTATGAATCGGGGCCGGGTCTGCTCAACCTCAATGGAAATCCGTCCGTTGGACATATCGGCCCAATAGTCGTCCGCGACGTTAATCGCCTGCCGGGCCTGGTCCAAGGACACTGATGAGTAGTCGCCGGCGTTGTCTTGAAGCTGCGCCCTCACCAATGTGACCTTGATATCGCCGGCCGGATGGAGCGCGCGGGCTTCCATGGCTCCGTCGCGGCTGGTGTGCCGTTCGACGCCGGGAATCTGTCCCGGTTCGTAGTGGTGATGCGTTTTAGGGGCACCGTCGACCGGCTGCGGCTCGGGCGCACCAGCGGGTGCGGCGTACGCAGCCGGTGCCATCAGGAGTGACGCAACGATGATGGTCAGTGCTGTGATGGCTGACAGCACGGCTTTGACATGGCCAGTGAGACCGTCGGTGGACTGGTTGGGAGATTTAGTCATGCTTAGGAAGCTTCCCGACAAGCGCCTGCCGGCTTTCGGCAGGGGCGGCGGCCGCTGTTCCCCCGTGACCCCGTGACCCCGTGGTCCCGTATCAGTTCGTGTGGGTACAGCCGCACCGGGACCCAAGTTAGCACCAGAGTGGTCAAAGTTTCCAATGATACTATTGTTACCGGGCCTGTCTGCCAGGACACACCGGAAGAACATGGATGAGTCAACGACTCTTGAGGCCGCGACAGCCGGTCCAGGCTGCCGCCGGTTCCCCACCTCTGTTGTTTGTTTCTTTGTGAAAGGAAGCCATGCGTTTTCTGCAACGCTTCTGGGCTGCTTCGGTCACTGCGCTGCTGACTCTGGGGGTTCTTTCCGCCATTGCATTTCCGGCGGAAGCTATAGGTCCGGCCGAACCGGGTGACGGAATTTCCGTTGAGCAGAGTCTTGAGCCGGTATCGACTTCCGGTGATAAGGAACGGTATTTGGTTCGGTTTGTTCCCGGAACGGATGTTGGGGTTGAGGCTCGGGGTCTGCATGCGAAGGGCTTGTCGGTTGGCCGGACCTTCTCACATGCGGTCCGGGCCACGGTCGTGGATGCCACTGCCGGCCAGATCAGGGCGTTATCCCGTTCGGACCGGGTGGCAGCGGTGGAGCGTGATGCTCCGAATAGTATTGCCACGACGCAGGATCCGGCCCCGTGGGGCCTTGATCGTATGGATCAGCGGCGTCTGCCCGGGTCAGATTCGTACACTTTTCTGGGATCGGGCACCGGTGTGGAGGTTTATGTGGTCGATACGGGCGTTCGGGCCTCTCATAATGACTTCGGCGGCAGGGTGGCTGCGGGGTG
>NZ_KI914697.1:0-4627 GCF_000520495.1 Arthrobacter sp. H14
TTATTGGCAGGCCGCCACCAACCGCCTGGCCAATCCGGTCCAGGTTTCAGCGGACACGGTTACGCGTCCGGCATGGGGTTTATGGGATGTGGTCTTTGGACTCGCGGCCTTCATTCTGGTGCCACTCGGCGGCGGGTTGGCGATCCAGTTGGCCCGCGGAGGCAGAGGACTGACACCACCGCTGGTCCTTGCCTCCCTGGCTCTGGTGTGGATAACGATCCTGGCTGTCTGCCTGTTGGTTTCGAAGAGGCGCGGGTATGGCTCGCTGGCCCGCGATTTCGGCTTAAGGTTCAAATGGATCGACCTGGCGATCGGTTTCGCCTGTGGGATTGCGGCACGCCTGCTCGTACTGCTGGTCCTGTTCCTCATCCTGTTGGTCTGGCCGCCCGAAGACGGGCAGCTGCTGGAATCCAATATTGGTATCTTCCTCACCGGAGACGTCCTGTGGATCGTTGTCAATGCCTTTATCGGCGGCGTCGTTATTGCTCCAATTCTTGAAGAACTGTTCTTCCGGGGATTCATCCTGCGGGCGGTCCAGAATGCAGTGTGGCTTGGCAAAGCGCGTTCGGGCGGAGCCGCCGGGTCGCGACCGATCCGCACTGCGACCGAACGCAGACCTCTCCGTCTGGCGACGATGACGGCGATTCTTGCCAGCGCCGCCCTCTTCTCGGCCGTACACCTCGGCGGTGTGACGAGTCTTCAGTCCACAATCCTGTTGCTGGTGTCCATTTTCGTGATGGGCATTGTGTGCGGCACGCTCACGGTGCTGACAGGGCGGCTGGGCAGCGCCATCGTGACCCATATGGTGTTCAACGGCATCGCGATAGTCCTGGCCTTGGCGCTCCAAATCGCTTAGTCGACCAGGACAGTCAGGCACCCTTCTTCTGCCGGGTCTTGGACGCGGACTTGGATTCTCCGTCCTTATCGTCTTTGTCTTTATCCGAACTGGAGGACTTCGATTTAGACGATTTCGACCCCGCCGATTTTCCGGTCGACTTGGAATCCGAACTTTTCGAAGATCCGGACTTGGAGGAGGCTGACTTTGAGGATTTGGACCCGCCGGAAGACTTCGATTTCGAACCGGAGGACTGCTTCGGCGCCTCCTCCTCGTCATCTTCGTCTTCCTCGTCAGAGTCGTCCGAAGTATCCGCGGCCGCCGAGGAGCCGCGGTTCTTCTCCACACTCCGGCGCAACGCTTCCATCAGGTCGAGGACCTTGGCGCCGCCTTCCTCTTCCTCGCCGGTTTCGCCGAAGGTTTCCTCAGTGTCGTATCCCTCGCCCTTCTCCAGCTTCGCTTCGACCAGTTCCTGCAGCTGTTCCTGGTACTCGTCGGTGAATTCTTCCGGCGTGAAGTCGCTTGAGAACGAATCCACCAGCGCCGATGACATCTTGAGTTCTTTGTCGGAGACTTTGACCTTTTCGTCCAGCGAGGGGAATGAGGCTTCCCGCACCTCGTCCTCCCACAGCAGGGTCTGGATCATCAACACGTCGTCGCGCACCCGCAGCGCGGCCAGCCGGCTCTTCTGCCGCAGGGTGAACTTCACGATGGCGGTACGGTCGGTCTCTTCGAGGGTCCGCCGCAGCAGAACGTAAGCCTTGCTCGACTTGGAATCCGGCTCGAGGTAGTAGGCCTTGTCGAACATGATCGAGTCGACCTGCTCGCTGGGCACGAATTCGACGACGTCGATCTCCCGGCTTTTTTCCACGGGCAGCGAGTCGAAATCCTCGTCGGTCAAGACCACGGTGCGATCGCCGTCGTCGTACGCCTTATCAATGTGCTGATACTCGACTACTTCACCGCAGACCTCGCAGTGGCGCTGATAACGGATCCGCCCGCCGTCCTTGTCGTGGACCTGATGCAGGCGGATGTCATGGTTCTCCGTAGCGCTGTATACCTTCACCGGGACATTGACCAGCCCAAAGGCTATCGCGCCCTTCCAGATGGCTCGCATACCCCTAGTCAACACCAAGCATGCTTACTAGGCTAGAGGTCGGGCGACATTTGGAGATAACAGTATGGCTAAACAGGCGGAGAACCGGCAGGTCGTCACCGTCGAAGGCCGCCGGATCAGGCTGACCAGCCTCGACAAGGTGATGTACCCGGAAACCGGCACCACCAAGGGCGATGTCCTCTACTACTACAGCCAAATAGGGAAGTGGCTGATTCCGCACGCAGCCAACCGCGCGGTCACGCAGAAACGGTGGGTCAACGGCGTCGGCACGGCCGAGAAGCCGGGCGAGGTCTTCTTCCAGAAAAACCTGGACAAAAAGTCCACGCCGGATTGGCTGCCGCGGCAATCCATGACGCACAAGACGAGCACCAACTGCTATCCGCTGGTCAATGATCAGGCCACCCTCACCTGGCTGGCGCAGATGGCTGCCCTCGAACTGCATGTGCCGCAGTGGAAGTTCGACGACGGCGACGGCGGCGGGCGGGGAATGCCCGACCGGATGGTGCTCGACCTGGACCCGGGGGAGGGCACTGGACTGGCCGAGTGCGCCGAGGTCGCCCGGCTGGCGCGCGTGATTCTGGAAGATATGGGTCTGCACCCGATGCCGGTCACCAGTGGGAGCAAGGGTATCCATCTTTATGCCGGGCTTAAGACGGGCCAGACTTCCGAGGACGTCTCGACCGTTGCGCATGAGCTGGCGCGGGCGCTCGAGGCGGACCACCCGGACCTGATCGTCAGCGACATGAAGAAGGTACTGCGCAAGGGCAAGGTGCTGGTGGACTGGAGCCAGAATAATGCGGCGAAGACCACGATCACGCCCTACTCACTGCGGGGGCGGACGCGGCCGATGGTCGCCGCGCCGCGGACCTGGGAGGAACTCGGATCGGAGGACCTGCAGAACCTGGATTACCAACAAGTGCTGGAGCGGATGGACGGAGGTGAGGATCCCCTCGCGGAGTTGTCAGCCGGTAAGCTCGGGGCCGCCGTCGAAGAGACCAAGGATGGCGGCGGTATCAGCGCCGGTAAGTCGAGCACAAAGCAGGCGCCGAGGCGACCCAACGTCCCGGCCGGAGAGAAGCCGGACGAGGAAAAATCCGCGGCAGCCCACACCTTCGACCGCCTGCATAAGTACCGGAGCATGCGCGATCCGGACAAGACGCCGGAGCCGGTCCCGGATGAAATCACCCGCGCCGAGGCGGGCCACACTTTCGTCATCCAGGAACACCACGCCACACGGCTGCACTATGACTTCCGGCTCGAACACGATGGCGTCCTGGTCTCCTGGGCCGTCCCCAAGGGCGTTCCCACCAGCACGGACAAGAACCACCTTGCGGTCCAGACCGAAGATCATCCGATGGAGTACGGCAGCTTCGAGGGAACGATCCCGAAGGGCGAATACGGCGGCGGAGACGTCTCCATCTGGGACGCCGGAACGTACGAGCTGGAGAAGTGGCGTGATGGCAAGGAAGTGATCGTCACGCTCTATGGCGAGGAGGATGGCGGCCTGGGCGGTCCCCGTAAGTATGCGCTGATCCATACCGGCGGCGGCGAAGGGTCCAAGGACAACTGGTTGATCCACCTGATGAAAGATCAGCCTGGAGCGGGTGCCAAGTCGTCCGGCCGAAAGGGCACCGGGCCCAAGGCGGCCGGGCGCAAGAGCAGGAGTGACGGAGACAGGAACGACGACGGCGACGGCTCGGCTGACAAGGCCGCCACGGGCTCCCCCAGCGCCGATGCTGCCCTTCCCGGTGATGATCCGGGCAAGCGCCCGCCGAAGGTCGTACCCATGATGGCCAAGCACGGAACCATCGAGGACGTCGACGATGGGGACGGCTGGGGCTTCGAGATGAAATGGGACGGCATCCGAGCCACCGCCACCATCTATAAGGGCGGACTCACCCTCACCAGCCGCAACGACAACGATCTCACCGTTTCCTACCCGGAGCTCGAAGAGCTGACGGAGATCCTGGGCAACAACACCGTCGTATTGGACGGGGAAATCGTTGCCATTAACAAGGCCGGCCGGCCCGATTTCGGCCTCCTGCAGACGCGGATGCAGCTGACGAAGAAAGCCGACGTCGAACGTGAGGCGAAAAAGACCAGGGTCGAGTTCATGGTCTTCGACCTGCTGTACTTCAACGGAACCTCGCTGTTGAAGGAGAGCTACCGGAACCGCCGTCGTGCATTGGACCTGATCTTCGAGGGCACCAAGACCGACCATATCCACCTGCCACCCGGCATCGACGCGCCCGCTAAAGAGGCTCTCGAGAGCAGCAAGGAACTGGGCCTCGAGGGCATCATGGCGAAAAAGTGCTCCTCCACCTACTCATCAGGCAAACGCACCGGCAGCTGGATCAAGATCAAGAACCAGCTCACCCAGGAGGTCGTGATCGGCGGCTGGCGCCCGGGCAAGGGCAGCCGCGCGAACCAGATCGGATCCCTGCTGATGGGGATTCCCGACGGCGACAGCTTGGAGTATGTAGGCCGCGTCGGCACTGGTTTCAGCGACAAGGAGCTGGACGCCCTGACCGTGAAACTGAAGAAACTCGAACGCAAAACCAGTCCGTTCGACGACGTACCGAAACCTGACGTCGCCGACGCACACTGGGTGACACCCAAGCTGGTTGGCGAAGTCCGGTACGCCGAACGCACGGGCGGAGGGAGGCTTCGCCAGC
>NZ_KI914697.1:4727-31395 GCF_000520495.1 Arthrobacter sp. H14
GGAGGGAGGCTTCGCCAGCCCGCCTGGCGCGGCTGGCGGCCCGACAAGGAACCGGACGAAGTCCGAACGGAGTCGTAAAGAGAGGTTGATGGAGCGATGACAACAACGGATTCAACGAGCGCAGAAACCAGCACGCCCGGGATGGACAATAGAACCCTCGAAATGGTGGATGCCTGGTGGCGCGCGGCGAACTACCTGTCCGTTGGGCAGATCTACCTGCGGAACAACCCGTTGCTGCGCCGGCCGCTCGACGTCGACGATGTTAAGGCCCGCCTGCTGGGGCACTGGGGGACGACGCCGGGACTCAACTTCATCTACGCCCACCTGAACCGGGTGATCCGGGAACGGCAGCAGGAAATGCTCTTCATTACCGGACCCGGGCACGGCGGACCGGCCAATGTCGCCAACGCCTGGCTGGAGGGCACGTACTCGGAGATCTACTCGCATGTCGGCCGGGACGAGGCCGGGCTGCAGGAACTGTTCAAGCAGTTCTCCTACCCGGGCGGCGTGCCCAGCCACGCGGCACCGGAGACGCCAGGGTCGATCAATGAGGGCGGCGAGCTCGGCTACTCGCTGGCCCACGCCTATGGTGCAGCCTTCGATAATCCGGACCTGATTGCCGCCTGCGTGATTGGCGACGGCGAGGCGGAGACCGGACCGCTGGCGGCCAGCTGGCATTCCAACACCTTCCTGGACCCCGTTTCCGACGGCGCGGTGCTGCCCATCCTGCACCTGAACGGCTACAAGATTGCCAACCCGACGGTGCTGGCGCGGATGCCAGAAGGCCGGCTCGCCAGCTTGATGGAGGGGTACGGGTACCGGCCGCATTTCGTCACGGTGGAGGATCCCCGCGAAACGATGGTGGCTCACGAGGAGTTCGCCCACGCCTTGGATGTCTGCGTCGACGAAATCAAGGAGATTCAGGACCAGTGCCGCAGCGCCGGCAAGGCAAACCGCGGCGCCGACGAGACGCCGGCCTGGCCGATGATCGTGCTGCGCTCGCCGAAGGGCTGGACCGGTCCCGAGGTGGTGGACGGGAACCAGGTTGAAGGAACGTGGCGTTCGCACCAGGTGCCGCTGTCCGGAATGCATGACAACAAGGAGCACCTCCGGCAGCTCGGGCAGTGGATGGAATCCTACAAACCGGATGAACTCTTCACGCACGAGGGGTGCCTTCGGCCGGAGATCGCCGGGCAGGCTCCTGAAGGCGACCTGAGGATGAGCGCCACGCCGTATGCCAATGGTGGCAGGCTGCTGCAGGACCTGAAGTTGCCGTCCTATGAAAAGCATGCGGTCGGCGTCGCGTCTCCCGGCCGGGAGCGCACCAGCGCCATGATTAACCTCGGTAAATGGCTCCGCGAAGTCATTTCCCTCAACCCCGGCAACTTCCGGCTGATGGGCCCGGACGAGACGGCGTCGAACCGGTTGCAGGAGGTTTACGGGGCCACTGACAAGGTCTGGGAAGCGGAGCTGAAGGACGTCGATGAGCACCTGGCGCGTTCAGGCCGGGTGATGGAAGTCCTCAGCGAACACCTGTGCCAAGGCTGGCTTGAGGGCTACCTGCTCACCGGACGGCACGGCGCGTTCAACTGTTATGAAGCATTCGTGCACATCGTCGACTCGATGTTCAACCAGCACGCGAAGTGGCTCAAGGTGCATCAGGAACTGCCGTGGCGCCAGCCGATTGCGTCGCTGAACTACCTGCTTTCCTCACATGTCTGGCAGCAGGACCACAACGGGTTCTCGCACCAGGATCCGGGCTTTATCGACCATGTGGTGAACAAGAAGGCCGAGGTGGTGCGGGTGTATCTGCCGCCGGATGCCAACACTTTGCTCGCCGTCGCCGACCACTGCCTGCGCTCACGCGACTACGTCAATGTGATTGTGGCGGGCAAGCAGCCGTCGCTGACCTGGCTTGATCCGGAGCAGGCGCTGCTGCACTGCGCGCGGGGAATCGGCGTTTGGGAGTTCGCCAGCCACGAGACCGAAGGCGAGGAACCCGACGTCGTACTGGGTTGTGCCGGTGACGTTCCGACAGTGGAGGCCGTGGCCGCGGCCCAGTTGCTGCACGAATCGATACCGGACCTGAAGGTGCGGGTGATCAACGTCGTCGACCTGATGCGGCTGCAGGACGAAAAGGAGCACCCGCACGGGCTTACGCACCGCGACTTCGACGGGCTGTTCACCACAGGCAAGCCGGTCATTTTCGCGTATCACGGCTATCCGTGGCTGATCCACCGGCTGACCTACCGCCGCACCAACCACGACAACATCCACGTGCGCGGGTACATCGAAGAAGGCACGACGACGACGCCGTTCGACATGGCGATGCTCAACCACATCGACCGATTCCAACTGGCCATCGACGCCATCGACAGGGTCCCCGGACTCGCCGCGCGGTGGGCCGGACTACGTCAGCAACTGCAGGACCGGAGGCTGCAGGCCTGGCAGCATACCCGTGCCCATGGGGAAGATTCCGAGGAGATCACCGGCTGGACCCTTCCTGCCGGAGAGTAGGACGACCGCATCAGCGGATTAGAAGACCCAACGAAAGGAATTTCAATGACTGAACAAAAGCAGACGGCAGAGCGCACCATCGACGCGCCTGCCCGGAACATCTTTGAGATCTTGTCCAACCCGGAACGCCACCCGGAGATCGACGGGTCGGGAATGGTCCGCTCCGACTTCAAAACCGACCGCATCTCCGGTACCGGACAGGTGTTCACCATGAACCAGTTCTGGGACAAGATGGGCGGCGAATACAAGACCGACAATTACGTGGTCGGATTCGATGAGAACAAGCTGCTCGCATGGAAAACCGCTCCGGAGGGCCAGGAGCCACCGGGCTGGGAATGGGTATGGGAACTTGAGTCCCTTGGCTCAGACGAAACGCGGGTCTCGGTGACCTACGACTGGAGCGCCGTGACCGATAAGGAAGTACTCAAGCAGGTGCAGTTCCCGGCTGTCTCGAAGGAAAGTTTGGAAGACACGCTCAACCGGCTTGCTGCAGCCGTGGCATAGCGGTGGATGACGTGGCTGGTTATCGACCTTCCGGCCACGTCTCCATTTCCCCGCCGTCGGATTCCGCGGCGGCCAACGGCTGAAGTGCCGATGTGTCGCGGAACCAGAGGAACGCGTCGTATCGTCCGTCGAGCGTGGTCGGAACGTAATTGCTCCGCTCGAGCAGGGGATCCAGATCCCTATCGGTGGCGAGGGGGAGTGCGTCCCCGGCGATATCGCTCCGACGGTTCATATTGCCCCTCCCTATACAGGTGCGGCAAAATCAATCTCCGCGGGACTCGCGCGTCTTCTTGTCGTTAGCCTTTTGCAGGGCGTCGACGAGTTCGTCCTTGCTCATCTTCGACCGTTCGGGGATGTCCATCTTCTGGGCCAGGTCGTAGAGGTGCTCCTTGGAGGCGTTCTTGTCGACGCCGCCGGCAGTATCCTTCGAGGTGTCCCGGCCTCCCTTGGCCTGCTCGTCCGAGGGCCCCTTCTTGTCCTTGGGTTGCCAGTGATCGCCGACCTTCTCGTGCGTGTGCTTTAGGGCAGCGTAGGCCACCTGGTGGGCGCGTTGCTCGTCGTCGTACTCCTCCTCGGCGGAATCCAGGGCCTTCGCGAAGGTTTCCTGTGCCTTTTTGTCCGAGCGCTGCAGCGTGCTGGGAAGTTCATCCTTTATGACGTTGCCGTTCTTATCGGTTTTGGGCATGATCGCCACTCTCCTTTCAAACCGGCGGGTATCGAACCTTGATTTAAGACTATAAGTTGACTTATTATCCCGCAAGGATTAGACGGTTTGTGGCATTATGCTGGGTTCGAATCTTCGAAAGGCATTACGCGAAAGGCATTATGAACGGCAAGCGGATCAGTTACGGACCGGATGCGAGTCAGTACGGCGAGCTGTACCTGCCCGAGGAGCGCTCGCATCCCGGCATCGTCGTCATCATTCATGGCGGTTACTGGCGCTCCCGCTATGGCGCCGAACTTGGCGCACCACTTGCCAAAGACCTGTCCGGCCGCGGCTGGGTTTGCTGGAATCTTGAGTACCGGCGGATGGGAAATGGCGGCGGCTGGCCGGAGACGTTCGAGGACATCGCCACCGGGATCGACAAGCTGGCGGAGCTGGCAAGGGAACACGGGCTGGGTCTGGACGCCGTCGTCGCACTTGGTCATTCGGCAGGCGGACACCTTGCCACGTGGGCGGGTGGACGCGATCAGCTGCCGGCCGGTGCTCCGGGTTCCGCCCCAGCCGTAAGGCTGAAGGCGGTGGTTTCCCAGGCTGGTTTGCTGGATCTGCGGTCGGCCTTCGAAGCTGGACTCAGCAACGGCGCCGTGGCGGAATTCCTGGGCGGGACGCCGACCGATTATCCACGCCGCTATGAATGGGCAGACCCGCTTGTTCAAGTACCGCTGCGTATCCCTGTCTACGCGCTCCATGCCGAGGATGACACTGCCGTTCCGATCAGCCAGTCAACCGCTTACGTCGCTGCCGCAGTCGAGGCAGGAGCCACCGCCGAACTCGTTCCCGTCCGCGGGGGCCACTTCGACCTGATCGACCCGGGCTCCGAAGCGTTTGCGAAGTGCCGTCATCTATTGGAGCGTGCGGTGGTGGAGTGACGGGTATCGCGGGTGGCGGGTTTGGTACGTTATAAGCGTGCTGACAGTAATGGGTGAGACCTTGATCGACGTCGTCGAAGGCGCCGGCGTGAAACCGCGGGCCCATGTTGGTGGGAGCCCGATGAATGTCGCGGTCGGCCTGGCGAGGCTCGGCCATGCCGTGCAGTTCCTGGGCCGATACGGCAAGGACAACTTCGGCCAGATGGTTTCCGGCCACCTGGCTGACAACTCGGTGCTGAACCCGCTTTCACCGGATGATTCACCAACCAGCACCGCGACCGCCACCCTCGATGAAACCGGCGCGGCCACGTATACCTTTGAGCTGGAATGGTCTTTGGACGGATTGCTGGAGCGGCTTTCCGATGATCTGCAAGGCAGCACACTTCTCCATACCGGCTCCATCGCCACGATGCTCGAACCCGGCGCAAGCACGGTGCTGACCGCCGTCGAACATGCCCATCCATTGGCCACGATCAGCTACGACCCCAATTGCCGCCCGACGATCATCACGGATCCCTCGTACGCGCGTGAGGCCGCGGAGAAGTTTGTCCGGCTGGCCGACGTTGTCAAAGCTTCCGATGAGGACCTGGAATGGCTGTACCCGGACCGGTCGGTGAAGGATTCCGCGCGGGCGTGGCTTGAACTTGGTCCGGCGATTGTCGTAGTGACCCAAGGTGGTGATGAGCCGTGGGCCGTTGCCGCGGCCGGGGAGGCGACCGCGGCCGTTCCACCGGTCGAGGTGGTGGATACGGTCGGGGCCGGCGACTCCTTTATGGCCGCACTGCTCGGGGCTATCGTGGACAAAGAGTTGGATGGTTCCGGCCGCCGCGAAAAGCTGCGCCAAATCAGCACCGGCGAACTGCGCGGAATCCTCGAAACGGCGGCCACAGCAGCGGCCATCACTGTTTCCCGGGCGGGCGCCAACCCGCCGTCGAAAACCGAACTCAGGCAGCGGCGCAGTTCCTGACGCAGGGAACGCAGGCAGGAACCTGAACCAGTACGCATAGAGCAACCAGAACGGAACAACCGACCAAGGAAAGAAGGACAACATGGCTTCCCGCGACCCTTACGCAGACCTACCCTCCGTCCCCGAATTCACGGTGACCTCCGAGGACATCACGGACAGCAAGCCGCTCAACAGCCCCCAGGCAAGCGGCCGAATGGGCGCCGGCGGCGAAGACCTATCCCCGCAGTTGTCGTGGAGCGGCTTCCCGGAGGAGACCAAGAGCTTTGCGGTGACGGTGTACGACCCGGACGCTCCCACGGCCAGCGGCTTCTGGCACTGGGCGGTCTTCAACCTGCCGGGTTCGACGACGTCGCTCCCGGCCGGCGCTGGTGATGATTCCGGCTCCAAACTTCCGGGCGGCGCCATCCAGCTGAAGAACGACGCCGGCACCAGCAACTATGTGGGTGCCGCACCGCCCGAGGGCCACGGAACGCATGAGTACCATGTCGTGGTTCACGCAGTCGACGTCGAATCGCTGGACATTCCCGAAGACGCCAGCGCCGCGTTCCTCGGATTCAACCTGTTCTCGCACGCCATCGGCCGGGCCAGGATCATCGGCACGTTCGAGCAGTAGCGCCAGCGGTCACAATCCTGCCCGATGAAGGGTCAGGCGGCTCCGCACCTTAAGCTGTATTCATGAAGCTGGTGGCGAGTGACATGGACGGAACGATCATTGACCACTCGGGGCGGATCAGTGCACGCACCGTGAGGGCATTCGACGCCTGCCGCCAGGCCGGGATTGAGATCGTGTTTGTCACTGGGCGGCCACCGCGGTGGTTGGTGCCACTGGAAGAGCAGCTGGACTTCGACGGCACGGTCATCTGTTCCAACGGCGCCGTGGTCTACCACCTTGCAGACCACAAGGTCCTCAGCGCCCAACTCATGCCGCACGACAGTGTGTTCCAAGCGGTCAAGGTCATCAAGAACATGTATCCCACCGCCGCCTTCGCCGCTGAAACGATCAAGGGTTTCCATATCGAACCGGGCTTTGCCAGCCAGTCGATCCTGGACCAGAACGGCGTGACGCCACACTATCTGAGCGACAGTCTGGTTGCCGAGGCGGAGGCCGGCGAGAATGAAGCCAGCCAGGCCGGAAGCGCGGCACCAGACCCGGGGGCCGGGGTCGCCAAGCTGTTGGCCAAGGTTCCCGACACCAATCCGGACGACTTCCTCGCCAGGGTGACTCCCGCCGTCGGGCATCTTGTTTCCGTCACGCATTCCAGTCCCGGCCAGGCGCTGTTGGAAATGGCGCTCCCCGAGGTGAACAAGGCCGCAGCCCTCCAACGGTTCGCCACCGGGCTGGGGATTGAGGCCAAGGACGTCGTCGCATTCGGCGACATGCCCAACGACATTCAGATGCTGGACTGGGTCGGACACGGTTACGCCATGGCCAGCGGCCACCCCCGCGCGCTCAAGGCTGCCAATCTGCTGGCCCCTCCCTTTGCGAACGACGGGGTTGCCCAGGTCCTGGAGGCCCGGCTGGCGGAGCTGAACGAAACGGCATCGGCGTAACCCAATGCCGGGCGAAGCGGACCGTAACCGGCAGCGAAGTGGAAGGCCTCCGGGTTTCCTGAAAAACCAGCACGACGGCGTCCGCTGGCCGGTTGCCTTCGCCCACCGTGGCTTCTCCCGGGACAGGCTGGAAAACTCACTCCAAGCGTTCAAGGATGCCGCGGCGCTCGGCTTCGGCTACGTCGAAACAGACGTCCACACTACGTCCGACGGCGTGGTGGTGCTGTTCCATGATGAGACCCTGGACCGGGTGACTGACGGGCACGGCGCCATCAAGAACCACACCTACGCCGAGCTGCAGCACGTGAAAATCGGTGGCCGGGAGCCAATCCCGACCCTTGATCAACTGCTCACCGCCCTGCCTGATACCTGCATCAATATCGATATCAAAGACGCATTCTCCATCCTTCCGCTCAAGGACGTACTGGACCGTCACGACGCCTATGACCGGGTCTGCATCACCTCCTTTTCGGACAAGCGGCTACTCGCCTTTCAAGCTCTGCTGAGCGACCGGGCACCGACCAATTCCGCCGGCATGCTCCGCGTCGGGGCGTTCGTCCTGCTCGGAAGGCTGGGAATGGACTGGCCGCTGCCGTGGATACTGCGAGGCATCGACGCGCTGCAGGTTCCGGTCAAGTACGGGCGTATCAGGATCGTCACTGCCCGCTCCGTCGCTCTTGCGCACCGGCTCGGCCTGCAGATGCATGTCTGGACCATCAACGAAGCCGCCGTCATGAAGGAACTGCTGGATCTCGGCGTCGACGGTGTCATGACGGACCGAGCCGATCTGCTGGCCGGGATCATGGAGGCGCGCGGTTTCTGGCCGCAGAACGGCTGACCGTCCGCCGTCGGAAGGCCATTGGCCGCCGTCGAGCCAGGACCTGACACGCGAATAGTAAGGCTACTGGATATTGTTCCTATGCCTGTATAAAGTGTTGCTTCTGACGTTCTTTGCTTCTTGGTGCGAACCAGAGGCCTGGCAGGATTGCCGAAGTCCACGCCGGAAGCGGGATCACTGGATAACGATTGATCGCTGCCAGGGACGGAGAGAACATGGCACCCGAAGAGAACGAAGCCGCAGGCCGCACATCCGGAGACGGAGAGCCAAAGCCGGAAGCCAAGGACGGTGCTGGTCCTTCCGAGCCGGAGTATGCGGCGCCGGACACCGATAGTCCTGAGGGCAGGAAAACCATCCGGCGGGCCATCGGCGCATCAGCGATAGGTAATGCCACCGAATGGTTCGACTACGGTGTCTACGCCGTCGTCGTCAGCTACATCACGGCCAACTTTTTCGAAGGCGGCACGGCATTCGCACTGGCCACGTTCGCCATCTCTTTCCTGGTCCGGCCCTTCGGCGGGCTGATTTTCGGTCCACTGGGAGACCGGCTGGGACGCAAGACGATCCTTGCGCTGACTATCGTGCTGATGGCTGGCTCGACATTTACGATCGGTCTGCTGCCCGACTTCGACGCGATTGGTATTTGGGCCCCGATCCTTCTGGTAGCACTGCGCATGCTGCAGGGCTTCTCCGCCGGTGGTGAATACGGCGGCGCGGCAACCTTCATGGCTGAATACTCACCGGACAAGAAGCGGGGGTTCTATGGCAGCTTCCTCGAAGTTGGAACGCTCTTCGGCTTTGCTTTAGGCGCCGGACTCGTGCTCGCCCTGCAACTGACGCTGGGCGAGCAGACGATGATGGACTGGGGCTGGCGGATTCCATTCCTGGTCGCTGGGCCGCTGGGCCTGATCGGTCTGTACTTGCGGACGAAGGTCGAGGACACGCCGGTATTCCGCGAGATCGACGAGCACCATGAGTCCGAGGCCAGTGCCACCCAGGAGCTGAAGGATCTGTGCGTCAAGTACTGGAAGCCATTGATTACGATGGCGGGGCTCGTCGTCGCGCTGAACGTCACCAACTACACCCTGCTCAGCTATATGCCCACCTATCTGGAGACTCAGATTGGCCTGTCGAACAACGGCTCGCTGCTGCTGATCCTGATCGGCGAAGTGGTCATGCTCAGCCTCATCCCCTTCTCGGGCCGGATCTCCGACAAGGTGGGCCGGAAGCCGATGTGGACGATTTCGCTTGGCGGACTTTTCGTCTTCGCCATTCCGATGTATCTGCTGATGGGTACGGGGTTCTTCGGAGCGCTGATCGGATTCGGAGTGCTGGGAATCCTCTACGTGCTGCAACTGTCGACCATTTCGGCCACTTTCCCTGCCATGTTCCCAACCCAGGTCCGCTACGCGGGTTTTGCCATCACCTACAACGTTTCAACGGCGCTGTTCGGCGGTACGGCCCCGCTGGTTAATGAACGACTCATCGAGGTGACAGGCGATGTCCTCATCCCGGCGTATTACCTGATGGCAGCCTGTGCCGTCGGTGCACTCGCCCTCTGGTTCGTGCCGGAGACCGCGGGCGCGTCGCTGCGTGGTACGGAGATTCCCCACCAGAAGAGGCTGAAACCACAGTCGTCGTTCCGGTAGTCGAAGCCTGCTTGTCCGAGCGATCGAAGGTCTGTCGTTGCATTTGGCTCTGGACACCGAACGGCACGATCGGGTGATAACGACCGAGGCCGTCCTGCGAATCACCACCGTCACGGCTTCCTTCGCTCCTTGACCCCTCCCGCGGGAATGAAGAGTTGTCGACCTACCAGTAGTCTGGGCGGTATGCGCATCCTGATTGCTCCAGATAAGTTCAAGGGCACGCTGACCGCCCGTGAGGCTGGCGAGGCAATGTCCTCCGGCGCCTCGGAGGTCTTCGCCGATGCGGAGACGACGATCGTTCCGGTGGCCGACGGCGGCGAGGGTACGTTGGAGGCTGCGCTTGCGGCCGGTGGCGAGGAGCGCACCGCTACGGTTCAGGGACCGCTCGGCGAGGACGTCGAGGCGCGTTGGGTGCTGACTGGCAAAACCGCGGTGATTGAAACGGCCGAGGCGAGTGGTTTGCGGTACGTCCAGCCGCGGGTCCAGTCGGCGCTCGCCGCGCACAGCTACGGCAGCGGCCAGCTGATCAAGGAAGCGCTCGACGCCGGCGCGGAGGAGATCATTTGCGGCATCGGTGGGTCGGCAATGACCGACGGCGGTTCAGGTGCCCTGCGTGCCCTCGGGCTAAAGATCATGAACGACGACGGCGGCCGTGCCAGGTTGGGTGGAGCGGCGTTGGCGACCGTACTGCAGATCGACGACTCCGGCCTTGATCCACGTTTGAAGGATGTGAAGATCCGGATCGCCGCGGACGTCACGAATCCGCTGCACGGTCCGGATGGTGCCGCGCACATCTTTGGCGAACAAAAGGGCGCCGATGCGGCCGCCAGGTCTCTTCTGGATGACGCGCTTCGCCACTGGGGAGAACTGCTGCAGAAAGCCAGCGGCGTTGACGTACAGATTCCGGGAGCTGGAGCGGCCGGCGGATTCCCGTCGTCGTTCCTGGCCTTTACGGAGGCCAGCCTGGAATCCGGGTTCGATCTGGTGGCAGAACTTGTTGGTTTGGATGCTGCGCTGGCCGGGGTGGACCTGGTCATCACCGGCGAAGGGTCCCTCGATGAACAGTCGCGGTTCGGGAAGGCGCCGCTGTCCGTGGCGGACCGCGCCCACGCCAACCGGACCGACGTCGTCGTGGTTGCCGGACGTTCGACGCTGGCTTTGGAGGACATTTACAACCATGGCGTGAAGGCACTGTGTTCGGCCGTCGAGTGTGCGCCCTCTGTCGATGAAGCGCTAGCGGAACCTGCGACGTATGTCAGGGAGGCGACGGTTAGGGCCTTGCGGAGCCTGTAAGCCCCGGATGCTCTCCCGTTGAACCCTACGGTGGCGTAGGTTACTCTGGCGTAAGTTAGAGATTCCGAGCAGGCAGGTCCCAATGACAACCACCGATGAACCACAGACGCGCCCGAAGGCGAAGCCAGGATTCCGGCCGTCGAAGACAGATTCGGCGGTCGATCTGACGACGTATGCCCGGGAAAATCCGGAGCAGACGAGCCCCCGACCGGTGATTGACGGACCGCGGAACACTGCGGGTCAGATCAGTGTGTATATCGGAGTGCTCCTGCCGCTGGCCGCCTTGGTTGCCGCCATTCCGCTCGCTTGGGGCTGGGGGCTGACCTGGATCGACGTCGCACTGGCCTTGGTGTTCTACGTGATCAGCGGCCTCGGCGTCACCATCGGCTACCACCGCTACTTCACGCACGGCTCGTTCAAGGCCAACAAGGGTCTGCGCGGGGCCTTGGCGGTTGCCGGTTCGCTCTCCGTGCAGGGTTCGGTCATTACCTGGGTGGCGGACCATCGCCGCCACCACGCCTTCTCGGATACCGACGGCGACCCGCACTCGCCGTGGGCGTTCGGCGATTCACCGTGGGCGCTGGCCAAAGGCTTCTGGCACGCGCATATGGGCTGGCTGTTCGAGCGGGATGTCACCAACCGGATCCGCTTTGCCCCTGACCTGCTTAAGGATCCGATGATTCTGCGCATCGACAAGATGTTCGGCGTGTGGATGCTGGTTACCCTGCTGCTGCCGGCGCTCATTGGCGGTCTAGTGACGATGAGTTGGTGGGGTGCCTTGACGGCGTTTTTCTGGGCCGGGCTGGTCCGGGTGGCCGTACTGCACCACATCACCTGGTCTGTGAATTCCATCTGTCACATGGTGGGGGAGAAGCCGTACCACTCCCGGGACAAGGCCGGGAACTTCTGGCCGCTCGCCATCGCGTCGTTTGGTGAATCCTGGCACAACTCCCATCATGCCGATCCGACCTGTGCACGGCACGGCGTCGACAAGGGCCAGATCGATATCTCCGCCCGGATGATCTGGCTGTTCGAGAAGTTCGGATGGGCCACCAAGGTCAAGTGGTCCAAGCCCGAGCGCCGCGCCAAGTTGGCGGCGGCGCAGGCTCAACAACAAGGCTGACTTCGTCCTGACTGGCTGGGCTGGCTGGCCGTGCCGGCCGTGCCGGCCGTGTGGTGGTGGCCCTTCAGGGTTGCGCACCGGTGCCGGGAACGGTCCTTAGCGGCCAACACGGTGCTGACCTGCCAAAACGGTGGTCGGCAGAACCGTTTTCGACGCCGAGGACCGTCTCCGGTCTCTGCGCCGTCCGGCTCTGGCCACATCTGGCTGAATAAGTTACTCTGCTCCGCATGGGAACGTTGATTTTCGAGTAAGAGCAGTTCAACTGCTGACGGCATAGCGCCAAAAACCGAAATTTCTTGTTGAGGCCGGGCCTCCGGGACGATTCCCATTCTTCATATCCAGCACCTCGCGGTGATTCACGCGGCTCGAATTTGCTGGTTCCTGACCCTAAGCGCCGTCACTTTCCGACGACCATAGGAGCACCATGAATGGCACCCGGCGGCAGTTGAGGATTCAACAAGCCGATCGAGAAGGGAACGCCATGACGGCCCAAACCAACCATCAACCGCCGTCTGTCTCCGACCTGCGGGAAGTAAACGAGTCCACGTTCAAGAAGCTGCTGAAGGAACGACACGTTCCGGATCAGCCATTACTGGTGCACTCTGACAACGGTCACCCCCCGGGACTTGCCGCATTGCAGCGCTACTGGGCTCCCTGGTACAGCATCGCGATGGTGCAGACTGCTGATGCCGTCGAGGGTCTGACCGTGCGTGTGCAGCAAATGGAGGAGCCGCTGCTTCCATGGGAGGATCACTATGCCTTCCAGAAGCTGATCGACCGCGTGCTGCAAGGCAAGCGGCAAGGCATCCGTGCCACCGCAGCTCGGATTATCGGTCCGGCGTCTGCCCACAAGTGGGTTGCTGAGTCGTCAATCGATCCCCAACTGCCGGCTTCGGAATTGAACACCGATCAGTGGGTGGAGTTGTATCAGCTCAGCAACGACACCGGCTTTGGCAACCTCCCCGGAGGCCGCAGTGTCGGCTCCGGGCATAAGCCCCGGCAGGCCAGTGGCCGGCAGGGCGCCCGGGAGCCGAAACTGCGGTGGTGACACCAGCCATCCGATGAGACGGACCGCGGCGCCGGGTTACTCGGCGTCGTGGTCCGTTTCCAGGATGCGCGTGAGCATGTCCAGCGACTCGTCGGCTCCGTCTCCGTCGGCTCGGAGGACGACCACGTCTCCGTGCGAGGCGCCCAGCCCCATGATCGACAGGATGCTTGAGGCGTCCAGGGCTTCTCCGCCCTCCATTTCGATCGTGACGTCGACTGGCTGATCGGCCGCGGCTTCGACGAAGATGGAAGCTGGACGGGCGTGCAGTCCCACGCGGCTGGCGATGGTGGCGGTGCGTGCAGGCATGTTTCTCCTTGATGCTTGGTGTTAGTAGATCCGGGCACAGGCTACAGCGATCTGAGTGCCCAGCTGCGGTGCCCCGGGCGTTTTTGTCAGGCAGCTGCCGCCGCGTATTCGTTGCTCTCCGCGGCGGCTGCCGGCTTCTTGGTTGTGAACCGCTTCAAAGCGATGACCGTCAGGGCGGAAATGACCGTTCCGGCCAGGATGGCGACGGTGAACATCAGGAGGTTTCCGATCGCGAAGAAGACGAAGAATCCGCCATGCGGCGCCTGGGAAGTGACGCCGGTTCCCATGATCAGCGCTCCGGTGGCGGCGGCGCCGACCATTCCGGCCGGGATGACGCGCAGTGGATCGGCTGCTGCGAACGGAATTGCGCCTTCGGTGATGAAGACCGCTCCGAGCAGCCAGGCCGCCTTGCCGTTCTCGCGCTCGACGGGGGTGAAAAGCCTCTTGCCCAGGACAGTCGAGGCCAGAGCCATCGCCAACGGCGGAACCATCCCGGCCGCCATCACTGTGGCCATAATTTCCCACGGCGCCGGATTGTCCACGGATCCGGCCGCCAGACCGGCGACGGCGAAGGCGTAGGCCACCTTATTGACCGGGCCGCCAAGATCGAGCGCCATCATCAAACCAAGCACAATGCCCAGTACGACGGCGGCAGCACCGGTCATGCCGGAGAGCCAGTTGTTGAGCAAATCAGTCAGTCCGGCAATCGGTCCACCCAGCACGAGCAGCATCAGTCCGGATGCCACGACGGAGGCCAGCAGTGGAATGATGACGACGGGCATCAAGCCCCGTAGCCAGCGCGGTACCTGGATCCGGCCGATCAGCATGGCAACGTAGCCGGCGAGCAAACCCCCGACGATACCGCCGAGGAACCCTGCACCCATGAAGCCTGCGACTGCACCGGCTGTGAACCCCGGTGCGATGCCGGGCCGGTCCGCCAGGGCGTAGGCGATGTAACCGGCAAGCGCAGGGATCAGGAATGTCATCGACAGGTTGCCGATCTTGAAGAAGACCGCGCCCAGATAAAGGCCCAATCCGCCGTCGGGCAGATTTGCAAGGGTGCTGGATTCAAGGATCTGATCCGCCCTCAAGACGCCGTCAGTGGTCACACCGATCCCGTAGCCGCCGAGCAGGAAGCCCAGGGCCATCAGGAGCCCGCCGCCGGCGACGAACGGAATGATGTAGCTGACGCCGGTGAGCAGGGCTCGTTTGAGTTGCGAGCCGATGCCTTCGCCGTTTTCGGCCGTGTCGCTGCTGCTGGAAGCGCCTGCGGAGCTGACGCGGCGTGCCGACGGGTCGGCGGCCGCGGCGATGGCTTCGTTCACCATTTCGTCCGGCTCGTCGATACCGCGCTTGACGGGTGCGCTGATCACCGGTTTGCCGGCGAAACGGTGCTTGTCGCGGACGTCCACGTCGACGGCGAAGATGACGGCGTCTGCGGCGGCAATGACTGCGGGATCAAGCGGCTTCGAACCTGAGGAGCCTTGCGTTTCAACCTGCACGTCGACGTTGGCACGCTCGCCGGCAGCCACCAGGGCGTCGGCGGCCATGTAGGTGTGGGCAATGCCGGTGGGGCAGGCGGTAACAGCCACCAAGCGCTTGACGGCGGGGGAGGAAGCGTCAGCGGCTCCGGCGGATGGCGCGGCCGTTTCCGTCGCGGCGGCCGGTGCACTTCCGCCGGCATGAGCCCCTGCAGCCGATCCAGCGGCGGCAGCGTCACTACTTTCCTGGGCCGGCTTCGAGGGTACCGGCCGGTCGTTCAAGGCGCCGTCGACGAGTTCCACGATCTCCGCCTCGGACTTGGCCTCGCGCAGGGCGGCGGTGAAGTCCTTCTTAATCAGCGACCGTGCCAGCTTGGACAGCAGTTTCAGGTGCTCCTGGTCGGCACCTTCCGGTACGGCGATGAAGAAGATCAGATCCGCCGGGCCGTCCTTGGCGCCGAAATCGACCGCCGGTTCCACGCGTGCCATGGCCAGCGTCGGTTCCGTGACCGCCGTCGAACGGCAGTGCGGGATAGCGATGCCGCCGGGAACGCCGGTGGCGGTCTTTTCCTCGCGCGCCATCGCGTCAGCGTACAAGCCCTCGAACTCGCTGGCGCGGCCGGAGTCGGCCACGGCTTGGGCCAGCGCACGAATAACGTCCGCGCGGCTGCTGCCGAGATTCTTGTCCAGAGTGACGAGCTCCGGGGTAATCAGTGCTGACATGGTCAGCCTCCTTTGGATGGATTCAGTGCCAACGGCGCGATGGCGACAGCGGCGGGAGTGGTTTGGTCAAGTGATGGAAGGGTGGAGCCGGGGAGGGAGGCTGCCGCTGCTCCATGGGCGACGGCCTGGCGCAGTCTGTCCTGCGGTTGCGCACCGGCCGAGCTCGCCAGCAGGTAGCCGGCCAGCGAGGAGTCGCCGGCGCCCACCGTGCTGCGGGCCCGGATGGGGGCGTGTGTTGCGTGCCAGCATTCGTCTCCGGTAACCAGAACGGCCCCTTTGGATCCGAGCGTGGCCAGTACGGCGGAACATCCCTGGTCGATCAGCGTCCGGGCGGCCGCGGCGGCCAACGACGGGTCGTTCTCCAGGTCCTGTTCGGTTCCCGCACCTGTCAGTTCCGCCAGTTCCTCGGCGTTGGGTTTGAGCAGGTCCGGCGCGATGTCGGCACCGGCGGACATGACGGCGGTCAGCGGCGCCCCGGAGGTGTCGACGGCGATCGCCGGGCAGGCGGAGCCGAACCGGAGGCGGGCCTGCTGGATGATCCGGGCGTAGAAATCCGTCGGAACACCCGGCGGAAGGGAACCGGCCAGGACGATCCACTGGGCACCTTCGGCGCTTGCCAGCAACAGGTCGATCAGCTCGCGTTGCTGTTGTGGCGTCAGTTCCGGCCCGGGTTCGTTGACCTTCGTCGTGGTGCCGTCGGGCTCGGTGAGGGTGATGTTGCTGCGCAAATTGGCGCCGATCGGGAGGTTCGCAAATTCAATGCCGGACATCCGCAGCGCCGCCACAACGGCGTCGTCGTCATTGCCGGGAAGCACAGCGAGGGAGGAGGCGGAGGAGCCAGTCAAGGCGCGGCAGACATTGACGCCCTTTCCGCCCGGATCCTGATTCGCTGCGGTGGCGCGCTGGACATCTCCGCGGGCGAGCGGGCCGGGCAGTTCAATCGTCCGGTCGAGGCTCGGGTTGGCGGTGAGGGTGACGATCATGCCAGCACCACCTCGGTGCCGGCGTCACGCAGAGCGCCGGCCAGTTCAGCGGATGGTTCGACGTCGGTAATCAAGGCATCGATCTCTTTCAGGTGGGCGAAGCGGACCAGGGTTTCCTCATCGAGCTTCGAGGAGTCGGCCAAGGCGACCACCCGGCGTGCGGAGTGGACGATGGCGGTTTTGACAGCGGCTTCCTGCGGATCCGGAGTGCTCAAGCCAAAGCCGGCATGAACGCCGTTCGTTCCGATAAAGGCGATGTCCGGCCGGAGGTCTTCAATCTGGCTGATCGTCCGATCCCCGACGCCGGCCCGGGTCAGTCCGCGGACGCGTCCGCCGAGCATCTCGAGTTGGATGGTCGACGAATTGGCGAGCTTGGCCGCAATCGGCACCGCATGGGTGATGACCAGCAGATCGTCCCCGGGATTCGCGGGTTGCCAGTCCTGAAGCAGGTCGGCCAGCAGTTCGGTGGTGGTTCCGGCGTCGATGACGACTGAACTGGAGGATGGAATCAGTTCGAGGGCCTTGCGGGCGATCCTGGCCTTCTGGTCGTGGTTCTGGGTCTGCCGGCTGCTCAGGCTTTGCTCGCTTGTGCTCATTTTGCCGGCAGGAACCGCCCCGCCGTGCACGCGGCGGACCATGCCGTCGGCTTCGAGGGCGGCGAGATCACGGCGGACGGTTTCCTGGGTGATGTTGAACCGCTCCGCGAGGGCAGCCACGCTGACGCGTCCCTCGGCGGCAACCAGGTCGCCTATCTTGGTGTAACGCTCTTCGGCGAACATGAGTCTCCCTCTCGCCGGTGCCCATTTCAGCACCGGAACATTCATCCGTAACGACGGTGACCGCCATCACGTGCATGTTGTTTTGAGTGATTCTATCTGTGTTTCTTTCTGCATGTCAAGAGTTTTACCAAATAAACACAGATAATCGGGCGTGATCGAAGAAGGGTTTACGAAGACAGGGGCGATGTCTCAATGTTGTTGCCCGTCGGACGCGGGCGGGCATTAGACGCCTTTACTGCGGTCAGCCGAGTTTGCTGGGCTTCGCTCCGACGCCGTCCGTGCCGTCGCCGACCGCTTCACCGTCTTCCACGGTGGCAGCCGCGTGCCTACCCTCGTGGTGCGGTTCGCCGTCGTCCATTCCCGCCGTTCCACGCCAACGGGCGATCAGAGTCATGCCGTGGTAGATCAGCAGCGCCGAACCGGTGCCCAAGGCGATGCCTTCGAAGGTAAGTGCTCCGACAATCCAGGTGTAGTTGGCGATTCCAATGACAAGTGAGACGGCCGCCGTCGTCAGGTTGATGGGATTGGCGAAGTCGACCCGGTTCTGAACCCAGATGCGCACGCCGAGGACGCCAATCATCCCGTATAGCACGGTGGCGGCGCCGCCAAGCACACCGGCGGGAACGGTGGCGATCAGGGCGCCGAACTTGGGGGAGAAACTCAGCAGCAGCGCCGTGATCGCCGCAACCCAGTACGCCGCGGTGGAGTAGACCCGGGTGGCGGCCATGACGCCGATATTCTCCGCATACGTCGTCGTTCCGGAGCCGCCGCCGGTGCCCGCCAGCACGGTGGCGAGGCCGTCCGCCATCAGCGCCCGGCCGGTCAGCGGATCAAGATTGCGGTTGGTCATCAGCGCGACGGACTTCACGTGTCCGATGTTCTCAGCGACGAGGACCAGGACCACGGGGATGAACAGGCCGGCGACAGAGAGATGGAATTCCGGCAACTGGAACGGCGGCAGGCCGACCCAATCGGCGTCGCGCATTGCCTGGTAGTCGACCTCGCCACGCAGCATCGCGACCAGGTAGCCGGCAACGACGCCAACCAGGATGGACAGCCTGCCGAGGATGCCCTTGAACAGCACGGTGACGACAATGATCGTGATGAGGGTGACCAGGGCGGTGACCGGTGCGGCGGTGAAATTGTCTTTCGCCGAAGGAATCAGGTTCAGCCCGATCAGCGCGACGATGGCGCCGGTGACGATGGGCGGCATCAGCACCTGTATCCACCGGGTTCCGGCGAAGTTGACGATGGCGCCGATCAGGGCCAGCACCGCACCGGCCATCACCACGCCGCCGAGCGCGCCGGCTGGGCCGTGCTGGCTGGTGGCAGCGGCGATCGGCGCGATGAACGCGAAGCTCGAGCCAAGGTAGCTGGGGATCTTTCCGGCGGTGGTCACCAGGAACAGGATGGTCCCGATACCGGAAAAGAAGAGCGTCGTCGCCGGCGGGAAACCGGTGATCAGCGGAACCAGGAAGGTGGCACCGAACATCGCCACCACGTGCTGCACGCCGATGCCGATGGTCCGCGGCCAGGTCAGGCGCTCGCCGGGCGCGACCACTTCGCCGGCCCTGATGGTCTTCCCATCTCCATGCAGGTGCCACTTAAGCATGTTCACGATTCTGTCCTGCCCTCCTGTACGAAAAACCCTCCGATAGCCTACCGCCGGGACCGGTTGCTTCGCCCCGTGGACTTTCCCGCCGCCGTCGACGATGCAAGAGGGCGGCCGGCTTTGCCGGGTGAGCAATGTCACCGTGATGTTGGAAATGAACCCGGCTCCCGCGCCGGTTATATCCACTGGAGAGGGTCCCCGTCACGGGGCCGGAAATTCGTGGAAAGTGCTGAGCATGACTATTGAACTGACTTTGGATGAAACGCTCGTTTTGGAGCCTGCGGCTGCAGACCTGCTGTTCCGTGAGGGCCGCACCGCCAATAAATTCACCAACGACCCGGTCTCCGAAGAGCAGGCACGGTCAATCGTCGAGCTCGTCAAAATGGGCCCGACGGCGTTCAACAACCAGCCGCTGCGCGTCACCTATGTCCGCTCGGAGGACGCGAAGGAACGCCTCGTCCCGCACCTCGCGGGTGGTAATCAGGAAAAGACGCGCAACGCCCCGCTGAGCGCGATTCTCAGCTACGACGCCGACTGGCACGAGCACTTTCCGACCTTCAACCCCGGTGCCCAGCAGCTGAAGTCCATGTTCGACGATAACGCCGAGGGCCGGCACAAGCTGGGCAACAACAACGCCAACCTTCAGGCTGGTTACTTCATCATGGCGGTGCGCTCGCTCGGCCTGGCCGCCGGACCGATGAGCGGCTATGACGCCGAGGCACTGGATGCCGACTTCTTCCCGGAGGGAAACACCCACTCCTTCATGGTCGTCAACATCGGCTACCCCGCCGAAGGCGCCTGGGGCGAACGGCTGCCGCGGCTCAACTACGACGACGTCGTTACGACTGTCTGATAATCCGGCCGTCAGGTGATGCCCACAATAAGCTGCGGCGTCGTACCATAGTGGTGGTACTAGCCTGAAGGGGGGCGTCAAAGTGGCTCAGCAAGCGCGCGCCCAAATTACGCGTAAGTTCATTATTGACGGCGCCGCCAGGGTTTTTCTGGATGTGGGCTATGCCCATACGACGATGGCGCAGGTGGCCGCATCCGCCGGCGTCACCAAGGGTGCACTGTATTTCCACTTCGACTCCAAGCAGGCGTTGGCCCGGGCCGTCATCGACGAAAACCTCACTGCCACCACAGCGATAGGCATGCGTGTTCTCAGCGGCGGGTATTGTGCGCTGGAGTCGCTGGTTCGAATCAGCGCCGGCGTCGCCGAATTGACCGAGAATCCGCTCACCCGGGCAACAGTCCGGTTGACGATGGAAAACTCCAAGCTCGTCTTCGGCGAGGAGACCCCCCACGAGGACTGGATCAAGACCTGCGAGAACCTGATCCACCGGGCAATCACGGAAGGCAGCATCCGGCCGGATATTGACGCGTCGGTCCTCGCCGGCTTCCTGGTGTCGGCCCACACCGGCGTTGACACTGTGACCGGAATGGTGCCGGCGCGGGAGGACGTCCTTCAGCGGCTGGAAGAAATGTGGAAGATGGTGCTGCCCGGGATTGTCCCGCCGGAGAAGCAGGCGGAGTTCCTGACGTTGCCCGGCGTTATTCGCCAGGCGGAAGCTGACTTACAGCCATAAAGGTCCCTTTCGGTGACCGATTTTCCGCGGACGAAGCAATTTCCCGAAAAACATACCGCCGCGACGGTTTCTTATGATAGCGTTTTGCCATCCTGAATTTCCGGGGGGCGCACAATGTGGGGGTTGTGTGGGGAGTGCTAGGTAGTTGACCCGGCCGCGTTAAGACGCAGGCCGGGTCGGCGGTTTAACGGGCCGTTTCTCAGATGACACCGTCGACGAGCGCCTTGGCCTCGTCCTGGACCTGCTTCAAATGCCCAGAGCCCTTGAACGACTCTGCGTAGATTTTGTACACGTCTTCGGTTCCGGAGGGCCGCGCGGCGAACCACGCGTTCTCCGTGGAAACCTTCAATCCGCCAATCGCCGCACCGTTGCCGGGCGCCTTGGTGAGTTTGGACGTGATGGGTTCACCGGCAAGTGTCTCGGCCGTGACCTGCTCCGCGGACAGTTTGCCCAGGGCAGCCTTTTGATCGCGGGTCGCGGGAGCATCGATCCTCGCATAGACCGGATCGCCGAACTGGTCGGTGAGGCCAGCGTAGTGCTGGGATGGAGTGCGGCCGGTCTTTGCCGTAATTTCGGATGCCAGCAGTGCCAGCAGAATGCCGTCCTTGTCCGTGGTCCAGACTCCGCCATCGCGGCGCAGAAACGATGCGCCGGCTGATTCTTCCCCGCCGAAGGCGCCGGAGGAGTCCAGCAGCCCGGGTACGAACCATTTGAATCCGACCGGAACTTCCACCAGTTCCCGCCCAAGGCCGGCAGCGACCCTGTCGATGATCGACGAGGACACCAGCGTCTTGCCCACCGTCGCACCAGCCGGCCAGTCAGGCCGGTTCCGGTATAGGTAGTCGATCGCCACGGCCAGATAGTGGTTCGGATTCATCAGCCCGGCATCGGGAGTGACAATGCCATGCCGGTCGGCGTCGGCGTCGTTTCCGGTGGCAATGTCGTAGTTGCCGGCCCGGGAGATCAGCGAGGCCATAGCGTCGGGGGAGGAGCAGTCCATCCGGATCTTTTCGTCCCAGTCGAGCGTCATGAAGGCCCACTGCGGATCGATCGACGGATTGACTACCGTCAGGTTCAAGCCGTGCCGCTCGCCGATTTCACCCCAGTAGTCCACACTGGCTCCGCCGAGCGGGTCGGCGCCGATGTGCAGTCCGGAACCGGCGATGGCGGCCAGGTCCAGTACCGCCGGAAGGTCATCGACGTAGGAAGCCAAATAGTCATACCGGCCCGTGGTCTCGGCTTCCAGCGCGTGCGCCAGCTGCATGCGGCGCACCCCGCGCAATCCGTCCTCGAGCAATTCATTGGCCCGGTCGGCGATCCAGCCGGTGGCATCCGAGTCCGCCGGACCGCCGTGTGGAGGGTTGTATTTGAAGCCACCGTCGCCTGGCGGGTTGTGACTGGGCGTGACGACGATGCCGTCGGCGACGTCGTCATGCTTTTCGGGTCCGCGGTTGTAGCGGAGGATGGCGTGCGACAGAGCCGGAGTCGGGGTGTAGCCGCGGCGGGCGTCGGCCAGGACGCGGATCCCGTTGCCGGCCAGCACCTCCAGGGCGGTGTTCTGGGCCGGTTCGGACAACGCATGGGTGTCCTTGCCAATAAAGACCGGGCCGGTGATCCCCTGCGAAGCCCGGTACTCCACGATCGCCTGCGTGATGGCGGCTATGTGCGCCTCGTTGAACGAGACCTTGGTACTGGAACCGCGGTGCCCGGATGTGCCGAAGGAAACGCGTTGCGCCGGATCGTCCATACTCGGCTGCAGATCGTAATAGGCGTCCAACAGCCTCGTCAGATCCACCAGGTCGCTGGGTAGGGCCACTGTGCCCGCACGGCTAGTCATAGCACCAGCATGCCAGAATCGGCCGCGTGGCGGCAGTCTCATGCAGCATCCTGATCCGCGAGGTGTTGACCAGAATATTAGCCAGTGTCAGGTTGGAACCAAGGTAGCTACCGGCTTTCGACAGATCAGACATGCAGCAGTAGACGAAGCAGGTGAGGAAAATGAAGAAAATGATCCGCCAAGTAAGTGCGACATTAGCGTTGCTGCTGGGCCTCTCAATGTTTGCACTCCCGGCTCATGCGGGTGGTCTGAGCGGCGTTCCCCGCTGGCAGGACGGAAGTGCTATGGCCCAACTGAGCTGTGTCATTACCCGTAGCTTTATCGATGAGCATGCTTGTGGGGGATCATTCGGGTTCCCGATGACCCAGCCTTGACAGCTGGCAGACGCTAAGGCCGGAAATTGTGGGTCACCGCCTTTGGCGCAGTGACGGTCCTGAATACCATCAGTCCATTAGCTGGGCCACGACGGACAGTAACTCTGGCTCACCACTGGGACGTCCGATCAGCTGGATGCCCATCGGCAGGCCCGTTGGAGTCAGCATGACCGGTGCCGTGATGGCGGGCAGACCGACGACGTTGACCATCGAACTGAAGGGGCAGTACTGGCACTGCCGCTTGTAGTCCTCGTCCGGGTCTTCGGTGTACCATCCGACCGGACGCGGTGTCATCGCCAGCGCCGGCGTGAGAATCATGTCGTATGCGGAATATTGGGCGATCGTGTCCCACTCAAAGCGCTTGAGGACGTCGACGGCGGCGAGCAGGTCTACGGCGCTGCGGGCCTGTGCGCGGCTGCGGTACGTCCGGGTCAGCGGCATCAGTTCATGCTCGCGCTCCGCGGGGATGGGCGCGGCCGCCATGGACGATGTCCACACAGTGGTGAAGGCCTCCGGATAACGTTTGTCATAACTGATGTCGGCCGGGACGACGTCGTGCCCCAGCGCCATCAACTGTTCGATGCCGCGATCCAGGGCCGCCTGAGCCTCCGGTTGCAGGGCGATAGGGAAATATTCCTCGAAGGGTGAAGCAGTGCTGACCCCGATCCTGAATTTGCCACCCCTCTGGAGCGTGGAGGCGAGGAAAGAGGAGGACGACGCCGGCACGGCACTGAGTGAGCGGTGGTTCCGGTCGTCACACATAGCGTCGAGCAGCAAGGCGGCATCGTCGGCCGTCCTGGCCAAGGGTCCGGCGACGGAGAACCCGCCGGCGTCGTTCTGCCCGGATCCCGCCGGAACCCGTCCACGATTCGGTTTCAGTCCCACGAGACCGGTGGCTGCCGCGGGAATGCGGATCGAGCCGCCGCCGTCGCTGCCCGGCGCGAAGGGCAACATGCCGGCCGCCACCGCCGCGGCGCTTCCACCCGATGAGCCGCCAGCGCTGAGCGTGTTGTCGTACGGATTCCGTGCCGGCGGTGCGAGGTTGTTCCCGCTGTAACTCGTCAGGCCGAACTCCGGGACCTGCGTCTTTCCCAGACTGACGGCTCCCTGACGGCGCAGCACCGCGGCCAATGGACCGTCCGCCGTCGCGCGCTGGTGTGGGACAGCCGCGCTGCCGTGGGTCGTGACAGCGCCGTCGACGTCGGTGAGGTCCTTATGCGCCAGCGGCATGCCGTGCAGCAGGCCCAGCTCACCTCCGTGCGCCTGATGCTCGTCGGCGGCTGCCGCTTCCGCCAGGGCTTGGTCGCCTGTGATCGAAATAAAGGCGCCATATTCGGGGTTGAGGCGCTCAATCCGGTCGAGGAAATGCGACACTGCCTGGCGCGAACCCACCTCGCCGTTCCGAATGGCGTCGCGTAACCCGAGGGCCGTCAATTCGTGCAGTTGACTTCCAGTTCCGGCCAACATGGCGCCTCCAGAGGTTCGTGGGGATTTACGTCGCCGGTCACATTGCCGGCAGGGCCGTCAGCCCTAAGCTGAAGACTATAGGCTTTTAGGAAGCAACCCGGGGCCGCAGGCCTTTATCTAGGAGGACACCTTTCATGGAATCCGTACCCAGCGTCGGCGTCAACGAGTTGAACGAGAACACCAGAATCCTGGACGTCCGAGAGGACTACGAATGGCAGGCCGGACATATTGCCGGAGCCGTACATATCCCGGTTGACGAGGTTCCGGAGCGCATCGATGAACTGGACCCCGACGAGGACCTGCATGTCATCTGCCGCACTGGTGGCCGTTCCAGCCGGGTCACCCAGTGGCTGGCGCATAACGGCTACAGCGCCGTCAACGTTTCGGGTGGCATGGGCGCCTGGATGGATGCCGACAAGCCGATGGTCTCGGAGACCGGCGAAGAACCGTATGTGAAATGAGCACTTCCCAAACGGAAGCGGCGCGGGCAGTCTCCGGTACGAGTGTTGGACCGCCCAACGGATCCCCGGTCTATACCTATCTCGGCCCGGAGGGGACCTTCACGGAAACCGCGCTGCTCCAGGTTCCCGGCGCCGATGCCGCCCACCGCCTTCCGTCGTCGAGCGTGAATGCCGCTCTGGAACGCGTCCGCTCCGGCGAAGCAGCGGCGGCCATGGTGCCCATCGAGAATTCGGTGGAGGGCGGCGTCAGCGCAACACTCGACGCTATTTCCGAAGGCGCCGAATTGCGGATCGTCCGTGAGGTGGTGGTGCCAATCAGCTTCGTGCTCGTGGCCCGGCCCGGGGTCACGCTCGGTGATGTCCGCGTGATATCCACTCATGCGCATGCCTGGGCTCAATGCCGGGACTGGATGAACGCCAACATTCCGGGCGTGGAATATGTTCCGTCGTCGTCCACGGCCGCCGCAGCTTTGGGGTTGCTCGACCGCGACGGACAGGTGCCGCCTGCTGGCGCGGCCACCTCAGGGGCGAATTACGATGCCGCCATCTGTTCCCATGTTGTGGCGGAACGGCACTGGCTGAATGTCCTGGCAGACGGCGTCGAAGACAACACCGGCGCAGTCACCCGTTTCGTACTCGTCAGCCGCCCGGGGTTACTTCCGGAACCCACCGGCTCGGACAAGACCACCCTCGTCATCCCGCTGCCGGAGGACCACCCCGGTGCCCTGATGGAGATCCTTGACCAGTTTGCCGCCCGTGGTGTCAACCTCAGCCGCATCGAGTCCCGGCCGACCGGTCAGTTCCTCGGGGACTATTTTTTCAGCATCGACGCCGAGGGTCATGCCCGGGACGCCAGAATGGTGGATGCCCTGACCGGTCTGCACCGGATCAGCCCCTCTATCCGGTTCCTGGGATCCTACCCAAGGGCCGATGGCCGGCCGCCGTCCGTGCCGCCGCACCACCGGGATGAGGCGTTCCAGGCTGCGTCCTCCTGGGTGGAATCGGTTCTGCGCGGTGAGTAAACAGGGGGCTTTCTGATGGTCCGGTTGAGGCGCAGCCATCCGGACAAGCCGGGAATCGTCAGACGCAAGCGCGGCAAGGGCTTCAGCTACCTGTACCCGGACGGTTCGATGCTGCGCGATCATCCTACGTGGATCCACGGGTGGTGGATCTGTACATGGGCGGGCGCACGATGTCGATCGGCAGTTACCCGTCCTCCGAGAGGGCCGTGGTCGATTTGCTAGGCTCGCACTGACTCGACAGCGCGGCTGGTTACCAGCGCGCTTTCGCATGGCGCCACTACTAAGTAGGCTGAACGCCAAAGGCAGTTGCAGGATTTTCGACGAAAGGGAACGTGATGAGCGAGAATCAGGACGATCAGCAGCAGGGCGACGGCAAGATTGTTAATCCCCCGAACGGGAACCAGCCATCAGGTGAGAACACCGATGGCGAGATCGTGAACCCCGGCATGGCAGCGGACCCGGATGACGGTGTCGGCGATGCCGGTGACCAAGCCAACGACGTCCGGTTTGCACAGGAACAGTCGCTGATCGGAGAGCAGTCCCAGGGCGTCTTCCCGGACGAGGAAAAGTCGGAGCAGATTCCGGACGAGGAACCGCAGATGGACGAGGCCATGGGCGACGTCGATGAAGGCGGATCCTCGTCGGACGATGCCAGCGATGACCCTGCACACCTTGGCGGTTCCACGGCCTGATTCGGCCGGGGCCTTCTTAGCTGGCCTTGTCCTCCACGGCCGACTTGAGTAGCTCTTCGGTCTGGCCCTGCCCGCCCTTGCGGTGCACCCGCACTGCCAGGGCGCCGCGGTTCACCTCCACCGAAAGGGAGGTGACCGGTCCTGACGGATCACCGTCCAGCTGGGTTTCCATCGGGTCGGTGCAGTGCACTGTGATCTTTTTGGCCCGGTAAAAGGCCATGGCGGGGGTCGGGCGCCGTGGTTTAAAGAGTACCTGCCCGGC
>NZ_KI914697.1:31495-38429 GCF_000520495.1 Arthrobacter sp. H14
GTGGTTTAAAGAGTACCTGCCCGGCCATCGCGAGCCAGCCAATGGCGCTGCGCGGACTCATTACAACCACGTCCATAATGCCGTCGTCGATCACGGCATTGGGAATGAAGTCGATTCCGCCGGGCAGCAGCCCGCAGTTGCCAAAGAGCACGCTGCGTACGCGCCGCTGCTGCTCAGGTTCGTCGTCGAGCGAAATGCTGACCTTGGTCCGCCGGCCGGGCAGATGCCGGACACCCGACTCACCGTAGGCAAGCCACCCGACGTTCTTCTTCAAGTCGTCACGGGTATCGGCGACCATTTTGGCGTCGAATCCGATGCCGGCCATCACCAGGAAGGCATGCCGGGTTTTTTCTCCGGTCTCGGAGCTTTCCAACGTGATCGTGCCGGTATCGATCCGGCGATCGTCGCCGAACAAAGCGGTGGCAATACTGCCGTCCAGGTCTGTGACATTCATTTCAAGGTTCCGGGCCAGCAGATTGCCGGTGCCAAGCGGCACGAGCCCGAGCGTCACGTCGGTGCCGGCGAGGGTCTCGGCGACCACACGTACGGTGCCGTCGCCACCGCAGGCGATAACGGCGTCGGCCTTCCGGGCCAGGGCTTCCTCTGTCATCGCCTTGCCCGGATCATCCTTGCTGGTTTCCAGGAACATTGGCTCCGGCCAGCCTGCAAGTTCGCACTCCCGGATGATGATCCTGCGTGCCCTCGCGGCGTTGGTCTTGATGGGATTTATGACAACGGCGACGAGCTGCTTTTCGCGGTCGGAGGACAGTGACCGCACCGCCGGATCCGGATCAGGCTCGGGCTGGCGCAGCTTCCGCACGCCGTACCAGCTGGCCGCTGCGATAACGACGACGGCGCAACCTATGAGCGCGAGAATCCAAGTATCCATGGTTCTACAACAATAGCCGTCCGGCCCTGAACCCCGGCCCTGAACCCCGGCCCTGAACCCCGGCCCTGAACCCGGCTGTGAATCCGCAGCTAATCGTCTACGGCGGAATCGTCGTGCCGATTCGATAGTCTTGGACAGTGATCGACGTAAATGAACTCCGCGAGAACCCCGACCTCTTCCGCGCGTCCCAGCGTGCCCGTATGGCCGATGAGTCGATTGTTGATGCCATCATCGCCGCGGATTCGACCCGCCGTTCGGCACTGAACCGGTTTGAGTCACTGCGGGCCGAGCAGAACGCCTTCGGCAAGAAGGTGGCGGTGGCCAAGGGCGAAGAGAAGCAGGCTCTGCTGGTCGAGGTCAAGGAACTGGCGGGTTCAGTGAAGGCGGCGCAGGCGGAGTCGGATCAGGCCAAGACGGAGCAGGACGCGTTGGTGCGCAGCATGTCCAACGTTATCGAGCCGGGTGTGCCTTCCGGCGGCGAGGACGACTTCGAGACGCTGCGCCATGTCGGAGAACCCCGCGACTTCGGCGCCGAAGGATTCGAACCGAAAGACCACCTGCAGCTGGGCGAGCTGACTGGGGGAATCGACATGGAACGCGGTGCCAAGGTTTCCGGCGCCCGGTTCTACTTCCTCAAGGGCATGGTCGCGCGCCTCGAGATCGCCTTGCTGAGGCTCGCCCTGGATGAGGCAATCTCGCATGGTTTCACGCCGATGATCACGCCGACGCTGGTCCGTCCGGAGACCATGGCGGGCACTGGCTTCCTCGGCGAGCATTCAGACGAGATCTACCACCTCGAAGAGGACGACCTGTATCTGGTGGGGACCTCGGAGGTGGCACTCGCCGGTTACCACGGGGATGAAATCCTCGACCTCTCCAACGGCCCAGTCCGCTATGCCGGCTGGTCCTCCTGCTACCGCCGTGAAGCCGGCTCACACGGCAAGGACACCCGCGGCATTATCCGCGTCCACCAGTTCAATAAAGTCGAAATGTTCTCCTACGTCCGGATTGAAGACGCAGAGGCCGAGCACCAGCGGATGCTGGCGTGGGAAGAGGAAATGCTGGCCAAGGCGGAATTGTCCTACCGGGTCATCCACACCGCGGCCGGCGATCTCGGAACCTCCGCGGCGCGAAAATACGACTGCGAGGCGTGGGTTCCCACCCAAGGCGCATATCGGGAGCTGACTTCGACTTCGAACTGCACGACATTTCAGGCCCGCCGGCTGAACATCCGGGAACGCATTCCCGGCGAGGGTGGAGCTGCGACGAAGGGCACCCGCCCGGTCGCAACGCTCAACGGGACCATGGCCACCACACGGTGGCTGGTCGCCATTTTGGAAACGCATCAGCAGCCGGACGGCTCCGTAATTGTTCCGGAAGCGCTGCGTCCGTACATGGGCGGTGTGAAGGTCATTCCGGTGCTGTAGGGGCGCTTTATGTGAGCGAAATCCTACCGAATCGGGAAAGTCTCTGATTCACTTGGTAGATGACAACAGATACAAGGGCAGGCATCGAAGACCTGCAGACGAAGACGCAGATGAGAACGGGGGCAGAGAAAACCCGCGTGACCACCAACAATAAAAAGCTCATAGCCCTGGATGTGGACGGCACACTCGTCGATCATGAAGGCCGGATGAGCGAGCAAGTCCGCGAAGCGGCGCAGGCCGTCGTCGAGGCGGGACATGAAGTCATGATCGCCACCGGGCGGTCGCTGAATGCAACCCTGCCGGTGATCCAGAAAATCGGGATGACGAGCGGCTACAGCGTCTGCTCCAACGGCGGTGTCACGCTCCGGATCGACATGGATCTGCCGGACGGATATGAGGTTCTCAAGCGGGTTACCTTCGATCCGAAACGAGCACTGATGGCACTGCGGGAAAAGCTGCCGGCTGCCAAGTACGCGCTCGAGGATAACGAGGGAAACTTTCTCTCCACAGAACGGTTCCAGGACGCCAGCTTCGGCATCGAGGCCAAGGCCGTCGACTTCAACACCCTGCTTGACACCACCGCCGTCCGTGTCGTGGTGTTCAGCTCGGAAACCGAGCCGGACGATTTTTCCCGTGCCATCCATTCAGCCGGTTTGGACGGAGTGACCTACTCGGTGGGCTGGACCGCCTGGCTGGATATCGCGGCCTCCGGCGTCACCAAGGCCAGCGCCTTGGAGAACCTCCGCCAGGATCTGAACATCGACCCGTCGCGGACAGTGGCCATCGGAGACGGGCGTAACGACGTCGAAATGCTCAGCTGGGCCGCCCGCGGGATTGCCATGGGGCAGGCCCCGGCGGAAGTTGCCGACGCCGCTTCTGAAGTCACCACATCGGTGTACGACGACGGCGCAGCAAAGGTCCTCCGACGCCTCCTGTAAGTTAGATCAGGATTTCGCGCCGGCTGTCGAGCAGACCGAGCAGGCGGGCGGCAGCGGGGCGGGCCGCCCATTCCTCCTGCCAGAGGGAGCGCACCACGGCCTTGCTGACTGCCTGTGGTGTGATCCCGAGCTCCGCGGCGACGGCTTTCTGCTGGCCGCGCACTCCGGGAATCATCAGGTCGACGACGTTCCATTCAGACTGGGAGCGAACGGCGACAATCCGTCCCAACAGGCGCAGCACTGCCTCTGATTCGGCGGCCAGGTCCCGCTCCAGCCCCTCAACGGCCAGCGGAACCTGGTCATGGATCTTCAGCGCCCGTTCTGCCGCCCGGCGCGAGTAAACCATTCCGTAGCCGGAGGCCTCGACGATTCTTTCCGGCAGCGGATCATCCACCCGCCCGACGCCGATGCCCACCGACCAGGAGCCGCCGCGCAATGCGGACAGCGCCGCTGTAATGGCATCCGCCGCGTCGATGGTCACGCCCTGCACCTCATCGCTGACCGAGCGTTGGAATTCAATCACGGCAGGGATATGCCGCAGCTGGCGGACCAACTGCGGCACCATGTCACCGACGTCGCGCGAATTGCGCTGGTCCATGGTGACAACGTACATAGCACCAGTATGCGTACTGCAGGGACGAAAACAACCGATTTAGGTTGTCTGGCGAGTTCGCGCCGCCCGGAGCTACTTGCTCCCGGAACCGGAAATAACCGTCTGCAGGCGGGAAATCATCGACTCCCGTGAGACGGGTGCGATCCGGTACAGCGTCTCCTCGTCCTGCTGACGGATTTCCAAACCGTGCACGTTGCCGGTGGAGGCGTAGAAGGTGGTGTTGTCCACCGACTCACTTTCCTGCGCGATACCGGTCACCACTGTGATCGCGCGGGTATCGCCCAGCAGTTCCGCGGCCCGGGCCTCGAACTGCTCCTGGTTCAGCTCCACCGTCTCGCCGTCTTCGGTCGTCTGCTCAGCCGGGTCGGCCAGGATAGCCAACCGGTCCGCAAACCTCTCCGCCGGATAGACGCTGAAGGCGTGGATGCCGACGTCGTTGACTTCTTCCTCGAGGATGTCGTCGCCATGCACGTAGCCGTAGAGCCAGTATTTTCCGTTGCCCGTGGTCCGCTCCGCGGCAACAAGGCGCTGCCCCGTCCGGCGCAGCATAATGATGCCGGTGATGTCCTCACTGGCGTTCAGCTTGGCCGGTTCGGCCTCGCCTTCCGCCACCTCGGGATAGGCGAGACCCTTGACCAGCAGGGACCGCAGCGCCACATTGCCGGCGAACTGGATCTGGTCCTGGTGCTCCTCCAGAAACGGCAGCGCCACCAGTTGGTCGCGTCCGACGCCGTCGAGCGCGACGATCTCCTCGTCGGTCAGGGTTGGCAATGACTGTTCGTCGTTGCCGCTGACGGCCAGCACGGCCTTGGCGGCTTCGAGGTCACGGTCGGTCCACCCGTTTGGGATTTCACTCATCGTCGAAAGCCCTCCAATACTTCAGTTGAAACCTTGCAGCAAGGAATTTCAGCGGTCGCGGCCTTGCACGTCCTCGGCGGAGTCGCCCTCGGTGTGGAAGCGCTTGAAGGAAGCCTCAACCTCGGCCTCCGCGGCGGCGCGGTCCTCCCAATCGGCGGCTTCGACCCACTTGCCCGGCTCCAGATCCTTGTACTTGGTGAAGAAGTGCTTGATCTCGTCGAGCACGAAGTCCGAGACGTCGGAGAGTTCCTGGATGTGGTCGAAACGCGGGTCGACCGGAACGGTCAGCACCTTGGCGTCGCCACCGCCGTCGTCGGTCATGTTGAACACGCCAACCGGCCGGACTTCCACCAGCACACCGGGAACAAGGTCGACGTCGAGCAGCATAAGTGCGTCCAGCGGGTCTTCGTCCTCGCCGAGGGAGTTTTCGATGTAGCCGTAGTGTGCCGGGTACTGCATGGAGGTGAAGAGGATGCGGTCCAGGCGCAGCCGGTGCGTCTCATGATCGATCTCGTACTTGACCTTTGAGCCCTTGGGGATCTCAATGGTGATGTCAAACTTCATGGGGCGCTCCTTTTGAGGCGTCGTGGGCGTTGGAATCCGGCGCCGGAGAAGACGCCGCTCTACTATCCAAGATATAGTGCCTAAGTTCAGATCCAGCACTCGAGTCTCGCACACCAAGGAATTTGTAAGCCATGATCTCCGCAATTCCCGGCACCGGGGCGTGATGCGAACCGCGGGAAAGTTCTTCACCGGCGTCCTGCTCGCGGTGGTGCTGGCGGCGCTGGTCATACCGGTCGGGCTTTACCTTGGGCCGGCCGTCGTCGACGCGATCGAACCTGACGCTCCCGTCGTCGAACCGAAGATCCCCAAGGCGCAGCGGCCACCGTCCGAAGTCTCGGCGATGACCGCCGTAACCGAGCTGTCCGAAACTGCGCCAATGCCGGGCCGCGGGGTTCTGGCGAAACGCCTGGATGCGGCACTGATCGCCGCCGGGGAGGGTGGATTCACCGGCGTCGTCCGGGATGCGCTCACCGGCAAAGTGCTTTACGACGACGGCGCGAACCAGCCGCGGGTGCCCGCGTCGAACACCAAACTGCTGACCGCCGTCACGGTCCTCGATGCCCTCGGGGCGGAGCACCGGTTCAGTACCACGGTGGTGCAGGGGGAGGATCCGCGCGAGCTGACCCTGGTCGGGGGCGGCGATGTGTTACTGGCGGCGGGGGAGTCCGATCCGGATGCCGTTATGGGTCATGCCGGTCTGGCGACGCTGGCCGAACAGACGGTCGCGTCCCTCGTGCAGGAGGGCGTTACCGGGAAAATGACCGTCAAGGTGGATGACACTTTGTTCACGGGCAGGCCCGCCCATGAGGTCTGGCTGGCGGGCGACCTGCAGGCCGGGCAGGTGGCGCCGATCTTTCCGATGGCGTTGAATTCCGGCCGCTATTCGCCGGCGGAGCGGTTTGGGGCACGCCCGCAGGACTCAGCCTTGCATGTAGGCAGGACGTTTGCCGATGCGTTGCGGAAAGCCGGGAAAGAGGCAGGCATCAAGGTGGCCGGCGGCGTCAGCCGGGGATCCGCGGATGGTGAACCTGCCGATGGTAATGACTCTTCGACCGCGGCTCCCGACGGAAGCTCCGGCCGCGCCAACGCCCCGACCGTACTCGCCGCCGTCGAGTCCGCCACCGTTGCAGAGCAGGTCGAACTCATGCTGGAAACCTCGGACAATTACCTGGCCGAGACGCTGAGCCGGATGGCCGCCGTTGCCAAGGGACGTCCGGCGTCGTTCGATGGATCCACAAAGACGATCGAGAAGACTATCGCGCGCCTCGGCGTGGATACGACCGGGCTCGTCCTGGCCGATTCGAGTGGTCTTTCCACGGCGAACCGGGTCAGCACGGCCCAGCTGGCGGCGACGCTGCGGATCATCGTGAATACCGAAGACCCGGATCTGGCGGCTGTCCGTGATGGGCTCCCCATCGCCGGCCTGACCGGAACGCTTTCCGACCGTTACACGAAGGACCCAGCACTGGCCGGGGCAGGCTTGGTACGGGCGAAAACGGGCACCTTGAATGAAGTGCTCGCACTTTCCGGGTACGTGGTCACGGCCCAAGGGCGCCTGCTTGTCTTCTCCTTCATTGGCAATGAACTTGGATCGGTCAGTCTCGCCAACGAGCACGCGCTGGACCGGGCCGCGGCAATTCTTGCC
>NZ_KI914697.1:38529-40081 GCF_000520495.1 Arthrobacter sp. H14
GCGGCTGCCGCAACTAAGGGAACCGGCCACTTTCAGCGGGTTCGGAGTGTTGTGTGATCTCATGGTTTTTATGGATTCCAATAAGTCCTCAAAAATCCCCAGTCTGGTGAATTGGGACCTTGCGGCCAATACGGCTGCCAAGCTCACCCCCGCCGGCCCGAAGATGACGTCCACGGAGATCAGCAGCGCCGTCGAAAACCTGCGTGAACTCGCCGACAAGTCCGTCGGGCACGTCCACGAGATCACCAAGCTCGACGCTGCCCGCGACCTGCGCGACTCGGAGTTGCTCGTGGTGGACCGCGCTTCCTGGGCCAAGGCCAGCAGTCAAAGCTTCCGTTCGCTGCTGCAGCCGACACTGGAGGAATTGGCCCGGACCCGCGCAGATCAGCTCACCGCTGCCACCGCCGCGCTCGGTGGAACGGTCACCGGCGCGCAGCTCGGCAGTATTCTCGCGTTCCTTTCCAGCAAGGTCCTCGGCCAGTACGATCCGTTCGCCACGTGGGGCGCGGACACCTCCACCGGAGCGCTTGGCACCGGGGGACGGTTGCTGCTGGTGGCTCCCAACATCATTTCGGTGGAGCGCGAGCTGAACGTGGAGCCGCAGGACTTCCGCCTTTGGGTCTGTCTCCATGAGCAGACGCACCGCGTGCAGTTTGCTGCCGCCCCGTGGCTCAAAGACCACATGCGGGAACAGATCGGCCTGCTCACGTCGGGTCTGATGGACAAGGCGGACACGCTGGCCGAGCGGCTGGCCGCAGCCGCGAAGAGTCTGGGCTGCGGCTGCCGCAACTAAGGGAACCGGCCACTTTCAGCGGGTTCGGAGTGTTGTGTGATCTCATGGTTTTTATGGATTCCAATAAGTCCTCAAAAATCCCCAGTCTGGTGAATTGGGACCTTGCGGCCAATACGGCTGCCAAGCTCACCCCCGCCGGCCCGAAGATGACGTCCACGGAGATCAGCAGCGCCGTCGAAAACCTGCGTGAACTCGCCGACAAGTCCGTCGGGCACGTCCACGAGATCACCAAGCTCGACGCTGCCCGCGACCTGCGCGACTCGGAGTTGCTCGTGGTGGACCGCGCTTCCTGGGCCAAGGCCAGCAGTCAAAGCTTCCGTTCGCTGCTGCAGCCGACACTGGAGGAATTGGCCCGGACCCGCGCAGATCAGCTCACCGCTGCCACCGCCGCGCTCGGTGGAACGGTCACCGGCGCGCAGCTCGGCAGTATTCTCGCGTTCCTTTCCAGCAAGGTCCTCGGCCAGTACGATCCGTTCGCCACGTGGGGCGCGGACACCTCCACCGGAGCGCTTGGCACCGGGGGACGGTTGCTGCTGGTGGCTCCCAACATCATTTCGGTGGAGCGCGAGCTGAACGTGGAGCCGCAGGACTTCCGCCTTTGGGTCTGTCTCCATGAGCAGACGCACCGCGTGCAGTTTGCTGCCGCCCCGTGGCTCAAAGACCACATGCGGGAACAGATCGGCCTGCTCACGTCGGGTCTGATGGACAAGGCGGACACGCTGGCCGAGCGGCTGGCCGCAGCCGCGAAGAGTCTGGGCA
>NZ_KI914697.1:40181-41715 GCF_000520495.1 Arthrobacter sp. H14
CGAGCGGCTGGCCGCAGCCGCGAAGAGTCTGGGCAAATCCGCCAGGTCGGTCAGCGCTGGAAACGGAGAGTCGGACGAACCGGCCGGCCCCGGTGGAGTGCTATCCGTCATCCAGGACCCCGAGGACCAGGCCGTTCTGTCGCACCTGACGGCGGTGATGAGCCTGCTCGAGGGCCACGCAAACGTTGTGATGGACGCCGTCGGACCCGACATTGTGCCGACCGTGAAAACCATCCGGAGGCGCTTCAATGCCCGTGGCAAGGACCGTGGCGCGCTCGAAAAGTGGATCCGGCACGTCCTCGGTCTGGATGCCAAGATGCGCCAGTACAGCGATGGAGCACGCTTTGTCCGTGCCGTGGTGGACAAGGCCGGGATGGAAGGCTTCAACCGGGTCTGGGCCAGCGCGGAGTGCCTGCCGACCGAGAAGGAAATCCATAACGCGGACCTGTGGATCGCCCGCATGGGCCTGTAGGAATGGGACTTTAGAAAGTGGGCGGACGGCCCGGGTACCGCGCTGATGGACGACGGCGGCGGCTGGCTCCCGTCGTCGGCACCGGCCGGAATGCGCTCAAGTCCGCGCTGATCGGCGCGGGCATCCCGATCATTCCCCGCGGCTCAAGGGCGGACCGGGAAGCCGCGGAACACGGACCCGAAACACCGCTCGTGCTGGTGGCCTGCAGCGGTGGTCCTGACTCGCTCGCGCTGGCCGCGGTGACGGCCTTCTTCGCCCGACGGGGAAGCATAGCCGCGGGAGCCGTCGTCGTCGACCATGGCCTGCAGGATGGCAGCGCCGAGGTTGCCGCGGCGGCCGCCGACGTGCTGCGGAAGCTGGAACTGGACCCGGTCGACGTCGTCCCGGTGACGGTGGATGACGAACATCTGGGGCCCGAAGGCGCCGCCCGTGAGGCCCGCTACCGCGCCCTCGATTCCGCCGCGGAACGCCACCAGGCGGTCGCCGTCCTGCTCGGCCACACCCTCGACGACCAGGCAGAAAGCGTCCTGCTTGGACTGGCCAGAGGCTCCGGAACGCGCTCGCTGGCGGGCATCCCGTCACAACGCGGACATTACCTGCGCCCGTTCCTTGGGCTGCGCCGGGCGGACACGGAAGGCATCTGCGAGGCCGAGGGACTGGATCCGTGGCACGATCCAACCAATGCCGATCCGGCGTTCACGCGCTCCAAGGTCAGGACCGAGGTGCTGCCCTTCCTGGAGGAGAAACTCGGGCCCGGAATCGCTGAAGCCCTGCACCGGTCGGCGACGATTCTGGCCGAGGACGCCGAGTACCTGGACCAGCGCAGCGCCGAGCTTTACGGTGCGCTCGCCGTCGTCGAACCGGAACGTATATTGCTGCCGGAGCACGAACTGCGTCAGCAGCCCGCGGCGATGCGGTACCGGCTGCTGGCCCTGGCCGCCGTCGGACTTGGTGCCGACCGTCCCAGCCTCGAGCGGATCCATGCCGTCGAGTCGCTGCTGGAGCGCCGGGGATCCGCCGGTCCGGTTCAACTCGCCGGAAAGGTGGACGTCCACCGGCAGG
>NZ_KI914697.1:41815-44868 GCF_000520495.1 Arthrobacter sp. H14
CGGTCCGGTTCAACTCGCCGGAAAGGTGGACGTCCACCGGCAGGTCCACCGCCAATCCGTTCCCGCACAGGGCCGCAGCTATGGCAGTCTTATCTTTATGGCCAAACGCTGAACCCAGACGCGGCGGCCATCGCAACCATTACTGAAAACACCGGGAGTATTCGTGGAGTCACACGACGTTCAGGACGACCTCAAGCACGTTCTGTACAGCAAGGAAGAGATCCAGCAGCGGGTGGCCGAGCTCGCTGCGCGGATCGACGAGGACTACGAGGGCCGCGATCTGCTCATTGTCGGGGTGCTCAAAGGTGCCGTGATGATCATGGCGGACCTGGCCCGGGCGCTTCACAGCCACGTGAGCATGGACTGGATGGCCGTGTCCTCGTACGGCTCCGGGACCCAGTCCTCCGGTGTGGTGCGGATCCTGAAGGACCTCGATACCGACCTCAGCGGCAAGAACGTGCTGATTGTCGAGGACATTATCGACTCCGGCCTGACTCTGTCCTGGCTCAAGACCAACCTGATCTCGCGCGGACCGGCGTCGGTGGAAATCTGCGCCCTGCTGCGCAAGCCTGAGGCCGCCAAAGTGGACATTGACGTCAAGTACGTCGGCTATGATATCCCGAACGAATTTGTCGTCGGTTACGGGCTGGACTTTGCGGAGAAGTACCGCAACCTGGACTTCGTCGGCACCCTCGCGCCGCACGTCTACGAGTAACTGTCCCGCTTCGGGACGCCATGGCCCGCGGGGTTGTACGCTTTCAGGGAACTATTGCGCTCAGCTATGCGTGAGTCATGGGTAACGGTGTATAGCTAGATGCGTACACGTGAGCACATGTACGCACTTTTTACCAGGAGGGACGGGGCCGCAGCCCTGAGCAAATGAACTTCAAGAAAATCTTCAAAGGTCCGGTTATCTGGATCGTGCTGGGTGTCGCCGTACTCCTGCTCATTTTCCCCACGTTCTCCGGGGGCGGCGCGACGCGGGTTGACACCAATGTGGGTCTGCAGCTGCTCGAAGATGACCGGGTGGAGCAGGCGAAGATTTACGACGGCGAGCAGCGCGTTGATCTGACTCTGCGCGATGATTACGTGGTCGACGGCGAGAACATGGGCGAGAGCGTCCAGTTCTTCTTTGTGACGGCCCGCGGCGATGAGGTCGTCGAGGCTGTCAGTTCCTCCGACGTCGACGGCTTCACTGACCAGCCGGTGGAGAGCAACTGGTTTACCGGCATCCTCGGGCTTATGCTGCCGATCCTGATCCTCGGCTTGATCTTCTGGTTCCTGCTGTCCCGTATGCAGGGCGGCGGATCGAAGGTGATGCAGTTCGGCAAGTCCAAGGCCAAGCTGATCTCCAAGGACATGCCGCAGGTGACCTTCGTCGATGTGGCCGGCGCTGAAGAGGCTGTCGAAGAGCTGCACGAGATCAAGGACTTCCTGCAGGAGCCGGAGAAATTCCAGGCCGTCGGCGCCAAGATCCCCAAGGGCGTGCTCCTTTACGGCCCTCCGGGAACCGGTAAAACCCTGCTGGCCCGCGCCGTTGCCGGTGAGGCCGGCGTTCCGTTCTACTCGATTTCCGGTTCGGACTTCGTCGAGATGTTCGTCGGTGTCGGTGCGTCCCGTGTGCGCGACCTGTTCGAGCAGGCGAAGACCAATGCTCCGGCCATCATCTTCGTTGACGAGATCGACGCCGTCGGCCGCCACCGTGGTGCCGGCGTTGGCGGTGGTAATGACGAGCGTGAGCAGACGCTGAACCAGCTGCTGGTCGAGATGGACGGTTTTGATGTCAAGACCAATGTCATCCTGATCGCCGCCACCAACCGACCTGACGTGCTGGATCCGGCGTTGCTTCGTCCGGGCCGTTTCGACCGGCAGATCACCGTGGAGGCCCCCGACATGCTGGGCCGCACGCAGATCCTGGAAGTCCACGCCAAGGGCAAACCGATGGCCCAGGGCGTCGACCTGCGCTCGGTTGCCAAGCGCACCCCCGGCTTCACCGGGGCGGACCTGGCCAACGTGCTCAACGAGGCCGCGCTGCTGACCGCCCGATCCAACGCACAGCTGATCGACGACCGTGCCCTGGACGAGGCGATCGACCGCGTGATCGCCGGCCCCCAGAAGCGCAGCCGCGTGATGAAGGAACTCGAGCGGAAGCTCACGGCCTACCACGAGGGTGGCCACGCCCTGGTCGCCGCGGCCCTGCGCAACACCGATCCGGTCACCAAAGTCACCATCCTGCCGCGTGGCCGGGCGCTCGGCTACACCATGGTGCTGCCCGCGGACGATAAGTACTCCACCACCCGCAATGAGCTGCTCGACCAGCTCGCCTACGCCATGGGCGGCCGCGTCGCGGAGGAAATCGTCTTCCACGACCCGACCACCGGTGCCTCCAACGACATCGAGAAGGCCACCTCAATGGCCCGCAAGATGATCACCCAGTACGGCATGAGCGAGAAGATCGGCGCCGTCCAGCTAGGATCCGGCGGCGGCGAACCGTTTATGGGCCGGGATATGAGCCATGAGCGGAACTACTCCGAGGAGCTCGCTTCCGTCGTCGATGAAGAGGTCCGCCGGCTGATCGACAACGCCCATGACGAGGCCTGGGGCATCCTGAACGAGAACCGCGACGTGCTGGACCGGCTGGCGCTGGAACTGCTGGAGCGCGAAACGCTGAACCAGGCAGAGATTGCCGACCTGTTCCGGGATGTCCGCAAGCGGGATCTGCGCGAGGTCTGGCTCTCCAAGGACAGTCGCCCGGTTTCGGACATTCCGCCGGTGATAACTCCGGCCGAACGGGCTCAGGCCGAGGCCGACGGAGAGCCGGATCCGGTGACTGTTCCGCCGCAGGACCAGGCCGCCAACGCGAACATGCCGCAGCCATACGATCCGCCGGCCGGCGACTCCGCCGGTCATCCCGGTCCCGGACCGAGCCAGGGCGAGACGCCGCCGGATACCCGTCCGCCGCACGGTGATGACACACCGCGCTCCGGTTCCGGTTCCAGCGACGGATCGCAGGCCGGCAGCTAAGACCTGCCACCCGGCCGCCGGACCCTCAG
>NZ_KI914697.1:44968-62101 GCF_000520495.1 Arthrobacter sp. H14
CCCGGCCGCCGGACCCTCAGGGGACCGGCGGCCGGACGGTTAGACTCTCATAGTGATGGATTTCGACGACGACGTTCCTGCCGGCGGCCTGGCTGCCGACAGCCGCAACCCACCCGTGGACCAGCCCCGGATCGCGCGGGCGGTGCGCGAGATTCTGATCGCGATCGGTGAGGACCCCGACCGCAGCGGCCTGGTGGATACGCCCAACCGCGTTGCCAAGGCCTACACGGAAATGTTCGCCGGCCTGCACCAGGACGCCGGGGACTTGCTCGCCACCACCTTCGATCTGGAGCACCAGGAAATGGTGCTGGTCAAGGACATCCCCTTCTATTCGACCTGCGAACATCACTTGGTACCCTTCCACGGCACGGCGCATATTGGCTACATCCCCTCCCATGACGGCAAGGTCACGGGCCTGAGTAAACTGGCCAGACTCGTCGAGATTTATGCCCGCCGCCCGCAGGTCCAGGAGCGGTTGACCACACAGATCGTGGACGCGCTCATGTCCAACCTTGCCCCGCGCGGGGCAATCGTGGTGATCGAATGCGAACATATGTGCATGTCCATGCGCGGTGTACGCAAACCCGGCGCCAAGACAGTGACTTCGGCGGTGCGGGGCCAGCTTCATGATCCCGCCACCCGGGCCGAAGCAATGAGTTTGATACTCGGAAGGTAATAACACATGGATTCACTCGCTGCAGCACCCGGAACCGGGCCAGCCACTTCGCCGCTGCCGGTCGTACGTCCCCCGAGGCCGGCCGCCAAGTACGAGGACCTGCCGACCGGCCGCGCGCTAGTGATGGGCATCTTGAATGTCACCCCGGATTCCTTCAGCGACGGCGGCCAGTTCCAGGACCTGGACTCCGCCATCGGGCACGGTCTGCGGATGTTCTACGCCGGCGCGGACATTATCGACGTCGGTGGCGAATCCACCCGTCCCGGCGCCGACAGCGTGAGCGAGGAGGAGGAGCAGAAGCGCATCCTTCCCGTGGTCGCGACGCTGGTTAAGGCCGGCGCCCTGGTCAGCGTCGACACCATGAACGCCTCCACCGCGGCCAAGGCAATCGACGCCGGCGCCGCCATGGTCAACGACATTTCCGGCCTGAACTTCGACCCGAAAATGCCTGCCCTCGTTGCCGAACGCGGTGTTCCTTATGTCCTGACGCACCGCAGAGGTGATGCCGGAACCATGGACCAGCACACTGACTACGACGACCTCGCCACTGAAGTGATTGAGGAAATCACCTCGGTGCGCAGCAAGTTCTACGACGCCGGTGTCACGCCGGAGCAGATCATCGTCGACCCGGGTCTCGGCTTTTCCAAGAACGGTGAGCAGAACTGGGAACTGCTCCGCAGCCTGGACCGGTTCAACGAACTTGGACACCGGGTGCTGGTCGGCGCGTCCCGGAAGCGCTTCATCGGCTCCCTGCTGATCAGCGCCGGCAAGGCAGCACCGGTTGAGGAGCGGGATCACGCGACGGCGGCCGTTTCCGCGCTTGCAGTGCACCACGGTGCCTGGGCGGTCCGCGTCCACGATGTCGCAGCCAACCTGGACGCTGTGAAGGTCGCTGCCGCCTGGGCGGCACCCAAAGACGGCGCCAAGGACGACTGAATGCGCGTACCGCGGCCGGACATTATCCGCTTGAGCGGCATTGCCGCGATCGGATACCACGGGGTCTTTGAGCATGAGAAGCGGGCAGGGCAGCCCTTCATTGCCGACGTCGTGGTGTATACCGATGTTTCGCAGGCTGCGGCCACCGACGACATTGCACGCACCACGAACTACGGTGAGCTCGCCGAACAGGTGAAGGCCATCATTACCGATGAGCGTTTTAATCTGATTGAAACACTTGCGGAGCGGACGGCGGCGCACATTCTCGATACCTTTGAGGTAGGAGCCGTGGAGGTAACCGTGCACAAGCCCAAAGCACCTATCGAAGTGACCTTTGCCGACGTGTCCGTAACCGTGTACCGGGAACGGCCATGAACACCCGCGTCATTCTGGCCCTGGGCAGCAACCTGGGTGAACGCAGCGACATTCTGGCCAACGCCGTCGCGGATTTGGTGGATCATCCACACGTGCGGCTGCGCGAGGTCTCGCCCGTGGTGCAAACGAAGGCCGTGGGCGGACCGGAGCAGCCGGATTACTTGAATATGGTGGTCGAGATTGAGACCGATCTGGAGCCGTATGCGTTGCTGGCGCATTGCCAGGCCGTCGAGGCGAAGCACCACCGGACCCGCACCGTCCGCTGGGGAGCCCGGACCCTGGACGTGGACATCATCACCTACGGCGATCTGGAAATAAATGCCCCGGAGCTGACCCTTCCGCACCCGCGGGCGCACGAGCGCGCGTTCGTGCTGCAACCCTGGGCCTGGATGGACAGCACCGCCGTCCTCGCCGGCCGCCCGGTGGCCGAACTCGCTGCGGAAGCTGACGACCTTGCGGGCCTAAAACCGTTTGAAGGGGCTGTGTGAACACCATCCGCACCCGTTGGCTGATCGTGATCGCCGCCGCGGCAGCGCTGACCGCCTACCTGATCACTTTCCTGGGAACCTCGTTCGGGTGGCCGACGCCGGTGCTCCCGTTAAGCTCCCTGTTCACCATGGCGATTATCGCCGGCTTCACCCTTGTCCTCGGAATCCGGGTACTGCGCTGGCGGCAGGGCAAACGGAAACGACAGCTTAACCTGATCCTCGCGGCGCGCACGCTGGTGCTGGCTCACGCCTGCGCCTATGCAGGCTCGCTTTTGCTGGGCTGGCACGTCGGGGTTCTGGTGGATCAACTGCCGCTGTGGCAGTTCCGCTCGGACCATACCACTGGGCTGACGGCGTTCGCGATGACAGCCGGCGGATTGATCATGATAGTTATTGGACTGGTGGTGGAGCGGTTCTGCCGCATTCCGCCCGAGGACAAGGAAGAGTCCGGCGGAGGCGGCCAGCAGCAGACCAAAGGTGAGGGAGAATATGCGTAGCCAGGCGCGCGAGCCGATCGATCCGGCCAATGTCGAATGGACACGGGTCTCGGACAAACTCATCATGCTCCGCATTATCGGCTGGCTGATCGGGTTCCTGATTGCCCTCGCGATCTTCTCCATTCCGCTGGTGCTCAAACTGCTGGGTTTCTGGTCCGAACTGCCGGCCTTCATCGCGTGGGGACTGCCCGCCGTCGTACTGATTATTGGTATCTGGCGGCTGCTGCTGATTCCGCGCCAGGTCCGTGCCATCGGTTACGCGGAGCGGCACGAGGACCTGCTGATCCGGCAGGGCCTGTTCTTCCAGCGCGTGATGGTGGTTCCCTACGGGCGGATGCAATATGTGGATATTTCCGTCGGTCCGATTGAACGCGCCGTCGGGTTGGCCTCGCTTAAGCTGCACACCGCCTCGCCGACGACGAACGCCACCCTTGTCGGACTGCCCGCTGCCGAAGCCGCGCGGCTGCGCGAACAGCTGTCCTCCCTCGGCGAAGCGAAGCTGGCAGGGCTATGACCGAAGTGCCGGTCAAGGAATACACGGATCCCGACGCCGGAGACCGGTGGCACCGCGTCCATCCGGTTTCGCCCATGGTCAAGGGCTGGATCGGCATCATCGCCGTCATCGTCATTTTCGGCCGGGGACTTTTTGAAGATCTTCTCGTGGACGGGCGTACCCCGCGGATCGGGCCCGAAGGCGAATTCCTTCCGCTTTGGGTGCTGGTCGTGCTGGTAGTCGTCATCGCGCTGCTGTTCGCGTTGTCCTTCTTCCTGTCCTGGTACTTCACCCGCTATCAGGTCACCAACGACCACGTCCGGATCAACAGCGGCGTGATCTTCCGCCAGCATCGGCAGGCGCGGCTGGACCGGGTGCAGGCTATCGACGTCGTCCAGCCTCTGCTCGCGCGGTTGTTCTCGCTGGCTGAGCTCAAGTTCGAGGTGGCGGATTCAGGCAGTTCGGCTGTGCGGCTGAGCTATCTCAAACTCTCCGAAGCGCAGCTGCTGCGGGCCACCATCCTGGCCAGGGCGGCAGGAGTCAAGCAGGACCCGGAACACCCCGATGAGGTGGCGGAAGCGCCGGAGCAGTCCGTGCTCGAATTGCCGCCGCGCCGCATCATCGGCGCCACCTTGTTGTCCGGAACCACCATCTTCGTGCTCGTCGCCGTCGTCGCACTGGCGGTCGTGGCGCTCGTGCTGGACGAGCCGTTGCCGCTGGGAGCCGTGCTGGCCGGAGCGGTGCCGTTCCTGTTCGCGATGGCCGCCGCCTACTGGGCCACCTTCAGCAACAGCTTCAATTTCCGTGCCGCCATTTCCCCCGATGGAATCCGGCTGCGCTACGGACTGTTGGAAACCCGCGCGCAGACCGTTCCGCCCGGCCGCGTGCAGGCCGTCGGGATTGTGCAGTCGCCGCTGTGGCGTTTCGCCGGGTGGTACAAGATGCAGGTCAACGTTGCCGGGTACGGTGTGGACACCCAGGCCAGCGGTGCCCGCACGACACTGCTGCCCGCCGGCACGTCGAACGAAGTCATGCAGATGCTGGCGCTCGTGCTGCCCGACCCCGGCGTCGACGAACCGTTCGAGGTCTTCGGGGCCGCCATCTCCGGACAGGATCAGGACTGCGGCTTCATCACTACGCCGCGCCGTGGACGGATTCTGTCCCTGTTGTCCTGGCGGCGGAACGGTTTCCTCGCCACCCGGACGGCGCTGATTTGCCGTTCGGGGTGGATGTGGAAGCAGGCGCAGGTCGTCCCGCATGAACGCACCCAGTCCCTGGCGCTGCACCAAGGTCCGTTGACCCGCCGGCTTGGTCTGGCCGACGTCGTGCTGCACTCCACCCCTGGGCCGGTCAGCGCGAAGATCTGGCATGCCGATCTGGATACGGCGCGCCGGCTCTTTGACGAGCAGGCCGAACGCGCCGCCAGTGCCCGGCTGATCAGCCCGCCGGAACACTGGCTGGAGCAGGTTGATCGTGGAGAGGAGGCCGACCATGGCAAGCCGTAAACCTGGACGCCTCGGTGTCGGAGTCATCGGCGCCGGAAAAGTTGGCGCAGTCCTGGGTGCCGCCCTGCGCGCCGCCGAACACGCCGTCGTTGGAGTTTCCGCCGTGTCCGAGGGGAGCCGGGACCGTGCTGAGTCCCTGCTGCCCGGAGTGCCTATCCTCGAAATTCCCGACATCGTAGAACGCGCCGAGCTGGTCCTGCTCGCCGTTCCCGACGACGCCCTTCCGGAGCTGGTTGAGGGCCTCGCGGCCACCGGCGCCTGGCAGCAGGGACAGCTGGTCGCGCACACCAGCGGACGGTTCGGCACCGGCGTGCTCGCGCCGGCTCGGGCTAAGGGCGCGCTGCCGCTGGCGTTGCACCCCGCGATGACGTTCACCGGCATGAGCCTGGATCTGAACCGGCTTCCGGACTGCAGTTTCGGCGTCACCGCGGACAGGGCGATCCTGCCGGTTGCCCAGGCACTGGTGGTGGAGATGGGCGCCGAACCCGTGGTCATCGAGGAGGCTGACCGGCCGCTGTACCATGCGGCGCTGGCACACTCATCGAATAACCTGGTTACGCTCGCTGCGCAGTCGTCCGAGCTGCTCAGCGGAATCGGAGTCGAAGAACCTTCACGCATGCTCGGACCGTTGTTGCGGGCCAGCCTCGAAAATGCGCTGGTTTCCGGCGAAAGTGCGCTCACCGGCCCGGTTGCGCGCGGCGACAGCGGAACGGTCGAAGCCCATGCGCGGGCCCTGCGGGAACGGGAAACCGGGCCAGGAACCAGTGACATCCGTGCGGCCTACCGGGAATTGGCCAAAGCGACGGCGACCCGGGCTGTGACCCGTGGGCTGCTGACCGCGGCGCAAGCCAAAGACATTAACCGCGCGCTCGATATGCCGGGAGAAGAATGACTGAACAAAAACCGCTCGTCGTTACGACCCGGGCGGAGCTGAACGCTGCCAGCGGTGGGTTGCTGCAGGAGGCTGCGGCAACCAGGAACGGTGTTGGGGCGTCAGCCGGAGATGCTGCCGGACCGGCCGGTCCCAGCCTCGGCCTTGTCCCCACCATGGGTGCCCTGCATGAAGGACACGAAGCTCTGGCACGGACGGCGCGCAAGGATAACGACGTCGTCGTCGCCACGATTTTTGTGAATCCGCTGCAGTTTGGCGAGAGCGCGGACCTGGAGCGCTACCCGCGGACGTTCGACGACGACGTCGCGCTGCTGGGACGGTGCGGGGTCGACATCGTCTTCGCCCCGCCCATCGAAGAGGTCTATCCGCAGGGCATGCCGATGGTCCGGATCAGCGCGGGCGAGCTCGGAGAGAAGTTCGAAGGGGCATTCCGGCCGGGACATTTCGACGGTGCCCTGACCGTCGTCGCCAAGCTGCTGCATTACGGCATGCCGGCACGGACTACCGCCGGGTCCACCGCCTACCGCGCGTATTTCGGGCAGAAGGATGCCCAGCAGCTGACACTGGTCCGCCGGATGGCCGCGGATCTAAATTTCGACGTCGACATCATCGCCGTGCCAACGGTCCGGGCGGCGGACGGGCTGGCCCTGTCCAGCCGGAACCGGTTCCTCAATGAGGACGAGCGTGCCGCGGCCCTGACCCTGTTCGGCGCATTGCGAACCTTGGCAGAGCGGGCCGAAGCCCACGAACCGCTGGAGCTGGACGAGGTCGTCGATCTTGTCGCCGCGCATCCGATGGTCGAGCTGGACTACCTCGACGTGGTGGATCCGGCCACCCTGGAACCGCTCGGTGAGAACTGCCGGCACACGCCTTTCACCGGTACGGCGCTGGCGTTGATCGCCGCCCGGGTCGGGCCCGTGCGGCTGATCGACAATATGGTGCTGGGGACGCGGACGCCGGCATCGGCAATTTAAACGCTGTTCCGCCGACGGCACGGGCCGGCGCGCCAATGCCAAACTGATCACGCCGACGCCGGCGGCTTGGGTCCCGCGGGCTCTCACCGGCTAACCTTGAATACCGTGAGCAACGACAACAGCGCCCCTCCCATGGAGAAGAGTACCCAACCGATGGCCAGTGACGTATCTGAGCAGATGCAAATCCGCCTCGACAAGCGTGCCCGCCTTCTGGAACGGGGCGCCGAACCGTATCCCGTCGTGCTCGAACGCACGCACACGCTGGGTGAAGTCCGGGAGAAATACGGCCACCTCGAGGCAGGTGACGGCACCGGGACGGTGGCTGCCGTGGCTGGCCGGGTGGTGTTTGTCCGCAACACTGGAAAGCTCTGCTTCGCAACCCTGCAGGAAGGCGACGGTACCCGGCTGCAGGCTATGATCAGCCTGGCGAATGTCGGCGAGCAGGCCTTGGCGGACTGGAAGGAACTGGTCGACCTGGGCGACCACGTCCTCGTCCGCGGCGAAGTGATCAGCTCCAAGCGCGGCGAGCTGTCCATTATGGCCGATTCGTGGCAGATGGCGTCGAAGTCCCTGCGTCCGATGCCGACCCTGCACAAGGAGCTCAGCGAGGAAACACGGGTACGCCAGCGGTACGTCGACCTGATGGTCCGCGAGGAAGCGCGCGAGATGGTGCGCACCCGCGCTGCGATCACCCGTGCGGTCAGGGATACCCTGCACAACCACGGCTACGTCGAGGTGGAAACACCGATGCTGCAGTTGATCCACGGCGGGGCAACAGCGCGTCCTTTCGAGACACATCTGAATGCCTTTGACCAGAAAATGACCATGCGGATCGCGCTTGAGCTGTATCTGAAGCGTGCTGTGGTCGGTGGAATTGACCGGGTCTATGAAATCGGCCGGATTTTCCGAAATGAAGGCGTTGATTCCACACATAGTCCTGAATTCACCATGTTGGAGTGTTACGAGGCATACGGCGATCAGTTTGTGATGGCCGAAAGAATGCAGGAGATTATCGTCAATTGTGCGGACCTTATGGGGTCACGGGTTATTGAAACCGCCGCGGGTGAAATAAACCTTGACGGTGAATGGCAGTGGCTTTCTCTCTACCCGGGCCTTTCCGAAGCAGTGGGAGAGGAAATCACGCCCGAAACCAGTGCCGATGTGCTCCGGAAAATTGCCGAAAAGCTGGAGATCAGTGTTGACGATGCCTGGGATGCGGAAAAGCTCGTCCTGGAACTCTTTGGTGAAATTGTTGAGCCGAATCTAATTCAGCCAACATTTGTGTACGACTACCCGCCGTCGGCACAGCCGCTCGCACGACAGCACAGGGAAGACCCGCGCCTCATTGAAGCCTGGGACCTGATCATCGGTGGAATGGAACGTGGAACGGCATTCTCCGAATTGATCGACCCCGTCATCCAGCGGGAGCGGCTGACTCAACAGTCACGGCGTGCCGCAGCGGGCGACGAGGAGGCCATGCAATTGGACGAAGACTTCCTGCGGGCCCTGGAATACGGGGCTCCGCCGATGGGCGGCATCGGACTGGGAATTGACCGCTTGGTGATGTTGTTTACGAATGCAGGCATCAGGGAAACCATTCTATTTCCCTTGATGAAACCGGAGTAAACCTGAACCTGTGCAGAGGCGCCGGCCGGTGATAATCCACACCGTAACGGCCCACCTGCCCTAAGGAGTAAACTGGAACCGTGGAATACCTAGCAGTTCTGATCCCTTCCGCCGGCGTCGGCACCTTGTTTTACTTTGTGATGCGGGCGCTTTTTAACGTCGACCGTTCTGAACGTGAGGCACTGGCGCGGGCCGAAGAGGAAGCCGGCCGGGAAAAGCAATAAGAAAATCCTTTGACTCAGTATTAGTGCATGCGCGATACTCGAAATACATTTGTTTCATTTGTCCGTAATTTGTATTGATATTGAGGAGCCACGGTGGCACAGAAGGTGAAGATCATCCTTGTCGATGACATGGATGGTGGAAGCGCCGAAGAGACGGTTCGCTTTGGTCTCGACGGCGCGAATTACGAAATTGATTTGTCAGCGGAGAATGCGGACAAACTACGGGAAGCAATCCGCCCATTCGTGGCTAAAGCCCGCCGTTCCAGCGGCCGGGTCCAGCGGGGCAGGGGCTCGACGCCGGCCCGGAACCAGGAAGCGGCCGAAATCCGTAAATGGGCACGCGAGCAGGGCTATAAAGTCAGCGACCGTGGACGTGTCCAGTCGGAAATCCAGGACGCCTACCGGAAAGCAATGGGCCAGGACTGAAAGTCCGTACCTGAATCTCTAATTCAAGAACCCCGGCCGGAATATCCGCCGGGGTTCTTGAATTGCATCCAGAACGACAGAATTGTGAGGATAAATCGCAACCGGGCGTTTTCGACTGCTGTACTGCCCCTCGTCGTACCCGCAGTTTCGCTCTGGGCATGACCCTCACGCCCACGGCGAACACATGCCCATCGATGCTGATTAGTGCGTAGCATCGAAAGTACGCAGTAGCTAGGAGTGTGCCGCAATGTTTGAACGATTTACCGACCGAGCCCGACGTGTTGTCGTGCTGGCCCAAGAAGAGGCCCGCATGCTCAACCACAACTACATCGGCACCGAGCACATACTGCTCGGTCTCATCCACGAGGGCGAAGGTGTCGCAGCCAAAGCGCTGGAGTCCCTGAGCATTTCTCTCGGGGCCGTCCGCGAGCAGGTGCAGGAGATTATCGGCCAGGGCCAGCAGGCTCCGTCCGGGCACATCCCCTTCACTCCGCGCGCCAAGAAGGTGCTGGAGCTTTCCCTGCGTGAAGCCCTGCAGCTCGGCCATAACTACATTGGCACCGAGCACATCCTGCTCGGGCTTATCCGTGAGGGCGAAGGCGTTGCCGCACAGGTGCTGGTGAAGCTTGGCGCCGATCTGAGCCGCGTCCGCCAGCAGGTTATTCAGCTGCTGTCCGGCTACCAGGGTAAGGAGCCGGTCTCCGCGGGCAATCCGCAGGAAGGCACTCCCGCCGGCTCCGTGGTACTGGACCAGTTCGGCCGCAATCTGACGCAGGCTGCCCGCGAGACGAAGCTCGATCCGGTTATTGGCCGTGAACACGAGCAGGAACGCGTGATGCAGGTGTTGTCACGCCGGACCAAGAACAACCCTGTGCTGATAGGTGAGCCCGGCGTTGGTAAAACCGCCGTCGTCGAGGGGCTCGCCCAGGCCATTGTCCGCGGCGACGTTCCGGAGACGCTGAAAGACAAGCAGCTCTACACTCTGGACCTCGGTTCGCTGGTGGCCGGCTCACGCTACCGCGGTGACTTCGAAGAGCGGCTGAAGAAGGTCCTTAAAGAGATCCGCACCCGCGGCGACATCATCCTGTTCATCGACGAGATCCACACCCTCGTCGGGGCAGGCGCGGCCGAAGGCGCGATCGATGCGGCTTCCATTCTGAAGCCGATGCTGGCCCGCGGTGAACTGCAGACCATTGGTGCCACCACACTGGACGAGTACCGCAAGCACATTGAGAAGGATGCCGCACTGGAGCGCCGTTTCCAGCCCATCCAGGTCAATGAGCCCTCGGTGGCCCACTCTATCGAGATCCTGAAGGGCCTCCGCGACCGCTACGAGGCCCACCACCGGGTGTCCATCACGGATGCCGCACTGGCCGCTGCCGCCAATCTTTCCGAGCGCTACGTCTCCGACCGGTTCCTGCCGGACAAGGCGATCGACCTGATCGATGAGGCCGGCGCCCGGCTGCGCATCCGCAGGATGACGGCACCGCCGGAGCTGAAGGAAATCGACGAGAAGATCGCGAATGTCAAGAAGGAAAAGGAGTCGGCCATCGACTCCCAGGACTTCGAAGGCGCCGCCTCGCTCCGCGACAAGGAACAGAAGCTCCAAGCCGAGCGGGCCGAGAAGGAACACGACTGGAAGTCCGGCGGCATGGATGACATTTCCGAGGTCGACGAGGAACTGATCGCAGAGGTCCTCGCGAACTCCACGGGCATCCCTGTCTTCAAGCTGACCGAGGAAGAGTCCTCGCGCCTCATGCACATGGAAGACGAGCTGCACAAGCGTGTGGTCGGCCAGGAAGAGGCTATCAAGTCCCTGTCCCAGGCAATCAGGCGCACACGTGCGGGCCTGAAGGATCCGAAGCGCCCCGGCGGTTCGTTCATCTTCGCGGGGCCGACCGGTGTGGGCAAGACCGAACTCGCCAAGGCCCTGGCTGAATTCCTCTTCGGTGAGGAAGACGCCCTGATCCAGCTGGACATGTCCGAGTACTCGGAGAAGCACACAGTGTCACGGCTCTTCGGTTCACCTCCCGGCTACGTCGGATACGAAGAAGGCGGGCAGCTGACCGAGAAGGTCCGCCGCCGTCCGTTCTCCGTCGTGCTCTTCGACGAGGTGGAGAAGGCACACGCCGACATCTTCAACTCTCTGCTGCAGATTCTCGAGGATGGCCGCCTGACCGACAGCCAGGGACGGGTGATCGACTTCAAGAACACGGTGATCATCATGACCACCAACCTGGGCACCAGGGACATCTCCAAGGGCATTCCCACCGGTTTTGCCTCCGAAACGAACACGCAGACCTCGTACAACCGGATGCGGGCAAAGGTTACGGACGAGCTCAAGCAGCACTTCCGTCCTGAGTTCCTCAACCGTGTTGACGACGTCGTGGTCTTCCCGCAGCTGTCCCAGGACCAGATCATCGAGATTGTGGACATGTTCGTCGCACGGCTGGAGTCGCGCCTCAAGGACAAGGACATGGGCATCGAGCTCACGCCCGCGGCCAAGGTGCTGCTTGCAACCCGCGGCTACGATCCGGCTATGGGCGCGCGCCCGCTGCGCCGCACCATCCAGCGCGAGGTCGAGGACCAGCTCTCCGAGAAGATTCTCTTCGGCGAACTGAAGTCCGGCGACGTCGTCGTGGTGGACGTGGAAGGCGAAGGCGACGACGCGAAGTTCACCTTCGAAGGCAACGCCAGCCCGGCCGTCCCAGACACCATTCCGGCAACGTAGAGCAGGGAAACACCTTCCGGCCGGCCCAGTCAGGACGGACACGGTGACGGAAGTTGGAAAGGTCCCGCACTTCTTCAGTGCGGGGCCTTTCCCCGTTAGCGGAAATTCCTCCCTCAGTGAAGCAACTGTGAACTGGCCCACAGACAGTGATAGGACTGAACAATGACCTCAGACGTATCGCTGGCGCCGGAGCGATCCTCCACCGCCGGAACTTCAGAATCTGCCGAAACACCGTTCCATAACCTGGACCATTACATCGCCATGCCACGCATTTCCGGGCTGGCGTTGAGCCCGGACGGAGAACGCCTGGTCACCACGGTGACCACCATTTCAGCCAAATCCACAGAGTATGCAACCGCGCTGTGGGAGCTGGACCCGGCCGGTGAAAAACCAGCCCGACGGCTGACCCGCAGTGCCAAGGGCGAGTCCGGTGCTGCCTTCGCCGGTACCGGAAATCTGCTGTTCACCTCGGCGCGGCCTGATCCCGAGGCGGATGAAGCCGAGCCGGTAAGCGCGCTGTGGGAACTTTCTGCCGGCGGCGGCGAAGCCCGCGTGGCCATCTCCCGGGCCGGGGGAGTGGGCGGCATACTGGCGGCCAAGGACACGTCCAGTGTTTTCGTTACGGCCCCCGTCCTGCCCGGCTCAGCCGATGAGGAGTCGGACGCCAAACTCCGCTCCGGCCGCAAGGACAACAAGGTCGGCGCCATCCTGCATACGGGCTACCCGGTGCGGTTCTGGGATTCAGATATCGGACCGGACGAGACGCACATTTTTGCCCTCGAATCCGACCCCACTGCCGGAGACGGCCGTCCCACCACCACCGAGACGGAAATGTCCCACCGGCTCAGGAACATCACCGGTGGTGTGGGCCAATCCCTGCGCGAGACCACCGCGGTCATCAGCCCGGACGGCTCAACCGTCATCGCCAGCATGAACAAGCCACTCGCCAAGGGCGATATGCGGAGCATCCTGGTCCGGATCGACACGGCCACGGGCGAACGAACCGTGCTCCTCGACGAAGAGGGCATGAATTTCGAACCGGGTCCCGTCAGCCCCGACAACAGCACCGTCGTCGTTGTCAGTCAAACCGAATCCAGCGCCGAAGCAGCTCCGCAAATCAAGCTGAATCTGCTCCCATTGTCTGGCGGAGAACTCCTTCCGATTGCCAGTTCGTGGGACCGTTGGGCTTCGCCCGCCGCCTGGCTGCCCGATGGGTCCGCGCTCCTGGCCACAGCGGACGACGGCGGCCGCGCTCCCGTGTTCTCCGTCAGCGTCAGGGGCGGCGAGGTCACCCAAATAACGCACGACGACGCCGCGTATACCGACGTGGCTGTCTCTCCTGATGGCGCCACGGCTTATGCGCTGCGCAGCTCCTACCTGTATCCGGTGGAGGCAGTGCGGATCGATATCGCCAGCGGGGAAGTTTCCCGGCTGCCGGCTCCGGTGGAACGCCCGGAGATCCCCGGCCGGTTGGAGGAAGTCGAAACCAAAGCTGCGGATGGTTCGAGGATCCGTGCCTGGCTCGCGCTGCCCGAAGGTGCGGATGCGGACAATCCGGCGCCGCTGCTGCTCTGGATCCACGGTGGGCCGCTGGGCTCCTGGAACGCCTGGACCTGGCGTTGGAATCCCTGGCTGATGACCGTCAAGGGATACGCCGTACTGCTGCCGGATCCAGCCCTGTCGACCGGTTACGGCCAGGAATTCATCCAGCGCGGCTGGGGCGAATGGGGAGAGAATCCGTTTACGGACCTGATGTCCATCACGGACGAAACCGAACGGCGTCCCGACATCGATGAAACCCGCACGGCGGCCATGGGTGGCTCGTTCGGCGGTTACATGGCGAACTGGGTCGCCGGCCACACGGACCGGTTCAAGGCGATAGTCACGCACGCCAGCCTGTGGGCCCTTGATCAATTCGGCCCGACCACCGACGCATCCTTCTTCTGGGAGAAGGAAATGACACCGGAGCGGGGGAGACTGAACTCTCCGCATCTGCATGTGGAGAATATCCGCACCCCCATGCTGGTGATCCACGGGGACAAGGACTACCGGGTGCCGATCGGCGAGGGCCTGCGGCTCTGGTACGAACTGCTGTCCAAGTCCGCGCTGGCCGCCGATGAGAATGGCGAGACTCCGCACCGGTTCCTGTACTACCCGGATGAGAACCACTGGATCCTCGCCCCCCAACACGCGAAGATCTGGTACTCGGTGGTGCACAGCTTCCTGGCCGAGCATCTGCTGGGCGAAAAGACGGAGCTGCCCAAGGAGCTCGGTTTATAGGACCGGTCCGGCGTGCTTAGACTGGCGGCGTGAGCTCTTTCAAACTTCGACCTGCCCGAACCTCCGACGTCGCGGAGATCCGGCGGCTCGTCGCGCCACTGGCGGATAAGCGTGTGCTGCTGGAGAAAGAGGCGGTGGCCTACTTTGAGAGCCTCCAGCAGTTCCGTGTCGCGGAGGACGACGACGGCGAGGTCGTTGGGTGCGGCGCCCTCCACGTCATGTGGGACGACATCGCCGAAGTCCGCACGCTCGTCACCGACAAGCCCGGCAGCGGGGTGGGGCATGCGCTGCTCGAGAAGTTGCTCGCCGATGCCCGGGACATCGGGGTCAAGCGTGTCTTCTGCCTGACCTTCGAGGTCGACTTCTTCGCCCGGCACGGCTTCGAGGTGATGGCCAACCAGGCCGCCGTCGACCCCGAGGTCTACTCCGAGTTGTTGCGCTCCACGGACGAAGGCGTCGCCGAGTTCCTCGATCTGGCCCGGGTGAAGCCGAACACGCTTGGCAACACCCGCATGATCCGCAACCTCTGATTGCTGTCGGTGGCCGGATGCCGATGATAAAATAAGTACGCTTAGCATCAGGTTGATGCGGCCGGTTCTGTATGGGAGCGGTACTTGAGCAGAAAGCAGGTTTCATCATGGGTGCAGACGACAAGGCACAGAACAAGACCGAGCAGGCGACAGGCAAAGTCAAGGAAGGCGTCGGCGGCGCCACGGACAACGAAAGCCTGAAGCAAGAAGGTAAGAAGGACCAGGTCAAGGCCGATGCTAAACAGGTCGGCGAGGACGTGAAGGATACGTTCAAGGACGGTACGGACGAGAACCGCTAAGAACAGACTGTGGAGGAGGGTTGAAGCCCTCCTCCACAGCCATGTAATGCATCTGGGCAACGACGAAGCCGCAGAGTAGGGTTCTAAAGAGTGAGCCCAATCGGGCTGATCCGACGCAGCTGATGGGAGTGGCAACAGCATGAAGAAACTCATCAATGATCCAAAATCGGTGGTCTCGGAGTCCGTTGAGGGGTTCGGAATGGCCCACAAGGACCTGGTGACAGTCAATAGCGATCCGGCCTACATAACCCGCAAGGATGCCCCGGTGAAGGGCAAGGTCGGACTGGTCTCCGGTGGCGGCAGCGGCCATGAGCCCCTGCACGCGGGATACGTCGGACGCGGGATGCTCGACGCCGCAGTTCCAGGGCCCGTGTTCACGTCGCCGACCCCCGACCAGATCATTCCGGCGACGCTGGCAGTCGACGGTGGCGCCGGCGTCGTACATATTGTGAAGAACTACACCGGCGACGTGCTGAACTTTGAAACCGCTGCAGAGATGGCCGGGGCCGAAGACGTGGAAGTCCGGACCGTGCTCGTCAATGACGACGTCGCAGTCGAGGATTCGCTGTTCACGGCAGGCAGGCGCGGGGTCGGTGGAACGGTCCTTGTGGAGCGGATCGCCGGAGCAGCTGCCGAACGCGGCGATGACCTCGATGCCGTAGCCGCCATTGGAAACCGGGTCAATGAAAATGTCCGCAGCATGGGTGTGGCACTGAGCTCCTGCACCGTTCCGCATGCCGGCGAGCCAAGTTTCGAACTCGGCGAGGATGAGGTGGAAATCGGCATCGGGATCCACGGCGAACCCGGGCGGCACCGGATCGCGATGGAACCCGCCGACGGTATCGTCGACCGCCTGCTGGAGCCGGTCCTGAGCGACCTGAAGCTCGACGACGGCGCAAAGGTGCTGCTCTTCGTCAACGGAATGGGCGGAACTCCGGCCAGCGAGCTGTACATCGCGTACCGGCATGCAGCAAAGGTGCTCACCGACAAGGGGATTACCGTCGAACGCTCACTGGTGGGTAACTACATCACAGCCCTGGAGATGCAGGGAGCGTCGATTTCCATCCTGCGGCTCGATGACGAAATGACCGGACTGTGGGACTCTCCGGTCCACACGGCCGCTCTGCGCTGGGGAGTGTGAGTATGACTGGAATCGTCGACGCCGCCTGGGCCGACGCGTGGCTGCGTGCCGCCGCGGCGGTAATCTCGGAGCACCGCAAGGAACTCAATGACCTGGACCGCGCCATTGGCGACGGTGACCACGGCGAAAACCTCGACCGTGGATTCGCGGCAATTGTGGAAAAGCTCGATGAGTCGCCACTGTTCACCCCGGGCGCCTACTTCAAACTTGCTGCGATGACGCTGATGTCCAAGGTCGGCGGCGCCGCAGGACCGCTCTACGGCACGGCTTACCTGAGGGCGGCCACCACCTGCGGCGATGCCAAGGAGATCGACGGCGCCAAGCTCGCCGAAGCGCTCGCCGCAGCCCGTGACGGCGTCGTGGCCCGTGGCAAGGCCGAAGTCGGCGACAAGACCATGATCGACGCCTGGACGCCCGCCGTTGATGCCGCGGCCGAAGCAGCCGGAAACGGAACAGGCGCGGCCGAAGTGCTCAAAGCCGCGGCGCAGGCTGCGCAGACCGGCGCAGAATCCACAGATCCGCTGGTGGCCCGCAAGGGCAGGGCCAGCTACCTGGCCGAGCGCAGCGCCGGACACCGGGATCCGGGCGCCGTCTCCAGTGCCTTGCTGCTGCAGGCCGCCGTGGACGCCATTGAGCAGGCTGGTGCCGGGAACGGCGGGACGGACAAGGCGTGAGCGTAGGGCTGCTGATCGTTTCCCATAGCCGGAAAATTGCGGAGGGGATCTGTGAACTCGCTGCCCAGATGGCCTCCGACATCGATCTGGTCCCTGCCGGGGGGACCGACGACGGCGGCATCGGCACCAGCTTTGAGAAGATACAGACTGGTATCGAAAGCGCGGATACGGGCGACGGTCTGCTGATCCTCACCGATCTCGGCTCGGCAGTCATGACGGCCGAGTCGGTGCTGGAGTTCCTTGACGGGGACCAGCAGCGACGGATCCGGCTCCTGCCCGGCGTTCCTCTGGTTGAAGGCGCGATTGCCGCCGCCGTTTCGGCGCAGACCGGCGCTGAACTAGCTTCGGTGGCTCTGGCAGCCGAAA
>NZ_KI914697.1:62201-63928 GCF_000520495.1 Arthrobacter sp. H14
CCCGCCGGCACCGGCACCGGGCGGAACGGATACTGACGGCCGACAGGGTGTTGCGCCCGTCCAGGATGTCGCCGCCGCTGCTGAAGCTGTGGGTCAGGATTCCGGAACCGTGGCCGCCACCTCCGACGCTGAACCATCCGGGGAGATCGACCTGATAAATCCAATGGGCCTGCACGCGCGCCCGGCGGCCGCCCTCGCCCAGTCGTTGACGCCGATGGATGCGGAGATCACGATTAACGGCGTGGATGCGAAATCCGTCATGCTGCTGATGACGCTTGGCCTGAAGCAGGGGCAGACGCTCAGCGTGCATGCCTCCGGTGCCGAGGCGCAAAAGGCCGTCGACGTCGTACTCGCAGAAGCAGCGGACGGCTTCGGGGAATTGTAGGGACGCCGGCCATTGGGGCATCACCGGGGAGGAGGCGTCGTCAGCTTCAGCAGGCTAAGCCCGCACGTGTAGAAGCTAAGCCGGCAGTTGCACTCCCGCGTCTGTCTGCTCCGCCAGCTTGTCGTTGAGCAGTCCCGCCAGCGCACGTTCCAACTGGGCGGTCTCCGCGTTCAGGGCATGCAGCTTGTCCAGATGCCGCCCAACGCCGTGCCGCTCCGGCGTCAGCATGATTTCAGCGGGCCGCATCAGCAGGTCCGCCAGCACAGGCGCTTCAGCGGCCCGCAGCACCGCCATCATTGCGCCCCGCACCTGCCGGTCGGTTCCCGCCCAGGCCTGGCCTTTGGGAACATAGTGCGGTTCCGGGCGTCCAGCGGCGAGCCAGGCGCAGTCATCCTGCAGTGGACATTGTCCGCATTTGGGAGATCTCGCAGTACAAACCAAGGCACCGAGTTCCATCACACCGGCGTTCCAAGTCACCGATTCGCCCCTGTCGCCGGGCAGCAAAGACGTGGCAAGTTTCGCTTCGGCGGAAGTCAGGGCCGGTTCCGGCAACGCGTTACCGGTGACAACCCGGGCATGAACCCGTCGGATGTTGGTATCGACGACCGTCTCACGGCGGCCGAAGGCAAAGGAGGCCACGGCGCCGGCCGTATAGGTTCCGACGCCGGACAATTGGAGCAGCTCATCGTAGCTGGCAGGCACTTCACCGTCATGACGCTCGACGATTGACTGCGCGGCATTATGCAGCCGGAGCGCGCGCCGTGGATAACCCAGCCGGCCCCATGCCCGTACCGCTTCACCGCTGGGTTCGACCGCCAAATCCGCCGGCCGGGGCCAGCGTTCCATCCATTCATGCCACTGGGGGAGGACCCGGACAACCGGGGTTTGTTGCAGCATGAATTCGCTCACCAGAACGCCCCAGGCGCTGCATTCCGAATGCCGCCAAGGGAGGTCCCGCGCCTCGCGGGCAAACCATTCACGGATCTTCCCGTGCAGAACGTCGTTTTTCACCGCTATCAATTCTAGGGTGCAGGAAGGAACATCTCGTGCTTGACCGGCGTGGTGCGGGTGACATCGGTGGTCTTCTCCCTAGCCTTAAGGCATGACACCAAGGTCGAATACGGGAGCGGGCAATCCAGGTCCGCGTCCCGGCACCGCACCTGGCCGGCCAGCCGGTCCGCCAACGAGGCGCAGGCCAAGCCCTGCGGTGTACCGGCGGCGCCGCCTTGTGGCCGGCATTATTGCGCTCCTGTTGGTCGCCGCCCTGGTGGCCGGCGGCATCGTCATTGCCAGCATGTTCGGCGCCGGAACCACCGAGGGGGCGGCGGGGCAGGCAAGCCAG
>NZ_KI914697.1:64028-75955 GCF_000520495.1 Arthrobacter sp. H14
GGGGCGGCGGGGCAGGCAAGCCAGCAACAGGCAGCCCAACCTGATCCGAAACCGACGCCGGCATCGAATGATGAGTCGTCCAATGATGAGTCGTCCGCGAAGGACGGCGATGGCGCGGCAGCCGGGACGGACGATGACTCCGCGGCCGGCCAGGACGATAATGCTGCGAAGGACACTGACGACTCCAAGGCGCAAGAGGGCGACGACGCCACGAACGACGCCACGAACGACGACGCGGAGGATGCGGCTGCTTCCGGCTCCAGTTCCGAGGCCGGGGCCGACTCCACCTGTGATGAAAGCAGTATCGCCGTCAGTGCCTCAACGGATAAGACCGTCTACACCCCCGAGGAAAAGCCGGTGCTTACCCTCACGGTCTCGAACGAGGGCCAGACGGAATGCAGCGTCAATCAGGGAACATCGGAAATGGAGTTCCTGATCACCAGCGGCGAGGACAGGATCTTCTCCTCGGCAGATTGCCAGGTTGATTCCACGGACAATTACCAGACATTGGAAGCGGGCCAGTCGGAGAAGGCAAACTTCATTTGGGACCGCAGCCGGACCGCTCCGGGGTGCGATGCAGTGGATGCGAATCCGATGCCGGGCACATACATACTGGTCACCAAGCTTGGCGAATGGACGAGTGAAGAGACGATCTTCAAGCTCAACTGACCGGGACGGCTACATAAACCGGTCGAGAAGGCTGGCCTCGGCAATCCGGGACAGCCCTTCGCGGACGGTGCGCGCCCGCTGTTCGCCGATGCCGTCCACGGCCATGAGGTCGTCGATATTGGCGGCCATCAGGTTCTGCAGGCCGCCGAAATGATCCACCAGCCGGTCTGCCACCGCCCGCGGAACCGCCTTGATGCTGGAGAGCAAGCGGTACCCGTGGGGTTGGACCACGGCTTCGAGTGAATCGGTTCCCGGTTGGAAGCCGACCACACTGGCGATCTTACCCAGGTCGATAAGGTCCGTGGAGCTAAGCTGGGTCAGCCGGTTCATGGCGGTCTCGACGTCGCTGACCTCCCCGCCGAGGTCCCGGTAGTCCCTGACCACCATTTCACTGCCCGCTCCAAGACCCGTCGTGAGCTCTTCCAGCTGCAGGGACAGCAACCGTCCGTCCACTCCCAGTTCGAGTACGTACTGGGAAATCTCCTCGGAGATCCGGCGCACCATTTCCTGGCGCTGCAGCGTAATGGCAACATCGCGGACGGTCACCATCGCTTCGATTTCAAGAGCGGAAAGCGAGTTGGTGACCTGATCCAGGCGCGCACGGTAACGCTCCAGCGTCGCAAGCGCCTGGTTGGCCCGGGCCAGTACCGGTTCGGAACCTTCGAGCACGTGCCGGAGGCCATCCACGTAGATGGCAATGATCTGCATGGATTGGCTCACCGAAATCACCGGCAGGCCGGTCTGTTTGGCCACCCGTTCGGCCGTCCGGTGCCGGGTGCCGGATTCCTGGGTTTCGATGCTCGGATCGGGGACCAACTGCACTCCGGCCCGCAGGATCCGGCTGGCATCCTTGTCACAGACGATGGCGCCGTCCATCTTTGCCAGTTCCCGCAGCCTCGTCGGGTTGAAGTCGATGCCGATGTCGAAACCGCCCGAGCATAGCGACTCAACCGTCCGGTCCAGGCCCAGCACAATCAGGGCGCCGGTGCGGCCGCGCAGGATACGTTCCAGCCCGTCCCGCAATTCCGTCCCGGGAGCAACGCGCGCGAGCGTTGTCCTCAGCGAGTCCTCGGGCGTACGTACCATCGACCATTCCTTCCTGCGCGCAGGCCTCCACCCGCTTCAAGCGCTTGGGCTAATACTAGTGTGATTGCAGGAAATTTAGCCGATCAGCGATGGATTGGTGTAACGACGGACCTTTCCTCGGTTTCCGGCAGGAGCAGATTCAGCGCTTCCCGGAGGTTGGAAACCTCAGCGACCGTGAAGCCTTTCGGAATCGGACCACAACCGTTGGGTGACTTGGGAACGACGGCGAACTTAAAGCCCAGCCGTGCCGCCTCCTGGATCCGCTGGTTTACCCCCGGCACCGGCCGCACTTCACCGGCGAGGCCCACTTCGCCGAAGGCAATCAGCCGGTCCTTCAGGGGGGTGTTCCGCTTAGCCGAGGCGAGTGCGAGTGCAACGGCCAGGTCGATCGCCGGCTCGCTGAGCTTCATTCCACCCACCGTCGCGACATAGCAGTCGTCACCGGCAAGGCCATATCCGCCGCGCTGCTGGAGCACTGCCAGCAGCATCGAGACCCGGGAACTGTCCAGTCCGCTGGTCGCCCGCCTGGGCTGGGAATTCGACGTTGTCGCCAGGAGGGCCTGGACTTCGGCCACGAGCGGACGCCTGCCCTCGACGGTAACGGTGACGCAGGTCCCCGAAACGGGCTCGGCCGTCCGGGACAGGAACAGTCCGCTCGGATCCGCCAGGCCGACAATGCCGCCCTCGGTCAGGTCGAAGCAGCCGACCTCATCGGTGGGGCCATACCGGTTCTTCGCCGCCCGCAGCAGCCTCAGCCGGGAGTGCCGCTCGCCGTCGAACTGGCACACCACATCGACTAGGTGCTCCAGCAGGCGCGGGCCGGCAATGGAACCGTCCTTGGTCACGTGACCGACCAGCAGGGTGGTCATATCGTATTTCTTCGCAGCGGCAATGAGTGACGCGGCTGTCTCCCGGACCTGCGTGACGCCACCGGCGGCCCCGTCCACGTCCGAACTGCTCAGCGTCTGGACAGAGTCGACGATCAGCAGTTTCGGCTTGAGCTGCTCCACATGTCCCAGCGCGGTTCCCAAGTCCGATTCGGCCGTCAGATAGAGAGTGTCGGCGGTGGCGTGGATCCTGTCCGCGCGCAGCTTCACTTGGGCGGCAGATTCCTCCCCGGTTACATAGAGCACGTCGCTGCCGGAATTCGCCACCCGGGCCGCCACGTCCAGCAACAGGGTGGATTTACCCACCCCCGGCTCTCCCGCGACCAGAATCACCGCGCCCGGCACCAGTCCGCCGCCGAGTACGCGGTCCATTTCCTCCACGCCGGTGGGCCGGTAAGCGGCAGTTGATGCGTCGACGTCGGCAATCCGCTGCGCCGGCGCTGCCACGGAAACCGCCGCCGTCGTACGCGCCGTTACTTGCCCGATCTCCTCGACGGTGCCCCAGGCCTGGCACTCGCCGCAGCGGCCGGCCCACTTGACGGTTGTCCAGCCGCATTCACCGCAACGGTAGCCGGGCGTGCGGGAGGTCTTGGTGCGGGTCTTGGTGCTCATGCCCTCAGGCTAACCGACGTCACCGACAAAGTTACGCGCAGTTCACCCCGGTGTCCGACGGCGGTTGATTGGCTGCCACCTTCAGGCGGCAGAGTGTGGCACGTCGCGTACTACAAGTTGAATAATCCGATACAGGAGGCTTACCCATGATCCCATCCCACTCCAACCGCCAGCGCAGCAGTCGGCGGGGCGCTCCACGAGCGGCCATCACCGGTCTGCTGGTGGCCGCGACCCTCACCGCTGGAGCTACCGGGGCCGCGGCCCAGACTTCTTCGAGCGAGGCGAGCCACGATGAGCGCGTCACCACCGTCGCGCACCGCGGAGCATCCGCCCTGGCTCCGGAGAACACGCTGCCGGCCGTCGACGTGGGAGCCGATCTGAAGTCTGATTTCGTCGAGATCGACGTCCAGCTGACCAGCGACGGCGAACTGGTCGTTATCCACGACACCACGCTGAGCCGGACGACCGACGTCGAGGAGAAGTATCCGGAACGTGCGCCGTGGAATGTCGGCGACTTCACCCTTGAGGAAATCCGTACGCTTGACGCCGGTTCCTGGTTCGGCGCCGAATTCGCCGGGACCAAGGTGCCGACGCTGCAGGAAGTGCTGGACACGCTGCATGGCCGTGCCGGCCTGCTGCTGGAGGTCAAGAGCCCCAGCCTCTACCCGGGTATTGCCGAAGAGATTGTTGCAGAGCTCGACGGCGAGGGCTGGCTCACTGCCGACGCCCGGTCCGGCCGGCTGATTGTCCAGTCCTTCGACTGGGAGTTCATGGCGGCGTTCAACCAGTTGGCACCGGCAGTACCCGCCGGGCTGCTGGGCGGACCGCCGTCGGAGGAGCGGATCGCAGAATTGTCGACCTGGGCGGACCAGATCAACCCGAACCACAACCGGGTGACCGAAAGCTTCGTCGAGACCGTACACAATTACGGCATGGAGACCTGGCCCTACACGGTCGACGATCCCGAGCGGATGCGCCAGCTGGCTGAGCTGGATGTGGACGGCATCATTACGAACCGTCCGGCAGCGCTGATCCAGGTGCTGAAGGAAGGCGCCCCGGTGGACCAGGCCGCATAGTTCACCGCTGAACCAGGAAGGGGCTCTCCACTCCGGAGGGCCTCTTTCTGCGTGCGGAGGGGAACGCAGCCTGCTGCGGCTGGATTACAGCTCGGGCAGGTAGCGCCGTGCCTGATCGTGGCTCATCCCGGTTGCCTCAAGCAGATCGATAATCATCGGCCGGTACAGCAGGACCAGTCCTTCGCCTTCGAGCCGCTTAATGCCGAGCATTTTTGGATGCAGGATGGTGCCCACGGCGCCGAGCTCATTGCGCGCCTTGCGCAGATAACTTTCGCGGGTGCCGGCGTCGACCTCGCTGAGCGCTGTGGCGAGCGTGTCGACGGCGGAGGCGGTGTCCTCGATCAGCCCGCCGAGGCTCTCGATGGCTTCTTCGGTCAGTGCAGCGTTGTTGATGACGGAGGCGAGCCGGCGGCTGAAGACCCTGCTGTTCCTGATGGCCAGATCGATGAAATGCAGCGACTTTTCCAGCCGGTTCAACTCGTCGCGGTGCCGCCGATAGGCCGGGGAAATCGTTGCGACCTCATGCGATGCGCGGAGGGTGGCGTTCAGCCGGTCCACCAGTGGCTGGCAACTGCGGGCGCGGACCAGCGCATGCCAGGCCCGGGTCGACTCACTGCGCGTCACCGCCTCGGCCGTTTCCCGCAGTACCCGGCTGAGCTCGTCGAGCAGCTCCTTGACGTTAATCTTTGGCTCCCGCCGCGGATCCCTGGGCACAAGCATGGTGATCAGCAGCGCAAAGACACCCCCGACGACGGCGTCCTGACTTCGGGTGAAGGGTCCGCCGTCGGGCGCTGGCAGCAGCACGACCAGCAGCGACTGCAGCCCCAGCTGTGTGGTGAAGATGGTTCCGCTGTCCAGGAAGCGGGCCAGCAGGATGGAAAGAAAGAGGACGACGGCGGCCTGCCAGATCCCGACTCCCAGCAGGTGCAGGAGCATATCGCCAACGGCAATGCCCAACGTGCAGCCGATAGCGACTTCGAGCACGCGCCGCAGGCGTGGATCACGGGAGAAGCCCAGCGCAATGATCGAGGACGTCGCTGCGAACAGCGGACCTTCATGGCCGAGCACATACTGCGCGAAGGCGTAGGCACCGACGCTGCAGAGGGTAATCTGCACCGCCGGCAGGATCGAGTTGCCGCTGCGGTGCAGGCCAACACGACCGCGGCGGCGCAGGAATGCGGCCGACCGTGCGGCGGCGCCGGAGCTGCGTGAGGCCATGTCTTCACTCTATTGCAGGCGCGGATTGCAACACAGACGCGTCGAGGGGTGTGATATTCAGCATGGATCAGCACTGGCCGGTCGAGGATTCAATCATTATTGAAACCGCGAAACCGCTTCAGGAACGGTCCATTCTAGTAGGCTTACGCCCAAGTCATCATCTGCCCTTCACCGGCGGTGGGTTGTAGTTAACCTTCCGTTCATGTGGGCCGTTCACCATGATGGATGTGGGTGCGTGCGTGCCCGGACGCTGAAATGACCGAAAGGGGAACCTGTGAAGGCATCCCGCCTGCGCACTGCGGCTGCCATGCTTGCGGCGGCTGTGGTGACTTTGACGGGTTGTGGTTCGGACAACCCGACCGGCGAGACTCCCGGGGCGGACCGGGTGTATGAGGGCGATGGACTGACCGGCACGCTGACCGGAGTGGGATCCTCCGCTCAGGCTGCCGCCATGAATGCCTGGAAGACCGGGTTTATGTCCAAATTTCCCGGCGTGACCGTGCAGTATTCGCCGGATGGTTCCGGCGCCGGACGCGGTGCGCTGTTGGCCGGTGCTGCTGATTTCGCTGGATCGGACGCCTATCTGGACGAGGACGAACTGAAACTGGCCGAGCAGGTTTGCGGACCGGACGGCGCGATCGACATACCCGTTTACATCTCTCCGATCTCCCTCGCCTTCAACATTCCCGGTGTCGACAACCTGAAGCTGGACGCTGAAACCATTGCACTGATCTTCCGGAACGAAATCAACAACTGGCAGCACGAGGCCATCGCAAGCCAGAACCCGGGCGTCGACCTTCCGGATCTGAAGATCACCGCCGTAAACCGCAGTGACGACTCCGGCACCACGGAAAACTTCACCGATTACCTCTCCTCGGCCGCCTCCGAAGTGTGGCCTGAGGATGCCAGCGGAACGTGGCCGGGGGCGCTGCAAGGGGAAAATGCCAAGGGCAACTCCGGGGTCGTCAAAGTAGTGGCCAATACCCGCGGTTCCATCACATATGCGGATGATTCCGCGGTCGACGACACAATCAGTACCGTCAGCGTGAAGGTCGGCGACGAGTATGTTCCGGTCACCCCCGAGGCCGCATCCAATGCAGTGGAGGAAGCGACCAGAGTCGAGGGCCGTGCCGAGCACGACATCGCACTGGAGCTTGACCGTTCCACTAACGAGTCCGGGGGCTATCCGATTGTGTTGGTTTCCTATCACATTCTCTGTGCTGAATATGACTCTGAGAAAACCGTGGAGATTTTGAAGGCTTTCGAAACTTACGTCCTCAGCAAGGAAGGTCAGCAGGAGGCCGCTGATGCCGCCAGTAGCGCACCGCTTCCGCGTGATCTCGCCAAACTCGCCCAAGACGCCGTCGAATCTGTGGAGGTGGCGCAGTAGTGTCTTCGCGCACATCGCAGACCGGAGACAAGGTCTTCTCCACCACCGCTTTGGTAGCCGGAGTGCTGATTCTGGTCGTGCTTTTCAGCGTGGCGGTCTTCCTGCTGATCCAGGCTCTTCCGGCATTTTTCGCCGACCCGTCCGAGGTGACCGGCGGCGAAGGTTTCTGGTCCTACATCTGGCCCATAGTCGTTGGTACCGTGATGGCGGCGGCCATCGCCCTGATCATCGCCACTCCCATTTCGATTGGCGTCGCGCTGTTCATATCCCACTATGCGCCGCGGCAACTCGCGCAGGGACTGGGCTATGTCATCGACTTGCTGGCAGCCATCCCGTCCGTCATTTACGGTGTATGGGGTATCACTTTCCTGGCCGTGGAACTCGAACCAGTGTATGAGTGGCTGGCGCAGAATGCCGGATGGATTCCCATCTTCGCGGGACCGGCGTCTGCCACTGGAAAGACGATGCTGACCGCTGGCATCGTGCTGGCCGTGATGATTCTGCCGATCATCACGTCGATCTCACGTGAAATCTTCCTGCAGACTCCCAAACTGCACGAAGAGGCGGCGCTCGCATTGGGTGCCACCCGCTGGGAGATGATCCGGATGACCGTTATTCCGTTCGGCCGGCCTGGCGTAATCAGCGCGGTGATGCTGGGACTGGGGCGCGCCCTGGGTGAGACGATGGCGGTGGCCCTGGTGCTCTCGACCGGTCCGTTGATTGCCAGCTTGATCCAGACCGGAAATTCGACCATCGCCGCCGAGATCGCGCTGAACTATCCCGAAGCGTACGGGCTGCGCCTGTCGGAGCTGATCGCTGCCGGCCTCGTGCTGTTCGTGATCACCCTGGCGGTGAACATGGTTGCCCGCTGGGTTATCAGCCGGCACAAGGAGTTCTCTGGAGCTAACTCATGACCAACACCACGCTGACGCGCAGGCAATCGAAACTGACCAAAGGGCGGCTGCCCAAATACGCCGCCTGGGCGGTACTGGCCGCGGCTGTCATCCTCAGCGCCGCGATCATGACCCTGATTGGGTTCAACGCCTTCGGCTGGGGAGTTCTCGCGGCCGTATTGTTCACGCTGGGGCTGACCGGGATCTCCGCCGCTGTCGAAGGTGCACGGAAAGCCAAGGACAAGCTGGCGACCTGCCTGGTGGTCGGTTCGTTCCTGGTGGCCCTGCTCCCGCTGATCTCGGTGATTTGGACAGTATTGGTCAATGGGCTGCCCGGCTTGACGCCGGAATTCCTGTTTTACTCCATGAATGGGGTGACTGGAGAGTTCGACGATGCCGCGGCCGAGGGCAACGCCCCGGTGCTTGGCGGTGCGTACCATGCCCTCATCGGCACGCTGCTGATGACATTGTGGGCCACGCTGATTTCTGTACCAGTTGGCTTGCTGGCGGCGGTATATCTGGTTGAGTATTCCTCCGGCGGCCTCCTGTCCAAGGCGATCACATTCTTTGTCGACGTGATGACCGGTATCCCATCGATTGTGGCGGGCCTGTTCGCGGTGGCCTTCTTCGCCGTCATCTTAGGTCCGGGGACGAAGACGGGCTTTGTGGCCGCCGTCGCGTTGTCCGTACTCATGATTCCGGTGGTAGTCCGGTCCACCGAGGAGATGCTGCGCATTGTGCCGAACGAGCTGCGGGAAGCCTCCTACGCATTGGGCGTGCGTAAATGGCGGACCATTACCAAGGTCGTGATTCCGACGGCGATCTCCGGCATTGCTTCCGGTGTCACCCTGGCGATCGCCCGGGTCGTAGGGGAAACGGCACCGATTCTCGTCACGGCAGGCTTTGCCACGTCCATCAACTTCAACGTATTTTCGGGCTGGATGGCATCATTGCCGACCTTCATTTACACCCAGATCATCACCCCCACATCGCCGTCGAACCCCGATCCCAGCGCACAGCGTGCCTGGGCCGCCGCTTTGCTTCTGATCGTCATGGTGATGCTCCTGAACCTCGCGGCGCGCCTGATTGCCCGTTACTTCGCCCCCAAGACCGGCCGCTGAGCCAGTCTCACCCGCTAGAGACAGCAAAGGAAATCAATGTCCAAGCGTATTGACGTACAGGACCTGAACGTTTTCTACGGCGATTTCAAGGCCGTTGAAGATGTCACGATCCGTATCGAAGCGCGGTCGGTGACGGCGTTCATCGGCCCGTCCGGCTGCGGAAAATCAACGTTCCTGCGTACCCTGAACCGGATGCACGAGGTGATTCCCCGGGCCCGGGTGGAAGGCAAGGTGCTTCTGGACGGGGATGATCTCTACGGAGCCGGGGTGGATCCGGTGACGGTGCGCAGCCAGATCGGCATGGTGTTCCAGCGGCCCAATCCGTTCCCAACCATGTCGATCCGGGATAACGTGCTCGCCGGGGTGAAGCTGAACAACAAGCGGATCTCCCGCTCCGAGTCTGACAACCTGGTGGAGCGGTCCCTGCGCGGGGCGAACCTGTGGAAAGAGGTCAAGGACCGGCTGGAGAAGCCTGGCTCCGGTCTCTCCGGCGGCCAGCAGCAGCGGCTGTGTATCGCCCGCGCGATAGCTGTGCAACCGGAAGTGATCCTGATGGATGAGCCCTGTTCGGCCCTGGACCCGATCTCAACCCTGGCGGTGGAGGATCTGATCGATGAGCTGAAGGACAACTACACCGTCGTGATCGTCACCCACAACATGCAGCAGGCCGCGCGTGTTTCCGAAAAGACGGCCTTCTTCAACATTGCCGGCACCGGCGAGCCCGGGCGCCTGATCGAGTACTCCGAGACCACCGACATCTTCAATAATCCGAAGGAAAAGTCGACTGAAGATTACGTCTCCGGCCGGTTCGGCTAGAACGTCAGGAGGGACGGGGCGCAAACATAATGACCGCTACACCCAGCAGGCAGATCCCCGCTCCCAGATAATCCCAGCGGTCAGGGGAGAAGCCGTCGATAACGATCCCCCACAGCAGGGAACCAGCGACGAAGACCCCGCCGTAGGCGGCGAGAATCCGGCCGAAGTGTGCTTCCCGCCGCGAACACGAACAGGACAATTGATTTTGCGATCATTCCTGCATTGTGCCAAAGCTTCGCGGCCGTGATCGGCAGCGGATCCTTACCCGGTGACTAGCTGAGGGTCAATGGCACGCTAGGCGTTTTCAACGAAAAGTACAACAACCGTTCACCTTCCGTTTGCCGTCGACGGCACCTTCCTTTACCTGAGACCCATAGCTTCGTAGGTGTACAGCAAAAGTACAACCAGCGCGGACATCCGCACGGACCTGGCTAACCCTTGGAAGGGGCACTATCAAGTGAAGGCTTTTCGCTATGGCCGCTCAGCGGCAATTCTTGCTGCAGGCGCATTGGCATTGACCGCCTGTGGAACAGACAATGCAACCGGCACCGATCCGGAGCCGGCGGGTAATAATGTCCCCGAAAGCTCGGTCTCCGGCACCCTCACCGGCGCTGGATCTTCGGCGCAGCAGGCGGCCATGACCGCCTGGAAGGTCGGCTTTGAGGAGCTGAATCCTGAAGCAAAGGTGCAGTACTCTCCCGATGGCTCCGGCGCCGGACGCGAGGCATTCCTCTCCGAAGGTGTGCAGTTCGCAGGTTCGGACGCGTACCTGGATGACGAGGAATACGCTGCATCCAAGGAAATCTGCGGTCCTGAGGGCGCAGTGAATATCCCGGCTTACATCTCGCCGATCGCGGTAGCTTTCAACGTGCCCGGTGTGGATGAACTCAAGCTGGACGCGAACACCATCGCGTCCATCTTCAACGGGGACATCAAGAACTGGAACGACGAGGCCATCGCATCCCAGAACGCGGATGTGGATCTTCCGGACCTGCCGATCACGGTGGTCCACCGTTCAGACGACTCCGGAACCACCGAGAATTTTGTGGACTACCTCTCGGTAGCGGCCCCAGATGCCTGGCCGTATGAAGTCTCTGGCAACTGGCCGTCCAAAATTGTCGCCGAAAACGCACAGGGCACCAGCGGTGTCGTCTCAACCACATCATCGACCAAGGGCGCAATCACCTACACGGATGCTTCGGCCGTCGGGGACCTGGGTCAGGCGCTGGTCAAGGTCGGCGACGAGTATGTGGAATTGAATGCAGAAGCAGCCTCCAAGGCAGTCGAGTCTGCAACTCCGGTTGAGGGCCGCTCTGAGGCGGACATGTCCCTGGACCTGAAGCGGGATACCACCGAGTCGGGTGCCTACCCGATCGTCCTGGTCTCCTACCACATCTACTGCTCCCAGTATGAGGATCAGGCGACCGTGGACCTGGTGAAGGCATTCGGAAGTTACGCGATCAGCGAGGGGGGCCAGCAGGACGCTGCCAAGTCCGCTGGTAACGCCCCAATCTCCGACGCGTTGCGGGATCAGGCGCAGGACGCAGTAGATTCCATCAGCGTTGCATCCTAAGTACATCACCGCGCCCCGTCCGGAGCTCAATCTTCCGGACGGGGCGGCTCTTGCATGTTCCGGCCCGGTGCCGTCGGCAGTCTCAGCGGACCACCGTCGCCGGGTCCCAATCCGCCAAAGGTTTTCATTGTGACAACCAATACGTTGCTCAAGCCGGATAAAGGCCGCACCGCAGATAAGATTTTCCGCGGCGCCACCCAGGCAGCCGGCTGCCTGATCCTTCTCGTCCTGTTCAGTGTCGCGGCCTTCCTGCTGATGCAATCCATCCCCGCCCTCCAGGCAAACCCGGATCAGGTGACCGGCGGGTCCGGTTTTCTTTCCTACATCTTCCCGATCGTTGTCGGCACCATTATCGCGGCGGCCATTGCCCTGCTGCTGGCGACACCGACCGGAATTTTCGTGGCGCTGTTCATCTCACACTTCGCGCCCCGCAAGCTGGCGCTCAGTTTCGGCTATTTGATCGACTTGTTGGCGGCGATTCCATCCGTTATCTACGGAGCGTGGGGATATATATTCCTGGCGCCGCTCCTGGCCAATGGATACGACTGGCTGGCCCGGAATCTGGGCTGGATTCCAATCTTCGTCG
>NZ_KI914697.1:76055-76885 GCF_000520495.1 Arthrobacter sp. H14
CGTACCATGCTGACCGCCGGTATCGTCCTGGCCGTTATGGTGCTGCCAATTATCACCGCCCTGACCCGGGAGATTTTCCTTCAAACACCGAAACTGCATGAGGAAGCGGCGCTGGCCATGGGCGCAACCCGCTGGGAAATGATCAAGATGTCGGTGCTCCCCTTCGCCCGCCCAGGAATTATCAGCGCGGCCATGCTCGGCTTAGGCCGCGCTTTGGGGGAAACGATGGCGGTGGCGCTGGTGCTCTCGGGCGGTGGACTGGCCCCGAGCTTGATTCAGAACGGGAACCAGACCATCGCGGCCGAGATTGCACTGAACTTTCCAGAAGCATATGGGCTCCGGCTTAGTGAACTCATCGCGGCGGGTCTATCTGGGCTGGATTCCAATCTTCGTCGGTCCCGCGAGCCAGACCGGCCGTACCATGCTGACCGCCGGTATCGTCCTGGCCGTTATGGTGCTGCCAATTATCACCGCCCTGACCCGGGAGATTTTCCTTCAAACACCGAAACTGCATGAGGAAGCGGCGCTGGCCATGGGCGCAACCCGCTGGGAAATGATCAAGATGTCGGTGCTCCCCTTCGCCCGCCCAGGAATTATCAGCGCGGCCATGCTCGGCTTAGGCCGCGCTTTGGGGGAAACGATGGCGGTGGCGCTGGTGCTCTCGGGCGGTGGACTGGCCCCGAGCTTGATTCAGAACGGGAACCAGACCATCGCGGCCGAGATTGCACTGAACTTTCCAGAAGCATATGGGCTCCGGCTTAGTGAACTCATCGCGGCGGGTCTGGTGCTGTTCATCATCACCCTCGCCGTAAACATGTTTGCACGCTGGA
>NZ_KI914697.1:76985-100713 GCF_000520495.1 Arthrobacter sp. H14
CTGTTCATCATCACCCTCGCCGTAAACATGTTTGCACGCTGGATCATCAGCCGCCACAAAGAATTCTCGGGGGCCAACTAATGTTCAAAGCAACTGTAGAACGTCGGCATTCAGCACTGACCAGGAACCGGTTGCCGAAATCTGCACTGTGGGTTGTCCTGGCGGCCGCGGTAGTACTCGCGGCAGCCCTGTCATCTCTGGTGGGATTCAACCTGGCTCTGTGGGCGGTGCTTGCGGCGGTGCTGTTTGTCGCCGGTGCCACCGTGGCCACACGGATTGTCGAGGGCGGGCGCAGCGCCAGCAACCGGTTTATTACCTTTGTGGTGTACGGTGCCTTCATCCTGGCCCTGCTGCCCTTACTGTCCGTAATGTGGACCGTACTGGAACGCGGCTTGCCGGGTCTGACCTCGAATTTCCTCTTCACGTCGATGAATGGCGTCACCGGGGCAATTGATAATCGAACCGTCGAAGAGGGGACGCCTGTCCTGGGTGGCGCCTATCACGCGATCATCGGCACACTACAGATCTCACTGATGGCAACGGTGATTTCCGTTCCGGTGGGGCTGCTCGCCGCCATCTATCTAGTGGAATACGGCTCGGGCAGATCCCTCAGCAGGGCCATCACGTTCTTCGTCGACGTGATGACAGGCATCCCTTCAATCGTTGCTGGACTGTTCGCGGCCGCGTTGTTCGGCATGTTCTTTGGTCCGAGCACCCGCACCGGCTTCGTGGCCGCGGTGGCGCTGTCCGTACTGATGATCCCGGTCGTGGTCCGCTCCACCGAGGAGATGCTGCGCATCGTTCCCAATGAGTTGCGTGAAGCGTCTTACGCTTTGGGCGTGCGGAAGTGGCGCACTGTAATGAAAGTGGTGATTCCGACGTCGATCTCCGGCATCGCTTCCGGGGTCACCCTTGCCATCGCCCGGGTGGTGGGGGAAACCGCACCAATTTTGGTGGCGGCCGGCTTTGCCACCTCCATCAACTGGAATGTGTTTTCCGGCTGGATGGCTTCGCTGCCGACGTTTATTTACTACCAAATCAGGACGCCTACGTCGCCCACCAACATTGAGCCCAGCGACCAGCGCGCATGGGCGGCTGCGCTGATCCTGATTCTGTTCGTCATGCTGCTGAACCTTGTGGCACGATTAGTCGCGAAATTTTTTGCCCCCAAGACGGGCCGATAGTAAGGAACCAATGTCGAAACGAATTGATGTTCAGGACCTGAATATCTTCTATGGTGGCTTCAAGGCCGTCGAGGATGTCAATATCAGGATTGAAGCCCGTTCTGTCACGGCCTTCATCGGTCCTTCCGGTTGCGGTAAGTCGACCTTTCTGCGGACTCTGAACCGTATGCATGAGGTGATCCCGGGCGCGAGGGTGCAAGGTGAGGTGCTGCTCGATGGCGATAATCTTTACGGTCCCGGCGTCGATCCGGTTACTGTGCGCAGCCAGATCGGGATGGTGTTCCAGCGGCCGAACCCTTTTCCGACAATGTCCATCCGGGACAATGTGCTGGCCGGGGTAAAACTGAACAACAAGCGGATCTCCAAGACAGAGGCGGACACGCTGGTGGAGAAGTCGCTGAAGGGCGCCAACCTCTGGCAGGAAGTCAAGGACCGGTTGAACAAGCCGGGGTCGGGCCTTTCCGGCGGGCAGCAGCAGCGGTTGTGTATTGCCCGGGCGATTGCGGTGCAGCCGGAGGTGATCTTGATGGATGAGCCATGTTCGGCATTGGATCCGATCTCAACGATGGCGATCGAGGACCTGATCGATGAGTTGAAGAACAACTATACGGTCGTCATCGTCACGCATAATATGCAGCAGGCGGCGCGCGTTTCGGAGAAGACTGCGTTCTTTAATATCGCCGGCACGGGCGAACCAGGGCGTTTGATTGAGTATTCGGACACCACCGACATCTTCAACAATCCCCGGGAAAAGACTACGGAGGACTACGTCTCCGGCCGCTTCGGCTAAAGCCCGCCGCCCTGCTGCATGAAACAGCGCCGCAGCCAGCGGTCAAGGATTCGGACGCGTCTGTAAACAACCGCGTCAGATGACCTTTTCGATGAAATTACAATGTATGGCTGTTTTCGGCATGTTGCGGAGTCCCAAGGACGAGTACGATATTGAGCCTAAGGACGAGAACTCCGAGGCCTAACGAGCAATACCCGGGAGCAGTGGGACGCATGGCGACAGCACCAGCAACGTCGAACCGGTCCGGGCAAGGCGCCGAGCTGCTCAAGGCCTCTGCACAGCAACTTCTTCAGACCGTGATAGCCAATCTCGCGACTACGGCGTCAAACAAGATCGACGAGGTCGTGGACAAGATTGGCGATGTCGCCGCTGCTGATCTCGATGACCTTGCCGCGAGCGGTGGTCCATTGACGACCGCCGGCCTTGGCGCCGTGCGGGCGGTGATGTCTGGCAAGAATCCCGTATGGGCTGCGCTCAGGGGTGCATGGTCGGGGACGAGCACCAAGATCAAGGTGGTCATAGTCCTGTGCCTGGTTCTTATCCTGCTCCTGGCACCGGTGTTCCTGGTCGGGGTCCTGCTGGGGTTGCTCATCGCTGCCATCGTGGCAGCGATCCGAAGCGCCACGCGGTAACCTCCGGTTCCCGAAGACCGGCCCGCTGACCGCGCCGCCGCTCAGCCTACAAAACCGGATTCAGGGCGAGGAAAAAGATGCCGCCCAGGAGCGCCGTGGCGCCCGCGGTGAGGGCCCAAACCGCCACGACTTTCAACACCAGGACCACGTGGACTGAATCGAATCGTTGATTGGCCCCGGCGCCGACAATGGCTGAGCCGACCGTGTGCGTGCTCGAAACCGGCATGTGCAGGCCGATGGCACCGACGAAGAGCATTATTGCGCCCAACCCCTGAGCCACGCTGCCGCGCATGGGGTCTATCCGGACCAGCCTGCGTCCCAGGGTGTGGGCGATCCGCCAGCCGCCAAAGAGCGTGCCGACCGCCATCGTTGTTGCCGCGAACAGTTGGACCCACAGCGGCATGCCACTGCCCGAAGCGAAACCGGCGGCCATCAAGGCCAGCAGGATCACCGCCATCGAACGCTGTCCATCCTGCAGGCCATGTCCGAGGGCAAACGCGGCAGCGGAGACCGATTGGGCCATCCGGAACCGCTGGTTAATCCGCCGTGGCTGGCTGTACCGGGCCAGCCAGGTGATCGGGTATACGAGCAGGAAAGCCAGCACGAAGGCAATCACGGGGGAGAGCAGCAGCGGCAGGACTATCTGGAGCCATAAGTCGGTACCCCCAACCCGGTTCCCGCCCACCAGCGTGGAGGCGAAGCCGGAGCCAAGCAAGCCACCGAGCAAAGCATGCGTCGACGACGACGGGTACCCCAGCCACCAAGTGCCCAGGCCCCAGAGACAGGCACTGGTCAGCCCTGCCAGCAGGATGCCCAGCCCTTCGGGACCGGACGGCAGGCTGATCCATTCGTCGCTGATCAACAGGGCAAGCGTGGTGCCCAGCAGGGCGCCAACAAGATTGAAGATGGCAGCCAGCAACACCGCGATGGTGGGGGTCAAGGCCCTGGTGCGGACCGCCGTCGTCACCGAATTTGAGACGTCGTGGAACCCGTTGATGAAGGCAAATGCGCCGGCAAAGCCGACGACCAGCACCAGCAGGAACAGTTCCACCTATGATTCCTTGACGATGATGCTGCCGACATGTGTCGCCACACGCCGCATCTCCTTGGTGACGTCGACCAACTGGTTGGCCACGTCTCGTCGTCGGGCGTAGGGGATGGCTTTGTGGTCCTTGAGCAGCTCGAACACGTAGATCCGGTGGGTCCGTTCAGCGCGTTTGGCAAGGCGCAGAACTTCCAGCCAGTAATCCTCAAGATCGTCGAGTTCGCCGAGCTGCTGCATCGCCTGGACGGTCAACTCCGCCTGTCGGCCAATCACCTCGAGCTGTTCGGTGGCGCGGCCGGAGAGCCGGTCCAGCCGGTACAGGGCGATCAGTTCCGCCGCGCCGTCGAGCTTTTCCATCGCCTCGTTCAGGTACCTCGACAGCGCATACATGTCCTCCCGCGGCAAGGGATTGATGAAACTGGTGCGCATGGAGGTCATCAGGGCGTAGTGCAGGTCGGTGGACTTCGCCTCATGCTGGTGCATCTGCTCGGCCAGCCGCTCGAAGTCGTCAGTGGACGCCCCGAGAATTTCCGACAGGGTCTGCACGCCGAGGGTCACCTGGGAGGCCATTTGGGATAGAAGGTCCAGCCCGGCATTTTCCTGCGGAAACAGGCGTAACTTCACTTGCATCACCTTCACCTGTCGAAAAATGGTGCCACGGGCCGGGCTCACGCGTGCAGAGTGTCTGCGGGCACCACTTTACTTCAGTGCCGGAAAGGGCATAAAAATGGTGTCGAACCGGGAGCGCCTCTCGGCGGAAGGCCGCTCGAAGCGGCTATCAGTTGGAGCCCGGGGCTGCCACGGTTCGACACCACCTTCAGTCTTCTACTTCGACCGAACCCTGTCAACAGGAACAGCCAACCCGTATCAATGAGAACGGTCACGCCGCCGTTTCATCCGGGTTTCCGACGGCGGCGGCCCGGCTGGTGCCCGGGAACAGCGAACCATTACGCGGGATTTCGGCAGCGGTTTCGCTCCTGGGAAGTCCATGGTGTCGAATGAGAGCTACCATCCCGAGCGGCCGAGAGACCTGGATCGACGAAGCCGCAGCAACCACCTATACAGGCCGGTGCTACCGCCAGGACCGATGGAGATTCCGGCTGCCGCGCAGGCGTTCTCCCCGGCCGCCGGCGGGTGCCGTGCCGCGAAAGGATCATCATGGCAGCAGCAGTCGACAGGTTTTTGGACGGGGAAGCAGCGGACTTCGAGGAACTTGCAGACCGTTTCCGGCCGATTTTTGAAGAGATTGCCGCTGGGGCGGTGCAACGCGAAGCCGGCCGGGAACTACCCTTTGACTCCATCAAACGGCTCAACGCTGCCGGCTTTGGCGCACTGCGCGTGCCACGGGAGCGCAACGGATTTGGAGTCAGCTTCACCGAATTCATTCAGCTCCTGATCGAACTGGCCCAGGCAGACTCGAATGTCGCGCATATCTACCGTTCGCACTATGGTTTCGTTGAGCAATTGAGCTTTGCCCCCGACCGGGTGAAGGACGTGTGGTATCCGCGCATTGTCGAGGGGCAAATAGTCGGCAATGCCTCGACGGAACGCGGCGGCAACGCCCTTGGCACGATGAATACCCTGCTCAGCAAGACCGACGATGGCTTGACCCTTAACGGTCAGAAGTACTACAGCACCGGCAGCATCTTCTCCGAATGGATTGCGGTCACCTCTGCGGTGGAGGGGCAGGACGAACGGGTTTACGCACTGGTCAGCACCGCCGATCCCAACGTCCTCCTCGACGACGACTGGGATGGCTTTGGCCAGCGCCTAACCGGGACAGGCACGACGACGTTCCATAACGTCAAGGTCGACGACGACCACGTCCTCGACCGCAGCCGCAAGACCAGCCATGAGCAATCGTTCTTCCAACTCATCATCCTGGCCGTGGAGGCAGGTATCGCCAGGGCCGTCCTGACCGATGCCCGATCCTCGGTGGAGAGCCGTCAGCGTACATTCAATACCGGCTCCGGCGTTCCAGTACGCGAGGATCCGCTCATTCTCCAACTGGTTGGCCAGATTTCAGCGAAAGCCTTCGCCGCCGAGGCGATAGTGCTGCAAGCGGCACGGGAGCTCGATATCGCGCGGGACCCCAGTCGTAATCTCACCGACCAGCAACGCTACGAACGTGGCGAACTGGCTGTGGATAAGGCCCAGCTGATGGTGCCACGTCTGGCCCTCGATGCAGCCGATCAGCTTTTCGATACCTTGGGGGCCTCCGCAACCAGCCGGAGCAAGCAACTGGACCGGCACTGGCGCAATGCCCGGACAGCCGCGACACACAATCCGATTGTGTTCAAGGCCAAGCAGATTGGCGACTTCGAGGTCAACGGAACGACGCCGGAATCGCTGTGGGCCATCGGCAGCGTCGGTTAGTGCATGTTGCGTTGTGTTACTCCTGTGAGTTTGTTTCACCCACCCAAGCGAAATAGCGTGACATGCAGAATCAAGAGCTCCAACGCTAAAACCCTGGTTTGTTGGACGGCAACCCTCTGACGCTGTAGTGGGGTGCCCCAGGTGAGGATTCGGCCGGTGCGGAGCGACAGGACTCCGCCGGCAAGTACGGCGCTTCCGTGGCGGAGTGCCCGATGATGCAAGGGAACTTCCCATGGTGTTGAACCAATCCGCGCTCGAGCAGGAGCGCCCCTCTGGACAGATACGGTTGCGTGACAAGAAGCGCGTACTGTCCTCGGCCTTCGTCGGAACCACCATTGAGTGGTACGACTTCTACCTCTATGGCATGGCTTCGGCGTTGATTTTCAACGAGCAGTTCTTTCCGGAGGCTTCTGCGGTCGCCGGTATTCTGGCGTCGTTCGCCACGTTTGCCGTCGGCTTCCTGGCCCGGCCACTGGGCGGAATCATCTCCGGACACCTCGGAGACCGGATCGGACGCAAGAAACTGCTGGTCTTTTCACTGCTGACCATGGGCATCGCCTCGACACTGATCGGCGTACTGCCGACCTATGCGACGGCCGGTACTGCCGCCGTCGTAGGCCTGGTTCTATTGCGTTTGCTGCAGGGGCTGTCCGCCGGTGCCGAATGGGGCGGCTCGGCGCTGCTGTCGGTCGAACACGCGCCACGAAAGATGCGCGGATTGTTCGGCAGCTTCACGCAGGTCGGCTCATCGGCGGGAATGTTGCTGGCCACGGGCGCATTTGCGATCAGCCAGGCGGTCTTCTCTACCGAGCAGTTCAGTGCCTTCGGCTGGCGCATTCCCTTCCTGCTGAGCGCGGTCTTGGTCGCCGTCGGCCTGTATATCCGCCTCGGTGTTGAAGATGCGCCGGAATTCAGGAAGCTGCAGAGCCAGAACAAGGTCGAGCGCTCGCCGGTGCGGGAAGTGCTTCGAAACCACCCGCGTGCGGTGCTGGTAACCATCGGGCTGCGCCTGGGGCAGATCGGGCTCTACGTTCTGCTGACCGTCTACGTGATCGGGTATTTGGCCGAACGCCGCGGGGACAACAGTTCTGCCCTGACATCCATCCTGATCGTGTCCGCCATCGGGCTGGCGGGCGGGCCGTTCTGGGGCTGGCTCTCGGACAAGATCGGACGACGGCGGATCGCCCTGACCAGCGCGATAGCCACCTGCATCTTTATCTGGCCGTTCTTCTGGTTCCTCGATCATGGACCGCTCGTCCTGCTGCCGCTGGTGATGTTTGTTGGAGTCAGTATCCTGCACGATTCGATGTATGGGGTCCAAGCGGCGTGGTTTGCCGAGCAGTTCCCCCTGAACGTGCGGTACAGCGGCGTTTCCCTGGGGTACCAGATTGGTGCCGTGCTCGGCGGTGGACTCACGCCCTTCATCGCCGCGTCGCTGCTGCAACTCGGAAACGGCGGCCCTTGGCTGATCTGCGCCTACATCACTGTGCTGGCCGCATTGTCGGCGGTTGCCGCCGCGGCCGCCAAGGATCCGGCGCGGGAGTACGTGCAGGACAAGAATCTTCCCGACGAATTTTAGGAGTGCACCTTCGTGCCAAAACCGTTGCTGTTCAACGCCTTCGAGATGCTCGTGCCATCCCATCAGTCCCCCGGACTTTGGCGGCATCACCGGGATGAAGGCCGGCGCTACACCGAACTGGGTTACTGGACCTCCCTGGCCCAAACCCTGGAGGAAGGCGGCTTCCACGGCATCTTCTTCGCCGACATCCTGGGCCAGTACGACGTATTCGGCGGTTCGGCGGAGGAGTCTGTGCGCGGCGGCGTCCAGTTTCCACAGCTTGATCCGATGCTGCTGGTCTCTGCCCTGGCGCAGGCGACCCGCAGAATCGGATTCGGCGTGACGGCGTCGGTAACCTACGAGCATCCCTACCTGCTGGCACGGCGGCTGGGCACCCTGGATCATCTGACCGGTGGACGGGTGGCATGGAACATCGTCACCTCCTACCAGGACTCCGCCGCCCGCAACCTCGGACTGAATGGACAAATCCCGCACGACGAGCGCTATGACCGGGCCGAAGAGTACATGGACGTTGTCTACAAGCTGCTGGAGGGATCGTTCGACGACGACGCAGTCACCGTCGATACAGAGGCCAACGTCTACACCGACCCGGATAAAGTCCGGGGAATCGGTCATCAGGGCAGCGCGTTCCAGGTTCCAGGTCCGGCGTTGGTCGAGCCGTCCCCCCAGCGCACACCGCTGCTGTTCCAAGCGGGCGCGTCCTCCCGCGGGCGGGAATTTGCTGCCAAGCATGCCGAAGCCATCTTCTTCAGCGGCTACACACCGGAAATGACCAGGACATGGGTCGACTCTGTGCGGGATGGACTTGCGTCGGCTGGACGCCGTCGCGACGCCGTCAAGATTTTCGCCATGGCGACGGTTATTACGGCCGAAACCGACGAAGAAGCACAACAGAAGTTCAACGAGTACTCCGAATACATCGATGCGGAGGCGGCGCTGGCCTTGTTCGCCGGCTGGACCGGCGTCGACCTCAGTGATGTGGATCTGGACGCACCGCTGGAATACATCAAGACCGAAGGTAATCAGTCCGCGCTCGCCGCCTTCACCACCATGGACCCATCACGGACCTGGACGGCACGCGAGCTGGCGCGCTTTATCGGTATTGGCGGCCGTGGACCGGTCCTTATCGGTTCACCCCAAACCATCGCCGACGAGCTCGAACGGTGGCAGGATGTCGGCGACGTCGACGGGTTCAACCTTTCCAGTGCCGTGCGGCCGGCCGATCTGGCCGACTTCGCGCGGCTGGTCTCGCCCGAACTGCGTCGACGGGGATTGTTGGAAAGCCCGGATGCTGAGACGTTCCGCGGGATCATTACGGGTGGGGAATCCCGATTGCCAGCGGACCACTATGGGGCCCGGTTTCGCAATATTCAGGGCTAGAACCTCTTTGTAACCCGGACACTGACGGAACCGGCGGGAGGCTGCGGGGAACTTTAGTCGAGTTCTCCGCGGCGCCATGATGCCGCGGCGTGTTCCAGATCCTCGGCGGTTTTCACGAGCTGGTGGGATTCGCGCGTGAGCTTTGACGCCCGGTGCTCGTTCGAAACCTCGGAATCGTCGGCCATTGTCGCCTGGCCGAGTGCCACCACCCGGCAGAATGCGGCCGACCGTTCCAGGGCGACGTCGAAATCCCCTTCGAAAGCGCCGGAGAGGATGGTGTTGGCCATCGTTTTGACTTCCTCGGCGCCTGGCGGTTCCGCAACCCCGGCAACAACGTTGGACACTTGGGCAACATCCTTGCCGGCCGAGAAATAGGCCGAGATCCGCTCCGGATTCTGCTGTGCGGCCGTGCGGAGGGCGTACAGTCGCCACAGCGCGCCCGGCAGGGATCGGGGAGGGCTTTCCGCCCAGAGCTCTGCGACGGCTTCAAGACCTTGTTCGTCGGCGAGTTTGACGAGCCGTTCGGTTACCTCCGGGTCGTCACTTGCCCGGCCGTGGTGCACAAGTGCCTGGGCCGCGAGATGCGCGGCTTCGGAAACGCGTGCGGGGTCGGCGCCACCGGCAAATGGCTCAAAGTCGGCAGGCGCAAACGGCTTCGGCTTATGCGGCCGCGGTGCGTTTGAACTGACGTCTTCGCTCATGCCGCGACTCTACTCCTTGGACCTAAAAATGTCTGCCCTGCCGCCCTTCGGCATCCGCCATGGGGCGAGTCGATACTGTTCGCTCTTATGCGATAAAGTGGTTTCGGTCTTGAGACAGCGCTTCGCGGTGCTGTACAGACTGGAGGGGCCTCTAGCTCAGTTGGTAGAGCATCGGACTTTTAATCCGTGGGTCGTGGGTTCGAGCCCCACGGGGCCCACCCTTAACAGCAGGACCAGTCAGGCGTTCTAGGCTGGAAGCGTGTTTCTGCTGATCCTTGGTGCGGTGTTCCTCGCGTTGTCCGCCGCCGGTCTGATCCGCGCCCGCCGCGATCCCGGCAACGCGGCATTCCTGTTTGCCGCCCTGATCCCACTGAACCTGTGGATCTATTCCACGCCGGCAGGGCGTTCCCTTCTCGAGTCCATGTTCGGCAGTGTCCTCATGCTGACCGTATTGGGGCCGGCCACCGTCTCGGTTTTGGGGCTGATCGTCCTGCTTGTCGTGAATGGGCTCAGCAGCGGCAACAGACCGGCCCGCGGCGGCATGCAGCGTAACGGCAGTAGCATGGGCCGTGGCAGGCGACGGGGCAGGGGCCCGGCCAGATCCCGCTCACTGGGAACCGGTGCCGCGCTCGCAGTGGCATGCGCCGCCGTCGTCCTCCTCCTTCTCGACGGGCGTCAGGGGCCGGTTCTGGTCGCAACAGGACTGGCTATCACCATCGCGTACCTCCTGGTGTCGTTTGCCGTGTTCCTGATCTACTCACTCGGTTTCTCCAGAGCACGCCAACCGCCGAAAGCTGGAGTCGTGGTCGTGTTGGGCTCGGCCCTGAACCGGGGCGAAGTTTCAGCCATGCTGGCCGACAGGCTGGACGCCGCTTGCCGCATTTGCGACTCCATCGAGCCTGGCGCCGGCCCCTTGCTGATCGTCTCGGGCGGCCCGGGAAGGGCGGAAACCCGAAGCGAAGCGGCCGCAATGGCCGAATACCTCGCCGCGAAAGGAGTGCCTCAGGAGCGCCTGATCGTCGAAGAAAAGGCTCGCACCACACGGGAGAACATTAGGTTCACAAAATCGATGCTGGAAGCGAAGGCCAGCACCGGCGGGAACGTTGACGGCGCCGTCGTCGTTGTCACCAGCGATTTTCATGTGCTGAGGACGGCGGGAATCTGCCGCCGGATGGGGTTGAAGGCCGACGTGGTGGGTTCCCGCTCCGCACCGGGACTGTTGCCCGCGACCCTGCTGCGGGAATTCACCCTGACCCTGGGGGAGTACACCTGGGCGCACGCCACAGTGGCCCTCAGCATCACGACGTCGTTAATAGCGCTGGCAGCGTCAGCCGGCTGACTGCACGAGGAGGCCGAAGAGTCCGCCGCGGGGGACAGCGGTGAGCCGGGTGCGGCAGGCTATTCCGTCCAGCCGAGGTTGCGCGCCATCCGCTGCAGCACGTCCAGCGTGGCGGCGTATTCTTCCTCGGAGACACCCTCGGTGATGTGGTCCCGGTTGCGGGTTACCACCTCGCCCAAAGCCTCCAGGCTCTTGCGGCCGAGGTTCGTCAGGAGATAGTACTCGCCGTCGGCCGCGACCCAGCCGCTTTCGATCAACTCCTCGACGTGTTCCGCGGAAGTGCCGCCGTCTTCCTGGGCGAAAAACGGTGCCAGTGCCTGGTCGAGTTCTGCCGCGGTGGACTGGTTTTCCGCGAGCACATTCATGATCTGCCATTGCCGGCGGGTGACGCCGTGCTCTTCCACGGTGTTGTCGAACTGCTCGTTGATCAATCCGTCGACGAGCGTGAGCCAGAATCCGATGGGGCGTTGCTGTGCCATGGCTACACTCTACGGTTCCAGATCGGGCAGTTCCATCCTGCTTTGCTGACCGACGAGCTCGGCCGTCTTCCCGAGAACGGAGCGGAAGGCGAGGATTGCCGGGCGGTGGGCACTGGCGAGTCGGACCGACGTAAAGATCGTCCGGATCGGGTCGCTCGGCAACTGAAGCAGTTGACAGGTGGTCTCCTTGCCGGACCAGACAAGATCCGGCATGAAAGCCACGGCGTTTCCCGACTCCACCAGGCGGATCTGCGCCTGCAGGTCCGCCGTTTCAAACCGCACGTCCGGCTCAAATCCGGCCTGGCGGCACGCCTGCTCGGCCCAATGGCGGGAGGCGGCGCCGCGCGGTTCCATCACCCAGGGCATGTACTTGGCGTCGTCTACCGAAGTGATTCCGTCCAGCGATGCCGGCGGGGCGGCCAGCCGGATGGCGTCGGTGGTGAGTTTCGTCCGGTCCAGCTCGGGATAGTGGGCGGGCGCATGGCCGGGATACTGTTCGGCGATCACCATGTCGAAGTCCCGCGCCCAGGTTTCATGCAGGGCAGTCTCCGGTTCACACTGGATCATCTCAATCCGGACATCGGGATAGGCAGCCTGCATGGCGGTCAAGGCGCCGGGCATGAGGGCGAGGGCGGCGGACTGGAAGACCGCCAGGCGGACGGTTCCCGTGACGGTCGTCAGCGACGCGGCAATGTCAGCCTCCGCTATCTCCAGCGTTTTCAGCAGCTCCGCGGTGTGTTCGATCAGGATCTCGGCCTGCGGAGTCAGCTGCACCCGGCGCCCGGTTTTCCGCAGCAGTTCAACGCCGGCTTCCCTCTCCAGCAGGGTCAATTGCTGCGATACCGACGACGGACTGAAGTTCAGCGCGGCGGCCACATCGGCGAGCGTTCCGCGGATTTTCAGCTCGCGCAGAAGCGCGAGTCTGCGCACATTCATCATGGCTTTCGATTCATCAACAAACCTGACCAATACCCGTCAAAAAAGATCGCTTTATCTAATTGAACTCTATCCCCATACTGATCAAGACAGACCTACTACACGGGATAAGGACGAGAATCAACAAAATGACGAACACACTTGAGGGGGCCACCGCGACCCCAGTCGATCTGACTAACTTTCCGAGCAACGAATTGACCAGCGAATCGAAACGGGATTCAGCGGACGACGTCGTCAAGCTGGTCCGTCATTGGTTGACCGAAAGTGCGCGGTACCCGGCAGATTCCTCGGCCAAGCAGCTGGCCGGAGTGCTGAAAGACCCGAACGGCCTGGAATTCACCGTCGGCTTCGTGGACGGGGTGATCCGGCCCGAAGACCCGCAGGTTGCCGCGCGTAATCTGCACCGGGTGGCGTCCAAGGTTCCGGCATTCCTGCCCTGGTACATGCGCGGGGCCGTCCGGCTTGGCGGCGCCGTCGCGCCCGTCCTGCCGCATCTGGTGATTCCTGTCGCCCAGCGTGTCCTCCGGAAGATGGTCGGGCACCTGATCGTCGACGCCTCAGACGCGAAGCTGGGACCTGCCGTCGCCAAAATCCGCAAGGACGACGTGCGGCTGAACATTAACCTTCTGGGTGAAGTTGTACTCGGCGAGCGCGAGGCCGCCCGCCGGCTGGAGGGAACGCACAAGCTGCTGGCCCGTGACGACGTCGACTATGTCTCCATCAAGGTCTCCTCCACGGTGGCGCCGCATTCGCCGTGGGCGTTCGAGGAGACGGTTGAGCACGTGGTGGAAAGCCTGTCGCCGCTTTACCAGCAGGCAGCGGATTCACTCAAGCCCAAGTTCATCAACCTGGACATGGAAGAGTACAAGGATCTGGACATGACCATCGCGGTCTTCACCCGGATCCTCGAGCAGCCGCAGTTCCGGAATCTCGAAGCCGGCATTGTCCTGCAGGCGTACCTGCCGGACTCCATGGCCGCGATGGTCAAGCTGACCGAATGGGCGCAGGCCCGGCGCGCCGCGGGGGGAGCCGCCGTGAAGGTGCGCGTGGTCAAGGGCGCGAACCTGCCGATGGAGCAGGTTGAGGCATCGCTGCATGACTGGCCGCTGGCCACTTGGGGCACCAAGCAGGACTCCGACACGAACTACAAGCGCATCATCAACCACTCCCTGCAACCGGACCGGGTGGACGCGGTTCGGATCGGCGTCGCAGGCCACAACCTCTTCGATATCGCCTATGCATGGCTGATGGCGAAGGAACGCGGCGTTCAGCACGGTATCGAATTCGAGATGCTGCTCGGCATGGCAACCGGCCAGGCGGAAGCAGTCAAGCGGGACGTCGGAAGTCTGTTGCTCTACACCCCGGTGGTGCGGCCGGAGGAGTTCGACGTCGCCATCGCCTACCTGATCCGGCGCCTGGAGGAAGGGGCGAGCCAGGAAAATTTCATGTCCGCCGTCTTCGAGCTCTCCGACAACGAAGCGCTGTTCGAACGGGAACAGCGGCGCTTCCTCGCTTCGCTGCATAATCTGGACGATTCCATCCCGATGCCGAACCGGCAGCAGGACCGGAACCAGCCGGAAGCACCGGCGCCGGCAGTGGGCTTCACCAATACCCCCGACACTGATCCATCCCTGCCCGCGAACCGGACCTGGGGACGGGGAATTCTGGAACGTGTCCCGCACTCCACCCTGGGCGAGGATACCGTCGCGGCTGTCACCATTACCGAATCCGATGAGCTGGAGCGGATCGTGGCCACCGCCGTCGACAGCAGCACTGCCTGGGGGACGATGACCGGTGCCGAACGCGCACAGATCCTGCACCGCGCCGGAGATGCGCTCGCCGCCCGCCGGGACCAGCTCATTGAGGTGATGGCCAGCGAGACCGGCAAGACCATCGACCAGTCCGACCCGGAAATCAGTGAAGCAATCGACTTCGCGCATTATTACGCGGAGCGTGCCCGGGAACTCGACGACGTCGACGGCGCCACCTTCGTGCCGTCCCGGCTGACGGTGGTGACACCGCCGTGGAACTTCCCGGTGGCGATCCCCGCCGGCTCCACCCTGGCAGCGCTCGCCGCCGGTTCCGCCGTCGTGATCAAACCTGCAAAGCAGGCACGCCGCTGCGGCGCCGTGATGGTGGAAGCGCTGTGGGAAGCCGGCGTGCCGCGCGAGGTGCTGGCAATGGTCCAGCTGGGGAACCGCGACCTGGGCCGGCAACTTGTTTCGGATCCCCGGGTCGACCGCGTCATCCTCACCGGCGGCTATGAGACGGCCGAGTTGTTCCGCTCCTTCCGGCCCGATCTGCCGCTGCTGGCCGAGACCTCGGGAAAGAACGCCATCATCGTCACCCCGAGCGCCGACTTCGACCTTGCCGCCAAGGACGTGGCGTACTCCGCGTTCGGGCACGCCGGACAGAAGTGTTCGGCCGCTTCGCTGGTGATCCTGGTCGGCTCCGTGGCCGATTCGCCACGGTTCCGGAACCAGCTCATCGACGCCGTCAAGGCCATCAAGGTGGGCTACCCGGTTGATCCGGCCAGCCAGATGGGCCCGATCATCGAACCCGCCAACGGCAAGCTGCTGGAGGCCCTGACCACCCTGGGGGAGGGGGAGTCGTGGGTCGTCGAGCCGGAACAGCTGGATGAAACCGGTGCCCTGTGGAGCCCGGGGGTCCGGACGGGCGTCAAACGCGGCTCCTACTTCCACCTGACCGAATTTTTCGGCCCGGTGCTGGGCGTAATGACGGCGGAGACCCTCGATGAGGCCATCGCCATCCAGAACCAGATCGAGTACGGTCTCACCTCCGGTCTGCATTCCCTCGACACCCGGGAACTGGACGTCTGGCTGGACAACATCGAGGCGGGAAACCTGTACGTCAACCGCAGCATCACGGGCGCCATTGTCCAGCGCCAGCCGTTCGGCGGCTGGAAGAAGTCCGCCGTCGGCGCCGGGACCAAGGCCGGCGGTCCGAACTACCTGATCGGGCTGGGCAACTGGCAGCCGGCCGAGCTGGAAGGACCGGTTGCCGACGTCGACAGCGCGGACGTGCAGGGGCTGCTGGCCGCGGTTGCTGCTTCCGGAGATGACATCCCGGAGGCAGACGTGGAGACACTGCGCCGGGCATTGGGCAGTGACGCCTCTGCATGGGCCGGGGAGTTTGGAACGGCCAAGGACGTAACCGGCCTCAGCGCCGAACGGAACGTCTTCCGTTATCGTCCGCTTCCCGTCACGATCCGCCTGTCCGAAGGCGAGCCCCTGGTCACGCTTCTTCGCGTGACCGGTGCTGGAATCCTGGCCGGATCCGCCCTCACCATTTCAACCGCGGTGGAGCTGCCAGCAGCGGTCCAGTCAGTGTTCAACGGACTCGGCATTGCGGTTGCAGTGGAGAACGACGACGTCTGGCTGACCACCGCGGGCGCCCTCGACGGCGGCCGGGTCAGGTTGATCGGCGGCGACGTTCACGCGCTCGCTGCGCAAACCGGCGGTCGTCCGGACGTTGCGGTCTACGCTGGTCCGGTGACCCAGGCGGGGCGGATCGAACTGCTGCCGTTCCTGCGGGAGCAGGCCGTCACCATCACGGCTCACCGGTTCGGCACCCCGGACCATCTCTCGGACAGCGTGATCTAGCAGGGCTGTCCTGCCGGAGGAGCCTGGCGGAGATAGGCGAAGACAAACGAAAGGGGCCGGCAGCAATGCCGGCCCCTTTCAACACGTTTGCTAAAACCCCGAGTCGCGGCTTTCGTTCCGGGTAATGCGCTCGCCGGTACGCGGGTCCACAGTGGATCGGGTGTGGGACACGCGCCTGTCCGCGCCGGTTGCCGCCAAGATGATCGAGATGATCAGGCCCAGAATCCCGAGTGCGAGCAGGATGTAGCCGACCATGGTGAGATCGACGAAGTCGATGACAACGCCCTGAACCGCGAACGCAAGGATGGCGCCAATAGCTATCAGGGCAATGGATGAACCGATTCTCATGACCAACAATCTCCTTATGCCGGTAGTAACCGCTGCATGCTGTTCGCCAGCATGCTTAGTTGACGGACGCTACTAGTTTACTCCGGCGAGGGCAAAGACGTTGAGCCTGACGCTGGGGAACTCCGGCCGGGGGATAGCAATCGAGCGTTAATTCGACGAATACCGCTCCAACATCGACCGGATCCGGTCGAGTTCCTGCCGCTGCGTTTCCGCAATGGTCCGCGCCAACGCCATTGCCTCCGCGTTACTGCCCTTCGCCAATTCCGCTTCGGCCACTGCGATCGTTGCCTCATGGTGGGCGATCAGCAGTTTCAGAAACAGTCGCGAGGCGTCGTTGCCGGCCGCCGCGCGGAGTTCTTCGATCTGCTCGGGACCGGCCATGGCCTTCATCTCCACTGTTGCGGGAGTCTGGGAACGCTGGTTGCCGGAATCGCCGTCCAGCTTGCCCCAGGCTCTGAGCATGCCTTCGAGCTGGGCATGCTCGGGCTCATGGACCGACATGATCTTCAGAGCCAGCGATTGAATCTCCTGGCTTACGCCATCCTTTTCCTGGACGATTTCGGCCAGCTTGATGGTCTGCTCGTGATGTCCGGCCATCAGCAGGGCGAACCTGACGTCGGCCGCGTTGTTGCCCGCATTCGCCTGGACCGGCATCGAAGCGCCACTGGAACCGTTGCTCTGTGTGGGTGCTTCCGACGTCGGACCACACGCCGTCAGCGCAAGGACGATGGCGGCAGAGGCAGCGAAGGCCCATCTACCAACCATCCAATTCCTCCTCCACTGAACGGTTCCATCGTCTCAGATTTGACCCCAGTTCCACAGTACGGCCGCTTCAAGGGGCGGCAAATGACGACGTCTTGCTGGTGTACTGCATAACTATGCGTAATTGGCGTTTGGGTACCCGCCGTTCAGCGCAGGTTTCGACTGGCTCCTCTCCTGGGTGGGCAGGGCCGGCGTGCCCCAGCAATGTGCGCACGATCGAGGGTTCATGGCACCGCCGCAGTGTCCCGTATTGTCGGCCACGACGTCGGGAATGTCCGAAGTGAGGAACCGAATTGATCGAACTAGTACCTGCCTAAACGCGCGTCACTTCTTCACCTTGGAGACGATTCCGGCAGCGGCCCCGGCCAGCCCACACGCGGCGACAGCCACGGCAGCGATCCGGATCTCACCGGTATCCGCCACGAAATAGAGCCAGACCGCGCCAACAATCATCAACACCATGCAGGCGATGAAAAACCGGGTCAACGGCACGGTGCACTCACGCCCCCACCGTTAGTCCGAAATTGAAGGGTCGGTGCCGCGTAACCGGATCAAACCCGGCTCGTAGTCCTTGATGATCCGGGCGTAGACAACAATCTGCCGGTCCGGCGCCTCCTGGGATGAGGCCCACTGCAGCACCTCGTCAACGTCCACGCCGTCGAACTGATACTCGGCGAGGTCCAATGAATTGGAGGCGCGCACCGTCCATACCTGGACCCGGTAAGCGGGGGAATCCTCTTCCCAGCGGGTGTCGGTCGTATCCGCAAGCTCCGGCTCACGCATGCTGGTCTCCTCGCAGAGGGTGGAACCTACTTGTGCACATCATAGGCTCACACAGCCGGCATCCATCCGGTGAGGGATCCGCTACGGACAGCGTTAGAGATGTAGGTATCTATAGCTCATTGAGCCCAGGGGTTCTTGGGGCCCCGCCTGGCACCATCTTCCTGTGTCAGGGACCAATAAGTACAACTATATCGAAGTGTCAAATATGCGAACGAGCGATGTCTGACAGATTATGATTTTTGAGCTGCATCTGGACTCACCGATGATTCTGACGGGGTGTCACCGTCTATCAAGCATCGGCAAACTTACAGATCATTCGAGCGTCAGGAGTACTCACCGTGGCTGCACCTCTTATCTACATCAGTTTTGCTGGACCATCACGCGGCTGCTCAACCACCAGGGACTTTACAGCCTCACCGACAACGGCAAGGTTGCGGAGTACCGCGTCGTATGCCATCGAGCCCAGTTCTGCAGAATCGAGATGGTCGCGGTAGGCGATGCAACGCAAGATTGCGGCGCGGATGTCCTCCAGGCGCTCCGCATCCGAGCGGCTCAAACGGTCACCGCGTCTGCGAAGGCAGTGGCCGACACCTCGTCGCGGAGAAGCGTCGCCGCCACGACATCGACTCGCACGCCCAGGATTCCGGTCAGTTCCTCGGCGAGCCCGGCTACGCGCAACAACTCATTACCGGCCCCTGCAGACAAATCGACGAGCAGATCCAAATCAGAGTCCTCTCGAGCATCGCCACGGGCCACTGATCCAAACAGTCGCGGATTGGTAGCGCCGTACTGCCTCAGCAACTCAGCAACACGACTTTCTTGCTGCTGGAGGGCAGCACGAATCTGCAACGTAGCGGCGGTCGGCTCACTCATACTTCAAGGATAACGTGAGACCCACCAAGTGGTGTTCTGACAAGGGTAATGTCCCCATACCTCGGCCGCCGTGCCAGTAGCCGATCCGCTTGCGGTACGCGAGTCAGATAGGTTCATCGGGCAGGTCATGATCCAGCATGGCTTTCGGTGCGGGTCATCTCGGACGATTCGTTCAGGGGCGAAGCCAACTTTGCGCCAGAAGGCTGCACCTTCTTCATTGGCGATGTCGGGATCGCTGGTGAAGCGCGTCCAGCCCTTTTCTGATCTCGCTCGCCACACCATTTGATGAACTACGTCTGTACCGATTCCCTGGCCCCGTGCGGTCGCTAGCAAACCAAGGTCCATTCCACCGCCCTCACCGGTGTCGGCGTCATCATGCATTCGAAAACGCCTCGACCGGGAAGGTTCGCTGGCATGCGACTTCCCGTCGTCGGGCGAACAGCGTGCGCCGATAACAGCAGAGACGGGACCCTGCAAGGGTTCTCCCAGCAGTGTGACCTAGGGTTAGGGGAAGAAACGACGACGGCAGGAGGGCTGATGCCAAAACGTAAACGGGTCCAGCCGGCCATGAAGATTGCCACTGAAGCCGCCTTCGACGAGAAGGGCAACCCGAAGCCCGGCCTCTACCGGATGATGTACAACGCCGTGGAGGTGCAGCGGCCCCTGGTGGTGGCCAACCTGCGCCGGCTGCGGCGCCGATATCCGTATGCCTCCGCCGAGCAGATCAGCAGGAAACTCGAACGCGACTATCTCGCCGCGGTCGCAAGCGGCGGCGCGGCAGTCGGGGCCACCGCCGTCGTTCCGGGTATTGGAACTGTTGCTTCACTGTCACTGTCCGCAGCTGCCACTGTCGGTTTCCTCGAAGCCAGTGCCCTCTATGCCCAGTCCATCGCGGAACTTCATGGGGTCCAGATCGAAGATCCGGAACGGGCCCGCACGATGGTGATGGCGATCATGCTCGGCGAAGAAGGGAGCACGCTCGTCACCGCTTTCGCGGGGCAGGCGACAGGCCGCGGTGGCAGCGTCATGTCACAGTGGGGTCCGATGATCGGGGAGCGGCTGCCGAAGGGCATGGTTACGACTATTGGCACCCGGATCCGGAAGAAATTTATGCGCTGGCTGCTGGCCAAGCAGGGCACCGTCCTTCTTGGCCGCGCCATCCCCTTCGGCATTGGGGCGGTGGTCGGCGGCGCAGGCAACCTGATGATGGGCCGCTCGGTTATTGCGTCCGCCAGGGAAGCGTTCGGCCCGCCACCCGAGACGATTCCCGGGGAGTTGCTGGAGGAGATTGATACGTCTCATCCGGAAACGGAAACGGAAACGGAAACGGAAACAGGACCAGCTGAAGCAGGACCATCGGAGCCGACCGGATAAGCAGGATCCGAACGCGCCGAAGCATTCTCACCCGAAGACCAAGTGTGCCAGCGCGAAGATCACGAGTCCGGCCAGGGCGCCGACCACGGTGCCGTTGATCCGGATGAACTGCAGGTCCTTGCCCACCTGAAGCTCGATCTTCCGGGACGTTTCATCCGCGTCCCAGCGTTCGACGGTTTCGCTAATCACGGCCGCGATTTCATGCCGGTACGTCCGCACCAGATAACCGGCGCCGTCGCTGATCCAGCCGTTGACTTTGGCGGCAAGTGCGGCGTCGTTGGCCAGCCGCTGCCCGAAGTCCCGGACCGCTCCGGTGAACTTGATCCACAGTTCGCTGCTGGGATCGTCGATGGCCTCCAGCAGTGCCGATTTGATGGTGAGCCAGGTCCGGGCGGCCAGATCGCGGACGCGGGGATCGTCCAGGATCTGGCCCTTGATGCTTTCGGCCTGGGCGATCACCTTCGGATCGTGTTGCAGGTCTTCGGCCAGTTCCTTCAGGTACTTGTCCATCGCCTGCCGTACTTCATGGTCCGGCTCGGCCTGCACCGCCAACACGAACCGGTGCATCTCGTTGTACACCTTGTAGCCGACGGCGCCGTCAACGAAACCGGGGACCCAGGACGGAGAGCGGTCGGAAACTATGTGCGTGACGGTTTCATAGTTATCGGTTACCCAGTCCGCGGCACGGTCGATGAGCAGGTCGATCAGGCGGTGATGATGGCCGTCTTCGAAAATTCTCGCCGCCATCCGTCCCACCGGAGGTCCCCACGGTGGGTCGAGCAGGTGCTTGCGCGCCATTGACTCGATGACATCCTGGACTGCCTCGTCGTCGAGAATCCGCAACGCCCCGCGGATGGCAACGGCGCCCTCGGTGGCGACCCGGTCAGCATTGGCCGGCTTGGCCAGCCACCGTCCCACTCCCTGCGCTACGCCGACGGTCGCCAGTTTGGCGCGAACCACGTCTTCGGACAGGAAATTGCTCTCCACAAACTCGCCCAGGCTCGCCCCAATCGCGTCCTTCCGCCGGGGAATGATGGCGGTGTGGGGGATTTTCAGTCCCATTGGATGCTTGAACAGCGCGGTGACGGCGAACCAGTCGGCAATGGCGCCAACCATGCCTCCTTCGCTGGCCGCGCGAACGTACTGCATCCACGGGTAATCGTCCTGCAGCGCGAACGAGACCACGAAGATCAGCGCCATCAGGCCAAGCAGCAGAGTCGCCAGCAGTTTCATCCGGCGCAGGGCGGAAGCGCGTTCGACGTCGGTGGGCAGGCTGATGGACGACGGCGGCGCCATGGTCCGTGTGCCGGTTGCCGGCCCGTCGTCGTCGTTCCCGTCGTCGAATGCTGCGTTCATGGGCCCTCCAAACAAATAGTCCCGTAGCCGTAAGTTAACCAGTTTCTGCCAATCGGTGCCGACACCGCCGTCGATCCTGTGGACAGGCTCTACCTCTGTGGCGCGTCCATCGCGTAGCGTGAACGCAAGGTGATCGAGAGGCGGCGTCGTAAACGCTGCAGAGGAGGAACAGTGCGGCCAGTCGTATATGCCCACCGCGGGGCCAGCGGCCAGTTCGCCGAGCACACCCGCGCCGCCTACCTGCAGGCGCTCGCGGAAGGTACGGACGGGGTGGAGTGCGACATCCATCTGAGTCGCGACCGGGAGCTCGTGCTGATCCATGACCACAAGCTCAACAGGACTTCCGACGGCACCGGCCAGGTTGCCGATTACACCCTTGAGGAGCTGCGCCGGGTGGATTTCCACTCCTGGAAGGGTGCAGAAATTCCGCCCGGGTTCGGCACGCCGGATGATCAGTTCCTGACCTTGCTGCAGCTGCTCGAGATCCTCCGGGATTATGGAAAACGGATCAAGCTGGCCATCGAGTGCAAGCATCCGGATCCTTTTGGCGCCGAACTCGAGGCGAACCTGTTTGAACTGCTCGAGGCGGAGGGCTGGGATGCGCAGAGCTGCATGCTGGGCAATATCTCCTTCAGCTTCATGAGCTTCGACCCGGATTCCGTGGAGCGATTGCTGGCTCAGGTGCCCGCACGTTTCGTGTGCCAGCTGCTCGAGGATGTGAAGGAAGCGCCGATTGCACGGGCGCTCGGGCTGGAGGACGTCGTAGGGTCACCCGAGCTGCGGAAGGCACAGCAGAAGCTTGCCGAGGGGCAGCAGAATCTGGATGCCAAGCGCGTGGGAATGGCCGGTCCCGGTATTGAATACATCCGCCAACACCTGGAACAGGTAACCGGCTGGGTCGAATCAGGATTGACGTTCCGGGTCTGGACGGTCAACAGCGATGATGATGTGGACCTGTGCATCAAGCTCGGCATCCAGGAGGTGACCACGGACTGGCCCGCACGGACGGCGGACCGGTTCGCGGAGCTCGCCCCACCGTCGGCGTAGCAACCGGCGCCGGAGCGCTTTATCCACTATTGATCAAGGGTCCCCCCGAGGAATCATGTCAAGATGCCCGGCTGGATCGATTCGCAGAATCATTTGATTTTGTCCGGATAGCTGTTTGCGTTTTTGGTCCTCGTTTTGCGGTGGCCAGGGTCAGGAGTTCGGCGGTGAGGGCTTGGATTTCACGTTGGAGCTTTGCCGGGTTCAGCGGTTTGTTTTCCCGTGTCAGCTTCGTCTTGACCTTCTTGAGCACGGTCCCTTCATCGGCGATCACCCGTTGGTACGGGGTGGCCGGCTTGTCGTATTTCTTGGTGATTTTAGCGCCGGTGCGGGTCTTTGAGATGAGCTTCTGCTGGGGTGCAAAATGGTTGGTCGCCAGTCGTTGAAGCGCCCAGATCCGGTTGAGCAACTCGAGTTCGCCGGCGGTATCGTAGCGGTGATAGCCCACCGTTTGGCGGACGATGTGCCAGTTCTTCTGCTCCACATGGGCGCCGTCGTTTTTGTTTCCGGAGCGGGACCTGGTGAAGGTCAATTTCTCCTTCTCGCACCAGCGGAACAGCTCCCAGTTGATGAACTCTGAACCGTTGTCTGAATCGACCCCGAGGATCGGGAACGGGAACGCTGCGGTGGCCTCTTTGATCGCGGCGAACACCCATTTCTGCGCCTTGTTCTTCACCGACACAGTCTCGGTCCAGCCGGTCGCGATGTCAGTGATGTCGAGGGTGAAACAGAACTCGCCCTTGCTGTTGCCGCCCTCATGGCCGACCAGATCGATCTCGACAAAACCGGGCACGGCATCATCCCACTCGGCCCAGGTCCGCATCGGAATGGAGTCCTTCAGCAGCGTGCCGGGCTTGGTATGGGACCGGCCCCGCGGATCCAGTTTCGCCCGGTCAGCCTTCAGGCGCCGGTCGATCGTGGCCGGGGCAATCCGCAGCAGCAATGCCGCCGTCACGTCATCGATGTCCAGCTCACCGAGCCAGCGCAGCCGCGGGACCAGGTCCGGCAAGGCCGCCGCCAGCAGCCGCCCACACGGAGTGCCCTGCACAGCCCAGCAGAACCGCACAGCCTCCAACACCGGTTCCCCGTAGACCGGCGGCCTCGGTGACCGCGGTTTCACCGCC
>NZ_KI914698.1:0-9573 GCF_000520495.1 Arthrobacter sp. H14
AGGTGGTCGACCACGTCCAAGAGCCGGCCGGTGTGGGAACGGTTCGGGTCGGAGGTAAGGGAGCAATTGATGAGCAGGGCATTCAGGTTCTCGTAGCGGGGTGCATCCATGTGCGACTCCTTCGGAATGGGCCTGTCCGTGGGTGGCGGCCGGTGCCGCCTAGTCTGCCACCTCTGATCAGGGCTGTGGGTTTCACCGGCGGCGTGTTGTTACCGTCCGGCGGGGGAGCGAGCAGGGGGCCCACCCGGATGCCCGGAACTGTGTTCATTGCTTTTGCCGAACGGTTGCCCGCTGGCCCGAGTTTGCCTTGCCGTCGTGAACCTTCCGGTCGGTTTGGTCGGCCTGGTCTTGTCTGTGAATCGCAGCGGCATGTAACGGTGTTCTGGAGGTTGCCGTCCGGGACCGTCCACGGCATCCGGACGGCCTGGCTCTTGATCGTGATCCCACGCTCGCGCTCGATGTCCATCCGGTCGAGGTACTGCGCCCGGGCAGCGGGGGTGTCATATGGACTGTGGAAGTACGTTTCTTAGACTCTAGGTTTGGAGTCAGTTAGGAGCAGCACATGTCTCGGATGAAGAACGAAGCAAAAGCACCTGAGCGGTCCGCCGTCGATGGACCGCGGACCCGGGAATCGGAAGGCCTGTCCCGCGCCGCTGCGCGGGAGGTGATGAATGATGGGTTCCTTGATGATTTGATGGGTCGGGTCGATGATGGCGGTCTGGCTTTGACCGGTAAGGACGGGTTCGTGCCTGAGTTGGTCAAAGCAGTGTTGGAGCGGGGCCTGCAGGCCGAGCTGGCCGATCATCTCGGTTACGAGAAGCATGGCCGAGGCTGCGGGGAATTCACGTAATGGCACGAATCCGAAAACGGTGGGTACCGAGGTCGGTGAGATCGGTCTGGACACTCCCAGGGACCGTAACGGCACGTTCGAGCCTGCCCTGGTGCCCAAGGGCAGCCGGCGGGCCGGAGGCCTTGATGAGATGATTATCTCGCTCTATGCCGGTGGGATGACAGTTCGCGATATCCAGCAACATCTGGTCCGCACGGTGGGCACCGAGCTATCGCATGAGACGATCGCGAACATCACCGACGCGGTCCTTGACGAGGTCGCTGCCTGGCAGCAGGGCCGCCGGGGACTGCGTGGAGAAGTTCCACCGCGTCTCCCGCCGCCACGTACGGATGCCGCTGGGCACGCACGCCAACAAGGAGGGCCGCACCGCCGGGATCAACATTGGCGGCGGCTACGCCACCTTCCCCGGGGTGATCGGGACGGCCGTGACCAAAATCTGCAACGTGGAAGTCGGGCGCACCGGGCTCGGCGTGGGTGAGGCACGCGCCGCCGGCTTCGATCCCGTCACCGCGGTGGTCGATTCCACCACCCGGGCCGGCTACTACCCCGGGGCCAGGCCCATCCGCACCAAGCTCGTCGCCGAACGCGGCAGCGGCCGGCTCCTCGGGGCACAGATCGTCGGAGAAGAGGGCGCCGCGAAACGGATCGACGTGCTCTCCGTCGCCCTGTGGCACGAAACCCCCGTGGAGGAGCTGCTCAACATCGACCTGTCCTACGCCCCGCCGTTCTCACCGCTGTGGGACCCCGTCCTGATCGCCGCCCGCAAGGCGTGGCAAGCCGTCGAGGACGACCGGTCCCGGACCGAACCTTAACAAGCACGGCTGCCCCCTCGATTGGACACAGTGGCGAAGCTGTCCCTATAGAAACCTTTCACTAGTGTGGATTGTTTCAGGAACGTTCCACGATCGGGAGAAACTATGCGCATCGGTGAGGCCGCCGCAGCCGTCGGCATGACGGCCAAGGCACTGCTCTCACCGGCCGGGCGCTCCGCCAACGGCTACCGCGACTACCCGGAGGAGATCCTGGGGAAGCTCGGGCTCATCCGCCGCGGCAAGGACGCCGGACTGGCACTGGCCGAGATCCACGAGGTCCTCCGAATCCGCGACGCGGGCCAGGCGCCCTGTACCCACGTGGCCGATCAGCTGGCCCAGCAACTGGCCAGCCTGGACGAGCAGATCGTCGAGCTCACCGCTCTGCGGGAATCCGTGGCCGAGCTCCACGCAGCAGTCGCGGCGGGGAACCCCGACGAGTGCGACGCCCAACAGGTCTGCAGCTACCTGTGATCCTCGGTCTCGTCGCATCCTCCGGGCTCATAGTGTGCTCGTACCTGGGCTGTGGCCCCGCCCCTTTCGGTGGGGCAACCCCTTCCGCGCCCGCTTATCACGAGCGGACGGCCCGGCAGCGGGGTTGATCGAGTGCACCGCAGCTGGCAAAATAGGCGGACGCGCGAGGACGTCCACGCAGAGGCCCCCACGGCGCGGAGAACGACAACAGGAGGCAGTTCGATGGGACAGCAGGCGAGGGAACCGTTGCCGAGCGATCGTTGGGTGCGCGGGTTCGTGGGCGACACTCTTCTCGTGGACTCCCGCGAGCAGCTGCTCGTGTGGGAGGCGCAGCTGCCGGTCCCGCGGTACCTGTTCCGCAATGAGCACCTCCGCGCGGAACATTTGGTGCCGACCGGTGCGCCGGAGCAACGGGGCTACCACCACCCGAACTCCGAGGTCACCGCCTGGTTCGACGTCGTCGTCGGGGACCGCACCATCCGCCACGGGGCCTGGCGCAGAGAAGGTTTCGACGGCTGGACCGGAGTGACCTGGGAACGCGGCGCACTGGACCACTGGTATGAGGAGGACGTGGAGGTCTTCGAGCACCCGCACGACCCCTTCGTGCATATCGACGCCCTCCCCAGCTCACGCCTGGTGACGGTCCGCCACGGCGAGGTCGTGCTCGGCGAGTCCCGCCAGGCGATCTTCCTCTGGGAGACGGGCCTGCCGAGGCGCTACTACGTGCCCCGACAGGACGTGGACTTCGACCAGCTCACGCGCTCGGACACGGAGAGCATCTGCCCGTACAAGGGCTTCGCCACCGAATACTGGAGCGTGGCCGGTGAGCCGGAGCTGACCGACATCGCCTGGTCCTATCCCGAGCCGTTCTTCCCATACCGCAACATTGCCGGAACCATCGCCTTCCAACACGAGAGGCTCGACGTCTCCGTCGACGGCGTGCCCCAGCCACGCACTGTGCCGAAGCAGTGGTCAGCCCGGTCTCGACTGGAATGACAAGGTTTCAGTCGGGGTAACTACAACGTGAGATGAGGATCGGGTCCGCAGCGCGGTGAACCAGTCACAGCGCTGGGCCCGGGCTGCGTCCGAGACCATGTTGTACGGCATCGACCCCGGTCACACGCCGATGCAGACATCATCGGCAGTCCTCGCCCTTGCCGGCGTGCAACCTCACGAGTCAGCCCCGGTGCGGTCACGCAACGGGCCTCACTCCTCGATCGTGACGACGTCCCCGTAGAAGGCCACGCGGTCCTTGATGGACATCGCCGCGTCTTTGGGGTCCGGGTAGAGCCAGGCGGCATCCACGCTCTGCTGCCCCTCGGCCTTGAGGGTGTAGTAGTCGGCTGTGCCCTTCCAGGGGCACACTGAGTGGGTGTCGCTGTCCTTCAGGTACTGGTGTTCGACCGAGTCCTGGGGGAAGTAGTGGTTGCCCTCGACAACCACTGTGTCCTCGGACTCGGCGATGATGACTCCGTTCCACACTGCTTTGACCATGGCTGCTCCTTCGTTGTTGGTGATCGGTGTGCGCCGCGGCAGGGGCCGGGCGCATGTAGTCGGAACCGGGTCAGGCGCCCTGACCAGACATCTGCATCAGCCCGCCGTCCATTACGTAGGTCGCCCCGGTGACGTAGTCACCCTCCGGGGAGGCCAGGAACACGGCCAGCCGGCCGATTTCCTCGGGCTGGGCGGCACGTTTGAGGGGGATGCTCTTGACCTGTTCCTCGCGGTATTCCGGGTCGTCGATCGCTTTCTGGTTGAACGGGGTCAGCACCATCCCGGGTGCGATGTTGTTGACCGTCATCCCCATCTCGAGACCTCCAGCACGAGGGTGCGGGTAAGGTTGCGCAGCGCGCCCTTGGAGCAGTCGTAGTCCGCGGCCCCGGCACGGGCCTGCTCCTGGTGCACCGAGGTGATGTTGATGATCTTCCCCCCGCCGCCGGTCTGTTTGCGGTGGTTGATGAAGTGCTTGCAGCAGATCAGCTGCCCGATGAGATTGCTGCGCATCGTGGCCTCGAAGTCGGCGATCTCCAGATCGGCGACATAGGTTCCCGAGGCATCGACGCTGGCGTTGTTCATCAGGATGTCGATCCGCCCGAACGCCTCGAGTGCGGCCCGGAACCACTCCTTCACGGTGGCCTCGTCGCCGTGATCACCGTGGACCACGATCGCCCGGCGTCCCTGTGCCTCGACCTGTTCCCTGGTGGCGTTGGCCCCGTCCGCGTCCTCCAGGTAGTGCACGACGACGTCGGCGCCCTCTTTCGCGAACTCGATTGCTGTGGCCTGCCCGATGCCGGAGTCTGATCCGGTGATGAGGGCGATCTTGTCGGTGAGCTTTCCCATGTCCTTCTCCTTCTCTTGATGTGCTGCTTCCGATGTGGCTGGTCAGTGGTATTCGGCATCCTCGGCCTGGGCGATCGCCCAGGCAGCGTCCACGAGGCCGATGTGAGAAAGACCCTGCGGGAAGTTCCCGATCAGGGTCCGCTCGTGGATGTCGATTTCCTCGGAGAGTAGTCCCAAGTCGTTGGCGTGCGCGGTGACGGCATCGAAGATCTCCCGTGCCCTTTCGACCTGCCCGGCCATGGCCCGGCCCGTGGCCAACCAGTACGAGCAGATCACGAACGCTCCCTCGTCGCCGGCCCCGGTCCAGCGCTGGACCAACCCGTCCGTGGACAGCTCCCGTTCCACGGCATCCATGGTGGCGAGGATTCGCTTGTCATCGGCGGGGAGGAAGCCCATGACTGGCATCAGCAGAACGCCGGCATCGAGGTGGTCGGAGCCGAACGCTCCCGTGAACGCACCGGCCGAGTCGCTCCACCCGCGGTCCAGGATCGCGGCGCGGACCTCATCGCGCACGGTCTCCCACCGCTGCGCCTTCTCACCCGGGGCGTCCATCTGGGTGGCGAGTTTCACGGCCCGGTCCAGGGCCACCCAGCACATCAGCTTCGAGGTCAGGTAGTCCCGCTCTCCCTCGCGCCCTTCCCAGATGCCGGCGTCGGGCTCCTGCCACGTGGCCGCGGCCCGGTCGGCCACGGAGATTAGGAAGTCCGCCGTGGTCGGCGGGAAGTCGCCGAGCTGATAGCGCAGGATCCACGCGCACTCCAGGACCTCGCCGAGCACGTCGAGTTGCTTCTGCGTCCACGCGTCGTTGCCGATCCTTACCGGTCGGCTGCCGGCGTACCCGGCCAGGTGGTCGAGGGTGTGCTCAGTGAGGTCGTGCTCCCCGCCGATCCCGAACATGATTTGCAACGGTCTGCCGTCCCCGGGGCCTGCCGAGTCGGTGATCCAGTCGAAAAACCGTTGCGCTTCGTCCGGGCAGGCCGCCACCCACAGGGCCTTCAGCGTGAGACTCCCATCACGCAACCACCCGAACCGGTAGTCCCAGTTGGCGGTGCCGCCGATCTCCTCGGGCAAGGACGTCGTGGGGGCCGCGACCACCGCCCCCGTCGGCCGATAGGACAGGGCCTGCAGGACCAGGGCACTGCGCCGGACCAGGTCCCGGTAGGGGCCCTGGTATCCCTGGTGCATGGCGCTCCAGGACTGCCACCCCGCGACGGTGTCCTGCAGGGCCGGCGAGCCATCCAGCGGCGTGGTCGGCGGGTCGGTCGACTGGCGGTGGTGCAGGGCGAACGTGGCACGCTCACCCGCTCCGAGGGGAAAGCTGCCCACGGCTCGCGATCCTTCGATCTGCAGTTCGCGGTCGCCGGTAAGCAGGAGCCGGTCGGCGCCGCCGATGATGTCCACGCCCGCCGCCGTCCGCGCGATCATCGGGGTGACCAGCCCGTACTCGAAGCGGGGCACGATCTCCATTTCCACCTCGACCTCGCCCTCCAGCACTTCGAGCTGACGCACCAGAACGTGCGGGGAGCCGAACCCGATCTCGTGGCCCCGCTCCCCAGCCCCCAGCAGCAGGCCGTCGGTGACCCGCAGCACCCCGCTCTCGCACCGGAAGTCAGTCTCGACGACCATCGATCCCTCGACGTACCGGCGCTCCACCGAATATCCGGTGGCCGGGCGGATGGACCAGTGCCCGGCGTGCGGGTCCAGGAGCCGGCCGAAAACTGCGGGGGCGTCGAAGCGCGCGGGGCACCACCAATCCACCGAACCGTCACGGGATACCAGCGCCGAACCGTGGCAGTCCCCAAGCAGTCCGTAGTCGGATATCTCCGGCGCAGCGCGGTCCTCGTCGGGGGTCCTGGCATTCATGCATGTCCTCTCGTTCTGCCGGGGCGGTGGCTCCGACGTCGCGGGCCGTGACGAATGCCACTGCTGGGCGTTCGTTGATGGGTCACTGTCAACCTAAACCCTGCCCGTGGAGAAAGGTCAAGGGTGTGGGCGCATGCCAGCCGTACGCTTCGGCACCCACAGCGCCTCGTGGGCGCCGGGAGGAAAGAGTCGCAGCGGCCCCGGGCCGGAAGGTCCAGGGGCCCTGTGCCGGCACCCCTACTCGACCAGGGACGGAAGGCGACCCAGAGCGACGGACATCGCCGCAACGAGCACCAGCAAGAGGAGCGCCACGAGACGCGGCGGAACGCGAAATGTCCTCGCGACAGGAACGATGAACGGATCGGTGAAGTACCCCGCGAACGGGGCGATCCGTTTCTCGGGGTCGTGGGGTCCGGGCAGGTCCGGTAGCAGCACTCGCCAGACGAGCCAGAAGGCATAAAAACTGAGACCCGACTGGACTAACACCACCGCCACCTCGATCGTGTATTTCACGGGCACCCCCTGGCTCGAGTGAAGACTGTTTTGAAGTCGTTGCTGCTGCCGTGGCCCGGTGTCCGGCAACGACGGTGGTAATGAACTTTACCCGGACTCGTTCGCGTGCCTCCCACGGATGTCCGGCCCCGATGCAAACGGCCGTGGCTGGGCCGGGACCTCACAGGCTGGAGCAGTCGGCCACGTTCCACAACGCGGTGTGGGTCGCTCTGCGTTGAGCGAGGAACGCGTCAACGTGCGGCACGGAAAGCTCACCAAGACATATCCCTTCCGTCTCAAGCCAGCGACTCAGATGCGCCAGCAAATGGAATTGGTTCACTATCGACGCCGGGGTGAAACCCAGCCGTGATAGTTCGATCTCGAAACGCTCGGCATGTTCCGTCAGCGGCCCATGGATTTGGGGCCGGTACGCTCGCCTTATTGCTGTCATCAGGTGCTCCTTGTCTCCTCAATAGTTGAGGAGACAAGCTGATCACCAGCGCGTGATTATGCCGACCTTTCCGCCGCGAGCACCGCCTCAAACCTGGCATCGGAGAACAATGTCGGCATAACCACGACATCGGCATAACACGTATTATGCCGACGTCGGCATAATACGTGGGATATCACCAAACTGCCCGGACCGGTCAAAGGCAAGTACTACGACTGTTACGTGATGATTGATATCTATTCCCGCTACATCGTTGGCGCTCACGTCCACGCCCACGAGGCCGGGATTCTGGCGGTGGAGATGATGAAGGAAATCTTCGGCGTGCACGGCATCCCCCACGTCGTCCACGCCGACCGCGGCACGGCCATGACGTCCAAAACGGTTGCCGCCCTGCTGGCGGATCTGGAAGTGGTCCGGTCGCATTCGCGACCACGGGTCTCGAACGATAATCCCTTCTCAGAGGCGCTATTCAAGACCCTGAAGTTCGCGCCCGTTTTCCCCGAACGGTTCGGCTCGCTCGGCGACGCCAGGGCGTTCATGGCCGAATTCGTCGATGGTTACAACCATCATCACCGTCATACCGGAATCGGCCTGCACACCCCAGCCGACGTGCACTACGGACTCGCCGGCGCCAAAGCCACTGAACGGACCGCCGCACTGGCGGCCGCCCGCGCGAGGAACCCCGAGCGCTTCAACACCAACCACGACCCGAAAATCCTCACCCTGCCAAACCAGGCCTGGATCAACCAACCAACCCCCGAGAAGGAGGCCGCCTAACTCGCGCTGGCCTCAAACTCCTTGACAAATTCCGCACCTCCGAATAGCTACTGTTACCCCTACTCGCAGAGATGTGCCACTCATAAATGGACGGCATCAAATACTGAGGGAATCCTTCGGTGAGTGCCAGATGGGCCTCGATTTCGCTGGCACTTGCACCCGGTGGCGTCCACATGAAGTCATTGGTCATACATGCAAGCTACCAACTCCCCGACTCTTTGCGGCAGCCGTGCTACTGAGCGGATAAATTGGCCGGTTCGCATCGGCTGACCTCCCGTATGGCGAATTCTCGAAATCAGCAGGTTTAGCGGTCGATCATCGGGCGCCCCAGTACCCTAAAGACTGTCTGTGCGGATGCTGGAGCTGACATGACCGTGTATCCCGCCCGATCAAATGAGCGGTGAAGGTGCCGCAATGGCAACTCTATTTACGCCTCGCAACCCATGGGATGCAAGAGACGTGCCGAGACAGTTGTCAGTGGGATCAGTGGGAAGCGCAGCCACCGTCTCGCTACCCTGCTCTGCAAGTTCCGCTTCCGGGAACGATTGACAGTCTGAGTTGCAAGACAGGGCCGGCGCAGCCGATTCATATGCGCCCGGTTCCAGAAGCAAATTTGGGCGAGGTGTTCCGCGACTTCTTAAAGCCGTTGCTCAAGGTCCAGCAGATAGAACAAGTCATGGTTTTCAGTCTGACGGCGTGCTTCGCTCCGTTCGAGCGATCCTTTGTCTTCCTCCCAGAAGAGGGTGCAGCCTGCGTACTGCTCGGCGGCGGCTTTGGCCTCTCCCCAGCTGGAGTGCAGTTCTTCCTCCGGATCGGCATTGGCCGAATGAATTGAGCCGTTGTCACTTGGTCCGATGTTCAGGACGTATGCGGTGGTCATGATGACCTTCCTGTCTCTCCGGAGTTTCCGGGGTCGCTGCCATTGTTGGCATCTGGCCAGCTGGTCATGTGGGACGCGTGTGATTTTTATTTTGGGCCGGTTGAGCCGGCATGTCAGATTCGGCCGTTTGTGATCGGTCCGGACTTGTACACCTCAAGGGAATTCGCACCTGAATGAAGTGGCGGAGAGCGTTAAACAAGGAATTTATGAAGCCGGAGGCATTCCGCTGACCCTCCCGGTCGTCTCGAATGGGCGAGACGCAGGTACGCCCAACGGCGATGCTTTGGCGGAACATGGCGGCAATGGCTACGGAGGAGATGCTTCGCGCGAATCCTGTCGACGGTGCCGTCCTTCTGGGTGGCTGCGACAAGACGATCCCATCGCTGTTGATGGCTGTGGCATCCGTTGACCTGCCGACCATTGGAGTGCCCGGCGGACCAATGATCACCGGCACCTTTCACAGCCAGGCATTGGGATGCGGAACGGACGTGTGGCGGCTCAGTGAGGAAGTCCGGGGAGGCACCCTGACGCGGGAGCAGTTCCCTGAAGTCTGAGTCCTCGATGACGCTGCCATGTTCGAGGATGCCGGGCCGGCTGAGCAGGTGGGACAGCATCAAGCCGACTGGACCGCCTCCGA
>NZ_KI914698.1:9673-13985 GCF_000520495.1 Arthrobacter sp. H14
CCCCCCCGTTACCCCTTGGCCCAACGGTTTTGGGCGCGTTCACGCATTACCTTCTTTCGCTATTCATATAGACGTCCATCGCTTGGACGGTTGGTGATTTCCCAAGGTTCCAGGGGGTTCGGAGAGGTTGTCTCTATTGGGCAGCTGATCTATTTCGCAGTGGGTTACTGAGCAGATTCGAGGTTTACTTTGCTTCCTTCGCGACTGAGCCAGATGGCCAGACCACTTAGAACGAAGATGACGATGAGGAAGATGCTGACGGGAGTGATGCTCGTATTTCCGGTGGAGGCGTAGAGAGCCGTGGCGATGATGGGGGCGAAGCCGGCCCCCAGGGTGGATGCGGTCTGGTAGGCCAGGGAGGAGCCGGTGTACCGCATCCGGGTGGGGAACAACTCGGCGGTAAATGCAGCGAAAGGTCCGAAGATGAATCCCTGCATCAGAAATTGGGCAACGACCATGGCGATGAGTACGCCCCAGAAGGTTGCTGTTTCGAGCAGCATCATCATCGGAAAGGCCAGCACGATGCCGGCGACAACGCCGAACGCCATAACGGGGCGGCGCCCGAATCGGTCGCTGAGGTGGGAAGACAATGCTATGGCCAAAATGAGCGCGAACGCTGTGGGGATGTGGAGGTTGATTGCGAGGGTGCGGTCCATTCCATGCTGCACGACCAGTGCGGTGGACCAGATAACGAAGATTCCCTGGGTGACGTAGGGCGCGACGCCGGCGACGATGGCCAATAGAAGCTGCTTCCAATAGGTCGTAAAGATGTCTCTTACCGGCGTCATCTTCTCTTCGCGTTTCTGGGCCAATTGTTGGAAAACCGGTGTCTCGGCGATCTTCAGGCGGACAAAGAGGCCGATGGCAACCAGGACCAATGAGAAGAGGAACGGGATTCTCCAGCCCCATGCGTAGAACTGCTCGTCCGGCAACGCGGCGAAAAGCCCGATCATGGCGGTGGCGCAGAGGGCACCTGCCGGGCCGCCCATGTTGGCGAAGCTGGCGGCAAATCCGCGGCGCCTTCCGGGGGAATGTTCCATCGCGATCAGCATGGAACCACCCCATTCCCCGCCTACGGCAATCCCTTGAACGATCCGCAGGGTGATGAGCAGGATTGGGGCAGTAGCACCGATCATGGCGTAGGTGGGGAGTAGCCCGATCAATGCGCTGGTGACACCCATCAACGTCAGGGTCATGATCAGCACGGTTTTGCGTCCCATCCGGTCACCGATGGGCCCGAATATCAGCGCTCCCAGCGGGCGTGCCAGATACCCCGTGGCCATGGTTGCAAAAGATGCGACCAGTGCAAGCGCCGGTGTCATCTGGGTAAAGAACACCTGGCCGAACACGATCGAGGCTGCGGTTGCATAAAGCATGAAGTCGTAGAACTCGATCGCGCTTCCCAAAAAGCTGGAAAAGAGAACACGACGCATATGCTTGGTGTTGAACTTCTCCGGACGTTCCTGCGAGCTCACTTCACGGTCGCTTGGTGCGGTTACGGTGGCTTTGTTACCAATTCCATGAATGTCAGGGGTCATGATTGATCCTTAGAGTTTGAGCGTTTCGACAGGGACGGCATCGGCTAATGATGTCTTTGAGTCTTGATCGCCAGAACGAGTACGCACGTAAGCTTTACCGAAGTGGATTTCCATGAGGTCTCGCCCGACTATGGCCTGTCCATGGTTCTCGTGTACGCGTTCCCAAATCTGCAGGGGGCGATTTCCTGGAACGAAGTGGTGTAGCACCAGGGTGTCGGCGTTCGAGTCGTTTGCTACGCGTGCAGTTTCTTCGATGGTGGTGTGTGAGTTGAGGTGATGATCGATCATGGTTTTTGATTCCGGTGTGGATCCATTGCCGTATCTTTCGGTGATCCACTCGTTGTCGATGACCTCATGAAGGAGCAGGTCGGTGTTCCGTGCCAGGCGGACCAGGTTCTGGGTGGGGGCCGTGTCACCGGAGATTGTGACGGACCCATGACGCGTATCGAAACGAAAAGCAAAGGCCGGTGCCATAGGCGGGTGCTTTACCAGTGTTGCCGTGACGGTGACTAGTTCATCCCGAAAAACCTCGAACGGGTCGATCTCCGGTACTGGATTATTGTTGGCATGGAAGCCGGCGGAATCCGGAATGTCGATTTCGCGTGGTTCAAAGAGGCTTGACGGCGATGGACGTAATGAATCGCGGATACGGTCATTCAAATCTGTTGCATGAGCCCGCATGGAGTGTTCCCAAAAACCCTCGATACCGGGGGTGGGTTCTTCAGGGTATAGAACGCCAGGGTCTTCGTCCGCTCTCGGGGACGCCCGGACCACTTGTCCTCGGTCCGCGGGGCCAACAATCGGAATTTTCGGCCCAGTATAATACTCCAGTTCAAACATGCCGAAGATACCCAGGCTAGCCAAATCGACGACGTGGTCCGAGTGCATGTGGGTGACAAATATGCCGCGCAGATGCTCAAGTTCCAATCCAGCTGATTGGAGTTGCCTCCCCACGCCTGATCCGCAGTCCACTAAGTAGAAGAATCCATCCACGACTACGGCCGTTGCTATGCCGGCCCGTTCGCCCCACCAGCGTGGGCCGCCACTGGTGCCGAGAAGGACGACCTTGGGAGATGTGGCTGACGTGACCGTCTGTATGTTTTGCTCTTCGGACATGTATACCACTATGGCGCCGGTCACTTTATTTGAAAAACACCAATACCTAGAGAACCACATAAGTAGAAGTTATATTTGGGTATGTTCAAGTACACGCTGCGTCAGATCGAATTCTTTGTGGCTGCAGCGGAGACCGGTTCTGTGAGTGCTGCTGCAGTGCGTCACCACGTCTCGCAGGCCGGCGTTTCCCTGGCCTTGGCGCAACTGGAGGCCAGCCTCGGTGTCCAGCTGGGCATGCGCAGAAAATCGAAAGGGTTTACGCTTACTCCGGCCGGGAGCAGTTTTCTAAGAGAGGCGCGGCAACTGCTGCATCAGGCCCACGAGCTGCAGGTCAGTGGATATGAGGCCGGGCACGAGCTGTCAGGAAGAATGGCACTTGGATGCTACTCCACCCTCTCGCCTTTTATCCTTCCCCCGCTCATTGATGCGTTTTCAAAAACACATCCGCAGGTGGAGCTTTCATTCGTGGAGGATTCCTCGGACGCCCTGCAACAGGAAATGCTGACGGGCAAGCTTGATGCCGTATTCATTCATCAACGGCACATAATTCCGGGGATTACAGCAGAGATCATCCAACAGCGGAAGCCTTACGTGCTGTTGCCGCCCGCTCACCCGTTGATCGAGCTGGAGGAAGTGCCACTCATGGCTTTACAGGACATGCCGATGGTCCTGCTTGATATCCCTTCCGTCCGCGAAAACCTCCTTCCCGCCATCCGGTCGTGCGGAATGGACCCGTACGTGAAATGGGGCTCAGAGAATTTCGAAACGGTGCGTGCCCTGGTGGCTCGCGGGCACGGATACTCGATTTTAATGCAACGGCCTGTATTCGATGTGACATACGACGGTCTCTCTGTGGCCCCGAGAGCCATCAAAGACGATGTTGGAAGAAGTGATGTCTGCCTTGCCTATCCCGAAAGCCCCGGGACATCCCGCCGGATGAGAAGACTTATCGAATATTGCCTGGACCTTTTCCCTCTCCACGAGAGGGAAAAGCCACCGAACTGAAGACTACAGTTCGTTCTATATCGGGACGCTGTTTCTGAGCCCCCGTCGGTTCACTTACGTTCGTAGGGGAGGACGTCGAAGTCTCCACGTTCTCGGTGACGACGGCGGTTCCGGTCGCAGTCGAGACAGCACCGGAGACGGCCGGTACTGCCGGCTTGCCGGCCTCTCTTTCCCACGCCGTTTGCCGCCGCCGACGGTTCGTCCGTAGACCAGATACATCGTCGTGCCGGTGATGATCATCGGTAGCGGCAGGATCCAGCGAAAGGTGTAGAGCGTCTTGGCGCCCATGATTGTCGCGGTGTCCTCCAAAGGAGGGTCGACGCCTGCAAAGGAGGCTATGAGCAGCCGGTCATAGCCTCCACTGTAGCGGTTGAGCCGCCTTCACCGGGCTGTTTCTCGGGCGGGGTATAAGCGAATTGAAGAAGCCAACGTTGATATAGGGTTTTGTCATTTTCAGAAGCCGCCTGCACAACTGGAGGTTGCTGCCATCCAGTGGGCCTGTTCGGGAAGTAGCCGATGCGCGGAGGAAGTCCCCGGGCGGTGCGCTGCGGCCAGCCGTCCATTCTCGGTAACGAAGGATTTCGAGAATACTTCGAATCGAGAGCTCAGGGCTTAGAGCGTGTCTCTTAAATTGGTTTGGCGTGCAGGATTGT
>NZ_AZRX01000411.1 GCF_000520495.1 Arthrobacter sp. H14
CACGCGGGCTCGCTTGCTTGAGACCGTTGTGCTGATCTTTAAGAATGGCGAGGAACTGGTGATCCACGCTATGCCCGCCAGAAGACAATACTGGGACCTGCTGCCCTAATCGCACTCTCGCTCTTGCCGCGAAGCGGGCACACGTGCCGCTGAGGGATCCGGTTACGGGACGGTAAAGACACAGGCAGGTCGCCATCGCGCCCATCCTGCCTGTATACGGTAGTTAGTCATGCGCCGTATAAGATCTCTCAACGGATTTTAGAGGCCGAGGGTGCGGGGGCTTGTCATCGTCATTCCGGGCTCCCGTGTGATGGAAGGAAGTAATGCCGCGAGCCCACGGGGTGAGAACACATGAGCCGGGCTGGCATTGCTTATTTCCTCCAAGGTCCACCATTTGAAGTAGTCCAGTCCTTCTTCGTGCAGGCTTTCGAGAGCCCAGAGGCCTTGGGGCACAAAGCGATCGACGCGGCGGGAAGTAGTCATTGGCCGCCCCCTCGAAGCCGGCGGCCAGCGAGTTCTCTGCAAACTCCTGACGCCAAACGTGGGGTAGCGGCGTAGCGTCGAGTCCAAGACCGACTTCTTCCCGCAGTTCGCGTCTCAGCGCTTCTTCGGGGGATTCTCCCGCTTCGATTCCCCCGCCTGGTGCAGGTAAGTCCACCGTGGCTCAAGAACTTCAATCACAAGGATTTACTCGGCTTTCTATTGACGAGGAGGCTTGGGCGCAGGGCTACCTGTCCCAGCCGCTCCCGGAAGGGGCGGCGAGGGAGATCGAAGGCGAGCTTCGTGTGCAATTGGTGACACTCATTGAGCGCGGTTTTGATGTCGTCCTCGACTACTCCTTCTGGTCACGCTCGATGCGAGACGATTACCGTCGACTCGTGGAGCCCCTTGGAGTTATTCCGAAGACGATTTATGTGTCCACGCCCCGAAAGATTGCTCTTCGGGGCGTTAGGAATCGGAATGGCACCTCTCCAAATGAAGTGCAGCTTAGCGACGTTGTGGCCGCTGAATACTACGAAGGATTCGAGCCTCCCACGGTTGACGAAGGCCCTCTCCAAGTCGTCCGCGGGGTACCTTCATAAGCCGGTAGTACTCCCTTAGGTCCGGCGTTCGGCTGCATTTGTCGCGGCGAGGATCCCTCACCGGGCCGATGCTTCAGCGGGCGGATGCACCGAGCGAGAGCTGGCCGGCGACGTCGCGCGCGCACTCTTCGGTCGAGCGATATGTGGTGTCGACCTCTACGTCGTAGACAACCCCGGCGTGCACGCTCAGGGCTTGCTGTCGCGCCATTCCTTCAACGCGGTCAGAGCGTTGTGCCTCGCGGGATGCGGCTACGTCTGGGTTGCAGTGCACTCCCACCCAAATCAGCTTAACCTCGCTGAACGTTGACCGTATTCGCTCCTGTCCAGCACCCCCGGAGAGAAGGGCCTCATCGAGGATCATGTAGGCCCCTGCCAAGGCCATACTGCTGAGTCCGGTATATCAGCTGCGTTCTAAAGCCCGATGCTCAGTGGTGAAGGTGATCGTGCCGTCCTGCTCGTAGGTGATTCCCGCGCGCGGGCTGTCACCCCCATTAGGAAGAGCATCGATGAACGTATCGACGCCGAACGTCAACCAGAGGCCCGGGAGGATTTCCTGAAGCGCTCTAGCAATTGAGGACTTGCCGGAACTCGACCCGCCGTTCAGCACGATCACCTGGGGATTTCGATTGATGGACACCCTGCGAGCCTAACCATACTCAGGCCCACAGCATGCCCGTAAGCCGATCCGCTTACGGGACTAGTTCGTTGTCGCGTTTGGGATCGAGGTTGTCGGTGAGGTCAGACAAGTAGCTCGACGGCCATTGCTGAGGTGTTTATATCCCTGAGTGACTGCGCTTTCTATGGCCGTTTGAGAAAACGGGGTCTTTTTCGTTAGTCCACGAATGACCTCGCTTTCGCTGAGGCCTTGGATCCAGCCTTGGCGGACGCTGCAGGCCATATGCTGCAGTAGCTCCAGCTGTTGTATTACGAAGCCCCGGTCTACGACGCTTCCGTGGCCCGGAATGATCAGGTCATCGTCGATCATGCTGCCCACCAGGCTTTCGAGCGCTGCTGGCCACCCGAAAGTGTCACTTCCGGCGCTGTACATGGGCAGAGCTGATTCTTCGACGATGTCCCCGACAATCCAGATCCGTTGCTGTGGCAAAAACACAACCAAGTTAGTGCTCGAGTGAGCCGGCGCCAACGGTAGGAGCTCGATGCAGTTGTCGTCGAGTTCTATCACCGCCCTCTTATGGACTGGGTGAGTTGGTTCTAGCAAGTGAACATTGTCCCACTGCATCTCTGGTTCCAGCAGCGGGTTGGCTTGTTGAGCGGACAGCCGTGGTTGTTCGTACTGTCTGAAGTGTTCACCGACGAGGTGATGACCGTAGACGGGAGCCGCGGTCCTTTCGACCATCCGGTGATTCCCGAAACAGTGATCATAATGTGCATGGGTGTTGATGATCGCTACTACCGGCAGCCCGAACTGTTCGTTCAGATCACCCAGAAGCTCGTCCGCTTCGGCAGGACTTCCTCCCGTATCGATGAGCACGATCCCGGTGCTCCCGGCGATCACGACGATGGAGACATCAACCGATGAGTAACGTCGCTGGAAGACATGCTTCGTTACTGCTACCCAGTGCCCCATACCTCAATTAGAACAGGGAGGGCGGCCATGAGCGCTGGCCGACAACGCCCACGCGGTTTGAAGCATCTAGCTCGGTGGCTACGGGCGAGTGAAGGGTGAAAGCGACGCGCTAAACGATCCTTCACCGGACGTCTTCACGAGGGACGGTCACGGGTCTCTAGGGGAGCGGACGCATCACGAACACCAAGGATTGCTAGGGCCAAGACTACGATCCGCCGCAGACAAACCGGGGTTCGGTCGAATAGCTAGCACCGTTCCCGAGTGCCGATATGATGCGACAATGGCCGCCTCCAGTAATCCCCGCCCAGAGCATGGCACGGTGACAAAACCAGTCCCACTACGCAATCTATTTCTCTGGCTTGTGCTTGCAACGATTGCCATCGCCGTTCTGGTTGGCGCTTTTACCTTCATCCTCAGGGGCCAATTTTTGCCGTGGACTTTAGAACAGCCCCTTACGGCAAGGGAACTGCAACAAGTCGTGCAGTCAGCTGTAACTACTGCTGCGGCGTTGGGCCTCGGAATCACCCTCTACCTGTCGTTTCGACGTCAGAAGACGACTGACGAAGATCACCTAACCATGCTCGAGTTGCTTCGCCTGCAACAAGATCAGCACCGATCAGACAGCATCACTAAATTGCGCGACAGGTACGTGAGCGCCGCAGATCAGCTTGGAAGCGAATCTCGACCCATACGTTTAGCTGGTATCTACGCGTTAGCTTCTCTCGCTGATGATTGGAGCGAAGAACGCAACGTCAAGGAGCGCCAAGTGTGCATCGATCTCCTGACTACCTATCTCGCGCTCGGTGCGAACGATACAGACACAGTTGAATCTCAAGGCCCTGAATGGGAGACGATCTGGAGCACCATCTTCGATCGCGCCGTATTGGAACGGAACAATCCCGGCTGGCCTGGGGCCGACGTGCGCATCAGGAATGTGAGGTTGAAGAATCGGCTCAGTGGGCTTCGGTTCGATTATGGCTCATTGAGTTTTTCAGGCTCTCCTGTCAGTGCGATGGAATTTGACGGGTGTGACTTCCATGCCACGGAAGTGCTATTCGACTCCTACGACCGAGGAGGCGTGTTGTCGTTCCGTAACTGTCGTTTTTCGGGGGGAAGCATCAACTTCGGTTGGCCACCCGACTCGGACGCCCCGGGTGCATATGAAGACCTAAAAATCCACTCCTTCAACTGCAACTTCGAGGGAACTCAAGTCCTTCTCGACGGCAGCGTCGACATGGGTGGATACACGTTTCAGCACTGCCGGTTCAATGCAACGTCGCCAAGTTTTCGAGGGGAATCCCCGGAACCTCCGGCGATTGGTTTCATTCAAATGGACCATTGCGAGTTCAGCAGTGACCCCTTGCGCGAGCTTTCGCTTGACGGAACGGCCATGGTCGAAATAGGCGGCTTCGACGAGGACCATCCAACTGTGGCTGCGATGGCATCCAAGTACAACTCGCCCAAAGACAAAATGCACTAAGAGAAGAGACGCGTATGGCTGAGCGTGGTGCGAAGAAGCGTTCCGGGGGTACATGCACGGCTCCGGCGATGCGGGGGGCAGAAGCGCTGCGCCCGGCACGGTGGAAAGTCGCCTCAAGCAAAGCGGGTAGCGGAGCGCCGGCTCGCCGAGCAGGAAGCGCAGAGGTCCAGACCTGCCCTAGTCTAGGTGAATCCCCCAACAGTACGAAAACAATTGAAAATATTTGGTTCAAGTGGACCGAAGCCTATAGGCCGAGAGACTCGACTTAGGGGCCTCCATCCGAGTCGCAAGGTGCATCGCCTGCACTCTGGGCATAGGTCTTGAAGTAAGTAACACTCGAAGGCGCTTGGGCCCGCAAGCCGGTCGACCAGTGTGCCGTAAGCCGAACCTCTAATGAGACACGATTTGGGACGTGGAAGGATGTCCAGGTGACGATCAGTAGCCGAGCATGGCATCATCCCGACCCGCAACGATCAAAGCTCTCGCTTGTTGAGGTTCCTGCATTTGTTCTTCATGGCCTGGCTCAAGGCACGGTTGTGCCCGATGGGAAGCACTGCCTGACGCCCTATCTGGTCGGCGCGGAATGCGCTGGTCTCTGGCGCATGAGGAGCGAGCAGATTACGTGCGCTCCCGCGGACGCCCCTTGGGTAACGCGGTACGTGCTCGTCCCTGGCGCAGTCGCCCCCGTCGGCTTGGCGGGCTTTCATGGGCCACCTAATGCGGATGGCATGGTCGAGGTTGGATACCGAATTGACCCTGGGCACCGGCGAAGGGGTTACGCTCGGGAAGCCCTTGAAACGTTGCTCGCCATCGCCCGGGCTCACCCGGCGGTTAGAGTCGTTCGGGCGACTGTTAGCCCTGAGAACGTTGCATCTCGCGCTCTCGTAGAGAGCTACGGGTTCACCACGGTCGGTGAGCAGTGGGACGAGGAAGACGGCCTAGAGATCATCCTTGAAGTGGCGGCCTAGGCTGGGACAACCACTCGTCGACACTAGTTAGCATCCGACTGAAGGTGCCCGCTCGACCATCGACATATACAACGGGGGTAGCGTGTAAGCATGGCGTTTGAAGAACTCACCATCCGGGAATCCACCGCCGGGGACACGAAGATTCTGTCTTTGGCGGCACTCGAAGCGATGAATTGGAACGGCGAAGACCGCTTCACCTACGAACAGCTGATGAGCAAGCCCGAACTATCGCACTACCTGACAGGTTGGCCCCGGGCAGGAGACTTCGGAGTCATCGCTGAAACCAAGAAGGATGTCGCCGTTGGTGCGGCTTGGTGTCGCACTTTTGCGGCGGACGATGCGGGCTATGGTTTCGTGGATGTTGATGTTCCTGAGCTCACCGTCGGGGTGTTTCCGGGTCACCGTGGGGTTGGTGTTGGCAGCGCACTTATAAAGAGTCTGATCGCACACGGTGCTGCCCGGGGGTGTCGTGCAATAAGTCTCAGTGTGGAGGACGGGAATAGGGCTCGGGCTCTCTACGACCGCTTGGGTTTTGTAAACGTCGGCCGCAACGGAGGCTCGGACACTCTTCTGCTTGAACTGTAGACGTGACAGGTTGAGTGCAACCATGATCACGCTTCTCAACTACGCGCGACCGCCTCGCCCAGCAGAAAACAACGACTTCAGTGCGCATATCGTCCCTCTTCGGTGTCGCGATAGACAGACCCAAGAAGGTGGCGCGGTGTGGGATCGTCCTGCGGTACGAGTGAGGTGCTGGATACTGAAAGGGTGACTGCACCACTATCGATCTTGTCGTTGGCTTCCTCGACCGTAGGGCTGCGCCGGGCAACATTAGAGGATCTTCCCGCTCTTGTGGGCCTCCTCATCGCTGATCCGCTCGGGAGTACACGGGAGAGCGTGACCGATGATGAAGACCCGCGGCTCTACCGGCGGGCGTTTGAGGCGATCGACGCCGATCCCCACCAGTTGCTCATCGTCGCAAGTGACGGTGCGTTGGCCGTGGGCACTTTGCAGCTGTCTTTCATTCCCGGCCTGGCCCGCCGTGGTGCCCTGCGCGCCCAAATCGAGGCCGTGCGGGTGCACGACGACTACCGCAGCCAGGGACTCGGCTCCGCGATGTTCGAGTGGGCCATTGAGGAAGCGCGGCGGCGCGGCTGCGACATAGTGCAGCTAACTACAGACAAGACCCGTACAGACGCCCACCGCTTCTACGAACGCCTCGGTTTCATGGCATCGCACGAGGGCCTGAAGCTCCAACTCTGAGCAACCGAGTCGTACGCAAGCGGATCCCTCACCGGACATCGTCTTGGGCGGGCTTGGTTGATGAATCAGTCGCGGGGCGGCCGGCTCAGCGGTATTGCAGACTTGATTCTTTCGAAAGCTGGTCGAGCAGTTTCAATTCTTCGCCACGGCTCAGCCCAGATCTGCGTACCCGGCCGAGACCACGGCTCTTCTCATCATCTAGTGTCCGCAGCATTGTCTGTCGGAGATCGCTGAGGTTCCCACCGGCGGTATGGAATGCTGAGTTGTCTCTTTGCGCGAATGATACATCGGGTTTGGGCAGCCATAGCGGCAGTGCTCTTGGACCGGCCCAGTACCGAACATCGTTCTGGACGAGCCACTCGTCGTCCGCGCTGGTCATGTGGCCGGTGAAACCCGCTACATCTGCGGCCAGGGTAAGAACTTCTGCCAGTTGGTGCTGGTCGCCGGTGGCGTTAATGACTCCGGTAACGCTTTCCTGGCCTGCTTTCACAATCCAGGTGGCCAGATCCTGTATGTCGATCACCTGCACCGCCCGGTTGTCGGTCTCTGGCGTAAGAACCGGTTCGTTACCGGCATGGGCAAAGCGGCTGACCCAGTAGCTGAATCTGTCGCTTCCATCGCCTGGACCGGCAATCAATCCCGGCCGGACGACGAGGAGCCGGTCGCCTAGCGCTTCCTTCGAAGCTTGTTCGGCAGCCACTTTCGCCTGGCCGTAGTCCTCCAAATCCACTGGGGCGAGCAGGTCGGCGGATTCGTCCGCGTTGGCTTCAGTGTTGCTCGCGTACACGGAGACGGACGAGATCAAAGTCCAATGCTTGGCCTTCGCAGCCAATGCTTCCAGCGCTCCCGTCACGAGTGCGGGCTCGTAGGCGAGTTCAATGACTTCATCCCATTGCTGGGCTGCCACCGCTGTGTAGGCACCGGCCGCCGTTCGGTCGACTTGTACGAAGTGGGCTCCGGCGGGAGGCGCTCCCGACTCGCCGCGCGCCAAGCATGTCACCTCAACACCGCTTGCCAATAGCTGTTCGATGATCTCACGGCCGAGCCAAGCTGTACCACCAAGCACCAATACACTTCGCATCTGCTCAGTCAATCCGGGTGCCCCTTTGCAGTCAACCAATTCGTCCCCGAGCGTAACGACCTAATCCTCAGCCTGAGGCTGGGCTCGTGTCAGTAACCGGATCCTCTAACGGTGCTGCCATCAGGAAAAGTGACCTACCCGTATGGCGGGGTGGTCTCGATCCAGTAGCGCAGGACAGTACTTTCTTTTGATGCCTCATCGAGCACGCCACCCTGGCGCTCGATGGTCTTCGCTGACGCGATGTTGTCGGACTCACAGACGGCCAAGACCCGATCTATGCCGAGGATGTGTGCCTCCTCGACCATCAGAGCTACCGCCCAACTTGCCAGCCCGCGCCCGCGCGCTGATGATCGAATCCCGTAGCCTACGTGGCCGGCTCGCGGCACAAGTGGGTTGGACGCGTGCCGCAGTGCGATTCCGCCGAGGATCTGTTCGCCATCTGTAATCCACCAGTACGAGCATCGCTCATCGTCGGAGAGCCGTCGCACCCAGGATGTGAAGCCGACAGCCGATCTAGTGTCGTCGTCGGGCAGTAGCCCAAAACCGTCTTCGTGCAGGCCCGGCCCCCACTCCTCGTGCGCTTCAAGCCACGCTCGGTGCCAAGTAACGGCAGGGACGGTCAAAACAGCCATGCTAGGACTCTATCTATCGAGGCCGGCCTGGAAGTCGCTGAGGGGTCGGCATGCGGGCACTTTCTTGGGTGCCTAACGCAACGACAGCGTAATGCATTGGTTCTACGGTTTCAGCGGTGTTCGAGCCAGAATGTGGAAAAGCGCGTTAGGCTCCGGTCATGCCTCTCATCACTCGTTCTATTCAACCTGCTAATGAACGCGTATCTCATAGCTGGTCTATTGCAGTTCCTCCGGACCGTCTTTGGTGGGGCCTTACTGACCCGGAGGCGTTGCCCCACTGGCTAGGGGCATTAACCTCTGGGCGGTTCGTCGGCGGCGATGTCGTGACCGTTGAGCACGGGGAAGATTATTTCTGTACCAGTCAGATTTTGGAATGCGAACCGGAACAGCTGTTACGCATGACATGGGAATTCCCGGACGAGCCACTCTCGCATGTGCTGATTGAACTCACCCCAGTTGGCAGTACAACTCACTTGGCTTTGACGCACGATGGGCTCGGGATCGAGGCTGTCAATTACCTGCCCGGTTGGCATACGCACCTCCTGTACCTTGAAGACTTACTCTTGGGTCAACCGCGACCCATGGCCGACTTCTGGTCAACGCACGAAGGCCTTATCGACCCTTAATCCGACCAACCTTGGCTTCATCAACATAAGGAGGAGCCGAAGTACCGGTAGCCGATCCCGCAATCGGACTGCTGGATCACCCCTCCAGCAGTTCTTCACCGGCTGCCCCGGGCTCTCCAAGTTGATTGACGTGTTTAGGTCGCTAGAGTTTGCTGTGTGAATAGTGCAAGGGATAACGCACCCTGGCACCGTGCGGTCGGTAATGTCCAGGGCTTAGCGGTTGGCGGCCCTCCGTTGGCATCGGATCTGCAGGTGACTATTCACTTCCACCCAGACCGTCCAGTGGGAGAAGTGCTTTTACTTTCGCATTTGGCCGTGGACGGTGTTTACCGTTCACAGTTCGAAACCGGCACGAGCAACGGTGGATTAACGGCGCACCCGGGTGGTGACCGTTGGAATTGGGAACATCGAATTTTCGGCGGTGCCTACGATCATGAGCCGACAAGTCATCGGCCGAAATACGGTTCGCTCAACTACAGAGGTCACGCATCGGGCGGTTCAGTCCGCTTCGGCTCGTCTCACTTGATTCTTGCAGCACATGCACTTGAGCGAACCACATTCTGTTATCCCGACAGCAGCACGGATCCTTCGCACTTCGGGACGCGGGAGAATATGCCGCTGGTTGAGATGGCTGAAGCCAACACCAGCCTTGACGTTCTGGATGACCGTCATCGAACCGCTGCTCCCATCAGGTAGCGGAGCGTATCGTACGGCGTCATTCGACCCCTCGCACGATATGGCTACACAACCGGCGCCTAACCAATGCGCGGCAGATGCGGTGGTCATTATTGAGGGCATGTTCTTGCACCGGGACGAACTCGTCGACGTCTGGGATTACTCGCTGTTTCTCGATGTGTCATTCGATGAGACAGCACGTCGAATGGCGATCCGGGACGGATCAGACCCGGCCCCGGAGCACCCATCGATGCGGCGTTACGTCGGAGGGCAACGCATCTACTTCGCCACGGCGCGGCCTTGGGAGCGAGCAGACCTCGTCATCGACAACTCTGCTTCCGAACCGAGAGCGATCAAAGCTATATACAAAGCTCGCCAGTCCGGTAAGCGATTAGGCCTCCAGTAAATCTTCGAATCACCCCGTAGACCGATCCGTCCACGGCGCAGGGTCGTATGCGATTGGGATTGTTCGCAACCCTGGCCGAGTACGAACGCGAACTGATCAACGAACGGGTCCGTGCAGGCGTGGCTGCCGCCCAAGCCCGCGGCGTCAAATTTGGTAAGAAGGCTCCGGATCCCGAGAAGGTGGAGAACGAGGTCTCGGCCGCGCGTAGGCTGCTCGCAGATGGAAAGACCGCAACCCAAGCCGCCGACGCAGTCAATTGGTCACGGGCGACCCTGTACCGGAACCTGAAACTCTGCGGGGCCGAGGGAACCATCCGGTGCGGTTGTGGCATCGGCCGGGCGCGGAAGGTCGCGGTACGCGCCGAAGAAGACACTGCCCAGTCGAGGATCATCCCGGGAATGAAGTCAGGCAGGAACGGGTCGAACGAACTGATGGTGTCGAGTTTCCAGGTTCCCTGCCAATGACGGGCGAAAGTTCTTCCTGCCAATTTCGTTGCAGGGTATTGACCACGGACCTGCTCACATATAGCTTCAAATCAAGCCGCTCGTGAAGTCTCAATGGCAAACATTGCGCGGGCCGAACAATTGTCAGCAGTACCGCTGCGGCAGCGGGGGAACCATGATCCGCGACACCTCTTGCCTCGCTTCAGGCACCTTTTCGGTGTCATTTTGAAACGTAGTGCTCAACCAAGGGGAAATCATGTTCACAAAGCCGCGCCAAATTATGAAGGCAATCGCTCTGTCCATCGCACTGGGGTCAATCACCGCATCAACAATGTCTCCCGCGGTCGCCCTCGAAACTGAAACTCAAGCCGCAATCGTCAAGCCAGCGTTGCAGCCGTGCGTGGATCTTGCTGTAAAGCAAAAGCACCAGCAATGGGTCTGTACGGGGCAAGGTATGACGATTCAGAAAAATGCAAAGGGCAAGACCGTTGACGGCTTCGTCCCGCTGGAAACACAAATGCCTGAGATCAAAGAGCTGACGGACATAGGATTCTCCACCATGGCCATCAATTATGACGGCTGGTGTGAGTATGGCGGCGTCTGTCACCGGTTCGTGAGTTCGTACATATCTGAGACGAAGGGGAACGCAGCCTATGGCGACCAGGATGGTGCGATCGGTTCATACGACGTCATTGTGCGAAATAATCTCAATGGCAGGCAAACCCGTTGGATGGTTGCCCTCGACTATGATTCCGGCCCGGCGCTGTCTTTCACCAGTTCACGGATGAGGTGCTGGGAAAAGAACTGGCTCGGCCCTTCGACCTGCGGAGTACATACCGTGGCGAGCACCAAAATTTCCCGCGGCGACCCGCGTCATACTTCGGGAATCATCTACGGCAACCGGCTCAACAATAGCGATGAGTACTACAGTCAGTTCACGTCGAACTTCACACCTAATGGATACCCCAGGTACGGTGCCCGGGCTCTGAACACACCGGCGTTCAACTGCTATGGGGACGATAACTGTTACTTCCCGCAGGCGTAGTTGGCTGTGTGCGCCCCTGTCCAGGCGGGGCGTACACCAGATTGGAGCGAATCATGGATTACGGGTCGGTATGGGATGAGGTTAGGGCCGGGGACTGCCCGGGGGAATGGGTTATTGTCACAGATAACGGATGGGGGGCCCTCGTCGCCTGGTCTGCCGGGCAAGCCAATCTGTGCCGGCAGCCGTCTGGTCCACAATCAGGCCGGACGAAAGTCCAGGAGCTCAAAGATGGCGTTCTCCGTGAACGGGAAGAGCCGCTCACGGGACAGGATCGCGAGGAAATAGAGGCTGAAATCGATTCCTATCTATCCGATGCCGGTGTGCCACCCATGCCGAGGGGGTACGTGTGGTTCATCCGCAGGCCGGATCACATTCCCTCCGATGAAGAATTCTGGCGGTCGATCAATCGGGCTGTCGCCGAACGCACTCCGGTTACGGCAACCCCAGCGGATCTGACCCCGGAATTAGCCGGGATCATGGCCGACCTGTACGCAGGGTGCGCGCCTGGGAAATGATCAGGGGCAACTGTTTTTGCGGATGAAGTTCCGAGTGCGGATCGGCTACTGGTGAATGCGCAGGTAGGATCGGCGCTCAGACGCCCATGACCAGACGGATGCCTTCGGCGACCTTCGAGAGTACGTAACTGGGTACGTGCCCGACCGGGTACGGTTCGAGAAACTCACGAGTTACTGGGCCGACCTGCGACACCACGGCGACGGAGTCTTTGCCGAGTCCGGAAGCGTCGACCGGTATCAGCACGTTCCCTGGGAACGCTTCCAGCGCGACGTTCGACGTCAGCGGGACGACAAGGACTGTCGCGATTTGGGTGGCAAGTAACCAATCCTCCTGCACGACCACCGCCGGCCGACGCTTTGCTGGTTCTGATCCACGGGGCGAACCAAAGTCGACCCAAACGACATCGCCGTGCGAGATCACCAGCCAGTGCTCTCGAGCATCGTGCGCTCTGACTCCTGCAGAAACGGGCTGTCTGCGGACGGCTGCCCGACGCGTTTGATCACCGAGTTCGCCAGCGCCGTGAGCTCCGCTTCGCCCTCAAGCTCCTCGACAAGATGACGACCGGCGCGCCGGAAGAACTCGGAACGGTTCATGCCATGACGCGCAGCGACCCGCTCGAAGTGTTCGAAGTCGCTGTCGGGAATCGATATCGCCGTCTTCATGCTCCTAGTATAACTGGTCATACCACCAGTTATCGCTGAGGGATCAGCTTCTGGTTGAAACTACGTGGCGCCTCCGACCATCTTGGCGTTTCCGTCATAATGCTGATCGTTGCGACACGCCATTCCGCCGTTTGGGTCGATGAGATCGTCGGGATCGGTTTACCGACTGCGCCACCGTCGGGGCTCGGCGAGGCTTCATGGCCGGTGCTAAAGCTGCCCACCGAGCCCTGATTGGCGAACCATAGGAGGTGCGGCAGCCAGCCGCTGCCGGTAGCCGAGAAAGTCCTCTCGAGCCGGCCTCACCTCTGGAGGTGCGCCATGGGCGCGCTGCTTGTCGGGTATGCCCGATGCTCCACCGACCAACAAGACTTGACCGCCCAACGCAACGCTTTGTTGAGTCTGGGGGTCGAGACTGCGCGGATCTATGTCGATCACGGTCTGACCGGCACCAACCGCGAACGTCCCGGCCTGCGCGAGGCTCTCGCAGCATGCCGAGGCGGTGACACACTCGTGGTCACCAAACTCGACCGGCTCGCCCGGTCGCTACCTGACGCTCGCGCAATCGCTGACGAACTCACTAGCCGTCAGATCAGTCTGAGCTTGGGAGGCTCGGTCTACGACCCCACCGACGCCATTGGACGCTTACTGTTCAACGTGCTGGCCATGGTCGCCGAGTTCGAATCCGACTTGATCCGGCTGCGCACCCGGGAAGGCATGAAGGTCGCCAAGGCCAAGGGGCGATTGCGAGGCAAGCAACCGAAGCTCAACCGACGGCAAGAGGCACACCTAGTCTCGCTGGTGCACAGCGGCGAATACAGCACCGCCGAGGTAGCTGACCTGTTCGGCGTAGGGCGCTCGACGGTCTACCGTGCCATCGAGCGGCAGCACATCGAAACCAAGACCGGCATCACCGAATGTGAGGGCTGAGCCGAACCCATTCACGCGGGTGTCCAGTACGGTCTTCCACTATGGGACACCCGCGCAATCCGGCCTCGAACTATCCATCCTTCTCCACAATAGGTTCCTCAACCGGACACACTCTGCTCAGTTACCGATCCCTCAAGGGCATCTGCGCCCGCTTCGCGGCAAGAGCGAGAGTGCGATTAGGGCAGCAGGTCCCAGTATTGTCTTCTGGCGGGCATAGCGTGGATCACCAGTTCCTCGCCATTCTTAAAGATCAGCACAACGGTCTCAAGCA
>NZ_KI914699.1:0-1798 GCF_000520495.1 Arthrobacter sp. H14
GCTGGCGTAGGCGCGGATGGTGTGGGGCGAGCGGTTCAAAGCCTCGAGGTAGGTGAGGTAGTCCTCGGCTGCAGCCGCAACACCATCCGGCCCGATCACCGTCGCAGACCGACGACCATCAGGTAGAGAAATTCGTTGAGCACGAAAATAGCGGACACCAGTGACCACGTGATGCACATTACAGAAGACATACGGATAAGAGTGTCAACTTAATCGGAGTGTCGGCTGAGCTTCCAATTGGATTGATTCAGAAGACATCGCTGTAGGCACTACAGATAAACGGCGACGGAACTGGCTGCGAATAAGAGCATGCTCCCGCATGGGCGGTGGTCAGCGGGACATGATTCCGTGCCGGTCACGGGCGAAGTTATAAGCAGGATTGTCGTTGGCGATCGCCTGTCCTGGGTCGGCGGTGACCGGATCGTCTTCCAGGCCAACATCGGCCCGCCGCATCCAGAAGGCAAAGCACCAGCCATGCCCGTGTCCGGATGCGCCGTGCTTGGATGGAAAGCGGACACCCATGGGATAGGAGCCATCGTCGAGGACTTGCTCCCGGACCCATGAGGCGAGCAGCGTCGTGATCTCGCGTCGGCCACTGGTGATCTCTGCCAGCGTCAGGGTTTCGTCGATATCGGCTTCATACAATAAGCTGCCCAGCGCACCGTTCAATGCGGCAATAGTGTCAGCATGGGCCATATCGACCCACGGCCCCGGTTCGAACTGCAGGCAATACAGCAGCCGGCCCTCACGCCAGTTGGCAGGGATCCATCCTGGAGCCATATGTCCGTTGGCATGCCACTGCTCTTCGACCTCACGCCGGATCGTCTCGACAGGTGCATCGAAAAAAGCTGCGGTCTTTTCGAGGTGATCCTTGTGCGCGGCAGTCATCCTCGCCCATGACAGGGCTTCCAGAAAAGCCGTCTGCGGATCTTCGGCCGCGTAAACGGTCCGGCCGGGCGTATCAAACCGGTACCAATCTGACCGGTCATCCGAGAGAAGGCCTCGTTCCTGGGGGTTGAGGGGACCATAGGACTCTTTGGCAACGCGGTAGGCCGGAACCGGCCCATCCACCAGTGCCAGGCCGGTCTTCGTGCAGGTCCGCATTAACCAATGAATCCGTCATCGACCATTGCCGCCGCTGCGGCTGCCACTTCACGGAACCGGTCCTCCCTGACGGCATCAACCGGTGAATCATGACCGAGCCATGGATTGGCGCCGATAAACCACATCCGCGCTACATGTTCGCCTTCAGCCTCGGACACGACGATCCACTGGGTATAGGCAAACTGCAGGCGCTTCACCGCCGCCGCATTCGGAGTAGGACCATTCTGCTGCGCCCACTTGTAACTGGTCTTGCGGTCCTTGCTGCCGGCCAAAGCAGCTACGAGCGTAGCCCCCAGCGCGGCATTTAGCCGCCGGACGATCTCCCGTACACCCAATCTCGCCGTCCTGGCATGGGCGGCACCGGCAATAGTCTCGATGCTCATGATACTCATCTCCTCGTTGGCCCTATATACCCAGAGTACCCCCAAAGTGGCCCATAATGGACTCTAAAGCGACAATAAATCCACCGATAAAAGACGTATAAATGCCTGGGTGCCGCGGAGCATAAGTTTGGCGATGGCCCTCGAATACTGCAGGTCGCTTCATAACAGCCTGGTCATGGCTACCAGCAGGAAGAGCAAAATCGGATGCCTGGGGAGACGACGGGCAGAACCTCGGCTGGATATCCGTTGTTACTGGTTGGCGGCGGCCATCTTTTCGCGGCGGTGAAGGCCCTGGATATGGGTGTGGCACC
>NZ_KI914699.1:1898-2634 GCF_000520495.1 Arthrobacter sp. H14
CCAGCAGTCCCTCGTTGTCGTAGCCGCCGTAGTAGGCGCTGTCCGTGGTGCTGTCGGCCGAGGTGTCGGCGTCGACGTTGCTGTCCACGTCGGAATCGGCGTCAACGTTGCTGTCCACATCAGGGTTGGCGGTGACGTCAGCGTCGTTTCCGCTGGCGATGCCGTTGAGGTTGTCGGACACATCGGCGTCGATGCCGCTGAGCACGTTGTTGTTGCTCGCGATGTCACCGGTGTCGACCACATCGTTGAGGATGGTATCCAGCGACAGGTTGCCGCTGTCATCGATGCGGTTGTCAGACACCTGGGTGGTTGCCCCATCCACATTGGTGTTGGTGGAATCTCCGGTGCTGGCGCTGGCCATGCCGGCGCCTCCGGCGATCATGACACCGCTGACGGCGGTGACGGCCAAGGACTTGGTAAAGATGTTCTGCATAATGTTGCCTCCATATATTTCTATTGGAAATGGCGGACATTAGCGCTTCGGGACGGGCCCCGTTACCGGATTGGTATAGATTTCAGATTTTTTCGTGACCACGTCACCTTCATCGGGTCAGAAGACCAGGGTTTGAGCTCGTCAAGCTTTTGAGACAAATTGACTAACTTATTTTCTTATGCTGCTTCTGATAGGTGGCCGGTCTGGTAGCTGGCCAGGGCGACTGCTCTGCGGATCATACGTGCCCGCTCCACCGGGACAACCGCCCCTGCGGGCCGGCTGCACGTCCACGACTTTGGTTCG
>NZ_KI914699.1:2734-4112 GCF_000520495.1 Arthrobacter sp. H14
CATCCGGGTTGGCGTCAACGTCAGCGTCGTTTCCGCTGGCGATGCCGTTGAGGTTGTCGGACACATCGGCGTCGATGCCGCTGAGCACGTTGTTGTTGCTCGCGATGTCACCGGTGTCGACCACATCGTTGAGGATGGTATCCAGCGACAGGTTGCCGCTGTCATCGATGCGGTTGTCAGACACCTGGGTGGTTGCCCCATCCACATTGGTGTTGGTGGAATCTCCGGTGCTGGCGCTGGCCATGCCGGCGCCTCCGGCGATCATGACACCGCTGACGGCGGTGACGGCCAAGGACTTGGTAAAGATGTTCTGCATAATGTTGCCTCCATATATTTCTATTGGAAATGGCGGACATTAGCGCTTCGGGACGGGCCCCGTTACCGGATTGGTATAGATTTCAGATTTTTTCGTGACCACGTCACCTTCATCGGGTCAGAAGACCAGGGTTTGAGCTCGTCAAGCTTTTGAGACAAATTGACTAACTTATTTTCTTATGCTGCTTCTGATAGGTGGCCGGTCTGGTAGCTGGCCAGGGCGACTGCTCTGCGGATCATACGTGCCCGCTCCACCGGGACAACCGCCCCTGCGGGCCGGCTGCACGTCCACGACTTTGGTTCGGCTGTCGGCCGAGGTGTCGGCGTCGACGTTGCTGTCCACGTCGGAATCGGCGTCAACGTTGCTGTCCACATCCGGGTTGGCGTCAACGTCAGCGTCGTTTCCGCTGGCGATGCCGTTGAGGTTGTCGGACACATCGGCGTCGATGCCGCTGAGCACGTTGTTGTTGCTCGCGATGTCACCGGTGTCGACCACATCGTTGAGGATGGTATCCAGCGACAGGTTGCCGCTGTCATCGATGCGGTTGTCAGACACCTGGGTGGTTGCCCCATCCACATTGGTGTTGGTGGAATCTCCGGTGCTGGCGCTGGCCATGCCGGCGCCTCCGGCGATCATGACACCGCTGACGGCGGTGACGGCCAAGGACTTGGTAAAGATGTTCTGCATAATGTTGCCTCCATATATTTCTATTGGAAATGGCGGACATTAGCGCTTCGGGACGGGCCCCGTTACCGGATTGGTATAGATTTCAGATTTTTTCGTGACCACGTCACCTTCATCGGGTCAGAAGACCAGGGTTTGAGCTCGTCAAGCTTTTGAGACAAATTGACTAACTTATTTTCTTATGCTGCTTCTGATAGGTGGCCGGTCTGGTAGCTGGCCAGGGCGACTGCTCTGCGGATCATACGTGCCCGCTCCACCGGGACAACCGCCCCTGCGGGCCGGCTGCACGTCCACGACTTTGGTTCGGCGCTCCTAGCGTCGCTGATTTCCTCACCAAACTCCTGCACCGCCGCCCACCGGAACGCCTCACCAGCTAGC
>NZ_KI914699.1:4212-4834 GCF_000520495.1 Arthrobacter sp. H14
GCCCGGCGGTAACCGAGCGGACCTCGCATCTGCTCGGACAGCGTCCCAATACAAGGACCGTCGCCGCACCCGGCCCTGGAATGCGGTCGGTTCCGTCTTTCGTTACGTTACGTATTTCGTTATGTCTTGTTATTAAGACGGAATACGATATGATGAAACTATGAACGAGAACATGAGTGAGCACGTTATTGAAGTTGACGAGCGTACTTGCCGGTATCCGGGGTGTCGGCGTCCGGCCATGGCTGCCGAGGTTGGCACTGGCCCGCCCGGGCCCGGCCGCACACATGGCGGCGGGCCCTCGGGTGGGCGAAGCCCGGCGGTAACCGAGCGGACCTCGCATCTGCTCGGACAGCGTCCCAATACAAGGACCGTCGCCGCACCCGGCCCTGGAATGCGGTCGGTTCCGTCTTTCGTTACGTTACGTATTTCGTTATGTCTTGTTATTAAGACGGAATACGATATGATGAAACTATGAACGAGAACATGAGTGAGCACGTTATTGAAGTTGACGAGCGTACTTGCCGGTATCCGGGGTGTCGGCGTCCGGCCATGGCTGCCGAGGTTGGCACTGGCCGTCCGCCGGAGTACTGTGATGAGCCCGCCCATACCCGCGCGTCGGCTT
>NZ_KI914699.1:4934-12446 GCF_000520495.1 Arthrobacter sp. H14
CCGCGCGTCGGCTTGGCGGGCACGGCAGCGCCCCGATGAGGGCGCTGCCCGGGGCGCGGAGGCTCACCCCGTGGATGCGGCGCGTCAGCGGGCCAGTGAGATTACCGGCCAAGTGTCCGGGATGATCGAGCACCTGGGTCAGCAGCTCGCGGCGCTTGTTGAGGAACTGCGCACCGTGGGTGATCCCGAGGCGGCGGAAGCTCAGATTGAGTCGGTAGCCAGCGAGGCCGCCGAGCAGGTTGCGGGCGCGAACGCGAGGGCCACCCGTGCCGAGCAGGCTCAGCGCCGGGCTGAGGCCGAGAAGGTTGAGGCCGACGCGGCAGCGCAAGAAGCAACACGAACGAGTGAGGAACTCACCGAGGAGCTGTCAGGGGCCCAAGAGGGCCTCGATGCGGCCCTGGCCCAGGCTAAGCAACTCACCGAGGAACTCGCCCAAGCCCAAGCCTCGGCCGCGAACGAACGGGAACTGGCCCAAGCCGAAAGTGCCGGCCTGCGGGCGGACCTTGAAGCAATCCGTGTGCAACTGACTTTGGCTGAACAGGAACGCGACGCCGCCGCCGAACGGGCAGGGACAGAGGAACAGGCCCGGATTGCGGCAGAGCGGCGCACAGGAGTGGCCGAGAGCCGCGTTGAGGCGGAGACGGCCCGGGCTGACCGCGAGGAGTCCGCGGCCGAAGAGGTCCGGGCTCAGCTGGCGGCAGTCCGGACCGACCTTGAGGGCGCCCGCGAGGCGGTGGCCGATATGCGCAGCACCGTGGCAACACTGACGGCCGAGCGTGAAGCGGGCAGGGCCGACGTCGAGCGTGAGCGCATCCATGGTGAACAACGTGTCAAAGACCTTCACGAGACCTACAGCCGCCAAATCGACCAACTGCGCGCCGAACTAACCCAAGTCCGCGAGGCGAAGACCAGGGAACGCCGCCCACAAACCGGTGCAAAGCAATAGCAGCAACCACAGCGGGGGGCCCATCACCACGGAACCTAGTTGGCGCCTACCGCCCGGCCTAAGCCTGAATCCACCGATGGTCTGTGGCATCGGCCGTGATTCCGATTTTCCTGATGGTGGCTGATGTTGGGCAGCGCTGGTCGGCCGGCCTCGCTGCCGGTGGTGTTCCACGTTGTGCTTTCGGTTGCGTCCGGTCTGGACTCGGTGGTCAGGCGGTTGCTGCAGCGGTTGGTCCGCGGGCCGCGTCGAACAGTGTTGTCCAGGCTGTTTCCCAGGGCCAGTTTTGAGGTAGGTGCAGCCGGATTTTTCGGGCGCTGGTCGCGATCCTGGCCGGGATGTTGATGAGTTTTTGGCGGATCGTTGGCGTAGTCGCTTTCGCTAATTCCTTACCCGTGAGGGTCGCCGCGGCGCGGGTGAGGTTGAATGCCATCACCGCGGCGGTAAGCCAGGCGCTATTGGCTGCGAAATCCCCGCTGGGCAGGTGGGCCAGCGCTGAATTCTTCAGGTCCGAATTGATCTGTTCAATGACCGCATGGGCGCGGTGGGTTTTATCGGCGGCGACGGTATTGAGGCCGCTGGTGGTGAAGACCGGATGAAACCGGTGGGTCTGAAACAGGGAGCCTTGGTCCTTCGGGGCCGGTTTATTCAGCTCCGGAATCCTGCGTACGACCAGACGGCCCACGACGTGCTCGGCCTTCTTCCGTGAGGTGAAGGCGGTAAAAGGGACTTCGGCGACTTCGGCCTCGGAAATCCAGTGGCCGCTGTCCTCGTCATAGACCGAGTTCGGGTACTCGATCTTGGTCCAAGCGCTCTCATCGATGGTGCTGATCGCTGCTTTGACGCGTTTATCGGCCCGGGCCGTGATCGAGACGGCGGCGCCGGCGGCCAGCGCCGAGGCCACCACTTTTTGGTTGCAATACGCCGAATCGGCACGCAACAGCACTGGGCCCGCTTGCGCTTCACAGCTGCGTAACCGAGCCACGGCCCCGAGGGTGTCAGTGATCAATTTCGCGGCGCCGCGCGGGGAGCCGGTCGATCCTTTACGCAGCCGGGAGCCGACGATGACCGGAGCGGCCTCGTCGGTGCTGACGGTAGCCAGGACCGCGTTCAAACCCCGCACCCCGGAGTAACCGTAGCCGGAGCCCTGCTTCTGGTAGCCGTGCACCTCGACGATCGTGTCGTCAACGTCGACCAGAGCGTAGTCTTCGAGACCTTTGACCACCGGGGTGTGTCCGGCCAGCCCGTGCAGGAAGCGGGTGGCGACCGCCTCGAGCTGACGGACATGACCGAACGTGAAAGACCGGAGAAAAGAGCCCAGCGTCGAGGGCGCATAGCCCCGATCGAACAGCTTGCCCATCCCTCCGTGCCGTAGCAACGCCATGTCATCGATCGAGTCAGCGCCAGCGACCATCCCGCCGACCAGCGAGGCGATCTTCAATCCGGCGTTAGCGCCCTTATCCGTGGGCACCGTGACCCACTGATCAGCCAAAGACCGCAGCCCGGATTTCTCCGCCAAGGCCAGCACCGGAACCAACCCGCCAGCGGACACGAGATTCGGATCGTCAAAGGAAGCTGACACGACCGGACGGGTATGAGAAACTTGCATTTGCGGGATGCCCCTCTATCTGCTGGAAAATGAACCTTGAACAAGTCCTATTTTCCCTGATCAGAAGGGCATTTCCCGGTTAAAACGCCGCCGGCACCTCACATAACATCGGTGGATTCAGGCTAAGTCTTGATCCACCGATCGGTAGTCGGCCCGTGATTTTCGAGGTTGGCTTTGGATTTCGGCTTTAGGGTAGGTCGTCCGGCCTCGCTGCCGGTGTTGTTCCACTGATGTTCCTGGTTGGGCCGTGGTCCGGGCTGGTGGGCGGGGGTATCTTTGCTGTGGCAGGCGGTGGATGGACGATGGTGAACAGGTTTTCCCAGGGCCGTTTGCCAGGGCCAGGCTTCGAGGAGGCGGATGCATATTCTTCGTGCGCTGGAGGCGATTCTGGCCGGGGGAACCGAAGCCCCTTTGGGGTGTCAATTACGACGATGACGCCATTAACTGGCTGAGGGCCCCGCAGCTCCTGGCCGCGGGACCCTCAGTAATCCATAACAGGGAACCTGTCCCTGTCTTCGTTTACAGTTTACTCCCATGGGTAAAGACGAACAACCGAGTATTGAGTCGGTGCTCTTAAGGCGTTTCAGTGCACCCCGGCTGGCGCCCTACCTTGCCGTTGCGGGAAACCTACAGGACGCTGTTCACCTGTACCGATGGAACGTGGACCTCTCCGGGGCCGTGTACGAAGCACTCCATATATTCGAAGTCGTCCTCCGCAATGCGATCGATGAACAGCTGTGTCTGTGGAACGCCTCCCAACCCGACCCGCTGGTAGGACGACTGCACTCGTCGGATTGGTTACTGGATCCGTCAGCGCTGCTAAACCGGGTTGTAGGCAGAGACATTCCCGACGCCCGAACACGGGCAGTAAAGTCCACCCGGCTTCGACCTCGAAATCAGCGGCAGCCACACCACGCCGATATTCTTGCCGCCATGTCACTTGGTACGTGGCGCTTTATGCTGCCCGGCCGTCACGATGCCGGCAAACAATTGCTGTGGGATGAGACCCCTTCGACATGCCTTCCCGCATCTAAGCCGGCCCGCGCGGGAGCTGGAAAGAGCCACAGACGGGGTCTACCGGCTGCGCAACCGGGTCGCCCACCTTGAGCCCCTGATCAACAGCAACATAGAAGCCCAACTCGTCAACATGCGCACCGTCATCGGCGCCATAGATCAGGATCTGCTGTCCTGGTTCGCTTCAGTTGAAAAGATTGGAACCGTTCTCAAGCAGCGTCCGCCTGGAAAAGTGAAATAGGGACTTCTAGCTGACGTATCTGCCCGTTATCGCCGGTAAACGGCCAATTGCTTTAGGTAATGCATCTTCCCAAACGTCTATAAGGCGTGGCACATCTCTACAACGATATTTACCTGGATGAGTACGGTTGAAAGATGAGAATTGACGGCAACAGGGCATGGTGACTAAGGCGGCGCCGAGTGATGGAGATTAGATGCTTCCTGGTAATAGTTCAGAGGTCAACGGAGATGTAGCCAGCGCAGTAGGTGCAGTCGCAATGACCGACGCAGCTTGCGATGAAGCACTGCTAGAGGTGTTGCGGGTGCTGCTGACTCCACTTCCAGTGGAGCGGGTGCGGATTCTCTTGGCCTCCGATAGCGGGTCGAACAAGGCGTCCAAAATGCTCAAATTGATGAAGGTGATGGGGGTCCCTATCGATGAACCCTTGGGAAACATGGGTAGGCCATCGAAGCAGCTCATAAGCGATTTCAACACTTTGAAGGCGGCTCGAGACCTCGCAGTCCACTCTTTCTACGACATCGAAGTCAATGACGGCTCAGTCAGCAGGTTCCGCAGCCGCAATCCGGAACCCGTGAGCGTTCAGATCAAAGAGATTATGGCCGTGGCTGACAACTTGTCGCAGTGCCTGTCGGACTTTATCGCGCTCATCGAGCATCTAGAAACCGTGGCGGCCTGCGACTACGGCAACAAAGCGGATATAGACAGATATCTGGATGATGGGCGTATGTTGCTCACGGTCGCTCACCTAATGGATCGAAACCGTCTCCACGAGTTGGAGTATGCATTCGAGGAGAACGTCCTGGTTCGTCTGGGGATGGGTCCGCAGATGCAGTGGCGGATTCTCAGTGAGGTGGACGAGCCCGTCGAGCAGGAACTGTTACTTGAACTAAACCGCAGCAATGGCAGCATTATTCTCACGTTAGCCAACGGGCAGACGGTGACATATGGAGACACCTGGTGGCGGGATATAACTAGCATTGCCCGAGAAAGTGACCCGAAAATGGACGCCGCCCTTATCCGCCGGATCGGATACAACGTGCAGTTCGCCTTTCGAGGCGGACGCATTTTGACAGCCCTTGATTCCGCTGAGCTAAAGCGAGATTTGACTCAACGTGTGTTCGGGAGGAGTGAGTCAGATCTCTGGGAACACTTACCGAAATCTGTCACAGATGTAGAGGGATTCCGTCCGAATACGGGTCCAAAGAATAATTCGGCTGACGCCTGATTGGCTTACCGCGGCTCCATTGACAACTGCGCTTACTCGGCGTTGGCGGAATCGGCTGAATCGGCGAGCGAGAGCGGTGGCAGAGCATTGACGATCTTGATCGTTTCAACGCTGACGGTCACGGTTCGCTTGACCAGATCGATGATGTAACGGGGGTCGCCAACTTCTTCGCACCAGTCGTTAGGGTTATTGACGATGCCCGAGGCTTTATCGATCCTGACTTGATAGCGTTCCATAATCCATTCGATGGCGGACCGAGACCCGAGCATGTACTCGTACGCTTGCTCCGGGATGCTGCTGAGCGTGATGTGCTCGTTGAACGTAATTCTGGTGCGATCTTTACCCTTGCCGAAAGCCATTTTTTTGACTCGGTAGGGGTTATCAACCGAGCCACCCACCGGTGTTTCTCCGAGAGGATACAGTTCGGCGTTCTCGTAACCGATATGGAGGGACGCGAGCTCCCGGCCCGCGGTGACGAAGGACGCGTAGTCGTGAGAATTATCTGTCTTAGGAATGCGCGGAAGGGCTTTTCTCAGGTCCGCGGCAAACTCGTTGCGATAATCCGGCGCGTGCAAGATCCCGTAAACGTAGTAGAAGATGTCGTCTTTGGTTACGGCTTCACCATAGCTGTCCCGGTAATCGGCCAGTATCCAGTCGGAAACATTGTCGACAAGCTCATATCCTTCGTGTGGGTCCTGTTGCTGAGTCAGCTGGCTCAGTAGATCCTGTTCTGCCTCGGAATGGTTGATATAGGTATAACGCGGTAGGAATTGGCCTCCCTCGGACCCCCAGAGATTGACATCGGGCAAGCTGTCTATCATCAGGACAGAGAAGGGCTTCTGTGCGCCGGCTCCTGTCATATAAAAGCCTAGGTTCTCGAGGCCCGTACTGGGGAACATGGTCGGCAAGAGCGACCTTCGTTCGTTGAGGCGCCGATCGAAGTAGATCCTCTGTTTGTTAAACGGGCGGTAGACGGCCGTCCTCACGGCAGATGCGTCGAACAAGAGAGGGCGATTTGCGATAAATTCAACTTTCAGCCCGTCGCTCCAATTGATTCTCCTGGGATCCAGGTCAATGAAGGCGTCAGCTTCCGCCCGTACCTGGGTAGCAGCACCGGTCCGCGGTTTGGAGCGGAATGAGGCCACTTGTTGGTTGAATGCGTCGATCATCCGCACAACGTTGTCGATAAGTTCCTTGTTTGAGGCGTTATAAACCCAAGCATCGCGTGCTGATGTAAGCCCACGAGAATGAGTGTTGAATATAGAGGAGCCCGGAGCGTCTTTGGCACTCATGGTGTTGAAATCGCTGAAGGCAGCGTTGCGTTGGTTGATCCAGTCGCCATCGTCATTGGGGACGATGGCCTTCCAATCGATGGTTCCGACGTCGCTGCCATTGACGGCGGCGAGTTTCTCTTCGCGGGTGAGGTAGTCGCCGATGTCCCGGTAGTGCAGTTTGGCGCCGGGGCTGGCACCTGGTTTCTTCACCAGGAGCATGACAGCAACGGTGTTGCGACTGGCCGAGTGAGCCGAGCTGGTCCTCCATCCCGTCGCGGTACGCCTGGTGAATGGTGCCTCTCTTGCCATGGCAGATGTCGCGGGCCAACTTGTGGCGGGACTCCTGCACGGTGAGCTGCTTGTGCATTTGCCGCCGGTAGGTGTCATCCACAGGGTCCACGACGGCAAGCAGGTGCAGGGTCTTGGCGATCCGCCCGTACTCAGCGAACGCCTGACCGAGCGACGTGGGGCGGCCCTCGTGGCCGAACATCCGCAACAGGTCATAGGCGCGCACCTGATTGGTGACCAGGGAGCCGGCCACCCGCAGCATGTCCGGTCCGGCAACAAAGCCGGGGGAGCCTTTTGCGATCATGTCGTTCACGCTCCAACGTTCACCAGGGGAGGGCCCGCTTTGATCCTTTCCCTGACGGTGGTGGCGTTGCAGGGGTTTGTAATTGTGCCAAGTCTCTGGCGCCCGTCGATGTTCAGGTCGACAGCGTTTCTACCGCGGGGGCGGTGTGCGCCGTCGAGCGGACCATAAAGCAAGCATACTTACTAGTGTTTATGGATGCCAAACGCGTTCCACGCGAGGGCTGCAGCGTGCGTCCCGGGGGTCCGGACCCGTTGTCATTGGAGGCGCCGTACAGACATAAGCGGCCCCGTTACCGCTATTCGTGATTTTCAAAACCTCCGCAGCTGCGCCATTGCCATCATCGGCCATTGGTCCGGCCGCTGGCGCTATCCGCGGGCGAAGCACTACCTTGTAAGCATGCTTGGTATATGTTTTGCCTGCGCATCACATACAGATGCACGCACAATGATCCGTCGTGGAGAGTGCGGTTCGATGCCACGCAAAGACCGGGCAAGATCCGGCCAATTCTCCAGGCTCCCGATCCGATCCGTACATCAAACAGGGAAGGAAGCACTGTGAACACCAACAAGCACCGGACACCGGCTGAAAGTAACAGCCGTGACAGTGCCGGCCAG
>NZ_KI914700.1:0-5741 GCF_000520495.1 Arthrobacter sp. H14
CGGCTCAAGGCCTTAGCGCTACTTTTCCGCGTAATGGTCCCCGACCCCCATTAAAGACGTCGCGGCGGAACTTACTGTCGGTGAACCCAGTGTCCGGGGCCTGATCAGCACCGGTGAGCTTGCAGCGATACAGATCGGCGGGCGGGGTGTCTGGCGCGTGGAACGGTCCAGGCTCGAGGAGTACATCAGCGCACAATACGCCCGCACAGCCGAAACCCTGAATGAACCGGGCCAGGACCCGGAAGAGACCGCCGAAGACTAAGCCCGCGCCGCCCCTCCTGTTGCACAGCCTGAACCCGAGGCCTGTGCCCTGACCTGCCCGCCAACGTTTGTTTGCGGTGTTTTCGACGATGCCGTCCGGGGCAGGGTAGATTAGCCCGGTGTTGCCCGTCTTCCCTTTATGGGGGCCGGGTGGTGTTCCTGGAGCCGGCCGGTGCCGGCTCCAGTATGGGCCGGCAGGGCCTGGCGTGAATGGTTCCCCCAACCTTTTGATTCACCCGGGTCCTGCCGGTCTTTTTAACGCCGCTGTGAGCGTTGACGGTAGCCGGCGATCAGGTTCCGGCACTGTCTACAGCGGCACCCGTGCCGGTACGCGGCGTGTGTTCCGTGGTCGGTGGCAGGATTTCTGCCCTCCATCAAGGCTTCTTCGAACTGTTTGGCCCATTCGGTGTTGTGGCGTGCCAGGCCGAACAGCAGTTGGTGCGGTACGCCGGTCATCCGGGCCATCTGCGCCGGGGACCGGCCCGAGGCCAGGCCGGCCAAAATCACCGGCGCATGCGGTGCCACCCGTTCCCACGCCGCCGTATGGTGCTCTCTTACCCTTTTGCCCTGTTGTGGTTTGGGCTTGGTGTTCCAGCCCGGAACCGCTGCGTCCAGTTGGGCCGCCCGGTGAGCCGGAAGGGTATCGTTTCGGATGCGGCGGCGCTGGCGGTTAATAAACGACGCCAGAGACCATTCGTGTTCACCGGCATTCTTTCCCCGGCTGAGGCAGCCGCCCGGCGGAGACGGTGAAGGCTTCCAGATCGCTCATGCGGGCAAACCAGTACGCGTCCTCATCCTGGATCTTCGGGCTCCGGCGCCAGTGGCCCAGCGAATCGAGCCGCTCGGCACGCCCGGGGCGCAGAAGTCCGCGCCTGTGCAGGGACCTCATGTAGCGAAGCCATTGCGCCAACCGCTCCTCGGCAGGATCGCCGCTGTGCCGTTTGGGCAGCCGCCCATGGCCGGCTACGAAATCCGCCGCCTGTGCCATCGCCTTGTCCCAGCGCCTGTCCATGGGAACCGAGTCTAACCGGGCAACAATTTCTTAAACCCCATGGACCGGGCAGAACTGGAGGCATAGTCTTGGAAGTGCTGGCTCCCCGGGCCGGGCTCATCCTCCAACGAGCAACGCCGGGGGAGTCTTCCCAACCCGTGCCATTCCCAACCCGTTCCGGTTCTGTCGGTCCCGGGCCGCCGGCAGGACAGACGGCCGGTGGGCGGGAAATTGTCTGTCCGCGATGCCAGAATCGGTCACCATCGTCACTAAAGTCAATACCGCCACCGCGGCGCGGCACTTCGAAAACCACGACGGCGCGTACACGGGGGCCGGGAGCAGTATGGCGTGCCGGGGGTGGATCTTGCGGATGCGGGTTCCTGGCCAGCATCTTCTGGCTATCGGGTTATAGGCTGGCCGTGGTGTCGGTGAGCGTTTCGGTAGGTTCCCCCAGATCCCGGTCCGCTTGCCGGCATCGCACCGGAGCCGGCTCTGGGCGGCGGCGTACGAGGGGATGGGGCATCGTCTTGATCCGGTCGGCGCTGGCCCAGGTGCAGGGCTTAGTCTCCATCTTCGGGTTCGGGCGTGGTGGGCGGGTGCGGAAGGTAAGCTTCAATGGCGCTGGCAGGGATGCGGATGGACCGGCCAAAACGCACCGAGGGCAGTTCCCCGGAGTGGATCTGTCGATATACAGTCATCCGTGAAACCCGTAACATGTGAGCTGCTTCATCGACGGTCAGTAGCTCAATACCGTAGAACCCCTCCATCACATGTGCCGGTTCTGGCTGCCGTGCTGGAAGTGCTCGAATTTGTGTTTCATGTGGCCCCCCACATTAAGCGGCCCCGAACGGCATCTGCTTTACCTGCTGGGCTGTACGAGCAGCTTATGCCCTGGAACCGGATGCTAAGGCGGCTAGCGAGGGCTTCCTTTATCAAAATGTGACAGGTGGAGATGGGCCCCGTTGTTGGGGTGGGGGAATGGTTTTAAGTATGGTCCGTTCCTGGCGGTCCTGAGGCCCTGGGCGGGCTTGGGCCGGAGCTGGCACCGGTCTATGTTCTGCTTGCTTCAAGCGGTGGCAGTTATATTTCCCCGAGCACGCATCGCCGTCACCGGCCGAAGGCCCGTTCTTTAACCCTGCACCATATCGAGGAAGGAACTATTTTATGATTACCTATCACCCGGGAAAAGATCCGCAGAACCTCGACCGTGCAGATGGCGGCCAGGATTCCGAAGCGAATGGGGACTCACTCAATCCCGACCCCGACCAGGGACACGACGGATAACAAACGAGAGCATTTTGTCACCTTGGGTACATGAGCTCTCGGGTGGTGCTGGCCGGAATCGTGGCGGGGCTTATTTGATTTCAGACTCAACTGAATCTGAGCAGCGGGCTGTTCCCGTTGGTGAGTCGACCCTGAACGGAGCCTTGTAACCCCGATGTCATACCCCGGGTGTCGCCGCTGATATGGAACTTTCGTCTGCCGCTGACAGTTCAGCTTAATGGAGGCTGTTTGTTCAGTATGCCTTTCAAATTATTTATGCACCCAGCCGGAAGTGGCTGTCCCTCTTGTTGGCGACCGCCCGCGGAGTCAGGAAAAGGACTTGTCGTGCCAATAATGAAGACACTGCATCAGGATCGTTCTGGGTCTGTGAATGCGGGCAACGTTGATAACGTCGCTCAGGTTCTGGGCTCTTCTGGTGCGGGGCCGTGCCCCGGAGTTGGTGGTGCTGGCTCTGGTGGCGGGTCTCGGGCGGGGGATAAAGATGATGATGGGCAGGTTCCCGGGCTCGTCTATCCGGATGCCGATGATGAGGACGCGCCGGCTCAGCAGGTACTTGTCGCGGGTGCGTCCGCGGATCCGGTGAAGGATTACCTCAAGGTGATCGGGAAGGTGGCACTGCTTGAGGCTGCACAGGAGGTGGATCTGGCACTGCGGGTCGAGGCCGGTCTTTATGCCGGGCATAAACTTTCCGGTAATGCTGATCTGGGGGAGAAGTTATCGGGTGAACTTCGGTGCTTGGTGGATGAGGGCAAGGCTGCCAGGGCCCATCTGATTGAGGCCAATCTGCGCTTGGTGGTCTCTGTGGCCAAGCGTTATACCGGCCGGGGCATGGCCTTTTTGGATCTCATCCAGGAAGGTAATTTGGGTTTGATCCGGGCAGTGGAAAAGTTCGATTATGCTAAGGGGTTCAAATTTTCCACATATGCAATGTGGTGGATCCGGCAGGCCATTAGCCGGTCGGTGGCGGATCAGTCGCGGACCATCCGCTTACCGGCGCATGTGCACGGGATGCTTAATCAGCTTGCCCGCATACAGCGCGAACTGCTCCAGGACCTCGGGCGGGAACCGGAGCCCGCGGAGGTCGCTGTGGCACTGGATATGACGGTCGGGAAGGTCGAGGAGCTCCAAAGGCACGGACGGGAGCCCGTCTCCCTGGACGCTTCGCTCGGGGAGGAGGGAAACACCAGTGTCGGCGATGTGATTGAGGATTCGGACGCCGTCGTACCGGCCGAGGCAGCGGATGCTGTGTTCCTGCGTGAGCAGCTCCATGCAGTACTCGATACCCTGACTGAACGGGAAGCCGGGATCCTGGCCCTGCGCTACGGTCTGGCCAACGGCGAGCCCACGACCCTTGCCGAAACAGGACAGGCCTATGGTCTCTCCCGGGAGCGTATCCGGCAGATAGAAGCCCAGTCCATGGACAAGCTGCGCCAGCCCTCACAGGCTCAGGCGCTACAGGACTACCTCGGCTAAAGCACGGCAAACGCTGACATTATCCCGGTGCTCAAGCCCCGGAAACCGGTTCCAGTGCTGCGGTCTGCCCGACACTTCGGGCAGGTCGAACGTTCCAGGGTCTCTGTCCTGATTATGCCTGGGAAACCGTTGCAGCCAGGTTCTCCAGTGAGTATTCGAGGTCTTCTACGGGGATCGCGGAGAAGGAAACCTTTTTGCGTACGTCCTTGTCCGTGACGCCGCGCCGGTTGTAGGTGACCGAGACTTCCATTGTGTCGGGCACCTTGGGGGTAAGCTCCCAGATCCATTGCCAGCGGGGAGGTTCCTGGCCTTGTGGTGCTGTTTGGCCAGGCCAGCAGCTTATTCTCGTCAAAACCTGCGCCGTGGTTTTCGGTCTTGTATTCGCCACCCATTTTCTTCCGATTGCATGTTCATGGTGAAAACCTGCCCGACCCCGGTCAGGGCCCTGATGCGGTCCAGCACCGCCACGCCTTGCTCATCAGGATCGACCGAGACGTGCACATGGCAGCCACAGGGCAACTGCTCCCGGGTCGTAATACCGAATCGGTCAAGGATCACTTCATAACGTGGCTGCGGGGTGGTGTGGGGGACGACCGGCAAAGGTGAGGTGGCCAGTGCGGTTACCCGGGCGCCTGCCGCGCGGGCGGCCGCGTCGGCACTGGCCCGGCTGTCTTTAATGTCGGGCGAGAGGGCCTCCATACTTTCGTGCGGATGCACCCCGATCTCGGCCTGTTCAAGCTGGAACTCCGTCGTCAACCGCTCATCCGAACTATGCCGGTCCACTACCTCCTGGCCCAGCGGCAGCGGTTCCCCGCCGACCTCGTCCACCAGGAGCAGCTCCTCTTCAACACCAAACGTACGTGAAACCGGTGCGGTGGTAATACGATCGCCCGGGCGGGAAGGACCGGTCGCGGTGGCCACGATCACCACAAAATTTACGGGTCGCAAGATGAATAATTGTGCAGCCGCTCCGCCCGCACAGTTCATCCTGGGAGTAGGCTGTGTCGTAGTGACACGGGGTGCCCTGGCGATTGGGGCTGAGATAAGACCCGTTGAACCTGATCTAGTTTGTACTAGCGAAGGGATGTTACAGATGATTCCCCGCCTGACACCGGACCATGTCGGTACATTGCTCGACCGGCTGCGGGAAGCCACGCCTTTGGTGCAGTGCCTGACCAATGCGGTGGTGACGAACTTCACCGCGAACGTTCTTCTGGCCCTCGGTGCGGCGCCGGCCATGACTGACATTCCCACCGAGGCTGATCCTTTCGCCCGCATGGCATCCGGGGTGCTGATTAATGTGGGGACACCGCACAAGGAGCAGCGTACCGGGATGGTCGAAGCGGCCAGGGCCGCCGGCGAAGCCGGCACCCCATGGGTCCTTGACCCTGTGGCGGTGGGTGTACTGCCGGTCCGTACGGCGCTGGCGTCTGTCTTGCTGCGTCATGCACCGACAGCGATCCGGGCCAACGCCTCGGAGGTCATGGCGTTGGCCGGTGCGGGACAGGGCGGGCGCGGCGTGGATGCCGTTGATACTGCTGAAAGCGCCCTGGACGCGGCCAGTGCACTGGCTCGTCAGCATGGGGCGGTGGTGGCCATCTCCGGTGCAACGGATTTGATTACCGACGGTACCGATACCATCCGGCTCAGCAACGGTCACCCCTACCTGACACAGGTCACCGGCGGCGGTTGCGCCCTGGGTGCGGTGACGGCGGCCTTCCTCGCCCTGGAC
>NZ_KI914700.1:5841-12736 GCF_000520495.1 Arthrobacter sp. H14
CTGCCGCTACCGCGGTCTATACGGTCGCGGCGGAAATGGCCGCGGGCGAGGCCGGTGGGCCGGGTAGTTTCGCCGTGGCGTTTCTGGATGCCCTGGCTGGAATCGATGCTGAGGCAGTCCGATCCCGGGTGGCCATCTCGTGATGGGACTGGAGGGGGTGGTGTTGAACCCCGGCGTGTATCTGGTCACTGATCCGCAGCTGTGCGGGACGCGCGGGGTGCTGGAGACAGTGCGGTCCGCCGTCGACGGCGGCATCGAAATGGTGCAGATCCGGGACAAGAACGCCAGAGCCGTCGACCTGTCTGAAGTGGTCATGCGAACCGCTGATGCCGTCGGGGATCGGGCCATGGTCCTGGTCAGCGATCTGACTCAGCTCAACGGACGCCGCATCGCCACCAGTTACGACGGATTGCTCCGCCGGTACCTCGCCGACCGTGACATCGACGCTTCCGTCGTCCGGTTGGATGGAGCGGTGGAATCGGCCGTGCGGCTTGGTGTGGCGGATGCCGTGGCCGACGTCGTCTCCACTGGAACCACTTTACGGGCGTCCGGACTTGAAACTTTCGGCGATCCCATTCTGTACTCCGAGGCCGTTCTGATTGGGCGTTCCGAATCCGAGCAGCCTGCCGGTCTGGACGTCCTGCAGCGCCGCATCCAGGGCGTGCTGGTGGCACAGCAATACGTGATGATGGACTACGACGTGCACGTTGACCTCGCCGATGCTGCCTGCAACATGACGCCTGGTCTGGAATCGCCGACGGTCTCGCCGCTGCGCGACCGCCAGTGGGTGGCGGTTCGTTCAATGGTGCGCCGGCAGGAGACGAACAAGATCATGGATGACTTGTATGAACTTGGCGCGCGGGCCATTCTGGTCAGCAGCATCCACGCCTGCCGTATCTAGGAGGCCGGGGTAGTGAGCGTAGCCATCAGAGTCATTCCCTGCCTGGACGTCGACGCCGGGCGGGTGGTCAAGGGCCTTAATTTCGCCGGACTGCGGGATGCGGGCGATCCGATGGAGCTGGCACACCGTTACGATTCCGCCGGCGCCGATGAGCTGACATTCCTGGACGTTACAGCCTCATCCAGCGACCGGGAAACGACCTTCGACATGGTCGCCCGCACCGCGGAAGAAGTGTTCATTCCTTTGACCGTGGGCGGAGGTGTGCGGGGTGTAGGGGACGTCGATCGGCTGCTCCGTTGTGGCGCGGACAAGGCGTCCATCAACACGGCCGCGGTCAACCGCCCTGAGGTGATCGACGAAATCACCTCGCATTTCGGCGCGCAGGTACTGGTTCTCTCGTTGGACGCCCGCCGGGCGCCGGGGGTGACGCCGTCGGGCTTCGAGGTCACCACGCACGGGGGACGCAGGGGCACCGGGATAGATGCGGTTGCGTGGGCGCACGAAGCCGGGGAACGCGGTGTTGGCGAAATACTCCTGAATTCGATCGATGCTGACGGAACCAAGGACGGGTTCGACCTTGAAATGATCCGGGCAGTGCGGGCTGCGGTTAGGGTTCCATTGATCGCTTCCGGAGGGGCGGGAGAGCCCGCGCACTTTCCTCCGGCGGTCCAGGCCGGTGCGGACGCCGTGCTGGCGGCATCGATCTTTCACTTCGGACCGGTCAGCGCCCTCGCGGAAGTGAAACAAGCGATTGCCGCGGCCGGATATCCGGTCCGCTAGTGTCCGATTTCGGCGCTGTCCAGCAGCGCCACCGCGTCGGGTTCACCTTCGAAGGTGACCAGCGCGTGCTTGGTGCGGCCATGGGCGTGCATCAGCAGTTCACCAGGTTCGCCTACGATGGCCACCGATACCGGCGCCCGCTTGGCTACGTGCCTGGGGCCTGAAGGACAGACCAGCACAATCCCGAGGTCCACGCCGCGGTAGAGAATGGCGGCACGTTTGACGAGTTCGTCCCACAATGCCGCTGAATATTCCTCGTCCAGTGCCCTGGGCGCCCAACGTTGCGTTGCGCGGCGGACGTCTTCGGTGTGAACGAAATACTCGGTCAGGTTCGCGTTCTTGTCCACGGCCGGCAGTTTCATTGGGGAAAGCGCCGAAGGGCCGGCCCGGAATGGAATTTCTCCACCAGCTTCGTGTATTCGGCACGGTTGCTGGACGCCTCAGCCAGTTTGCGTGTTGCCTTGTCGCTGACTTTCGACAGCGGCTTTGCGATCAGGCCCAGTGCGACGGCTGCACGGTGTTCACGGAGGTAAAGATGCGCCGCCAGATCCCGCGTCTGCCATCCTTCACAGAGCGTGGCCGAACTCGCCAGCACCGGAGAACTACCCGTCCATAAAGCCTGACGACAACGGCCTGGAGGAAAACGACAAGCTCTGCATGGGCCGAACCCATCGAGCAGCTGATGATGGGCCGGATGAAGAACGCGCGGTTCACTGGCCGGTCGGGTACATGACGGCTCACCCACAGGTGGACGGCTTTGAGCTCTATCCTTCGGGCTCCACCCGCCCACAGGTGGATGACCCGTAAACCCCTTCAAGCCTTCCAGCCTTGGCGCGTACCGGGTGTGAGAAAATGGGTGGTGAATGTTCCGATCAGGGACTCCCGGACGATGGGTGCCGTACCCGGTGTGTGACAAGACGGCCCGCGGGAGTTTTGTCATGGCATGGATCGTTCTCGTTATCTCCGGCGTCCTGGAGGCCGTTTGGGCTACAGCACTGGGTAAATCCGAAGGCTTCAGCAAGCTCGGGCCCACACTGATCTTCATTCCCTCCGTCATCGCCAGCATGGGCGGCCTTGCCTACGCCATGCGTGACCTGCCCACCGGGACGGCCTACGCCGTGTGGGTCGGCATCGGAGCTTCACTGACCGTCATCTACGCGATGATCACCGGCGCGGAGACGGCATCTTTGTTGAAGGTCATCTTCCTGATGATGATCGTTGCGGGCGTTATCGGTCTGAAACTCCCAGCCTCTGCTGTTGCCTGTACAAATCGTAGCCGCCCCGTGCTGCTTTACCGGGGACTCCACACTTTGGTCAGTCGGGCATAAGGTCATTGGGTATGAGTGAAATCTTGATCCGGCAGGGAGACGGTACATGGCGGGAGCCCGAAAAGACCGGTTATGCCCTCGAAACGGACCTGCAACGGATACTGGCAGCTCACCCGGACTTGATTCCCGATGTGAGCGCGGACGCAACCACCTGCCGTGAATTTCGGTCTGAGGCCGGGGCGGCCGACTTGGTCGTAGTGGATACGAACGGCGACCTGACGTTGGTGGAGTGCAAGCTGGCGGCCAACCCACAAATACGGCGTGAAATTGTGGGGCAGATGTTCGATTATGCGTCGGGGTTGTGGAAGATGGATGTGGATGACTTCGCAGCCAAGTGGAACCACCACAACAATGAATTGCCGTTCCAGCTTGATACGGAAGAGGGGCAGACCCTCAGACATGCGGTGGCCCAGAATCTCGCAGAGGGAAAATTCCGGATCGTTCTGGCCGTTGACGCCATTAACGCACCTTTGAAGAGGATGGTGGAGTACCTCAATGCGATGTCGGGGCCCGGCACCTCGATCATCGCCGTAGAATATTCGCATCTGACTCAGGGTTCAATTCAAATCCTGATGCCCCAGGTGTATGGACGGGAGTTAGCCGAAGCCAAGGCAGCTCCTGCGGATGATGCACAGATCGTATGGACCGCGGACCTATACCGGTCATGGCTGAGGACGAATGATCCCGGCAGTCTCGGGAAATTTAACCTGCTAACAGCCGCGGCTACCTCCGGCGGAATGACTCTGACAGGGTCCAAGACCACCAAGCCGTCAGGCGGCCTGCGGATCTATGACCGTAAGGGCCAATGGTTGGGAACCGTGTCTTTTATCTACTACAGCGCCCAGGGCACATCGCTGGAATTCAGTTTTGTAAGACTCTCCAAAATGACTAAGGAGGCAATGCCAGACGGTTCCCTGCTCGAAATGTTCCTTCAGCAGTTAGGCGCTATACCAGGACTCGAGGAGGTGGCGGGAAACCTGCGCTCCAGCGGGTTCACAAGCAGGAAACCGAATGTGCCGCTCTCGGCCCTCAGCGAGGATTCACTTCGAAAAACAGCCGGCGCCCTTCGTATTCTTACAACCTGATCTCACACATTTGTCGGGATCGATACAGGAAGCCCCATTCTTGCTGGAGATGCGAAACGAAGTCTCCGGACGCGCTTCTCTGAACATGAGCCGTGAAACGGCCGGGTTTTTCTCTAACCGCCCAGTACCAGTACACGACGTATCTGCCCGTTATCGGTGGTAAGCGCCACGGCCGCAGAACTACCAGCCGAGCACCGCCGCCCATCGGAACGCCTCGCGAGCTGGCCACAATCCGGCGGGGGCCCGCTGCACACATGCGGCGTTTCCTGGTCTGCTCAGAGCGACGCCTCAGGGGCGCGCGTTCAGTTCTGAGGTAATCCGTTGGGTGGAGGTAAACCAGTGCTCCACAGCGGGATTGATTTCCGCCAGGACCTCGCGCATGTTGTGGTATTGCACCCTGACGTTAGAAGTCCTCAGTAGCGGTTCGAGGTGTGCCACGCGATTGCGGAGCTGGTGAATGCCTTGAACGGCTCGAGTAATTTCTGCTTCCGGACGTGATCGATGTGGAAATGCGGCGGTAAGCGCCTGATCCCACAGCAGCTGACGACCCGCATCCCTACTGGTAGGCAAGAGGTAACGCCACGTACCGAAACTCATCTGCGCAAGCAGATCTGCATGGCCCATCGCAATGGTGCGACCCCGGGTTGCGTTGGCTGCTTGATTCCTGGCTGTTCTAATGTCCTTGCCTTCACGGGTGAGCCGTATCAGAAGATGTGAGGGATCAAGCAGCCAGTCCTCACTATGTTTTCGTCCGGTCTGACGATCGGCCTGCATAGCGTTCCACGAACACAGTTGGGCGTCCAGTGCATTGCGCAGGACCACCTCAAAAACGTGTAGTGATTCGTATACCGCACCGGACAGACTGATGTTCCATTGGTAGAGCTGAATTGCTCTCTTTTGATTATCTCCGGTGGCAGCCAGGTACGGGGCGAGTCGAGTTTCGGTGATGTACTGCGCCAGCACCGTACGCGGCGGGGGCGGTGAGTGCGGGTCGACTGGTGAGCTCATCGTGGGATATACTTTACTGGAAGGCGGAGGCAGGTCTCTCCGTTACAGCTTTAGCCTCTGGCCCACCGGTTTTCACCGCTGGGCCTTTGGTCTTTAAACAGCTTTTGTCCTCCCCGGCATGACCATTTCCATGACATATGTGCCCGATATCGGCGTTTGGTTAACATGCTCATCCACCTTGTGTGATTTCACAGGCCTAAATATCGAACAGCTGTCCATCTTGAGGTAGACGGGGTTTCCTTTCATTTCGGGTAGTTGGCCATTGAACGCCGGCGAGGGAAAGCTCGTTCGTACTGATGGTGGGCTCGTCTAATTGGTAGAGCTGAATTGCTCTCTTTTGATTATCTCCGGTGGCAGCCAGGTACGGGGCGAGTCGAGTTTCGGTGATGTACTGCGCCAGCACCGTACGCGGCGGGGGCGGTGAGTGCGGGTCGACTGGTGAGCTCATCGTGGGATATACTTTACTGGAAGGCGGAGGCAGGTCTCTCCGTTACAGCTTTAGCCTCTGGCCCACCGGTTTTCACCGCTGGGCCTTTGGTCTTTAAACAGCTTTTGTCCTCCCCGGCATGACCATTTCCATGACATATGTGCCCGATATCGGCGTTTGGTTAACATGCTCATCCACCTTGTGTGATTTCACAGGCCTAAATATCGAACAGCTGTCCATCTTGAGGTAGACGGGGTTTCCTTTCATTTCGGGTAGTTGGCCATTGAACGCCGGCGAGGGAAAGCTCGTTCGTACTGATGGTGGGCTCGTCTAGGATCGCTTCCAGCAAGGATTGTTGCTCAGGTTCCAGGGCAACGAGTTGAGTGATCACGCTCAACAGTTCGGTCAATTCGATGGACCATTCAGTTGGCCATGAGGAGACTTTGATATCGTCCAGTGGCGAAGACCGGCGGCCGCGCGGATTTGCCCGCCGATAGCCTGTCCACGAGTCGATAATGTTGGACCCGCCAACCATGTAGTCGCGCACTCGTTTAGTCACATGCGACCATGTGCCGGCTCCAAAACGAAGCGTTTGTGCCGTCGCATCGTATTCGACTGCGCTCGGCATATCTCTGCCTACGGGTACGTCATAAGAAGGCTGTTCAATAGGAATTGCGCTTGACCGTATATCCGTCGCCCCATCGGGATGCGCGCCACGTTCACCATAGGTGTGCAACCAAATGACGTATCTTCCAATTTCTACTGCTCGGTCCCATAACGTTCGCTCGGCGGTCAGCGGTACACGAACCCCAGGCGTACGGAGCTCAGCGTCGAATTGCTCGGTAAATCCAGGGTGGCCGCATACGGCGGCAAGATAGTAAGTAACATCCTCCGCTGCAATTCCCGGCCCCAATCGTTCGTTTAATGCCTCAAGCAGACCGGATGAGAGGTTCGCTGTGCCGTCGGGCTGCAACATTGGCAACACCCGGCCACCACGGTTGTTGAAGCTGTCTTTATCCGGAATGAGTGATGAGAATGCCAGAGCAGGCCCAGACTTGGGATAGTGAGCGTGTTGTTCAATCGTGAAGATCTGGTTGGGTATGCGGCCATGCCACAAGGAGGAAGGACTATGTATCATCCTGCTATCTGCGATGAGGTATTGACGGTCCAGGGTCCGATATCCTACCTGGATTATTTTAGGATCCGGGATCATCAATTCATCGCGAAGCGGTTTCTGGGTATTTTGTTCTGTATCGCTTCCAGGCAAAGATGGTTTAGCTCTATCAATAGTTGCGTGATAAGAGTCCTTGAATTTTGCCCGCTGCACTTCGAGGTCCGTCTCTGCTATTAAATCGTTCAGCCGCAC
>NZ_KI914701.1:0-9585 GCF_000520495.1 Arthrobacter sp. H14
CTGAACCCGGCAAAGCTCCAACGTGAAATCCAAGCCCTCACCGCCGAACTCCTGACCCTGGCCACCGCAAAACGAGGACCAAAAACGCAAACAGCTATCCGGACAAAATCAAATGATTCTGCGAATCGATCCAGCCGGGCATCTTGACATGATTCCTCGGGCAGACGACGCAGCCGGGCTGGCCACCAACCCGTGAAGAACAAATGGGCCGCTATTTGCGGGCTCTCCGCGCTTTGGACCCTTCAATGGTGGCGGCCCAAATAGAAATCGATGTCGCTCCATGGCTGACGAAGCCTCTGCCGATCAGTTCTTTTCGCGCTTATCTACTACTATCCATTATAGTAGTTAGGTCTGACAGACCCATCCTTCCCCTACCGGATTCGAAAGTGAGACATGCCTTCATCCCCAAAGCCCCAGCGGCGCGCAGCGAAGTCTTTCGCGGTTACGTTTGGCGCGGCCATTCTGCTGTCCGCATGCGCCGGCTCATCCACAGCCGGAAAGGAGTCGCCCTCCGGCCATAGTCATTCAGGTTCCGAAACGGGCGCCTATCCCACCGGCCATATCCATGGCATGACGGTGAACCCTGAAACCGAGGATGTTCTGCTGGCCACGCATGACGGGCTGTTCAATGTATCCGAGCATCATCCGGAGAAGATTGGACCAACTAACGACCTGATGGGTTTCACCACCGCGGCCTCAGGAAAATTCTACGCCTCGGGCCATCCCGGTCCCGGTAGCGATGAACCCAATCCGGTGGGGCTTATGGAATCCACCGACGGCGGGAAATCGTGGACGATCCTCTCCAGGGAAGGTGAATCGGACTTCCACTCACTCACCACCTCCGATGGAGGCATTGTCGCCTTTGACGGGACGTTGCGGACCAGTGAAGACGGCGAAACCTGGCAGTCGTCCGCAACGGCTATCCAACCCTTCCATCTGGCAGGAACCCCGCGGTCGGAGGTGGTCCTGGCAACCACGGAGAAGGGACTGCAGCGCTCCACCGAAGCGGGGTCGAGCTGGTCCAGCGTGCCTGACGCGCCCCTTTTGATGTTCACCACGTTCGCCAGCGCCGAGACAGCCGTTGGCATCGCCCCCGACGGGCAGGTACATGTCAGCAGGGACGCGGGTCTTAGCTGGACCAACACCGGTTCGATCCAGACGCAGCCGGCTGCGATCGCCGCAACAACGAACGACTCCGGCGATCTAAAGGTGTGGGTCGCCACTCCGGAGACTGTACAGGTCTCGGGCGACGGCGGGAAAACCTTCGCGGCGATGGATACCGGCGAATAGCGGGAGATGGCTGTGACAACTGTAAAGGTTCTGTCCGAGGCGGGAGCCTATATCCCTTCGCCCACAGTGAGTGCCTTCCAGCTGGGGCCCGTAATGATTCACTTCTATGCGCTGTGTATTCTGGCCGGCATTGCCCTGGCCACCTATCTGACAGAACGCAGGTTTGTCGCCCGCGACGCCGCACCCGGGACAACATTCGACATCATCATCTGGGCTGTACCCTTCGGAATCGTGGGCGGACGGATCTACCACGTCATTACGGACCCGCAGCTCTACTTCGCGGCGGGGCAGGATCCTTGGGATGCGCTCAGAATCTGGGAAGGCGGCCTCGGTATATGGGGAGCAGTCGCCTTGGGAGCCCTGGGCGCGTGGATCGGCTGCCGGCGAAACAACGTATCGTTTCTCGCTTTCGCCGACTCGGCAGCGCCCGGGTTACTGTTCGCACAGTCGTTGGGCCGCTGGGGTAACTGGTTTAACAACGAACTATATGGTGAACCAACCAACGTTCCCTGGAAGCTGGAGATCCACGAGATGGCCGCCGGCCGCGCCGTCCTGGACGCCGCAGGAAACCCTGTCGTGCTTGGCTATTTCCACCCGACCTTCCTTTACGAATCACTGTGGACCCTCGCAGCGGGCATCATCCTGCTGCTGATCGACCGGAAGTGGCGTATCGGAGCCGGCGGGGTTTTGGCGCTCTATGCCGTCTTGTACACCGCCGGACGGTTCTTCATTGAACTGATGCGAACGGACTCGGCGAACCTCATCCTTGGCCTGCGCGTCAACACCTGGGTCTCCGGAGTGGTCTTCGCGGCGTCCCTGGTGGTGTTCATCCGGCGCAGAAACCATGACCGGTCCCGAGCACACCCCGAGGAATTACCGGATAAACAAGTCAGCCCCTAACAGCACCCCTTAACCGGACACAGGTTTTTTTAGACGAGAGGAATAGTCCACGTGGAAAACAAAAGGCAGACACGCGAGGAACGGCGCGCCAAATCAGCCGCGATCAGGGCCCGGCAAGAGGCCGCCGAGCGGCGCCAGAAGTTCCTGATCTACGGAATATCGTCACTGGTCGTTCTGGTCCTCATCGGGGCTGTGGCGTTCGTGCTCGTCGGAGAGTCACGACAGCAGGCGGCAGTTGAGGAAGCGGCGAGCCAGCCGATTGAGGGCGTCCAAACCTTCGAAGATTTATCGCGTACCCATGTCCCGGAACCCGTCGACTATGGGCAGACACCCGGCGTCGGCGGCGACCACGCACCGGTTTGGACCAACTGTGGCACCTACACTTCACCGGTAGAGGAAAAACGGGCAGTACATTCCCTTGAACATGGCGCGGTGTGGCTTACCTACAGCCCGGACCTTTCCGATGAACAGGTGCAGGAGCTTACTGACCTGGCCGACTCCCGAAGTTATGTCCTGCTGAGTCCATACCCCGGACAGGAAGAACCGCTAAAAGCCAGCGCCTGGGGTACACAAGTTGTTCTGGATGGCGCTGGCGACGAACGGCTGGAACCGTTTATTGCCGCCTATGCGCAGGGTCCACAGACACCTGAACCGGGAGCGGCATGCTCGGGCGGTGTAGACGGCTAGTCAACGATGGCCGGGCACTGTCTCACCGGTCGTTGTCCAGTGCGGCACGGCGCCGCTGATACTCCTCATCGTCGATCTCTCCGGCCGCGAAACGGCGACGGAGAACACTGTGCGCCTCATCGGAGCCGGCGTTTAGTTGACGCTGTCCGGCCCGGCCCTGCCGGCCGGCTCGGACGGCCAAAACGATCACTGCTGCCGCCCCGGCAGCGAGCAACAGCAGGATCAGGACTGCCCAAATCATGCCCGCGCCCATCATTCCACCCATATCCATCATGTTTCCCACAATCATCACTCCCTGCAGAACTGGCGTTGAGTCTGTTGACACTTTAATACTATCGTCAATAGTAGATGGAGGCAGCCTTCTCGCCGGAGGGCGGAAACGTGGAGGGTGAGCCGGCGCGTTCCGTGGAGGCGGGGACTCAGGCAGTCGCAATTTGTGTTGGTTCCGACGGTGACGTATGAGTTGTACTACAGGCTGTAGAAAATGCGTTTGCCCGTCCCGATGTTTTGGAGAGTACGTGAAAGCCACTGTTGTGAACCGGCCGGCCGGACACAGATTAACGGGACGGTTGCTCACCGTCGTCATGGTCCTGGCCTTGACGCTTACGGCATGCACCGCCAACGACCCGCTTGCGAAGCAGGCCGCAGCAGGAGATGGCAAAAACTATATCGCCGGTGATGGTTCTGTCTCGGAATATGCCCCGGAGGCACGGGGAGAGTCAGTTGAGCTCACGGCCGAACTTTACGACGGCACCGTGGTGGATTCAGCAGATTGGCAGGGTCGGGTGACGGTGCTGAATTTCTGGTACGCGGCCTGTCCCCCATGCCGGCTTGAGGCTCCGGATCTGCAGGCGCTGTATGAGAAGTATAAAGACGACGGTGTGATGTTCTACGGGGTGAATGTCCGTGATCCTGAGGCCACTGCGGCGGCGTTCGAACGGAATTTTGGTGTGACGTATCCCAGTATTGACGACCGGGACGGCGGGGTGTTGTTCTCGATGACCCAATACGTGCCGCCGCAGGCCGTGCCTACCACGCTGGTGCTGGATAAGCAGGGCCGGATCGCTGCACGCATTATCGGTTTGGCGGAAAAGAGCACCCTCGACGCGTTGATTTCCGACGCCGCGGCCGGGTCCCCGTAAATATGGCTGTCGTGATCCCCTCAACGCCCGTTATGGTGCAGGCAGTTGTCGACAATCCGTTCGCCGAGACAGTCCTGAGCGGATCGTTGCTGCTGGCCATTCCGGTGGCTGTCCTGGCGGGCCTGGTCTCCTTCGCCTCACCTTGTGTGCTGCCGCTGGTCCCGGGGTATCTGGGATATGTGAGCGGGTTGACCGGAGCGGACCTGGAGCAGCAACGGCGCGGACGGATGCTCGCCGGAGTCGGCCTGTTCGTGTTGGGGTTTTCGCTTGTTTTCATGCTGATTGGTGCCGTGTTCGGCGGCTTGGGCGCCTGGTTACAGCAGGACGAGCAGGCCTGGGTCACCCAAGTGTCCGGCGGACTGGTGCTTCTGATGGGTGTCGTTTTCCTAGGCGGATTTTCCTGGTTCCAGCGCGAGGCGAAAATCCATACGAAGCCGCCCGCCGGTTTGTGGGGCGCACCGCTGCTGGGAATCACCTTCGCACTCGGATGGGCCCCGTGTATCGGTCCGACCCTGTCCGCCATCCAACTACTGGCGTTCTCCAGTGGGGCCGGGGCGACCAAGGGGGCGTTTCTGACTCTCTTTTACAGTCTGGGGTTGGGGGTGCCGTTCCTGCTGATCGCCATTGGTGCCCGCCGTGGCATGGGCGCTCTGGAATTCTTCCGCCGGCACCGCCTGTCGTTGCAGCGTTTTGGCGGCGCTGTGCTGATTCTCCTTGGTCTGCTCATGATCTCCGGGCTCTGGGGATTCTGGGTGGGGCAACTGCAGGACTGGTTTACCAATGAAGTAAGGCTGCCCATCTAATGCGCAAATCGATTCACGACCAGGGAACGGCGACCGGGGACAGTCCCGGCACCGGCGCGCCCAGTCGCCAGGATCCCGGCAAACTTCCGCCGGACAGCCGGTCGGCCGAGGAAAACGGGAAACCCGGCACGAAGGCCGACGCTCCGGCAGCGGGTACGAATGATGTCATGCTACCGGCCTTGGGATTTACCGGGACGCTGCGCTTCGTCTGGCGTCAGTTGACCAGCATGCGCACGGCACTGTTTCTGCTGCTGTTGCTGGCCGTGGCCGCGGTCCCCGGCTCACTCTTTCCGCAGCGTCCGGCGAACCCCGCCGTAGTCACCCAGTACATCGAGGAAAACCCGGTGACCGGCCCCTGGCTGGACCGCTTCCAGCTCTTCGATGTCTATTCCTCGGTATGGTTCTCAGCCATTTACCTGCTGCTGTTCATCTCCCTGGTCGGCTGTGTCATTCCCCGGACAGCCCAGCACGCCAAGGCTATCCGCTCAAAACCGCCGCGCACGCCGAGACGGTTGTCCCGGCTGCCGCACTACGGGGCAATGGCCATACCGGCCGACAACGGGATACCGGCGCAGCAGGCGGCCGCTGACGCCGCGGCTGTCCTGAAGCGCCGGGGGTACCGGGTTGATATGCGCGACGCCGACGGCCCGTCGTTCCCATCAGTGGGCGCCGAGCGGGGTTTCATCAAGGAAGTCGGCAACCTGCTCTTCCACATTGCGTTGATTGGTGTGCTGATCTCCTTCGCGGTCAGCGGACTGTTCGGGTACCGGGGACAGAAAATCCTCGTCGAAGGCGGCACTTTTATCAACAACCTGGTCAGCTACGACTCGTTCGACCCCGGGACCAATTTCAGCAAGGGCACGCTCGACCCGTTCTCCATCCAGCTGAACGATTTCGATGTCACGTTTGAGCGTGAAACACAGGCAAACTACGGCCAGCCCATCGACTTCACCGCCAAGGTCACCACGAAAACAACACCGGAGGCCGAACCCGTGAAGCAGGTGCTGGAGGTCAATGATCCGCTCTCCTTCAACGGGACCAACGTGTACCTGGTCGGAAACGGCTACGCGCCGGTCGTCACCGTCCGCGACGGTGAGGGCAACATCGCCCTGAGCGAACCCGTCGTCGCCCGCGTCAACGACGCCGCCTACACCTCCACCATCGTCATTAAGGCGCCCGATGCCCAGCCGTCGCAGCTGAGCTTCGTTGGGTTGCTCCTACCCACAGCGATGAAGGCCGCGAACGGGCAGACGGTGGCGGGCGACCCTGACCCGTTGAACCCGCAGCTGCTGCTGGATTCCTACTCCGGCGATCTCGGGCTCGATGAGGGTGTACCAACGTCGGTCTACACGCTCGATACGTCGGAACTGACCCAGCTAAACGGCCGTAAACTCGACACCGGCGGCATCGTCCTGCAGGCCAACGAGACCTACGAACTGCCTGATGGGAAGGGCTCGATCACCTTTGAGGGCCTCAAACGCTACATCGGCGTCGATATTACCTATGATCCCGGCAAATACGGGGCCCTGATCTTCTCCTCCCTGGCAGTATTGGGTCTGATGACTACGCTCTTCGTCGGCCGCCGCCGGGTATGGGTCCGCGCCGGCACTCACGAGGACGGGCGCACCATGGTCGAATACGGGTTCCTCGCCCGCGGTGAAGACTACCGGCTCGAGGGAGAAGAGAAAACACTTCGCACGCTGCTTGAGAAGAAATGGCTGGCGGAGAACAACCCTAAGGACAAGTAATGGGAATCAATGAAGCCCTCGGCGAATACTCTGAGTTGTTCATGCTCCTGGCCGCCCTGACCTACCTGATCGCCTTCGGCGCCTTCGCCTGGGACATGGCCGCCAGCAGCAGGAAACTCGCCTCCGTCAACCGCCGCGCGGAACGATTGAACAACTCAACTTCTGGTGCAGCGCATCCGGATTCAGCAGCCGATTCTGTTGACGAAACCGAACCAGCTAGAGCGATGGTTCCCGCCGCCGGCGGAACCGTTAGCCATGAAAGGCTGACCGGCCCCGAGGACCGGGTCGCCCGTGTCAACACCCGCTCCGGCGGCAACCGGTCGGACTCCGTAGCCGATGAATCCATGTCCTACACCAAAGAACGCCGCACCGCGGCCCGGATCGGTGTGGCGGTGAGTGCTCTGGCCTTCACAGTGCATCTGACGGCTGTCCTGACCCGGGCTATCGCCGCCAACCGGGTTCCCTGGGGCAACATGTATGAATTCGCCACTACCGGGGCACTGGTGGTGGCCGGTGTCTTCCTGTTAGCGCTCACCCGCAAAGATCTGCGGTTCCTGGGAACGTTCGTGATCGCCCTGGTACTGATCATGCTGACCGCCGCGACCATCGGCATACCGACCCCGGTCGGAAACCTCGTTCCGGCGCTGCAAAGCTACTGGCTGATCATCCACGTCTCCGTCGCGGTCACCGCCTCGGCACTGTTCACCCTGACCTTCGCCATGTCCGTCCTGCAGCTGCTGCAAACCCGCCGCGAAGCCGCACTCGCTGAAGGACGAGCCCCGGGGATGGGCTTCATGCGCCGCATCCCGGCCGCACTCAGCCTGGAGAACCTCGCCTACCGCATCAACGCCGTGGCGTTCGTGCTATGGACGTTCACGCTCATGGCCGGAGCCATCTGGGCCGAAGAGTCGTGGGGCCGCTACTGGGGATGGGACACCAAGGAAGTATGGACCTTCGTCATTTGGGTCGTCTTCGCCGGTTACCTGCACGCCCGAGCCACCCGCGGCTGGACCGGAACCCGCGCAGCATGGCTGTGTATCGTCGGCTACCTCTGCATCGTCTTCAACTTTGCCATCGTCAACGTCTACTTCTCCGGCCTGCACTCATACTCAGGCATCTGATGCATGACCAACTGCAATGGCGAAACACATTGAACCAGGTCACCGGAACTGAATGGTTCCTACGCTGCCCCTGCCCGGTTCTGGTCATAACCCGTTCCTTGCCATGGACCACCCACACATCAGAATGACGAAAGGAACAACAATGCTCACCCGCATCCGACCATGGCATGCCGCGATCGCCGCCATAGTGCTGATGACACTCCTGCTGGGGGCTTTCGCGCTGGGGCGCACCACGGCGCCACTAACCGCGCCGGCTGGGAACAGTATTGATGCCGGTTTCGCCAGGGACATGCAACGCCACCATGCACAAGCGGTGGAAATGTCCATGGTCATCCGGGAACAATCCACGGATCCCGAGATCCGCACCATGGGCTATGACATCGCGCTGACCCAGCAGCATCAGGTTGGGCAGATGTTCGCGTGGCTGCGGGATTGGAGCTTACCGCAGGTCACCGGAGCGGAACCAATGTCCTGGATGCCGGGAAACGCCAGCCACACCGGCGTGGCCATGGAAAACGGGCGCATGCCCGGTATGGCATCCCCCGACGACATGGAACGGCTGCGAAACCTCACCGGTGAAGAAGCCGACCGGCTATATCTGAACCTCATGATTCAACACCATCAAGCCGGAGTGGAGATGGCAGAAGCGGCATTAGCAGCGTCAACGGAGACGGTGCGCTCCTTCGCCGAAAAGTCCATTGCATCACAGGCATCGGAGATCAAAGTGATGGAGCAGATGCTCGCGGAAGAATAACCGTGCGGCTAAACGACCGGGAATTGCTCACCGACTACATTCCGGATGGCCGCACGCCCATGCCAACTATTGGGCAAGTGCTACAGGTTCCGCCTCAAAGTGGAGCATGTCCACCGATTCGACGTGTGCTTCGAGCAGGGACAGGACGTTACGGCCCTGATCCGTTGCAGGGAAGACTTCGGTGTGGTCAGTCAAAGCAGTCCACCCTACACGGAGCAGATAAACCTCTGGTTGATCGACGCTGTGGTGCAGGTCCACTGACTGGCATCCCGGTACTTCCAACAGGTTCTCGCGGATGGCAGGATAAGTGTCTCGAAAGTCCTCGTGCCCATTGGGACGGATGGTGAGTTGTGCGTGCTCGTAAATCATGTGGTCCTGTCGACCTTTCCGGCAGATGCTCATGGATTTTTGGTTGCTAGTTGCCAGAGTCGCTTGTGCGCACGGCATCCCTGTCGTGGATCTCTTGCATGTTAAGTGCTCTGACTTGGGTGATGAGCTGTTCGAGTGCGCTGGCATCCAGCACACCCGGCTGCGAGAACACGAGCAGTTTTTCGCGGAATACCATCAATGTAGGGATGGAGCTGATGCCCGCTTTCGCCGCCAGCGTCTGTTCGGCCTCGACGTCGACCTTTGTGAAGGCGAGGTCAGGGTGCTTATCTGAGGCGGCGCTGTATGTCGGCGCAAACGTGCGGCATGGTGCGCACCATCCTGCCCAAAAGTCGATTAACACGATGTCGTTGTTGTTGAGTGTGGATTCGAAACTTGTTTCGGTGATGTCAATAGTGGCCATGGTGATTACTCCCAGCGTTTGAGGTCGCCGCGGGCGTTGTCTCGCGGCGCTTCGTTTACGGATCAGGCTGTCAAGGCCCCGAGTGCCTTATCGGTGCTCATGACGGCGCCTGCGATGTAGTTGAAATTGGTTAGGGCGGCTGCGTAGCCGTCTCCCAGGTCGGGGTGCTGTGCTGCTGCCGTGGCATCTGCGACTACGGCCACTTCGAATCCCTGCTCCAGCAGTTCCCTCAAGTGGCTTTCAATGCAGAGGTTAGCCGACATCCCTGCCAGGATGACCTTGTTGATGCCGCGTTTGCGCAGCTGAAGTACGAGGTCGTTCTGTTCGGGTCCGTATATCTTGTGGGGGCT
>NZ_KI914701.1:9685-12402 GCF_000520495.1 Arthrobacter sp. H14
GCGAGGTCGTTTTGTTCGGGCCCGTATACCTTGTGGGGGCTGCATACGACCGTCTTTCCGTCCTCAATGTAGGACTTGTACTGGTCCAGCCAATCGGCGCCTGAGTCTTCGAATCCTTCGAGGTTCAGTGGTCCCGGACGGTCGAACATACCAATTTCGTGCATTTTGTGTTCCAGGGTCCCACCGAATTCCCATTGGTGATCGTGCGGGAAGTAGTAATGCGGAGAGATGAAAACCCCATAATCGGCGGCTTTCGCCGCTGCAAGCAAACATCCCTGCCAGGATGACCTTGTTGATGCCGCGTTTGCGCAGCTGAAGTACGAGGTCGTTCTGTTCGGGTCCGTATATCTTGTGGGGGCTGCATACGACAGTCTTTCCGTCTTCAATGTAGGACTTGTACTGGGCCAGCCAATCGGCGCCCGAGCCTTCGAAGCCTTCGAGGTTCAGTGGTCCCGGGCGGTCGAACATACCGATCTCGTGCATTTTGTGTTCCAGGGTCCCTCCGAATTCCCATTGGTGATCATGGGGGAAGTAGTAATGCGGAGAGATGAAAACCCCATAATCGGCGGCTTTGGCTGCTGCAAGCAGACATCCCTGCCAGGATGACCTTGTTGATGCCGCGTTTGCGCAGCTGAAGTGCGAGGTCGTTTTGTTCGGGCCCGTATACCTTGTGGGGGCTGCATACGACCGTCTTTCCGTCCTCAATGTAGGACTTGTACTGGTCCAGCCAATCGGCGCCTGAGTCTTCGAATCCTTCGAGGTTCAGTGGTCCCGGACGGTCGAACATACCAATTTCGTGCATTTTGTGTTCCAGGGTCCCACCGAATTCCCATTGGTGATCGTGCGGGAAGTAGTAATGCGGAGAGATGAAAACCCCATAATCGGCGGCTTTCGCCGCTGCAAGCAATTGGTCGATGTGCTGGACTGTGTTGTTTTCCGTCACGCTGTTACCGACAAGTTCCCAGGTCGCGCCCTCAGGGCTGAGAAAATCATTCTGTGGGTCAGTCAGCACAAGTGCCGTTGTAGCTTTATCGAACTGCATGGCTCTCCTTAACTCGTGTAGTGATTCCCAACGGGAACCCGTCTGGAACGCTACGCTCGTCACATCACTGGTTCTGTAAGCCAGGACACTCTTCCCAAACGCGATGCTGGAATGGCGGCGCAGCCGTCCAGCCGTCCGGGTAGCTGGCATCTGGTTCCTTAGAGCCGGAGCTTGTCCATGGCAGCCTGGTACGCCTCGTTATAGGTAGGGAATTGGGCAACCTGATCGCGCAGGGTCTCGATCGGAATTTGCGCACGGATGGCTAGGGACGCCTGGTGGATCCATTCCCCGGACAGCGGTGCCACGGCCCAGGCACCAATCAGCGTTCCCCGTTCCGTGTCAGCGAGCAAACCGAGGTGACCACGTGGCTCACGTTCATAGGTCCAGGGGCGCGCGATCGCTTGCGTCACATCCAGTTCGACGGCGGCCGTGGAGATGCCCTGTTCGTCGGCCTGGACCTTCGTCAGTCCGGCCGCAGCTATTTCGGGGTTGCTGAACACCACTCTCGGGATGCCGTTGTAGGAGGCCTTCGTGGGCGTTCCCAGAATGGCAGCGGAAGCGATTTGACCTTGGTACTTCGCCACGTGTGTGAAGGGCATAATCCCGGTCACGTCGCCGATAGCCCAGGTGTTATCACCTGCCCGGCAGTGTTCATCGACCCGTACACCGCCGCGGGCATCGAGTTCAACGCCGGCTTGCTCAAAGCCGAGTCCGGAGGTCCGCGGCTTACGCCCGGTGGCAAAGATGACGACGTCGGCACTCACCTCGGTGCCGTCGTCGAGCCCGATAACGCTCTGCGTACCCTCTTTGCGGGCCTTGGCCGCGGAGGCGTTGAGGCGGAGCTGTATGCCGGCATCCGCCAAATACTGACCGGCCAAGTCGCCAGCCTTCGGCTCCTCGCGCTCGAGCAGCCGCTGGTCACGGTGGACCAGGGTGACGTCGACGCCGAAGCCGGACAGGAAGGCGGCCGTTTCAATACCGACCGCACTGCCGCCGATGACTATTGCTGTCTCCGGCAACGCCGTGGCGGTGTAGGTTTCCCTGTTCGTCCATGCAGTCATCGAGGCCCTCAAGAGTAGGGATGACCGCTTCGGAACCGGTGGCAATGATGATGTTGTCGGCCCTGATTTCCCGGTTCCCCGCCTGAATTGTTCCGGGTCCTGTAATCCTTGCCTCGGCTTTGATCACCGTTGCTCCCTGGCTGGCGTACCCGTCAACCTGCGCGCTGTCGTCGAGATTGCGGATCATGTAATCGCGGTATTCGCTGCTTTCCTTCCAATCCAGCTCCGGTGCGGCAACTCCGGCGGCCCTTCTGGCTTCAATGCCGGCCTCGGGTGCCCGGAGCAGGGTTTTGGAAGGGATGCAGGCCCAGTAGGCGCATTCGCCACCGATGAGTTCCCGCTCAATGACTGCAACTGTCTTGCCGGCTTTCAGCAACCGCCCGGCCGCAACTTCACCTCCCGGGCCCATGCCCAGAACGGCAACGTCGAAATGTTCACTCATGATTATTCCTTTCAATCCGTTACAAATTACGGGTCAAGCGCAGCACGATGTTGGCATTTCGTTGTGGAAAATCCCGGCGACCAGACGCAGGCTCTCGGATATGGTCAGGTATGGGGCCCAGGTATCTGCGATCTGCCGGGTCGTCATGCCGGCCTTGATGGCGTAGGTTGCC
>NZ_KI914702.1:0-4252 GCF_000520495.1 Arthrobacter sp. H14
GGAAAGCACCCAGATGACGAACGGTCACAAGCTGGAGTCCGAACCCGAGCCGGTTGTGGTCGCCCCTCCTCTTCGCCACCAGCTCGCGATCCAAGTCATCGAGGAAGAAAAACCGCTCCAGCACCGACTGTTCCGGAGCTCCATGCCCATACCGCCCGTACGCCGCCTCTTCGGCAGCCGTTAAATATTCACCAGCCATGCTCTGTCAACGATCGACGCAAGCAATCGTTGCGATCGGATTGATCCTTAGCGCTACTTTTCCGCGGAATGGTCCCCGACCCCCTTGTCCGGCTCCTCCTGCACTGCCGGGTCCGGGGTCAGCATCTCGGCCCTGACGATCTCCTCGGCCTGCATCTTCGAGGCGTTGATTCTCCCGACCTTCTCCAGGTAGGTTTCGTCCTTCGGGTCCGGGCCGGCGATCTGATATGTCAGCTCCCCCACTGCCTGTTCCGCTTCCCGGCCCAGATTCTCGAACCACTCCTGTGGGTCCACGATCTTCGCGTACTCGGTCGGGGCGATCATCTTCCAAGTGTCCTGTGCGTGCTTGCCGTATTGATTCATCACGAGCCTCCTCTGACTCAGGGAAAAGGAAGTCATCGAGACTGCCCTGCCCCTCGACCTGCCGTTTTTTGCGCGCTCTGACCACCGGGCAACTCCTGGGGATGGGACGGTTTCTTGCTCCCACCGTACCCAACGCCGCTGTCGCCGTCCGAGCGGACGGCCCTGACAATCGTTGACCGGCTGACTTTGAGCTTCGCCGCGATGCTGTCCAGTTTCCACTTCTCGCTGTAGCGCAGCCGTCGTGCCTCCTCGATGTCATGCTCCTGCAACCTGGGCGGCCTGCCGCCCCGGCCGGAAGTGGCCGCCAGGCCCGCACGGGTGCGTTCAACGATTAGGTTGCGTTCCATCTCAGCCACCGACGCAACGATGGTGAACATCATCATTCCCTGGGTGGTCGTGGTATCGATACCCTCCGTCAGCGAACGGAACTGCACATCGCGCTCCTGCAATTGGTGCAGCAGCTCCACCAGACCACGGACACTGCGCCCAAGCCGGTCCAGTTTCCACACCACCAGCGTATTTCCCGGCTGAAGCGCCCGCAGGCACGCCTCCAGCTCAGGCCGTTTCATCGTCGCCCCGGATTTACCGACGTCCGCGTAGACCTCGTAACAGCCGGCCTCAAACAACAGCCGCCGCTGCCCCTCCAAACTTTGATCCGAACTCGACACGCGACAATAACCCAGAGACACGCCATCCGGGACCAGGATCGGCTCCTCCGCGCCGTGAACGCGTTCAGCCTCTCTCATCGGCTCAGCACTCCCCTCGCTTGACTGGTTCAGAATCCGTGAGTCGCATAGTTATGACAATAACAATAAAAAACATGGATTATGACACGTTTTTTGAGGGTCCTCGTTCTATTCTGAAATGTCATTTTCCGAAGACGACTGCACGGAATGTCCGAAGTCGCCTGCACAGCAGCCTCGTACCCGTAGGGGGAACGCCCTGTGCGACGCGGACACCGGCTGGTGCCGTTGCGGAAGCTCCGGCTGTGAGCCGCAACGATAAATGGCGAGCTTTTCGCAGCGCTACTTGGCGCGATCCTCTGACAATGCCCCAAGGACGTGCGGTCGCTCGATTTTCACCCGTCGGAGGCTGAACACGCAGGATCAGGCTCCGGCCGGCCCCGCCGATCGCGCCGGCGTCTTGAAAAGCTCGTGCGATGCCTTCACTTGCCGAATCCAGAACTCTTCTTTCGAGTCGCCCTTGTGCAGTAGGCCCTTCTGCCTGGCCAGGTTGCAGAAACCGGTGCCGGCGTCGTTCGCATTGAGATAGACGACTAGCGAGGAGATCATCAGGCCCGGGTGATCAGCCTGGTCCCGGTCCACGACACGGCCCAGCAGGTAACCCATCGCTGCTCGGTCCTTCTCCTGGCTAAAATCGAAGCCCACCAATCCAGTGCGCCGCTGCAGGACGGCATTCATTTCCGTGTAGCTCGTGGTCTTACCCAGACTTGCCACCTCTATGAGGAACCTATGGCCAGCCTGAACCAACTCGTCCCATTCGTCATCATCACGCCCGTACACTGCATCCCCTTCGCCGGCTGCTGGAAGCATAGCAAGGGGCAGCGGCCTCTGCCTTGCGGGAGGAGACCCCTCGCGGTGCTCCGCGTCGAACTATCTCTCACGAACCGGTGCGCCAGGGACAAAGCGTCCAGGGAACCCTGCTCGGAGATGAGGGGGTCGAACACGCCCTTGGCAGTATGGATCTCGACACAGAAGAAGCACGCGGAGCGACCTCGCGGAGCGACCTCGCGGAGCGACCGTTCATAGGACATATTCGAGACGGGATCGCCAAGGCGGTGTGTCGTGTTCTATGGCTTGTGACTGTTAACTAAAAATGGCGGTTAATCGCAACTTCGGTTGGCGGTTTAGCTAGCGATAAACTGCCATTCCTTGCCAACGATGTGTGGGGCCGGCTCACTGGTGTGGAGCTCAGCGCGAGCATGCTGGCCCAGGCACACGCCCGGGCTGAGATGCTACACCGGGTAGTGGACCTGCGGCTTGGGGATGCCCAGCACCTGAACTTTCCCGATGCCAGCTTCGATACCGTGGTTGCCACCCTGAGCCTGTGCAGCATTCCCGATGACCGTGCCGCCGTGGCCGAGATGGCGCGGGTACTCCGTCCTGGTGGCCGACTGGTCCTACTTGACCACGTCGCCAGCTCCGTGCGGCCGGTTCGCGCTGTACAACGACTCCTCGATCCCTTGCTGGTTCGCTTTGAAGGCGACCACCTCCTCCGTGAACCCGAAGCCGCCGTACGTGCCGCTGGCTTGGTCACCGATGAACTCACCCGGTTCAAATGGGGCATCGTGCTACGGCTCACAGCCCACAAACCCATTCCAGATAAGCCGTCATCACCAGATGCGGCCATCAGCTGACCAGTCCTGAGTGCAGAGAGGGCCTCAAGGCCTCATCGGAGTGGCAACCGTCGACAGGCGGATATGAGCTGCCTATCGTCCCGCCAGTAGGTATCAGCTACGTGTTGTGACCCGACCTGGTCCTTCTCTTCTATGTTCCGCTTCAAATTGGCCATCACCATCAACGGCGGCGTTTTTGAGGACTATCTACATACCCGCGGTTCAGAATGACGTTGTCCTGCCGGTGAAACAGCCGGCGGCCCTGACCTTCATCGAACTGCACCCACAACACACTACGGTCCTCGGTGATGGCATCGACATGTCCTGAGACCGGACGACCACTAATAATTTCAACGACAACCCGATCACCGATAGTCAGCTCCTGCCAGTACCGGTCGAGGAAGGGATGCGGCGCTACCGGGGTATCATGGTCCCGGTCCCAATCCTGATCTTCTCTGTTGATCCGCATGGACTATTTTCTCCTGCTTCTCAAACCGGAACGAATCCTGGTTCGGCTCCCAGTATCGCAGTGGAAAGTGAATGCCCGGTGAACTACCTTCAGCACGGACGTTGAGCGTTCGCCTGCGGAATCGCTCAAGCTAAGTGGTTGAATTCAGGGTAAAGACGTTGCCTATGGCTTCGATGAACTGTAGGCCCCGTAAGCCGGCCCGTGACCGGGACAGCAGCAGTGACTGTCGAATTCATGATTTTAGGTGACTAGTTTTGCGTAGACGACGTAGTTGTCGTCGAATTCGCCGGTGTCCGGGTCGTAGCCGTCGCAGGTGATCAGGCGTAGTTCGGATCCTTCGGTGTTGCCGTAGACCGTTTGGGTGGGAAACTCGTCCTTAGCGTATTGCTCACCGCGATCGAAAACGAACGTTGCTGTGGTGCCGTCCTCCCGGAGCACATCGATGGTGTCACCGGCCTTGAGTTTGCGGAGGTCCGCGAAGACTCCGGGGCCGCTGTCGGTGGCGTTGACGTGTCCGAGGAGGACCGCGGGTCCGCGTTCACCGGGTGTGGGGGAGTCGTTATACCAACTCGCGGGTGCGCCTGGATCACCGGGCGGAACCTCGAGCGAGCCGTTATCGCGCAGCCCGAGGCTCAGTAGCTCAGATCCCGCGTCGATGGCGGGAATGGTGAATGATACCGGGTCCGACGCCGACAGGACCGGCAACAGGGTTGGTGCGGGTGCTCCCGGCGCGGGGGCAGTGGGTGTTTGAGTCGGGGCTGGTACCGCGGGCGTAGCGGAAGCGGAGACGGACGGCGCTGCCGTCGTTCCTTGGCTTTGGGCGGGGGTGTTGGTGGCGCAGCCGGTGAGGATTAAAACGGCGACCG
>NZ_KI914702.1:4352-12190 GCF_000520495.1 Arthrobacter sp. H14
ACGGCGACCGCCGCAGAGGCCAGGTAGCTTCTGCGGCGGTCGCTGGGTGAACTAATCATGTGAGGAATTATGTCCGATCAGTTCGTGGTGCTTGGTGGATTATGCCTTGGCGTTGCTGCGGCGAACCAGGACGGTTCCGCCGGCTAAGCGCTTTAGTAGACCCCGACTACTCATCTACTATTTTAGATAGTAGATGAGTAGTCGGGGAGTTACAAGTTGCCGCAGGAACGGCGTTGCCGAGCTGAGCCATACTCAGCTTTCGCGCTGAATTATGGCGGGTGGGTTTGAAGTACTGGATTTTGTCCGCGTTTTCTGGTGTGCGCGGCCGACTGCGTCTGGACCCGGGTGGCTGCGGTTTCCACGCGTAGACCGGCGGTGGTTGCGGGATGGGGTTGACGTTGTCGACGTCGAGCTTGGCCGCGGTGAGCATGATGATTTCCTCGCGCATCACGAACTCCTTGATCCGTTGATCCATGAGCTTCGCGTAGTGCGCCACGTACCGGTTTTCTGGTTATGGCCCACGCAACTGGTTCCGGCCTCCACGAAGGGACTGTACGTGCGGGCGCCGAGCAACTATAACCCCAGAGGCTGGTTGCTCAGATTTTGCGGGTCATCCACCTGTGGGCGGGTGGAGCCCGCAAGGGGTGAGCTCAGAGCCGTCCACCTGTGGGTGACCTGCAGTTCCTGTGCGGGTGGGATTGCGCACCTGTATATGGGAAGCGGTCGCGGGGCGGTTCGTGTGGTTACGAAAGTATTTCGGCTGCATACCCATCCGGTCACGGTCGGGGCCCCGAATGGGTATTGTCCTTCAACCCCAACAGATTTATGGAGGCACGATATGCAGAATCTTTTGACGAAGTCCTTGGCCGCAACCGCCATCAGCGGTGTGATGATCCTCGGAGGCGCCGGCATGGCTACCGCCGATAGCACCGAGACCAGTGTGGACGAGGTCACCACCCAGGTGACCGATAACCAGGTCTCCGACAGCGGCAACGTCTCGCTGGATAACATCCTCAATGATGTGCTGGACCTTGGTGATGTCGCGAGCGACAATAACGTGCTCAACGGGATCGACACCGATGTGTCGGATAATTTGAACGGCAATTTCAGCGGTAATGACGCTGAGGTGGATGCTGACGTCGATGCCGATAACTCGGTCGAGGGCTCCACTGACAGCGGTGAGGACAACGAGGGACTGCTGGGCGGACTGCTCTAGCCAAACCCCTGAACAACGGTGTGGCACCAACCATAACCAGCCAGTCACTACCGCCATCTAGGGGCTGCGACACCCGTCCCATAGAAGTCGAGCTTGCCAGCGTCCAGGGCCGCGAACTCGCAGTGCGCCGCGACGTTGTTTTCGCGCCCGGTATTTTGCTCGATGGGAAGCTGCTCGGTTTCGGTCGATTGTCCGAGAAAAGACTCCGATGGCGGCTCGCGAAGAAGTAGGCCTGTGCGTAGGTCTACTATGCGCGATAGGGTTGGTGAAGAGGCAGCCCAACGCGCCGCAGATGATAAATGTCACGTGGCGGAGGTTTCGGGGCAAGGGTCGTCGAATCGATTGACGGCCAGGATATTGTCTTCCCAACTACCCCGCCGGAGGGCCTCATCATGATCACCAGTAGAAAAGTTCTCAGCGTCGCTTTCACCGCAGTCTTGGTTGGAGGGGCAGGCCTCGGGTCTACGGGGCCCGCTCTGGCCTCTTCCGGCCCGGTGTCCCAGTCCGGACCGGCAATGACCATCGAGCAGATGGCTATCACCATCGATAACTTCGTGTTTACGGGGCCAGGCACGGTCAACCCGGGCGGTGAGATCACGGTGACCAATAACGACACCGAAGCCCATTCGGTGACCGCCGAGGATGGTTCCTTCGATGTCACCATCCCGGGTGGGGCTAGCGCCACTTTCACGGCTCCCAGTGAAGCAGGAACCTATGGGTTCTTCTGCAAATTCCACGGCAACATGAAGGGCTCTCTCACTGTCGGAGCCGAAGGCATGGCGCGGATGCACGAGCAGATGATGCTGGACCATCCGGACATGGCGCAGATGCATGACCAGATGATGCTGGACCATCCGGACATGGCGCAGATGCACGAGCAGATGATGATGGGCGGCGCGGGGATGGCGCAGATGCACGACCAGATGATGGGCGGCGCGGAGGCCGGTAGTGCGGAAGGCAACGGGATGGACCAGATGGGTGCGGTGCCTATGGGCGGCGCCGACACCGGAGTATCGACCGAGAGTACGAGCGAGCAGTCAACCATTATCGCTCTCGGTGGAGGGTTGCTCCTCCTCGCCGCAGCCAGCGGAACCTACGTTGTCTACCGCCGGAACAGCAGCAACTGATCTTTACCCACTTGGTCGGTTCAGGTCCCGGTTGACAAAGGACAACGGGGTGATCCGGGTGATGAGTGAAACCTACAACGATAAGGAAACAACTATTGCGGGGATCAACGGGATCAGGGACTGCGCGTCAACGACGCTCATCGATGATGTGAGCGGACACAAGCGGTGCCGGCTCAAGATAGACGACCAAATAATTCGGGCGGTCGGATAGGTTGATGGCACGAAACATGGTCCTGGAGCAGATACGACGGACCCGGACTGTGCTGAAAAGGTGGAGCACCGTGAACGACGAAAATTCGGCAGCGCAAAAAGGCCATACGGCTGACGATGAAAAGTTACTGGCTGCCTCGGATGTATCCAGTGACGAGAAGCAGGACGGTCCCGGGGGCTGCGAAGAATCACCCGTCGAGGCGATCGATGCAAATCCTGAAGGGCTCAAAGAGACCCCCGCTCTCGAAGAAGATGAGACCAGCCTCGTGAACACCGAAAATAGCTGACCCGGTCTGTTGACTGCGCGTCGTGGTCCGTTGAACCGGGACTGTGGATTTAACGGTGTTTCTGGCCTGACGCGCCGCGTGTGGACGTGGCGGGAAGGTGCCGTGATGACGACAACTGGATGTTGTGAATCCGAAGAAACTATTGAATGAAGATCGATCCGCGGAGGCTGCAGCTGCGGCTGAACTCGTGCGCTTGGCCAAGGAACAGGGACTCGCGTTGACTGGCCCCGATGGTTTGTTGAAGCTGTTCACGAAGAACGTGCTCGAGACCGCCCTGAACGAGGAGCTCACCGAGCACCTCGGGCATGAGAAGAATCGCCCTGACCCGACCGCACGTCGGGGAACATCCGGAATGGAACGCGCTCGAAGACCGTGCTGACGGAAGCGACGGGTGAGGTCACGATCGAGGTCCCAAGGGATCGGGATGGTTCCTTCGAGCCACAGATCGTGAAGAAACGACAACGCCGTTTGAACGGGGTCGAGGAAGTTGTGCTGTCGTTGTACGGGTGCCTTGCCTGGGTCTACTGCGCTGCCCCGGGCCACGCACCTCAGCACATCAACTGATGAACCCCCGGGCTAGTACGCAGCTCAAACCGACAGCCCATGCCGACAGGGCAGGCCAGTAGCGCAAGGGTAAAAAGAAGTTCAGTCATGGTTATGCTCCTAGGTTTCCATTCAACTGCAGGGTGATTTAAGGTCTTCAGTTCGCTGACGCGTTCAGGCCAGCCGGCCGAGGGGTGGTTGTATTGCAGGGCCTGATACTTGACGGGCGTCGAGGGTCGAGGCAGTCGGTGGTCGGTGCACCTAGCTAGGGAGTGGTGGGCTCGGTCTGACTCGGCTCGGTGCCCTGGTCCTCCTGGCCGGACATCCCATCCTCGCCCATACCGTGCCTGCCCCCCCCATGTCCTCACTGCTTTCCATGCCGTCCATGTCTGGCATGGCCTCGGACATCATCGAGCGCATCTGTCCAGTGAGTTCGGGGTCGGACTGTCAGCGGCAACTCTAAACTGACCAGAGACGGCAATTTGGATTGACCGTTCGCGGCAGTGGTTTTGACCAGTGGCTGCAAGCAGTTTTGACCAGCTGCCGGTGATTGGTGCCGGCCGGGCGTGCTGGGATTCCCTTGTCCATCCCTCGTGTCGCTGCGGGGAAAGCCCCTCCCTTCCCGGTGGAATGACGATGCCAATCGTTTCATTTCACCCTTGATGGGAAGGAAGGGGCTTGTTATGAAGTCTCCAGGAGAGTTCATGGAAATTTTAGCTGCTTATGATCTGACTAAGTCGTTCCGGAATGCCGCCGCGGTGTGCGGAGTGTCGCATAACACGGTCCGGACTTATGTGAGGGCCCGCGATGAAGGCGCTCAGGCACCAGTGGCCCGTCGGCGCGGCCGTATTACCGACCCGTTCCTCCCATCGATGGAGTCCTGGGTGAAGCAGTCCCGCGGTAAGATCCGCGGTGATGTCGTGCATGACAAACTCGTCGCTATCGGCTACCAGGGCTCCATCCGCACGACCCGGTACGTGCTATCCGGGTTGAAGTCGAAGTACCGTGCGCAGAACACCCGCGTGCACCGTCCCTGGACAGTCGAGCCTGGCCGGTGGCTGCAGTGGGATTATGGAGACGGTCCCGTCGTCGACGGGGTGAAGACCGTGTTGTTCTGCGCCTGGTTGGCGTTTTCCCGGTTCCGTATCGTGATTGCTTTACGGGATAAGACCATGCCGAGCGTTTTCGCGGCCCTTGGACCGGTCGTTCCGGCTGATCGGCGGGGTCCCGACCTATGTGCTGACCGATAATGAGAAGACGGTCACGATCGAGCATGTCGCCGGGGTCCCGGTCCGCAACCCACAGATCGTGGCGTTCGCCAGGCATTACTCCACGGCCATTCATACCTGCATGCCGGCGGATCCGGCGTCCAAGGGCGGGGTGGAGAACGCGGTCAAGATCGCCAAGGGCCGACCTCGTGCCCAAAGACACCAACCTCCGCCCCGAATACGGGTCTTTCGCCGAGCTGGAAGCTGCGTGCGAGGTGTTCATGGCGGAGGTGAATTCACGGGTGCACCGGGCGACCCTGGAAATCCCGAAAGAGATGCTCGATGTGATTGAGCGGCACCGGTTGCATCCGGTTCCGGCGGTGCCGGTGACGGCGAGTTTCGGTCAGGCCCGGCAGGTCCCGCCTAACACGGGCGATGATCACGTATGACCATGCCCGTTACTCCGTCCCGCATACCCTGATGGGCCAGCGGGTCTGGGCGCGGAGTACCGGGGAGGAAGTCATCATTGTCCATGTCGGCGCGGAAGGGCCCATCGAGGTCGCACGCCATAAGCTCACCCGTGCCGGGGTGCCGGCGATCATTGACGCGCATTTCCCGGCAGTGTCCGCCGGCGCCCTGGACCGGATAATCCGTGCCTGCGGCCGGGGCGAGGAAGAGTTCCTGGCCCTGGGTTCCGGGGCAGCGCTCTGGCTCAAGGAAGCCGCCGCGGCCGGAACCGTGCGGATCCGGCAGAAAATGGAACGCGCCGTGACACTGGCCAAAGTCATCGGCACCTCCGAGGTCGACCAGGGCCTCGGCGCCGCCGCCGTCCATCAGCGCTTCACCCATGAGGACCTGCTCTCCATCGTGGCCAACACCGCCAACGGTGAAACCACCACCACCCATACCGTGACGGATCCGAACCAGTGGCTAAGCCAAGGCACGGCCAGCTGGGCCGACGGAGGCAACCACGCGCAGGAGGGGAGGTCGGGCCAGCGGCGGCGGATCTTCCCCACATCGATTCTGCCCCGGCGGGCCGCCCTATCCAAAGCGCCGTAGTTGATCCCGCCACAGCTTCGCATCCGGCAGATCGGCCAACACGGGCCTGTAATCAAAACCCAGCGTCACGGACCCCGAACGAGGAAGAGCTACCGGGCAGCGGCGTCTGCGATCATCTGTCGGAATTCAGCCAGGGTCGTGGCCTGTACTTCCTTACCATCAAGGAGAAAGAACGAGGGTGGTGAGCTGATGCCCAAAGCGGCACCGTCAATTTTGCCGGTCTTTACCCGGCGCATGGTGCGGGGGTCGGTGAGGGCAGCATCAAAGCTAGCCATGTCCAGGCCAAGGTCCTCAACCAGCCCCCGAAACGTCCGTGCCGCGGATTCGCCGTTACGTCCGGACCTGGCACTTTTTACGGCATCAGCCCCGTCACGCACCTGCCGCGGGACCGCATATATCGCCTCCAGTAACTCGTTGAATTTGCCCTGCTCCCCGGCGGCTTCCAAAGCGAGGGCCGCAGTAAAGGACTGATCAGAGAGCGGAAAGTGCCGGGTCGCGAAGGTGACGGTGCGCCCGAAATCCTGCTTCAACTGCTCGACGAAGGAATGCACTGCCCTGCAGGACTCGGACTCAGCATCCAGGAACTGCACCAGCACCGCCCGCTGGTCCGGGGCCTGGGAAGTGATGCGGCTGTCCTCCCGCATGACCGGCACCACACCTGCGTGAGGTACCCGGCGGGACTCCACCGGGGCAGGGGCAGCGGATTTTCCTCCGGGCCTGTCGGAGAGGTGCCCCCTGTAGCCGATGAAGAACGCGATGGTTCCCAGGATGACGACGATAACAATAGGAATGAGGGCGAAGAGCCATGGAGTCATGAGGTGGTTTGTTGCCTGTTCGTGGGATCCGGAAACAAAACGGAACGGCTACTGGTAGTTGTGGGACAAGCGGCAGGCGCCGACCGTTCAGGGCACTTGCCGCTTGTCCCAGCTTACGGCTGGTTAGCCGTTGACGCGCACGAAGTACGATCCGGGACGATCAGTGAGGTTGTGCTCGATGGTCAGGTTCTGACCGTTCATGCCGCTGCTGATGACCTTGCCGTTGCCGACGTAGATACCGATGTGACCGGGGCGGGCCACGAGGTCACCGGCCGCGGGGCCCTATCGGTGGGATCGCCCAAAAGATGGATGGGGCGCGGAGCGAGGGGGCAGAGGTTTTCCTGGCCCCGGCTGGGAACTGTAAGGACGTCGTCGGCAACATCCCCGATGGGATGGAGGTTTTCAGCGTTGAGACGTTGGATGAGGCCGTAGAAGCTGTGCGGGCTGTTGGCTCCGGTGGGGACAGATCGGAATTGGATACCTGTGAAGCGCAATAGCGGGCGGATTACAATGAGGCGACATTCGCCGGACATGGCTCTGCCAATTCGCTGTAGTTAACCGTTACAGGGCAGAATGAGAAGGCACGGAACCATCTGCCGCGCCCAGTCTTGGCACAGATAACCGCGCCTGAATAATTGCACCAAACCGGTTGCCGTGATGAAGCAGCAGACCCAAATGATGAGGTAAAGAGTGACTTCCGGACCATCCACGCAGGATAGACCACGCCCCATTTTCGGAAACCGCCGCGGACCATTCATTCCGACTTTGATTGTCGTCGGCGCGTTGGTTGCCGGTTTCCTATTCTTCGCCGGTATCTATGCCGACGTGTTGTGGTTCGACCAGCTCGGATATCTGGACGTCTTTGTCAAGCAGAACGTTACGCAGGCGGCGATCTTCGTCGTCGCTGCAGTCATTATGGGTGCCACGGTTTACGCCAGCCTCAGGGTTGCGTACGGTGCGCGTCCGATTTACGCTCCTGATACAGACGTTCAGGACAATCTGAGCCGCTATCAGGAGACGATTGAGCCTGTCCGCAAGCTTGCCATGATCGGTATTCCGGTCCTGTTGGGCGTTTTCGCCGGAACCGCGGCTTCCTCGCAGTGGCAGCAGGTTCTGCTTTTCTTCAACCAGGTTCCTTACGGGGCCACCGACCCCGAATTCGGACTCGACTACACCTTCTACATGATCACGTTGCCGTTCCTCGGCTTCCTCGTGGGATTCATGATCAGCGTAGTTTTGGTCGCTGGTATTGCAGGATTGCTCACGCATTATCTCTATAGGGGCATCCGCCTGGAGGAGAAGGGCATCTTCACCAGTACGGCCGCACGGGTTCACATTGCGGTTGCGGCCGCTGCGTTCCTGATCCTGCAGGC
>NZ_AZRX01000423.1 GCF_000520495.1 Arthrobacter sp. H14
CCCGCCGTCGTGCCGTTGGACGTGCCTTCCCGCTCGCGCCCGCCATCGCACTTCTGGCGGTTTTCCTCCTCGGGCCCGTCATCTGGTCGGTCTATGGCTCGCTGACCAGCGCAGCCCTCACCGGCCCCGGCGCCGCCAATCCTGAATTCATTGGCTTTGAGAACTACACCACCCTGCTGACGGACCCCGATTTCCCGAACGCACTGCTGCTCACCGTCATATTCCTGCTGGCTTCGGCCGTCATCGGACAGAACCTCCTCGGACTGGCACTGGCAATCCTGATGGCGCAGGCACCGAAGGTAGTCCGATCGTTCGTGGGAACGACTGTCGTGAGCGCCTGGGTCCTTCCTGAGATAGTGGCGGCCTTTGCCTGCTATGCATTTTTCAGTCAGGACGGCACCCTCAATGCCGTGCTCGGAATTACTGGCGTTGAGGGCCCAAACTGGCTGTTCGCCTATCCAATGTTCGCCATTATCCTGGCCAATATCTGGAGAGGCACAGCCTTTTCGATGATGATTTACGAAGCCGCCCTCAACGACGTCGCACCCGAGATCACCGAGGCTGCTGTCATTGACGGTGCGGGTGGGTGGAAGCGCCTCCTCTTTGTCACCCTGCCTGTCATCCGAAACAGCATTTCCACCAACCTCATGTTGATTACGCTGCAGACGCTCTCGGTCTTCACGCTGATCTTCGTCATGACCAGCGGTGGACCGAACCAGAAGAGTACAACGCTGCCACTCTTCGCCTACTTCGAAGCGTTCGGATTGGGCAAAGTCGGCTACGGAACAGCCATCGCGACAGTAATGCTGCTCATCGGAGCGGTCTTCTCGCTCATATACATCCGTGTCCTCAAGCCCGGGAAAGATTGACCATGACTTTGTCTATAGCTTCACCTCGGCGATCAACGTCGAAGGGTGTGTCCTCGGCCGTCCTCATCCTGATTGCGGTCAGTTTTCTCCTGCCGCTCGCCTGGCTGGTATTGGCCTCCGTCGATACCAGTGCAACGGCGTCGTTGGCAGCTCCCGAGAGCCTCACCCTCGACAACTTCACCGCGGTGCTCACGCCAGAGCAAACACTGTGGCCGCTGTGGAACAGCTTCCTGCTCTCGGCGAGCTGCGCCGTCGTCACTGTGGTGGCAGCCGTCCTGGCCGCCTACCCACTCTCGCGATATCAAGCCCGGTACAACAAGCCCTTCATGTATGGGGTGCTTTTCGGAACATGCCTGCCAATCACGGCGATGATGGTCCCTGTCTACAGCATGTTCGTCCGCCTCGGGCAGCTCGATTCAGTACCCGCTGTCGCCCTCTTCATGGCGGCAACCTCCCTTCCGATGGCGATCTGGATGACCAAGAATTTCATGGACTCGGTTCCGATCAGCCTTGAAGAAGCTGCCTGGATCGACGGCGCCAGCGCCATGACTGCCCTGCGGAAAGTAGTTGTTCCGCTGATGCGCCCCGGCCTGGCCGTGGTGTTCATCTTCGTGTTCATCCAGGCCTGGGGAAACTTCTTCATCCCGTTCATCCTGTTACTTTCCAGCCACAAGCAACCGGCAGCCGGCAGCCGGCAGCCGTGACGATCTTCAACTTCTTCGGTCAGTACGGAAGCATCGCCTACGGCGAGCTGGCGGCTTTCTCCCTGCTGTATTCGATCCCCGTAATCGTCCTCTATGTGATCGTCAGCAAGGGCATCGGCGGTTCATTTGCGACGGCGGGAGCCCTGAAAGGCTGAACGTCACCGAGCTTGATTGCTGCGCGCACATTACCTGCAACACCGACTTTTCCTACGCAACTCCACCACCGAAAGGTACTCCCCCATGCACTACAACAGCTCCCTCGTGGAAGCGCGCATACGCCGGTTCCGCGCCGAACGGCTCGACCCAGCGATGTACCGCCGCACTACGCCGCTCAATGTCAGCGCGTGGGAAGTCCCGGACGAGCCGGTGCCCTTCACAGAAGCGGTAAGCAACTCCTTCCTCCCACTCTCCATGGGTTCAGCCTGGGGACGGCCCTGGGGCACGGTGTGGTTCCATGCCACAGGGTCCATTCCTCCGCAGTGGGCAGCGGAGGCCAATACCCGGGCCGAACTGGTAGTCGATCTCGGCTTTACGGGCGCACAATCCGGCTTTCAGGCAGAGGGAACTGTGTACACTCCCACGGGCCGGATTGTTAAAGCCGTTGAGCCGCTCAACCGTGCCGTACCCCTTAATACCAACGACGACGGCGCTGTCGACTTGTACATCGAAGCTGCAGCGAATCCGAATGTCGCCCAGGATTTCGTATTCACGCCCACCCCTTACGGCGATAAGGTGACTGCAGGCGACGAACAGCTCTACCGCTTGAACCAACTGGACATCGCGTTGCTCGACGTCCCGGTATGGGAACTGCAGCAGGATTTCACCGCACTCGTGGGACTTCTGGAGCAGCTGCCGCCGTCGTCCCCGCGCCGCGCCGAAATTCTGCGCGCCCTGGACCGGGTTGTCGATGCCATGGATCCGGATGACGTTTCCGGGACGGCGGCAGAGGGCAGGGCGATGCTCGAACCGGTGCTCGCCAAGCCCGCAACCGCCAGCGCCCACCGACTACACGCCGTCGGGCACGCGCATATCGACTCTGCATGGCTTTGGCCCACCCGTGAAACGGTAAGGAAAGTGGCGCGGACCTTCTCAAACGTTTGCGATCTTATCGACGCGAATCCGCGCTTCGTGTTTGCCGCATCCTCGGCACAACAGTACGCATGGCTCAAAGAGTTCTACCCCGAACTTTTCAACCGGGTGAAGGACAAAGTCGCGTCGGGTAATTTCGTTCCGGTCGGTGGAATGTGGGTGGAGTCCGATACCAACCTGCCCGGTGGAGAGGCATTGGCCAGGCAGTTCGTCGCTGGCAAGAGTTTTTTCCTCCGCGAATTCGGCATCGACTGCGAAGAGGTGTGGCTTCCCGACTCGTTTGGCTACTCCGCAGCCCTCCCCCAAATCGTGGCGGCGGCCGGTGCGAAGTGGTTCCTGACCCAGAAAATATCGTGGAACGAAACCAACGTCATGCCGCATCATACTTTCAACTGGGAAGGGATCGACGGCACTCGGATCTTCACACATTTCCCTCCCGTCGACACCTACAACTCGGACCTGTGCGGTGAAGAACTGGCGCGGGCCGAACAGCAGTACGCGGAAAAGGGAATCGGAACGACCTCCCTGGTCCCATTCGGTTATGGCGACGGCGGTGGCGGACCCACCAGGGAAATGCTGGCAGCGGCAAAACGCGTCGAATCACTCGAGGGTTCGCCGACGGTTACCCTGTCCAGCCCGAGGACGTTCTTCGAGGATGCCGAATCGGAGTACCCCGAGCCGCCCGTTTGGTCCGGTGAACTGTACCTTGAGTTCCACCGCGGCACTTATACCTCGCAGGCCCGGACTAAACGGGGGAACCGGCGATCCGAGCATCTGCTCCGCGAAGCTGAGCTATGGGCGACAACAGCAACAGTACGCACGGGAGCGGTATACCCGGCGGAGGCCTTGGAGAAAATCTGGCACACCGTCCTTCTGCAGCAATTCCACGACATCCTTCCCGGGACGTCCATCGCCTGGGTCCACCAGGAGGCGGAACGGAACTATGCCGACGTCGCCATCCAGCTGGAGTCAATCATCGATACTGCCGCGCGGGCACTGCTTGGAGACGGAGATGAGACCGCCAGCATCAACGCGTCACCCTACGAAGTGTCGGGCGTTCCCGCGATGGGCACCGCACAACTGACGGCTCCTGCCGAAACGTTCAACCGGATTGCCGAGGTCGACGACGGTTTCGTTGCCGACAATGGCAAGGTGCGGATGCGGGTGGACCACGCCGGCCTCATCCGGTCAATTGTGGATCTCGCTGCCGACCGCGAGCTCGTACCCGCCGGTGCCACGGCGAACCTGCTGCAGCTGCACCGGGATACTCCGACGCAGTGGGATGCCTGGGACATTGATGAGCATTACCGGCGAAACACCGAAGACCTGTCCGGGGCGGTCAAGTTGGAAGTCGAGCGTGGGGAGGTCCGGGACACACTCCGTATCACCCGCGAATTCGGAGCTTCGCGCCTCGTACAGACTCTCCGTCTCGAAGACGACGACCCCACGATCAACATTTCGACAGAGGTTGACTGGCACGAACAAAAGAAGTTGTTGAAGCTGGCCTTCCCGCTTGACGTCCATGCCGATCGCGCCGCTTCTGAAATCCAGTTCGGGCATGTCTTTCGGCCGACCCACGCGAACACTTCCTGGGACGCTGCGCGGTTCGAAACGGCCGCTCACCGATGGGTTCACGTCGGGGAAGAAAACTATGGCGTTGCCGTTGCCAACGATTCGACTTACGGCCACGACATCACGCGCACGCCTGCTGAAACCCGCGGCAACGCGACGACGGTCCGGCTGTCTCTGCTGAGGGCACCCAAATTCCCTGATCCACAAGCGGATCAGGGAGAGCACACCATGAACGTGTCCCTGCGGATCGGTGCCTCAATTCCGGACGCCGTCCGCGAAGGCTACCGGATGAACCTACCCGTCAGGACCGTATCCGGCGTCAACACCCCTGCGGCCGCGCCACTGTTTACCATCAGCAATCCGGCCATAGTTGTTGAAGCGGTGAAGATGGCTGAAGACGGAAGCGGCGACGTCGTGGCACGGCTTTATGAGGCCCATGGCACCAGGGCACGCGGCACCGTGACGGCTGATTTTGCAGTTGCTTCGATCATTGCAACCGATCTGCTCGAAAGGGAGGTTTCTGCCAGTGGACTTACTGCTCATGCTGACAGAGAGGCAAAACTTGAGCTGCGGCCATTCCAAATCATCACGTTGAGGTTCTCACCCGAGGCCTAAAATGGTTATAGACACCGATCTGACTGGAGGTCGTCCGCTGAGCGCCGTGCCCAGAACTACCGCCCGCCGGGGCACAAATTTGCCCCGGATGGGCGATTTCAACCAAACCGTAGTTCTGGATGCAATACGACGCTCACGCAGTGGCCTAAGCCGGGTTGAGCTTGCCGCAGCAACCGGTCTCTCAGCCCAGACTCTGTCCAACATCGCCAAGAGACTGCTTGACCAATCTCTCGTGGTGGAATCCGGCAAAGTCCAATCCGGAAGGGGAAAGCCGCGCACAGTCCTGAGTCTGAATCCCACGGCTCGATATGCCGTCGGGGTGCACCTCGATCCGGCTGTTACAACCTGCGTCATCCTCGATCTCAGCGGTAAAGTGGTGGCCCGTTCGACTGTCCGCACCCCGACGGCGACCGATCCCGAGGTAACCATCGACGTGATGGTTACTGCCATTACCGAGTTGTTGGACAAGGCGTCGGTGAATCAGGACCGCGTGATCGGGGTCGGCGTTGCCTCGCCCGGCCCTATTGATTCCAAACGCGGAATAATGGTCAAACCTCCGAATCTGCACGGCTGGAAGGATGTGCCCATTAGGGACGCGCTGAGCCGGAAAACCGGTCTTCCTGTCGTTCTTGAGAAAGATGTTGCAGCGGCAGCGGTGGCTGAAATCTGGGGCGGCGACTGGGACAGCCGGGAGCACTTCGTCTTCGTCTACCTCGGCACAGGAATCGGCATGGGCCTCGTTTCAGGGGAAGGGGTCATTAGGGGCAGCAGCCAGAACGCCGGTGAAGTCGGCCATATCGTCGTCGATCCCGATGGGCCTGAGTGTGTCTGTGGCCTCCGCGGATGCCTTGCCGTCACCTGCATGCCGGCCAATCTGGTCAATGAGGCGCACGAACTGGGCGTCTTCCCGGATCCTGTCGACACTTCAGATCCGGTCAGCGTCGAGGCTGCATTCATTTCGCTCTGCAAAATCGCCGGCTCAGGCGATGAACAAGCGCGCGCCATCATCGAGAAGTCCGCCCGGCGGGTCGCCAAGGCGGCCTCTGTGCTGACCAACGCGCTGGACTTTGACCGGGTCGTCTTCGGAGGTCCGTATTGGCCGATGCTTTCCGAGGTTTATCTCGACATTGTTCCCGAAGCGCTCCACGCTCTCACCGTGGAGCATTCAATACACCCTGTACAGGTGGACGGCACCGTACTTGGAACCGACGTCGGTGCCGTGGGCGCAGCATGTACCGTTTTTAATAACGCCATATCGCCACAAACTAAACGGCTCTTGCTCAACAGCTAGGAGTCGCGTCCCGTAGGAGACTCAGTTGAGCATGATGAGCATGGCTCAGACACCAATTCAACCGCCGGGACATCGAGGAACTGAACCGCAAAAAGTCCCTCACTCACCGACCGCCCGCCCACCTGCCGGACCGGGCAGCCATGGCGATGTTTTCGGCAAGATCCTGCACCCCTGAGGAGACGGCCGCGACTGTAACGCGGATATGCCCGCTCTCCTCAGAGAGGACCGAGAACGGCGCTCCGGGAGCCACTCCAATGCCCTGGCTTGCGAGCCTGACCAGAGCGGCCGATTCGTCGAGTACGGGCACCCAAATGTTGATCCCGTCGCCTCCCTGCACTGCGATCTCCTGCTTGGCGAGAGCGGCAACGACTGCTTCACGTCGTCGTCGGTACTCCCGCCGGGCAGCCGATATCTGGTCCACGGCAGCTTCATCCGTAAGCAGGGCCAGCAGAATACGCTGCAGCAGACGGCTGCTCCAGCCCTGACCAAGCTGGCGCCGCGCATTGATGTCCCGGATCATTTCGCGGGGTCCGCTGACCCCGGCGAGTCGCAGATCCGGCCCGTGAGACTTGGAGAAGCTGCGGATGTGAAGCGTTTGCTCCGGCACCTCCTCCCCGAGGCTCACCGGAGCAGTCCACGCTACGGAGCCGGCTGCATCGTCCTCAAGAACGGTGGTGCCGGATGCCCGCAGCACTTTACCCAAAGCCTGGACACGGCGGCGCGTCAGCGAGGCTCCGGTGGGATTCTGCGCCCTGGGTTGAAGAATTACGGCGACGGCGGGGGTAGTCAACGCCTCCGCGAGCGGCTCCGGCAACATGCCTTCCTCATCCATGGGGACTCCGACCACCTCAGCTCCGGCCGCTTCCAGCCGGTCAAGCAGCAGCGGAAAGGTCGGATGCTCAACTATCACCCGGTCGCCGAAGCGGAAGAAACATTGAATAGCCAAGTCAATCGCGTCCATTGCGCCGTCGGTAATGCTGAATTCCTCCGCGGCGTAGGGCCAGTCTGGCCGGAGTACTGACACCAGTTCCGGCACCACCGGTTCGTCGAGGTAGCTGCTTGGCGTGGTCGCACCTGTGAGGGTGGTGACTGCCCGTTCGAGGTGCGGCAGGAGCCGTGGATCAGGCACGCCGGTCGACAAGTCAAGGTCAAACAATGTCGGCCGGTCCAGTGCCTGCCGGTAACGGAGGGAGCCGGTGCGAAGTTCGGCCACCGTGGTCCCGCGCCGGCCGTCGGTAATGATCGTTCCGGACCGGGCAAGCAGAGACCAGCCAGCACTGACCGTTGTGGGAGAAACCTGCAACTGCTTGGCAACGGTGCGAATCGGCGGCAGCTTCGTACCCACCTCAAGCGCTCCATCGCGGACAGCCCTGCTGACGGCATGTGCGACACCGCGGGCGGTACGACTCTCCAGCCGCTCGGTAAGGACTGTGGAAAGATCACTCATTTATGTAACATAACAAAATAAGTATTGTATGGGAAGAATCCTGCATCTATTGTCGTATGCAGGTATAGGCCTCTGTGGCCTTCGTCACCAGACAGCCGCACGTGGTGCCCACTCACAGGAGAACTCCATGACATCAACGACTCATATTCCGGCCGACCTCGCGACCGGAGCAGAGGTGCGCCGACTGGACCGGGCGCATGTGTTTCATTCCTGGTCCGCTCAGGGCCAAATTGATCCGCTTCCCATCGCGTCCGGCCGCGGTTCATACTTCTGGGACTACGAGGGCAACCGATACCTCGACTTCTCCTCCCAGTTGGTCAACCTGAACATGGGCCATCAGCATCCCGCCATAGTCGCAGCGATTCAGGAACAGGCCGGGAAACTCGCGACGATCGCACCCCCCTTTGCCAACGATGCCCGTTCCGAGGCAGCCCGGCTGATCGCCGAGGTGGCACCGGGGGATCTTAACACGGTGTTCTTCACCAATGGTGGAGCTGAAGCGAACGAAAACGCTGTTCGGATGGCGCGGCTGTCGACTGGGCGGCACAAGGTCATGGCGGCTTATCGCAGCTACCACGGCTCCACGGCCGGAGCAATCTCGCTGACCGGAGATCCCCGGCGTTGGCCCTCGGAGCCGGGGATGGCCGGCGTCGTGCATTATTGGGGACCTTATCTGTACCGCTCGCCCTTTTCGGCGATCACTGAGCAGGAGGAATGCGCCCGGGCGCTTGCCCACCTGCGGGACACCATCACAGTTGAAGGACCTCAGACCATCGCGGCAATCATCCTCGAGCCCGTCGTCGGCACCAACGGCATCCTGGTGCCGCCGGCAAATTACCTGGCCGGGGTCCGTGCACTGTGTGACGAGTTCGGCATCATGCTGATCGCGGACGAGGTCATGGCTGGATTCGGCCGTTGCGGAGAATGGTTCGCCGTGGACCGCTGGAACGTCACTCCCGACCTGATTACCTTCGCCAAGGGCGTCAACTCCGGTTATGTGCCTCTGGGGGGTGTGATCATTTCGGACGCCATCGCGGAATACTTCCGTGACCGGCCCTTCCCCGGCGGGCTGACCTACTCCGGGCACCCGCTGGCATGCGCCTCCGCCGTCGCTTCCATCAACGCTTTTCACGAAGAACGGATCGTGGAGAACGCACGCTCCTTGGGCGAGGACACCATCGGCCCGGCATTGCGTGACTTGGCCCGGCGGCACCCCAGTGTGGGTGAAGTCCGCGGGCTCGGTGTCTTCTGGGCGTTGGAATTGGTGCGGGACCGCGGAACCCACGAGCCGCTGGTGCCGTTCAACGCTGCCGGCGAAGCGACGAAGCCGATGAGCGAATTTGCGGCCGAATGCAAGAATCGCGGACTGTGGCCCTTCACGCACTTCAACCGTACGCACATCGTGCCGCCGTGCAACACCTCCCCGGAAGAGATCGGCGAAGGCATCGAAGCACTGGACGAGGCACTGGCTGTGGCCGACCGATACTATACGGGTGCGTAGTATGGCTCAAACGGATGAGCAGCCGGTGCGGCTCTTCATCGCCGAACGGATTATCGCCCTGAACGGCACGGAACCCGAGGCATTCGCCGTCCGGGACGGGTGGATCGTTGCCACCGGCCCCTGCGCCGAACTGGAAGACCTCTATCCGGACGCCGAGCATATACATCTTGACGGTAAATTGGTCGTCCCAGGCTTCAACGACGCACATTGTCATGTGTCCCAGGCCGCGCTGGCCCGGGCGCGGCTGGATCTGACCGCCGTGCATGGGCCGAACGAACTGCGGCAGGCGGTCGCCGCTCAGGCTGCGGCGGTCCCCGATGGCGCTTGGGTGATCGGGCAGGCACTTGATGACCGCCGCCTTACGGCTGATGTCGTCAACCGGGCATTTTTGGATTTCATTTCCCGGGACCAGCCGATTCTGCTGATCCAATACAGCTTCCACCGGGCGGTTGCCAACAGCCGGGCGCTGGAGCTGATGGGTTACTTCTCCGCCGCGGACTCCCCCGCCGGCGGACAATTGCTGACCGATCCGGATGGCACGCTGAACGGCTGGATGTTCGAGCGTGCATGGTTGGACCAGTGGCTGCCGGGCACCGGCAAGCGTTCACTTGTAGACTCCAGTGTATTGTCCGCCCACACAGCGGCGCTGGCCGAAGTTAACGCCGAACTGCACTCCGTCGGTATCACCTCCTATTGCGACGCGATTGTCACCCCGGTGGAAGAGCGGCTGTATCAGGCCGCGATGGATGCCGGCACCCTCACCCCGCGGGTAAACATGCTGCTGTGGCACAGCTACTTCGATCCAGCTACGCCGCCGGGGCCCTCCGGGAACAACAGACTGCAGTTCGCCGGTGTAAAGATGATGTTGGATGGGGCGCTCGGCGGCGGCACCTGTCTCTGCCGCGAACCCTACGCCGGGGAGAGTGACACCGGCAATGGGCTTCAGGTGCTCAGCGATGAGCAATTCGCACAGCAGGTTAAAGAGGTGCACGACGCCGGCCTGCGCGCCGCGATCCATGCAAACGGTGATCTGGCCATCAGCAAGGTGCTCGACGTGATCGAATCCCTGCAGCAGGATGCACCGGGCACCGGGACCAACCACCGGATCGAGCACTGCAGTATTGTCGACGGCGGTATCATCGACCGGATCAAGGCGTCAGGCGTTACCCCGGTTCCGTTCGGGGCCTTCGTGCACTTCTACGGGCACCAAATCAACGCCTACTATGGGCAGGACCGCGCACAGATGACCTGTGCGCATAAATCCATGCTGGACGCCGGAATTGCGGTGGCAGGCTCTTCCGACTATCCGATCGTGCCGATCAATCCACTGCTGGCATTGCAATGCATGGTGACCCGAGAATCGGCCGACGGACTCGTCGTCGGCCCGAAACAACGGCTGAACGTGCTCGAGGCCCTCGGTATCTACACCCACGGCTCCGCCGCAGCAACCGGCGAGGCAGGCATTAAAGGCCGCATTACCGCAGGCCAACTGGCTGATTTCGTGGTCCTCGACCAGGACATCACCGCCATCGCCAGCTCCGAGATTCACCAAACGGCCGTCCGTTCCACCTGGGTGGGCGGAGAGTGTGTATGGGCGGCCGCATGACCAAACCACCGCGGAGACACGGTCCCGCGTCAAGAACCAGCCCGCTCTGCGGGCTTCGCAGTACCAATAACAAGCTAGGAGTCACCTCATGACGAATACGATTGCGCATTTCATTAATGGCGAGTCGACTTCCGGTACGGGCGACCGTACGCAGGATGTCTTTAACCCGGCGACGGGGAAGGTCACTGGCCAGTTGCGGTTGGCGGGTCAGGATGATATTAAGAGTGTCGTAGCGGCGGCGCGGAACGCGGCGGATTCCTGGTCGCAGGTGTCGTTGTCGAAGCGCACGGGCATCTTGTTCCGGTTCCGTGAGCTGTTGTCCGCGCATGTGGATGAGCTGGCGGCGATTGTCACTGCCGAGCATGGCAAGGTGCTGGCGGATGCGAAGGGCGAGATCGGCCGCGGCCTCGAGGTTGTGGAGTTCGCCTGCGGGATTGTGGAGCAGCTTAAGGGTGAGTACTCGGATCAGGTTTCGACCGGTATTGATGTGTATTCGTTCCGGGAGCCGATCGGTGTGGTGGCGGGGATTACTCCGTTCAATTTCCCGGTGATGGTGCCGTTGTGGATGGCGCCGGTCGCGATTGCCACCGGTAACGCGTTCATCCTGAAGCCTTCCGAGCGGGACCCGTCGGCGTCGATCCTGATGGCGAAGTTGTGGAAGGAAGCGGGTCTGCCCGATGGCGTGTTCAACGTCCTGCACGGGGATAAGGAGGCCGTCGATGGCCTGCTGACGCACCCGGATGTGGATGGGATTTCCTTTGTCGGTTCGACGCCGATCGCCAGGTACGTGCATGAGACGGCCACGGCCCATGGCAAGCGGGTTCAGGCGTTGGGCGGGGCGAAGAACCACGCGGTCGTGCTCGCGGATGCGGATATGGACCTGGCCGCCGATCACCTGAATGCGGCCGCGTTTGGTTCGGCCGGGCAGCGGTGTATGGCGATTTCCGTCGCGGTCGCCGTCGGCGACGCCGCGGACGTGCTGATCGAGAAGGTCGCCGAACGCGCGAACAACGTTAAGGTCGCCGAGGGTACGAACGCGGATTCGGATATGGGCCCGGTGATCACCCCGGCCGCGCGGGATAAGGTCGTGCGCCTTGTTGGTGAGGCGGAGGCCGACGGCGCCGCCCTGGTGGTGGATGGCCGCGACCTGGTCGTGGAAGGTAATGAGGATGGTTTCTTCGTCGGCCCGACCGTGATCGATCACGTCAAAACCGAAATGAGCGCCTACACCGAGGAGATCTTCGGTCCGGTGCTGGTGATCGTGCGGGTGAACGACCTGGACGAGGCGATCGAGTTGATCAACGCGAACCCGTACGGCAACGGTACCGCCGTGTTCACCGGCTCCGGCGCGTATGCGAGGAAGTTCCAGCGTTCGGTGAAGGTCGGCATGATCGGTGTGAACATCCCGTT
>NZ_AZRX01000424.1 GCF_000520495.1 Arthrobacter sp. H14
ACTATTAATTGATGACGCTTCCAATGGTGTTGCAACTCCCGAATTAAGGGGCCGTTGCAACGACCGCTAGAACTCGTCCGAAACGTGCATGCAATGCAATCACTCAGGCGAACAGACAACCCGGCAGGCTGCCGTAACGGGTCTTTTGGCACCGGGATTTTCATTCCGGGTGGCTCACCCATTCACTGACAGTTAGGGTGAAGCAAGCGATATGAGGAGGATGTGTGGCCAGCAACTGGGATGATCTGGATGATCGATTGCGTCCGGCGGTTCAGGCGTACGTGAGCGAGTACGAACGTGTCCGGCCGCAGCTCGAGGATGTCACCCGCGAGATGGAAACCCTTATCCGGCGTATGTTCGAAGACGCAGAAGTGCAACCGCTGTTCATTACCAGTCGCACCAAAACGGTCGATTCCTTCCGGGAGAAGGCGTCGCGAATGGTCGGCAGGGTGGAGCCGGGTGGAATTCCAACGCTGGAGTTCCCCGATCCGTTGAAGAACCTGACCGATATGGTCGGCGTCCGCATCATCACCACGTTGTCGACGCAGAATGGACCGGCAGCCAACCTGATCAAACGGCATCGAAGCATTTTCGACTGCCGGGGCGACCGCGAGAAAGACATCGGCAGCATCGAGTCGGGAACGTACGGCTACTCCAGCCGGCATTTGATACTGCGGACCATCCAGAACGACGTCGTCAGGCAGTACCAGAAGGCGTTGGACCCGCAGTCCAAGCCCAACGGAAGCTACTTCTTCGAATGCCAGATCCGGACCGTCTTTGCCCACGCCTGGTCCGAGATCGAACACGATATCCGGTTCAAAGCGGAGGATCCACGGGCCTGGACTCCATACTTCGACCGCCAGTTCACCGCCACTGCTGCGATGTTGGAGACTGTTGAGTCCACCTTCTCGGAATTGAGCGACCGCTATGAGACGGTCAAGGGTTTTTGGGACGAAGACGGTGAGGGGGCGGTTCCACTGTCGCCGGACCGGATCAAGGAAGTCTGGCAGATGCTGCTGCCGCACGTGGACCGCAAGGCCGACGACGACTGGGGCTGGGCGGCCAAACTGTTGACTGCTCACGGTCTCGACAAGACCGTCCTGCTGGTCGATCTGCTGCAGTCGGACGCCATCAGCGCGGTTCGCAAATCCCTGCAGCACCGTTACTCGCCGGGACCGGACCGGCTGCTGGATGACTTGCTGCTGTGGCGGTTCGGTACGGCCCACATCGACCAAACGGCGGAGGCGGCGGACGCTGAATCCACACCCCGACGCGACAGTCTGCGCCGTAGGCTCGCCCAGATGGAGCGCTACCGTCAGTTGGCGGAGCAGAATCCGGAATAGCGCCACGCCGCGATTGCCGCCGCCCAGACGTGGCCGGGCGGCCAGTACGGAGACCGCAGTGTTAGTGAAACCGTACGGAGACCGGAGCGTTAGTGAATGCGTGCCGCAGCGGGCAGGTGCAGGCCGTCGAAGACCATGGTGATGACGTCGTCGGCCAGCTTTTCCGGACTGAGCGGACCGCCGGGCTTGTACCACTCGACGATAGAGTTGATCGTGCCGAACAGCAGCCTCGTCGTCGTACGCGGGTCAATGTCACTGCGGACCGATCCCTCGTTGCGGGCGGCGTCCACCAGCCCGGCAATGGTGTGGTCGAATGCCCGGCGTCGTTCCATCGCATCGCGCTCGACTTCGGTGTTCCCGCGCAGCCGCAGCAACAGGGTAACGAAGGGCAGCCGCTCGGTCAGCACGCCGACCGTGCGCCGGAGCACGAACTCCAGCCGGTCGTCTGCCCGGCCCGAGGAAGCGCCAGGCTCCGCAAGGATATCCTCCAGACCGCTAAGCGCATGATTCAACGCCAGCCGCAGCAGATCGCCCTTGGAGGGCACGTGGTGGTAGATAGCTGACTTGCTGATCCCCAGATTCTCCGCGAGCACGCCCATTGAGGTCGCCTCGTAACCGTGCTTGTTGAAAACGTCGACGGCGATGCGCAGCACGGTGGCCTGGTCGTAACCCGGCCGGCCGCGTTTGGGAGCACTTTGGGTGGCGGGCATGGAGGCAAGTCTGCCATCTACCGACATCGAAACCTCTACTGTTCTTTATTGCGCAGGTCGTAGATCCGGCGGATCTTCCCGCTCGAGCGTGCCAGCGTTCCTGGATCGGCAATGTCGATACGGGCGCTGGAGCCGATGTGGATCTTGATCTGCTCGCCCAGCTCCCTACCTGCCGCGACGCATTCCTCCGCGGTGAACTCCTCACGGCGTTCAATCTTGACGGTCAGCTCATCCATCCGGTCCGGCCGGGTGATCTCGAGCTGGAAGTGCGGGCTCAGCTGCGGAATGCGCAAGGCGATTTCTTCGACCTGGGTCGGGAACAGGTTCACGCCGCGCAGGATGATCATGTCGTCGCTGCGGCCGGTGATCCGACCCATCCGGCGCATGCCGGGCCGTGCCGTACCGGGCAGCAGCCGGGTCAGGTCATGGGTGCGGTAGCGGATGATCGGCAGCGCTTCCTTGGTCAGCGAGGTGAAGACCAGCTCACCATGCTCACCGTCACCCAGGATATCGTCACTGAACGGGTCGATGATCTCGGGGCGGAAGTGGTCCTCCCAAATGTGCGAACCGTCCTTGGTTTCGAAGGATTCACCCGCAACGCCCGGGCCCATAACTTCACTGAGCCCGTAGATGTCGCAGGCGTTCAGGTTCATCTTGGTTTCGAGCTCATGCCGCATTTCTGCGGTCCAAGGCTCAGCCCCCAGCACGGCTGTCTTCAGCGAGGTCGAGGTCGGATCGACGCCGGCCTTGACCATGGCGTCGTGGATCGTCAGCAGGTAGGTGGGCGTGCACATGATGGTTTCCGGCTGGAAATCCTGGATCAGCTGGACCTGCCGCTCGGTCTGGCCGCCGGAAATTGGAATCACTGTGCAACCCAGTTTCTCCGCTCCGGCATGCGCGCCCTGCCCGCCGGTGAACAAGCCGTAGCCGTACGCGTTGTGGACCATCGTGCCGGGCTTGACGCCGGACAGCCGCATGCACCGGGCGACGAGCTTGGCCCAGTCATCAAGGTCCTGCCGGGTGTAGCCGACGACGGTGGGCCGGCCGGTGGTGCCGGAAGAAGCGTGGATGCGTGCGACCTGATCCATCGGCACCGCGAACATACCGAAGGGGTACGTCTGCCGCAGGTCTTCCTTGGTCGTGTACGGGAACTTGGCCAGATCGTCCAGTTTTTTCAGGTCCGAAGGATGGACACCGGCGTCGTCGAACTTCTTCGTGTACATCGGCACGCGGCCGTAGGCATACTGCACGGTGTGCTGCAGGCGCTTGAGCTGCAGAGCCTCAATTTCATCACGGCTCATCATCTCTTCAGGATCGAGCTGCGCCGTGCCGGTGGCGTGGGTCGTTTCTGTCATCGGGGACTCCTGCTACTGCTTGAAGGCGGGATTGGGAACGGTGCGGCTGCGGCCGCGGAACTCCGCAACCACCACGCCGTCTGCCAGGATTTGGATGTCGTAAATGCCGCTCCGGCCGGCTTGGTGGCGCTGGTGAGCGTCGGCGGTGAGCAACTGGCCGGGTTTCGCCGGTTTGAGGAAATTGATGTCGACGCCGGAAGCCACCGTGATCGTGGAGGGATCGGCGAGTTCGCCGTCGTCGTTAATGTGGTTGCAGGCCAGCGCGAATGCACTGTCGGCGAACGCGAAAAGCATTCCGCCGTGGGCGATGCCGAAACCGTTGAGCATCTCCTCGCGGAGCGTCATCTGGATGGTGGCGTGGCCGGCGGAAAGCTCGACGACCTCGATGCCCATCCAATCGGAAGCCGGGTCGTTGGCCAGAATCGGGTGCACAGGCACCGTCGCGGCAGTCGAGTGCGCGGTGTTCAAACCGGGCATGTGGTACCCCTCACGTGAATTACTGAATGGTCATTAGGTAATCCTGTCGAGGGCGTCACTGTCAAGCTGTGAAATGCCTGGTCCCGTTGGTGGGGACACCTTCCACTCCTCTAACGGCCGGGGGAGGAGCCACCAGCGGGTTGGGGCGGTTCCTCCGTCTCCTTTAGCCTCGCCAGTTGACTCTCGACGTCGGAGGCGGCCTCCAGTTCCTGGAATTCGCTTTCGAAATCGCTGAAACCGGGGTTGGTCCCGGTGATCTCTTCCTTCGCGGCATCCAGGTGGCGGGTCCGCCGGTCTTCACGTTCCGCGGTGCGCGCTGCGTCCGCGGCCTCGGATGCCGCCTGGGTCGACGCCGCTACCGCCCGCTGCATTGAACCGGTGGCTTCGGACACGCCATGCCGTGCCGTTAGGTGATGGTAGTGCAATTGCTGGTCGGCAACCCGGGAAGCTATACGGTCGAGATCGTCCTGCAGCCGGCCAAGCTGCCCGCCGGCGTCGTGCCTTTGAGCGGTCAGTTGCTCGAGCCGCTGCTTCGTGGACAGGCTGCTGCGCAGGGCATGCCGGGCGGCGTCGTCATCACCTGCTGCCACCGCTTCTTCCGCCTGCCTGTTCAGGTCCTCAAGTTCCGCCTTTGCCTCGCTGCACAGCACCTCCAGTTTCCGGTGCGTGGCAGCCAGATCCGCCGTGCTGCGGCGAGCCTTCTCATAGGCCTCAAGCTGGCGGCGGTGCGCATCTTCGACCGTCTGCATGCTTGATGGCTGGTCGTCGGCGCGCTTGGCCCGGATGAGACGCCCGATTCGCCCGCGGATCGACATGGTTCGTTCCCTAACCCGCCGTTGTCGGATTTCCTGGTTTGGAGCTGTATGAGTCGCGCCAGGCATTCAGCCCCTCCAGCTCCAGCCGCAAATGTGCCTCGGCGTTCAGGGTGGCACTGCTGCCGACATCGTCGCCGAGTTGCAGCAACGTCTGACGCAATTGCGCCGACAATCCAGTCAGTGTGTCTGTCTGCTGGCGGAACCGGACAGCATGGGACGCCCTCACATGCCGGTCGGGTTCCTGCTCGGCAATCCGGATGTTGTTCTGGAGGGAGAGGTGCGCTCTGTTTAGATCTGCTGCCACTGCCGGCAGATCACCGACGGGGTGTCCTGCGGAACGTGCCGCGGCCAGGAAACGGTCCGTGGCCTGCACGGAGCGGTACAGTTCAAGGCGAAGCCTGGCCAGCCGCCGGACGCCGGTGTCGCTGGACAAGCTGCGTGCGGCCATCAGGCCGTTCTCCCTGGTCCGGTGAATGATGCCTGAGCGCCGCACCTTCCTGACGACAACCCAAGCGGTAAACCCGAGGGTGAGGGCCGAGACCAGAAGGAGCAGTCCTCCAATCAGGAGGAGTTGCAATAGGAATTCCATCATGGCTGAGCCACCCTTCGTCGGACGTATCAGGGAGTATATATCCAGTGTGCACCGGAATCGTCGGCGATTCCAGAGATCGCCGGGCACAGCCTGTCCCGGTGACGTCTGTGACTACTTGCACTTCGGAATAGCCCAATATATCCTGAACGAACGGTCAGTAAATCACCGCGGCACTCAAACGCGTCGCGGATTCCACATTGAGGTGATCACCGATGGCAACCCCAAGCTCAGGTCTTTCCGCTGTGAAAGACATCCCCGTGCCCGACGAGGCAGCCGAGGCAGGCCAGGCGCACTTTGACCAGATCATGGCCGACGATTCCCGGATCGAACCCCGCGACTGGATGCCGGAGAAGTACCGGAAGTCGCTGGTGCGCCAGATTGGACAGCACGCGCACTCCGAAATCATCGGCATGCAGCCGGAGGCGAACTGGATCACCCGCGCCCCGTCGCTGAAACGCAAATCCATCCTGATGGCGAAGGTCCAGGACGAGGCGGGCCATGGACTCTACCTTTACTCCGCCGCTGAGAGCCTCGGTACGTCACGCGACACCATGATGGATCAGCTGATCACCGGCAAAGCCCGCTACTCCTCTATCTTCAACTACCCCGCCGTCACCTGGGCAGACATGGGAGCGATTGGCTGGCTGGTCGATGGTGCCGCCATCGTCAACCAGGTTCCGCTGTGCCGCGCATCCTACGGCCCCTACGGCCGCGCAATGGTACGCGTCTGCAAGGAAGAGTCGTTCCACCAGCGGCAGGGATTCGAAATCCTGCTGGAGCTGGCCAACGGAACCGAGGCGCAGAAGCAGATGGCGCAGGACGCCGTCGACCGCTGGTACGCACCGTCACTGATGATGTTCGGCCCGCCGGATTCCGATTCACCGAACTCGCAGCAGTCCATGCAGTGGAACATCAAGCGTTTTACCAATGACGAGCTGCGCCAGCGCTTCGTCGACATGCTGGCTGAGCAGGTCAAGGTCCTCGGCCTGACGCTGCCGGATCCGGACCTGAAGTGGAACGAAGAGCGCGGCCACTATGACTTCGGCGAACTCGACTGGGATGAATTCAAGGAAGTCCTCGCCGGCCGCGGCCCTTGCAACTCGCAGCGGATGGAACGCCGCCGCGAAGCCCACGAAGAAGGCACCTGGGTCCGCGAAGCAGCCGTCGCCTACGCGCGCAAAACCGCAGCCAAGCGGGCAGAACAAGAAGCAGGAGCAGCATCATGACCGGTGGATCCACAACCGGCGACGACGGCGCACGTCCAGTCGATACCGAAGCCGTGGACGGGAATCCGGACAGCGCGCCCTGGCCCCTGTGGGAGGTTTTCGTCCGTTCATCCCGCGGCCTGTCGCATGTGCACGCAGGTTCATTGCATGCTCCCGACGCCGGCATGGCGGTCCGCAACGCACGTGACCTTTACACCCGGCGCAATGAAGGTGTCTCCGTCTGGGTTGTCCCATCCAACGCCATCACGGCCACCGACCCGGACGCCAAAGGCGCGTACTTCGAGTCGGCCGCCGGCAAGGACTACCGGCACGCTACCTATTACACGAAGAGTGAAGGGGTGAAGCACCTGTGAGTGGTGAGAGCGCAACCCGCATTTCCACCGGCGAGGCACTGACCGCGGAGGACATTGCTGCAGCCAACGACGCCGGCACCCGGGCCAGCGACGACGTCGCCCAATACGCGCTCCGGCTTGGCGACGACTCATTGATCCTCGCCCAGCGGCTCGGCTGGTGGATCTCGCGCGCCCCTGAACTTGAAGAGGATGTGGCGCTGGGCAATATCGGTCTGGACCTCATCGGCCACGCACGGTCGTTCCTGACCTACGCCGGCGGCGCCTGGGGCAAAACCGAGGACGACCTGGCGTACTTCCGGAGCGAGACGGAGTTCCGCAGCGCGCACATTTTCGAGCAGCCGAACGGCGACTTCGCCCGGACCATAGCCCGCCAGCTCGTCGTCTCCTACTTCCAGTATGAGCTCTACAGCCGGCTGGTGGACTCGACTGATGAGACCCTCGCCGCGATTGCAGCGAAGGCTGTCAAGGAAGTGGCTTACCATCGCGATCACAGCGTCCAGTGGGTGCTCCGGCTGGCCCTCGGCACGGAGGAATCACGCCGCCGGATGATCGCCGGTATCAAACTGACCTGGCCCTACGTGGAGGAGCTGTTCCAGGACGACGAGCTGATCGAAAAGCCCGGCGGGGCCGCGGTTCGCCCATCTGAACTTCGCGAACCGTTCGACGCGCTGATCGCCGAAGTGTTTGCCGAAGCTGAACTCGACATTCCGGATGTCCCCAGCTCGCTAGGCGGCGGTCGGCAGGGCCGGCACTCCGAACACCTTGGCTACATCCTCGCCGAAATGCAGGTGCTGGCCAGGGAACACCCGGGCGCATCCTGGTAGGCAGCCATGACTGAAACGACAACAGCCACCCGTCCGGCGGATGCAGCGGCGGCAAGGGCATGGGACATCGCAGCGACCGTGTGCGATCCGGAAATCCCGGTGCTGACCATCGAGGACCTGGGTATCCTGCGTGAAACCAAGGTCGACGACGACGGCGCCGGCACCCAAGCCGTGCAGGTCACCATCACCCCGACCTACTCGGGCTGCCCCGCGATGGACGCCATCCGCGACGACGTCATCAGAGCGCTCGCCTCCAAGGGGTATCAGCGGGTCGACGTAAAGATGACACTATCGCCGGCGTGGACCACCGACTGGATGACCGATGCCGGCAAGGCCAAGCTCGAGGAGTACGGCATCGCCGCGCCGACGGGCAAAGCCGCGGCGGGACCGGTCAAGGTGGGCATCAGCGTGAAATGCCCGCAGTGCAGCTCGCTCAATACACGTGAGCTGACCCGGTTTGGCTCCACCTCGTGCAAGGCGCTCTATGTTTGCCGGGACTGCAAGGAACCTTTCGACTACTTCAAGGTGCTCTAACTGTGACGAATGAAATGACAGACCCGGCGGAAGCACCAACCGACGGATCCATAGATACGCAGAGCGGTTCCGGCAACGACGACGGCGCTGCCGGGAAACGCCGTCGGGCAGTCTTCCATACACTCACCGTTGCCGAGGTCCGCCGCCTGACGGCAGACGCCATCGAGGTCACTTTCGCGGTGCCCGAAGACCTTGTCGATCAGTACGATTACGTGCCGGGCCAGTACGTGGCGTTACGCACCAGCCTGGAAGGCCAGGAAGTCCGCCGCAGCTACTCCATCTGTGCCGAACCGAAGCCGGGCGAAATCCGGGTCGCGATCAAACAGGACATCGGCGGGCTGTTCTCCACCTGGGCCAACGAGAACCTTGCCGCCGGAGCGGAGCTGGACGTGATGAGCCCGCAGGGTGCCTTCATCTCCCAGCACAACATGACCGAGATCAACCACCCGGAACAGATTCCGACGGTGTCCTCCGAGCATGCCGGTGGAGCCGTTTTCGTGGCATTCGCGGCCGGGTCCGGCATTACGCCGGTAATTTCCATTGCGCGCACAGTGCTGGGCAGCAACGACACGACCCGCTTTGACCTCGTTTATGCCAACCGTGCGGCGATGGATGTGATGTTCCTGGAGGAACTGGCGGACCTGAAGGACAAGTACCCGTCCCGTTTCGCCCTGCACCATGTGCTTTCCCGCGAACAGCGCACCTCGCCGCTGATGAGCGGCCGCATTGATGCCGAAAAGCTCTCGACCATGTTCGATACTGTCATCCGCACCGAGGGCGTGGACGAATGGTTCCTCTGCGGGCCGTTCGAACTCGTGCAGCTGTGCCGGGACACCCTTGAGGCGCGTGGAGTGCCGAAGGAGAAGGTCCGTTTCGAGCTGTTCACCACCGGCCGGCCGGAGAAGCCTGAAGGCCAGCATGGCCGTCCGGTCAAGGTCGACGCCTCCGAGGACAACTACTCCATCACTTTCAACCTGGACGGTTTGTCGGGTCAGGTGGATACTCCCACGCATTCTGCGGAATCCATCCTGAACGCGGCGCTGCGGGTACGTCCGGATGTTCCTTTCGCGTGCGCCGGTGGCGTCTGCGGCACCTGCCGGGCAAAGTTGACCAGCGGTACGGTGGATATGGAAGAGAACTACGCGCTGGAGCCGGACGAGATTGAAAAGGGCTACATTCTGACCTGTCAGTCGCGGCCGACGAGCAAGGAAGTTTCGGTCGACTACGACGCCTGATTTTGGGTACATGCCTTCGGCGGCTTCCGACGGCGGCAACGAAATTCGCTCGTTCCTCACGAATATTAAAGCCGCCTTACTGAAGCCACCTTCGGCAACGTCAGCCCAGCCGCCCCACAGGATTCCACCTCCTCGCAAGTATGGGGCCGCCTCGCGGCAGCTACCTGCAGCGCGACGACTTGAGCACCTGGCCCAGCCATCAGCACCACTCGAAGGAGAGACAGCATGAGCATGATTGAACTGACGATCGAGAACGATGTGGCCGAGGTGGTGCTGAATGCGCCGCAGAGGCTGAACTCCCTGGATGAGGATGCGCTCGCCGATTTGGGCAAGGCCTACGACGACGCCGCTGAAGCTGGTGTGCGGGCGCTCCTGCTTCGTGGGGAAGGCCGGGCATTCTGCGCCGGGCGCGACATCTCGAATGTCACTCCTGCCGATGATGACGCCTACGGTTACTTGGGTGAAACCGTCACTCCGCTGCTCAAAAAGATGAGTGCCTTTCCGGCACCGACGTTTGCGTCCGCGCATGGTGCGTGTCTCGGTGTCGGGCTCGGTCTGTTGGTGGCGACCGACGTCGTCTACATTGCCGAGGACGCCAAGATCGGCTCACCCTTTGCCAATCTTGGCGCCACCCTGGACTCCGGCGGTCACTGGCTCTTCACCGAGCGGCTCGGTGCACACCGGACGCTTGACCTGATCTACACCGCCGAGCTCATTAGCGGCGCCGAGGCTGTTTCCTCCGGTCTGTTCAGCCGTGCCATGCCGGCTGACGCCGTTCTGGAGAAGACCCGATCCGCCGCGGGCAAAGTAGCCACGGGCGCGACCGGTGCCTTCAAAGCATCCAAGGAATTGGTAGCGCACATCCGGGATCAGCGCCTGGGATTGTGGACGGCCATGGAGGAAGAGAACGTGGCCCAGGGTGAGCTGTGCAAGAGCGACGACTACGCCGAAGGCTTCAAGGCCTTCCAGGAGAAGCGCAAGCCAAACTTCAAAGGCTAAGTCCTTCGGAGGGAAGCACAGCCTGTCGACAGGACGTTCTCAACCCGGCGGATCCTGTCCGACGAGCCCGTCCACAGACTCGCGGATGAGGTCGGCGTGGCCGTTGTGGCGGGCGTACTCCTCGACCATGTTGAGCAGGATATAGCGCAGACTGGGAAGGGCAATGTTGGGATTGGAAGCAATTACAGCCTGGCGTTCCAGACCGCCGTCCGTCAGCGCCTCCGCTAACAGTGCACGGGAGCGCGCCACGGCGTCACGCCATTGCACGTAGAGCTGATCCGGCGAGTCCTCGCTGGCCGAGCGCCAGTCCCAGTCGTGGTCGGTATCCCAGTCCACGGCGTTCCACGGTGGAAGTTGCGCGCTGCCATGCAGCCACTCGGTGGACATGTCGTCTTCGAAGCGGGCCAAGTGTTTGAGCATGCCGCCCAGCGTCATCGAAGAGGGGCCGTGCGTCACCCGTAGGGCAGCCTCATCCAGCCCATCGGTCTTCCAGGCGAAGGTCGCACGTTGTCGCTCCAGGAAGCCCAGCAGGGTGGTTGCCTCGTCGCCGGAAATCGGCGGCTCGGAGTTGATCTGGTCGATCTGATCGTTCATCGGGTGCCTCCTCGTGGTGTCTACCGTTCCCCGTAAAGTTCAGCGACGTCCGGAGAGTCGAGCCACCCGCTGTAGGTGGGCACCTGCGGCCATCCCTCCGGAGATTCCTGCCATTGCTCCTGCCGGCCCCACGGCAGCAAATCGATCAGCGGGAAAGTGTGGCTGACTTGCTCGACTCCGCGGCCGCTGCTGTGCCAAGTGCGGTAAACCGTGTCACCGTGTCGCAGGAATACATTCAGGGCGAAACCTCCTCCGGCAGGGGCGCCAGCGTCTGCGCCGAACTCGCTGTTGGCGGTTGAATACCACGCCATCCGGTTGCCGACCCGGCGTCGGTAGGCCAGCGCCTCGTCAACCGGTCCCTGGGTGACGATCACGAAGCGGGCGTCATAGTTATCGAAAAAATCGAGTCGGGTGAACTGCGAGGTGAAGCTGGTGCAACCTCCGCACTGCCAGATCTCGTCCGGAAACCACATGTGGTTATAGACAATGAGCTGTGATTTACCCTCAAAGAGGTCGACGAGCCGCACCGGCCCATCCTCGCCCTCCAAGGTATAGTCCGGCAGCTCAACCATCGGCAGTCTTCGTCTCTGTGCAGCGATGGCATCCAGTTCCCTGGTTGCGGCCTTCTCGCGGGCACGTAATCCATCAAGCTCACGTTGCCACGTCTCCTGATCAACGACGCGCGGCATTCCATTAGTAGTCACTTTCTATCCCTCCCAAGCTTGGGTTCGCGGACAATGAGTTTTCGTCGCCCTGTTGATACAGACGAAGCGGATGAGCGAAATTCATCGATGTCCCGGCCTCCACTGGATAAGGTCCTGCCGGTATCTATTATGAGAACCGGACGGGAAACAATCCATAGTGCGCGTTGACTCATTAAAGATGTCCGCGTAGCGGCATTCGAAGAATCATTTGAGAATGTCCGCGTAGCGGTGTGTCTGCCGGGGCGG
>NZ_AZRX01000425.1 GCF_000520495.1 Arthrobacter sp. H14
TTCCGGGGTATCGTCCCACGTCAGAGGCACATTGTTGGTCAAAAAAGGGTACTGTCCACCCTGTCCACGCGGGGAACAGGTCCCTATATAAGGAAGAGGTATATATAGATGAAATACCGGAGGGAACTATATACCGGTGTCTTACCTGTATGAGTATTAATAAGGGTGGACATAGTGGACAGAAGTAAGTAAGGGGCCTCCTTCCCTTTATTTGCAAGGAACTTGGTGCCCACCCCCCTTAGTGGACAGGGGGTGGACAGGGGTGGCCACCTCCCACCTGCTTATGACACCGGTTCAGCCCAGCCGTCAGAGACGTGGAGTCGGTTGGCTGGCGGCAGCTTCGCCGCTTCCGGCCGGAGCCGCACACAAACGGGCATGAGCTCCTCACATCCCAGCCGCGTCCAGCAGGGCACTCCTGCCGGCGGGCAATTCGCACCCTCCGCCCATGCCGAATCACAGGTGGCCTTGGAGGACCGTTCGAGCCAGCCCATCATCCTCTCCCCCGGTGAAGGGGACGACTTCACCGAGCTGGCCGACGGCGAGGTTATCGAGCGGATGAACATCCGCCGCTTCGACGACGGTGACGGCTACTGGATCAGCCCGGTCAAGACCATCGACTTCCATCACCTCATCACTCCCGCGGACCTGGGCACCGACGAGGCCGGCCGTGACGAGTGGCTCGAAGACAACATGCTGTTGATCGAAAAATTTATGGTCGAACGCTACGACGCCGAGATGGGCCAGAGCGACGACGACTGGTCCCAGGTCGAGCTCGAGTTCAATGTGCCGATGACGACGGACGGACCTCTCACCAAAGGAGCGGCCGCGGACGCCGCCTGGAACAACTCAAAGATTGTCCAGCTGCACAACGAGTCCGACCACGGCACCTTCGGCTCGGAGAACCTTGGCCGGCTGATCCACGAACGCGTCGACGCATCAACATCGGTGGCGAACTTCTACGCCTCCCGCGGCGCCGCCATGCGCATGGACGACGATGACCTCGAAATCGAAATAGCCAACCGGCGAGGCGAGCGCGAACTCTCCGACGCGGCCGCCATGGCCGTGGCCGGCCGGCTCGGAGCTAACCCGAATTCTCCGGCCCTGCTCAGCCTGAGCATTCACGGCTACGCCGACACCGAGAAGCTTCAGAGCGAACTGCGCTCCGCCGACCCGGGCGAGCACATCACCCCGCAACGCCGCCGGCGTCTCGACATGCTTTCCGGCTGGATCAAAAACGGAGGAGACAACGCATGAGCAACATCCAGACCCGCGCTCCGAAAGGCACCCCCGCAGGCGGACGGTTCACCACCGGAACCCATGCCGAACCGGGAACGGCACTGACCGGCCCACAGGGACGTCACCCGCACCCCGACGCCAACTACCCGCACCCGATGAGTTCCTGGCCCGAAGGCGTCGAGGAACCGTCCTCCATCACCCTCGGCGCGGAGACCCTTCACACCGGAACCGACGACGTGCCGCAGCCGGGTCCGATGGATGAGATCTGGACCGAGCAGCCGAAAGTCACCGTCACCATGGCCAACGGAGCCACCCTCACCCTCCAGCACACCAGCGCCGGAGACGACCCAATGCAGGAGGAGACCTTCGACGGCGACTGGGACAGCTACCTGCACGGGGACCGGGATGCCGCCGACGCGGGTCCGTGACACGGCCAACGAAACCCTCTGCCAGTCACAAAACTGATTAGCCGCACACAGACAGGCATGACCGTAAACCAGAACCGCGTATCCCGGGGCGTCAGCAGCGGCGGCCAGTTCTCCGCAACCGCCCACGCCGAGCCAGCCCTCTCCCTCGTCTCCCCCAGCCAGGAACAGACCACGCAGGAGGCGACCGCAGCAACAGCTGCAGCAGTCCACGCCGAAGTCGAAGCAAACCGGCCCGACCCTTCAGCGCTGCGTCGGCGCAAGACGCCAGTCCTGGACTTCCTGCGCAAGCGCCCGGGAAGCAAAATGCCGGAAACCAACACGAAGGACGTGAACCGCTGGATCCACGATCTGCAGACCAGGCTCCAGGAGAAGCGATGACCATCGAACGCCACCCCAAGGGCATCCCCTCCGGAGGACAGTTCGCCACGGCAGCACATGCGGAGCCAAGCCTGAGCCTCGATCCTTCCCTCACCCACTACCGCGACGCCGACGGCACCGACTGGGAATGCGCATGGGAGGACGACCACTCCGAGACGATCAGCACCAGCACTGGAATGATCATCCTCCGAGCCACCACCGACGTCCGTGCCGAGGACGTCTCTTACGAAGCAGTGGACTTCCGGTCTGAACGGCCCAACCGGATCGGACGCGGGACCGCACCCACCATGGATGAGGCCAAAGCCGCGGCAAAGGCACTGCGTGATAACGCCCACCGCTGGGGATTCAACAACCTGCACGAGGGCAGCCGCACCCCGTGGGGCAAGGCCCAGGACGTGAAGAACATGGCAGTGGGAATTGATGCCGTCTTCACTGCCGGGCACGGAGGCTACAAGCTTTCCCCCGAACGCAACGGAGACGTATCCCCGGTGTGGCGATCACAGTCCGGGTTCTACGAGGAGGATTGCGACTTCGCCATCGCCGTCATCTCCCATCACTGGGCAGAGAAATCTGAAACCCACTTCAAGGTGAGCTCGGGACGCGACTCCGAAAAGCAACCCGGAATGGTCGAAGCCACTGTCCTTGATGTTTCCGCCGGCAGCGCGGAAGGGGCGAACGGAACGGAACGGGTGTACCTTGTTCCCAAAGAGCAGTACACGGACTACGTCCGGAAAAACCGGTATGCATTCCCGAAAGAGAACGAATACCGGCTCCTGAGCGGCGGCGACAGCGTCTAGTCTTCAGGCCACAACGTAGAAAAGCCGCCCCTGCAGTGCACGCAGGGGCGGCTTCCTTTTGCTCGCAACCGGTGATTACACCGGCATCAGGTCCAGCTGCCGGCTGGAACCGGACCTCCGTGGACGCCTTACCAGGGATAGGCGCGGGTTCACGAGCTGTGCACCGCTTTCCTGCGGCACACCCACGGGGGCGGGCGCAGGCAGCGGGACAATACTTCCGGCACAGGCCGGACAAAGAACTTCATCGGTGATCTGCCACCCGGCACGGACCGCCTTGCGGACCGACTTAGCCGGCGCGAAACCCGTTATCAGCGTCGAGGACACCGGGCAGGAGGCGTCCAGCCCATCGCAACTGATGGTCGTTTCATAGATGGCCACAACAGCCATAGTGGTTCCTTCCCCAGAACAGGTTTCTGCACGGCAGACCCTTGCCGGGACCGTCGTTGAGGGCCGCATCCAATCGTCGCCACTCCCCTGGAAACCCCAATCGACCGGCTTCCCGTGGCTATTGAAATTTACACTAAAGCACAAGCCTTAGACATGTCTAATCGTGGTAATGTTTTATCCGTAACCCGGGCAGAAGCTGCCGTTCAGCTGATTGCCGCCACGGGAACCAGGGGTCCCAGCCCTCATTCATTCCGTTTCGCAACGCTCAAGAAGGTAACCGCCATGACATCCAACGACGTGCCGCATACCAGTGCAGCAGGGGGTTCTCTCGCGAGGAAACTCAACCTGCTGCTGGATACGACGCTGGCCGAAGAGGGCCAAAAAGTCACCTACAACGACATACGTGATGCCATGAAAGAGGCCGGCACGCCGATTTCGCGGGCACGCTGGCATTACATGCGCGCGGGAACCCGGCCAGCCAGCAACGACGCGGCCCTGCTCCGTAACCTTGCCCGCTTCTTCGGAGTGCACGAGGAATACCTCCTAGACGAGGACGAAAGCCTGCCGCCGCGGGTTGAGGCGCAACTGGAACTGCTGGCAACCATGCGCACCAACAATGTCCGCAACTTCGCCGCACGCCAGCTCGACGGCGTCGCACCGGAAACATTGCTGGAGATTCGCGATCTCATTGACCAACATTTGGCAGACCACAATAATACGAAGTAGGAGGGCGCCCCCGCATTATCTGCACTATTCAGGTCCATGCGGCCCGCAGCTCACGTGTGCCACAGTCGCCGTATCCAAGACCGCGGTTTGTACGAAGCGGCATGGAGTCCGAGTAGCTGCGATAGGGGAACCATCTGCCTCTGCCACCAGGATGCAGAAGTCAGACCGCGCCGAATGGTCTGAGGCCAGCTGAGAGCCCGCATCGTCTCACGTAAATTTCCGAAGCTGTCTGCGCAAATGTCCGGGCGGGCCGTCGTCGAGGTCCTCGGCGGCGGACTCAGCGCGGACGTCGACGCCGGAGAGGCGAGCGACAATATCGGCACGATGTAGACCGGGAACGGCGGCCAGTAGGACGCCGCCCTTTCCTCTTTCGATTCAGCTAATGTTCAGCGAGACTTCAGGTTGAACATTGTCAGTGACTCAGGAATAAGTCTTATCGGGGTTAAAGAGATCGAGAATGAATAGGGAAACGGGGAATAGTGGAGAACCAAGCGGGTTGGATAGCTGTTATCTTGCCAATAGCGGCCCTCATCATTGCCGGGTATAACGCAGCTGGCAACGAGCGAGCGAGGTGGTGGCAAGCCAGGGCAGATGTAATGGCCTTTTGCCGCGAGCTGAGCGACCACATGGACACCTTTTTGACAGCACAATTACCTCTGAAATATTCAGTAAGCCGCCCTCCCATTCCGACAAGTCTGCTCTGCTATCTAAGGGATTGCCCGTACACCGATCTAGAACACTGCCATAGCCCTTGGGCGAAGCAGACCACGCGGCACTCCTACTCCCAGATCGCGCCACAAATGAGGCACTTGTGTGTGGAACTCCACTTCGAATGGGAGCGACTCACTGGCTTTCGGGTGGACCAACTCGCGAAGGACGCCCTGCCTCTATATGAATCGGATCATGGCCTGGATCATTTCATCTGGACCGCCGATCTTATTCGAACGCGGATAACCCTGATGCATCAACAAATTAACGAAGCGGGGCCAAAAAATCGTTTTCTGGCGCTTGTTGATCTAATCGCCCGGACGAGGAAAATGAAGAGGCCAGCAGATTTTCAGAGTCGATGGGCTTTTATGGACATCCTCGGATAGGCAGGCCTCGCCCATCATCACCGCAAGGCTTATTCAATGGCTGCCAGAATATTGTTCCTTTGCTGAGTCAGGCTGTCACTCGGAGGCGCTAGGTTAACGCCGGGTGTCTGGCCTAAACAAACTCGCCGAGCTCCTCGGACGAGTACCCGGAGGGCGTCCGGATGGAGCCGGCGAAGCCGCCGACGTGGCCGGTCGGTAGCGGCGCGGCGGATCAGGGAGTTCTAACACTGTGTTTGAGCTGCTGCGCCATAATGTCAGGTATGCACTTGGTCTCGATGAGCCTACGGGACCGGACTTACCCATTCGAGCGTAACGAGGACGTCGAGACTTGGGAACCAATCGGTTACCGGACTGCTGATTTTTGAGCGGCGTCAATGACGCTCGGGAATTCGGGGTCAGACATTCTCGATGCCGAGGTGTGCTCGCACGCATGGCCCTGCCGTTACGAAGTACATGCGCTGGCCGCCGACGTAACGTCGCAAGGATGGGTGCTCTGGGTTCGCATCAGTGCCGTTGCGGGTAGCCATTCACCGTGCGGTCTCATCGAAGGGCACATCGATAAACACTCGTCACGGTGCAAAAACATTCCTTAGACAATGACCACCGCATCTGCCGCGCATTGTTGAAGCGCTGGCTGTACAGCCTTGCCCTGCGATGGGGTCGAACGGTGCCGTACGGCACGCTCCGGTAGCTGATGGGAGCAACGGTTCGACGACGTGTCACCACAGCGCCTCATAGTCGTAGCTGTCGGATCAGAACCCCTTCCGGCGAGTGGCGGCCACGACGTTGTCGGATCTCTGGTGAATAGGGGAAGTCATCGACGTGAATCAGCGCCGTCTCGCGATCGGGCAACGAGGTGGGCAGGAGTGACTGGCGGCTGGGGACGGCAGATCACACCTGGTGTGCGAACGCCGGGGAACCCGTTGTGAGATAGTTAGCCCACGCTTGCTTCAGTCCGTTACAGTGGTGGCATCAAATGCCCTATCCCCAGCAATAGCAGCCGCGCCGGGCGGACCGCCGACCGGGGAGGCTTACGGGTCGCCAGCCGAGTGGCCGGGTGGTCTATGGTCCCTTCATCCTCGCAGCGCCGGGCCAGTTGCTATTCGGGGTCGCCATGGGCAGCGACGACCCCGTGGAAATGGGCTACCGTTAGGCGGTTTATCGCCAGACCCGGTTGATCGCCGCGTGAGCGCCACAATGCGCACGGCGAATCGAGGCAGGACCGTCATCGGCGCACCTTTGGGAGGCATTGCCGTTATTGCAACAGTAGGGGTCCGACCTATTCGATCGATTTGATGAATCCTAGGCGTTTCGGGGAAGGTCGTTCAGTCCAGCGGCGACCCACTCGAGAGGCCTGACGGCGCCAATACATCCAACGCAGCCCTCACATCGGGGGCCAGGTGAATTCTCTCGATGTAGTGCTTCCGGGTCACCTTCACGTTGCTGTGACCAAGCTGCCTGCTGGCATGTTCGTCGTCGACGGCCTTCGAAACTACGGTGGCGACAGTCTTTCGCAGTACATGTGGCTTAATCCATGACCGTTCCAGCCCTGCGTGATCCAATGCATCGCGGAAGTCCTTGTTCATCCCCGATGGTGCCAGCCAGCTTCCTTTGCGGTTCACGAATACTGCGTTTATGGGGTTTTCTAATGGGCTGGCCACCATCCTGTCCATAAGTACGTCCACTACGAAGCCAGGCAGAATTACCGCGCGACGAGAATCGTCGCTCTTGGGGAACGGTTGACGCTCGAGCGCGTGCCCGCTCCTCTTGACCAGTGTGCCCTCGACGGACACGGTTGGGATGGCCGCCTTCAGATCTACGTCCTCCCAACGCAAACCAAGCACTTCGCCGATCCTGAGGCCTGTGCCCAGCATTATCTCCACAAGGTCAACCAAATTATGTGAAGGTTTGGGTCCGGCTTTGCCTCTGCGCCGAACCCATACGGCCACGGCAGCGCGAACTGCGTGAACCTGGTCAACGGTTAACGCCCTGACCGGCGTGGGCTTCTTGGCAGGAACCTTCGCTGCGTCGCGTACTGGGTTGCTCAGTATGGCCCTCTGCCGCACTCCATACTGCATAATCCCTCCCAGCACAACGGTGCAGATAGCCGCTCGGCTATAACCCTTGCCATCAGCTACCTGAGAACGAAGGAACTTTTCGCAATGCTGGACTGTCACCTCGCGCATCTTGAGTTCCCCCAAAGCCGGGACGACCAGGCGCCGGGTATACGACTTGTACTGGTCCAGGGACTGGCCTCTGATTCGCGCCTCCTCTTCAACGCTGTCGAGCCAATGCTGCGCAAAAACCGTGACTGAGGTGTCCCCGGAAAGGACATCCATTTCGGAGACCCGCCGACGGAGTTCCTCTCGGAGCTTCGTCTCAGCTTTGCCCTTCGTATCACCGAACCTGTTGACGGGAGTAGTCCTGCCATCAAAGGCCCGGAAGCGTGCATGTGCGCGCCACTTACCGCTGGGCTGCTTTCGGGCCGAGATCTTGCCCCAGGTTCCAAGAGGGAGCGCTGTACGCGGCATTATGCGGTCCTCCGGCATGTAGTGATCCACAGCTCGAGAGCCTTCGCCTCGTAGCGGACCAGTCCGCCCTCGTAGAACTTGATGAAATCCGGGCCCTGGCCGTTGCTTCTCCAGTTGGCCAGTGTCTTTTCTTTGACGCTCAGTACCGCAGCCGCTTCGGCGGGGGTCAGTAGTCTCTGAGGGGTATCCAATGTGTTTGCCATGATGATCTCTATGCGGCGCAGTTGCCGACGGGTGCTGGCTACACGGTTACTACACACTTTCAACGGGACACGTCGGGATGCCGAGGGATGCGGCGGGCTCGGATTTTGGGTAAAGTCCCAAGTCAGAGGAAGATCCGGGAACGCATGGGAAATGCTGGGATGTGAGCGACGATAAGAGAACAATTTCAGAAGAGTTCATCGAAACGGGAACGCGACTACGCCCGCCAGTTCGAGTACCTGGTCTTAACGGTCAGCCCTGTTGAGTCGCTGCCGGAGGCACGACGGCGACTGACTGAGCATGCCGAATACGGCAAGTGGGAACTGGAACGCAGCGTGATCTATATTGGCGGCGCCCGCAGGTACTGGCTCCGCCGGAAAATCCTCCGTGTGCCCCGGACGGCATAGCCAGTCCCCGCGTTAGGCAATCCGCCGGTAGCAAACCCTGCCATTCGTCACTCCTCGAGCGGACCCAGCCAGGCATTCGCCACGGTGCCGTGGGCGGATTCATCGTTCGAGGGGTGATACATCCCCGCCAGCACATCCCGATAGAGCCGCTCCAATTCGCTGCCGCGGAAGTAACCCCGTCCGCCTGACACACGAATAGCAATGTCGACGACGTTCCGTGCCGTCTCGGTGGCCCGCACCTTGAGTCCCACGAGCCTGGGGAACCAGTGCGGCCCATGATCGATCAGATCGTCCACGTCCCGGGCGGTCTGCGCCAGCTGTGGGTAGATCCCATCCATGGCGATGACGGCATCGGCCACCCTCCAGCGGATATCCGGATCCAGCGCATAACTGCGCCCCTGGTGCTTGGCCGAAGTCCGCCCATGCGCTGCTTCCACGGCAAGGTCGACCGCGCGGCTGCCGATTCCGGTATAAACAGCCGCGAGCAGCGTCTCGAACGTTGCGAAAATGGCGAAAATCAGCGGATCCGGATTTGGTCCCACCGGAAGCTTCCGGAAGATCCGCGCCTCGGGGACTTCGACGCCGTCGAGGACTGTGGAATTGGACTGGCTGGCCCGCATTCCCAGGGTGTTCCAGTCATCCTTAATCTTGTAACCCTGCGATGCCCGGTCCACAAAGCCGTAGACCAGTTGGTCCTCGGGAACTGTCGAGTCCTTGCCGAAAACGCCCAACCGTGTCCAGACCGGAGACAGGCTGGTGAAGATCTTGGTCCCGGTGTACTTGTAGCCGCCGTCGCCGGTGGGCTCTGCCACCGTATTGGAATCGAACAGCACGGAGTCGTTAGCCGCTTCCGATATGCCGAACGCGAAGATCTCCCCCGCGGCCGCCTCCGTCAGGACATAGTGCAGAGTCCGGTCCCCGCGGGCCTCCAATAAACTGGCCACGCCGGTCCAGACCAGGTGCATGTTTACTGCGAGCGCCGTTGCCGGAGCTGCCGAGGCAAGCCGCTGCTGGGCAGCCGCAACCTTCTCGAGACCGAACCCAAGCCCACCGTCATCAAGCGGCACGAACATTCTCAGATAATCGGCCGCGGCGAGATCGCTTAGATCCTGATGACAAAACTCATTGCGCTCGTCATAACCGCTGGCACGGCCGCGCAGAGTCTCCAGCAAACTTCCCGGCAGCAATTCTTCAACGGCAATGCCCATCTCAGTAGTCGCTCAGCAGCCGGCCCAGCACACGGGTGCCGAATTTCAAGGACTCCACGGGGACTCGCTCGTCGACCCCATGGAACATCCCAGTGAAGTCGAGCTCAGGCGGAAGCTGTAGAGGCGCAAAGCCGTAGCCGGTAATGCCGAGCCTGCTTAGTGACTTATTGTCCGTACCGCCGGAGAGGGTGTACGGAAGCACCTTGGCCCCCGGATCCTCGGCCTGCAGGGCGTCAACCATCGAATCCACCAGGTTCCCGGAGAATGGAACCTCCAGGGAGACGTCCTTGTGATCGTAGGTGACGTCCACGCCATCGCCTGCCAGTTCCTTCACGATTTCCAGTACCTGCTGCTCCTGCCCGGGCAGTGTCCGGACGTCCACGAGCGCTTCGGCCATGCCCGGAATGACGTTGTGCTTGTAGCCGCCCTTTAACACCGAAGGGTTGGACGTGTTCTGCAGCGTCGCTCCAACGAACCTTGCGACGGTGCCCAGTTCCGCCAAAATCTTTTCCGGATTATCAGGGTCAAATTCGACGCCGGTCATCTCAGTGACGCTGTCCAGGAACTGCCGCGTCGTCGGCGTCAGCTCAATCGGCCACTGGTAATCGCCCACCTTGGCCACGGCCCTGGCTAGTTTGGTAATTGCGTTGTCAGAACTGATTTGCGACCCATGCCCCGCACGCCCGTGAGCGGTGAGCCGAAGCCAGGAGATCCCCTTTTCGGCTGTCTGCAGCAGGTAAGCGCGCTGACCGCCGATTTGGGCCGAAAATCCTCCCACTTCGGAGATCGCCTCGGTTGCGCCCTCGAACAGCTCGGGATGATTGTCCACGAGCCATGAAGCACCATACTTTCCGCCGGCTTCCTCGTCGGCGAAGAACGCAAAGATCAGATCCCGCTTTGGCTTACGCCCGGTGCGTGCGAAGTCGCGCAGCACCGATAGGATCATCGCGTCCATGTCCTTCATATCGACGGCGCCGCGTCCCCAAATTAAGCCGTCCGCCTCTTCGCCGCCAAAGGGATCGCGTGACCAATCCTCTTTCATGGCGGGAACGACGTCGAGATGCCCATGGACTACGAGCGCGCCTGCGGATGGGTCCTCTCCGCTCATCCGTGCCACTACGGAAGCGCGGCCGGGCTCGGATTCCAGGATTTGAGTCTGGAGACCTACTTCTTCGATCAGCGCGGCCGTGTATTCAGCCGCCGCCCGCTCCCCCGGCCCCGAGCCGTCTCCGAAATTCGAAGTATCAATGCGGATTAGTTCCTGGCAGATGCGGGTGACTTCATCTTCGGGGCTGACGGTGCTCACAACTCACTCCTCATTTGACGTAGATACCACCACCCTATCCACATCAAGGTTTCCGGTCCGCACTTCTTCCGATTGAGGACATCGGCGTGGCCCATGGTATGGTTTTTCTCGCTGCTTTCTTGAGTTTGAAGTCGTTTTCAAACCCACGAAACACTACCCGCGCGGGTGGCGGAATAGGCAGACGCGCTAGCTTGAGGTGCTAGTCCTCGGATAGAGGGTGGGGGTTCAAGTCCCCCTCCGCGCACACTGAAAAACCCCTGGAATCCAAGGATTTTAGGGGTTTTTTCATGCCCTCCACTCACGCGCGAGCCGATCTCGCGCACGCGATGGTCGAAATCCGACCCCTGTGGGGAAGCCGAGCGCATAGTAATCGATATGGTGGCCTACCTCGGTGCTCGGAAGCGCAAAAACGGCGCGACCGCTTACTATGTCCGCTGGACCAACCCATCCACTGGGCGAAATTGGTGAGCCTTGAGATTTCGGACAGTGGGGCCTCTTAAACTGAGGTGTTACTGAAAGCGAGATCAAGAGTATGTCTGCAGCACGTCGCCGGTTCAGCCAGGATTTTAAGGATGAGCTGTGCCGGGAAGTTATCGACACATCCAAGCCAATAGCGGACGTCGCCAAGTCCTACGGCGTCGGAGCAGAGAGCCTGCGCCGGTGGCTGATCAAACACCGGGAAACCAACGGCGGTACCGAATCCGATCTGAGCCTGTCGGAGCGGGCCCGGTTGAAGGAGCTGGAGCGGGAAAACCAGGAGCTGAGGGCTGAAACGGTGTTCCTAAAAAAGCCAGCGCTTACTTCGCGAGGGAGCAGCGGTAGTGAGCAAATACGAATACATCGACTCCCGGAAAAACGACCCAGCCGGGACGAGTCCGGTCTGGAAAATGTGCCTGTGGCTGTCCGTATCGACGTCCGGTTTCTATAACTGGCTCTCCTGGCCTCAGTCCGCCACCGCCGCCCGCAGAGAAGCCCT
>NZ_KI914703.1:0-2387 GCF_000520495.1 Arthrobacter sp. H14
CTTCCTCCTCCTGCTCGTCGGCGTCTCCGCCGGCCTTGAGGGCGTTAAGGCGTTCGGTACGGTTCTGCAGGTTGGTGCCGACGGACTCGATGCCACGGGTGGCGCCTGCAAGCACAGCGTTCCTGGCCGCTTCAGTGAGCTGGCCGGTGATCTGCTCCATCAGCTTCTTGGCCTCCGGCGATGATTCGACCAGCTTGTTCAGTTGGCCGAGCATTTCACCCTTATTGCCGCTGATTTTCTTCCCGGCGAGACCACCGGCCATGGTGAGCGCCAGCTTCCCTTTTTTCGTTCGGCCGAGCAGGTACCCGCCTAATAGAATTCCTGCGAGCTTCATTTTCTCATCCATCAGATTTCCTCCCGATTAGTGGGTGGTGCATCCCTTCCAGGGGCACACCAAGCATGCTTAGTAATTCTAGTGTCCCAAAAGCATAACGTCAGAGTGTCGAATATGCCGCGCCGCCCCGGAAGCAAAATTCTGCTGCCAGCTGCTTCATGTTCGCGGTTGCGACGTGATGTTGTTACAGCACTACAGTTTTGCTGCTCTTGGTACTGCCTGAAATGTCGAGCAGGATAGCCAGCCGCTGCAGCGGAACCTCCAGTGCCGTCTCGACGTCAGCGGCGGTGCGGCTGCAGATGTAATCTACGAGCTCCCGGATGTCCGCCCGGTCGCCGACGGTGGTGTGAACGGTCAGTTCGGGCTCGGATGCGGTCCCGCGCAGAACGGCATCACTGCGTACGACGCCGGGAAAGGCTTCTAGTTGCCCGGCTACGGCCTCGGTGACCACGTCCGGGCGGCATAGGGTCAGCCCGTCCGCGCCATCATTATGCAGCCGGAGCATGCGCGCTTGATTCCTGCGGGGCACTTGCTTGAGCAGCCAGCCAAGTGCCAGCAGCGCCAGGACCAGTCCCGCGACGGCGGTCACGACGGCGACGGCTGTTGGCTGAATCAGCGACTGCAGATCACCTGCCACCACTGGCTGCGACGGCGGGGGAACTTGCGCCGGCAGACCGGCGGCGCCGGTTAAGCTGGTGGCCAGCCCGGTCGCCAAAAGCACGCCCGCAATCCCTGCCAGCAGGGTGATGATCCCGATGCTGGCAAGCCATGTCCGGTTCAGCGGTCCTACTGTCTGGCGCATAATCGGCTCCTTCCGTGGGTATTGGCGGCTTGGGATGTCCGGTGCTTGTTAGTCGCTGATCGAACGGACACGCACGCCCACCTTCGGTTTGTGCACCAAGCCGGTGGATTGGAGCCGTTCTGCCACCGACTCCGCAACACGACGGCGCAGGTCGCCCGGTTGGCGCAACGGGGAGGTGACAGTCAACCGGACCTTTTTGCCCTTCACTCTGGCCTTGCTGGTCGTCACGCCATCCATACGTTCAGCGTGCGCGGTGGCCAAGCGGGTGAGAGCGCGGTTGCTGAGCAGCGCTTCGGTGGCACGGTCGTCGTCGCCTCCTGCCTGCACCGCCATGCCGCTGAACTTCCCCGGAATGAGTGCAGCCAATAACAACACGATGCCGATCACCACCGCGGCGATGGCGATGATCCAGGTGCCGGGGCTGTCCCAGGACAGAGAGCCGAACCATTGCACGGCGGTGGCCAAAAATCCCGGCCACGACCCGTTGACCAAGCGGGCAACGCTGAGCCAGATGGCGGCGACGCCAAGGGCCAGCAGCACGATGGCAACGAGAGAGGCTGCCAGTGACCGTCCTGGGCGTCGGCGGAGCCGTTTTGAATGTGGGTGGTTCCTGCTCATTCCAGCCTCCTGGTCCGGGACGCGGCGTCGTCGGGCAGCAGCCAGGAGATTTCGACGTCGACCTGGCGCACATCGATACCCGTCAGGTTGGTGACCCGTGAACGGACCCGCTGCCGCAGTTCTTCACCGGTGCGGCGCAACGGAACCGGGTAGCGCACCCCGACTGTCACCTCGATGGTCGCCACCTGTCCGCTCAGCTTCACGTTGACCTTGGGCCTGGCTGAGAGCTCCGGGTGGTTACCGATCCCCAGGAAACCACCGGTGGATCCTCCCACCGCGTCCAGTTCCCCAGCCGCCCGACTGGCGATTTTCTCCACGACTTTTTCGGCGATCTCCAGCCGGCCGCGGGATTCGACATCAGTTTCCTCTTGGTGGCGCCCGGCTCGTGCCGCTGGGGTGTTGCTCACCGCCGGCCCCGGTCAAACAGCTCGCGCAGGTCCAGCTTGCCGTCCACCACGCGTCCGATGACCAAGCCGACGGCACCCAGCAGGGCAACAATCAAGAAAGCGTCGAAACCGCCGAATACGGCCACCAGTCCCAGTATCAGCCCGGCCAGTAAGCCCATGGCTGTTGCATTCATAACCCGCTCCTTCCGCGGCAGGTGTGCACCGGCCGGCGCCGGTGCACACCGAT
>NZ_KI914703.1:2487-6489 GCF_000520495.1 Arthrobacter sp. H14
ACCGATTGCATTACTCAAGCCGGTCACGGTTCGAGGTCTCGTCGTCGTTGTCTTCGGGCAGGTGCAGATCGGTGACGCTGATGTTCACCTCGAGGACCTCCAGGCCGGTGGCGTGTTCGACGGATTGGATTACGTTACGTCGGATCATCTGGCTGACCTCGACAATCGAGACGTCGTGTTCGACGACGATACTCAGATCGATCGCTGTCTGCCGTTCGCCCTTTTCGACGCTGACGCCGCCGCTGGCGTTAGTCTGTGAGCCGGGAATGCGCTCGGTGAGTCCACTGAACGCCCGGCGCGCGGCCGACCCCATTGCATAAACACCGGGCACCTCGCGGGTAGCAATTCCGGCCAGTTTCTGCACCACTGTCTCCGCGATGGTTGTATCGCCCTGATCCGTTTGCAGCGGGCCGACCTTCTTGGGTTTTTCCTCCGGCGTATTGCGCTGCTGCTCTTCGCCGGTGGCCGGAACAGTAGAACGGCGCGGGGTATCGTTTTGGTCCGTCATGGAGATCTCCTCCTCGAAAGGTTTAACGTCTTGGACACAGTTAAAGACGCGGGGCAGGCTGAATCCTCACGGGTCCTTGGCAAATAATTTTCCGCAGGCACCGGTGCCCCAGGCCATATGGGCGGGCTAGCATGGATGCTAGGCCGGTCAAAACATAGGAGGGCGCTTGGAACAGATAGACAAAGTTCCGGCGCAATCGGTGACGGAGATCGATGAAATTACCGTGATCTCCCGTGCTCAGGACGGCGACCTTGCCGCTTTCGAACGCCTGGTGAATACCTATCAGGGGCGGATCTTCCGGCTCGCCTACCGAATGCTTTTTAACACAGCGGACGCCGAGGATATTGTGCAGGAGACCATGATCGCCGCGTGGCGTCAACTTCCTGCATTGGTGAGTCCCGCAGCGTTTAGCGGCTGGATCTACCGGGTCAGCACCAACCGATGCCTCGACCTGCTGCGGCAGCGCCGGACGCACCAGGAAACACCGACCGGTAATGAGGAACTGGAACACCAGTCCCGGACCGGCGGCATCGACCAACATGCGGCAGTCAACGGTCCTGCGGAGGAAGCTGAACTGTCCGCCCAACTTGACCAGCTTGCCCAAATCCTCGAAACCATTTCACCGGAGCAGCGTGCCTGCTGGCTGTTGCGGGAAATGCACGGACACTCATACGCTCAAATCGCCGATATGCTGCAGACCACCGAACCGGCCGTCCGTGGCCGCATTGCACGAGCCCGAAACCAGCTGGCGGAACGGATGGTCCAATGGCGCTGAACGACGAAACCCCCCGGCTGGGCTGCGGCCGGCGGATTGATGAGTTGTGGGAGGCGATTGACCAGCCGCCCGGAAACCACGAGAAGACATGCCGCGACTGCCAACAGGCACGGGCCGCGCTCTATAACCTCGCCAGCGTCACCGAGGCAATGCGCGGGCAGGACCGGAGGGGGCTGTACCCCTCCAGCCGGGTCAAAGAAACCATCATGACAGTCGCCCGCGCCGAGGTGCGCCGCAGCCACCGCATCCAACTTACCCACACCAAGACAGGAACCATCCAGATCAGCGCTCAGGCGCTTGCCGCCCTGGTCCGGTTCGCCGCGGACACCCTCCCGGGAGTCCGCGCACGCCGGTGCAGCATCGACCCATACCGGCCGGCCCCCTCAGCAGAAGGGAGTCAGGTGGATGCAGCCGATATCCACCTGACACTGAAAGTGGCCGTCTCGGCGGCCCTGAGCATCCCACCCACCATGGAAGCTCTCCGCGAGCGGGTGATCGCCGTCGTCAGCGCGCAGGTTGCACTCAATTCCCGGCAAATCGATGTGATCGTGGAGGACCTGTACGATGCCTGAACAACCCATCACCGGACGGGCGGTCGATAACGAGACGCTGGCGGAGATGCTGGAACGGACCATATCGGAAATACCAGGGGTGATACGCCTCGAACCCACCCTCTGGAGCACACTGGCCCGGGTACAAGCGGCCTCCAGAAGGGGACTGCAGAAGTGGATCCGCCCCGGTTCGGACGCAGCATCGACCGGCCGGGATGGTATTCACCTGCAAGTGGCCGACGACGGAGCGCAGGTGACCATCGAACTGGCCACCGACATCGCCCACAGCTCAGTCGATACGGCCAAAAAAGTGCAACAGGCCGCAACCGAGACTATAGAACGGGCGGGATTGCCGACCCAACGAGTCGATGTTGTCATCCTCTCCATCGAGAGCGCACCATAGAGCTTCTATAACTGATGGCTATGAACCACGGCCGATTTATCACCACTGGTACCCCGGATGGTTTGCGTGCGAAACAGCCATGGCCGGACTGGAACGTTAGCGGTCGGCCTGGTTCTGCCCGTGTTCTTCAGCGAGACAGGCCCGCAGACGCAGGATGCCGTCCCGGATTCTGGTTTTGACTGTAGAGACGTTGACTCCCAACGCAGCGGCTATTTCTGTCCCGGTCAGGCCGTCGTAGTACGCCAAGTAAATCGACTCGCGCTGCAGGTCCGTCAGTGCATGCTTACACCCGCCAAGCGACTCGGCTGCTGCGAGGCGGTCGACGAGCCCGGCTACCGGATCGTGGTCTGGCTGTTCCGCTTGCAGAGAGTACTTGATTATGCGGTGTCTGGAGCGTTGTTCGCTGCGTACTATGTCCACTGCCCGCCGGTGGGCGATGGTCATGACCAAGGCAAGGGGGCTGCCCAGACAGGGATTGTAATTGTGGGAGGCAGACCAGATTTGAAGGTACACGTCCTGAATCGCGTCCTCGCTAAGGGTACGGTCACCGATCACCCGATTGACCAGACCGTAGACCCGCGGCACCGTCTGGGCGTACAGCTCGTCGAAGGCTGCGAATCAATCTACCGGCTGGGAGGCCACTGTCCAAGGCGCTGACCTAAAGATCTTCCGAGTCCTGCTCCTCAGGCCCGACTCGTTTCGCCCGGTGGGAAAGTATGAGCATGATCAGGGATCCGGCAGCGACCGAGGCAAGCGCAATGAGTATTACGAGATCAAGGGTATTCGACGGCGTGGCTACGACGATCACGGCCTGAAGTATCGCGATAACGAGGAAAACCCACAATAACCACCGGGGTCCATAAGGGTCCTTCACTGTCCTGTGTGGACCATGAGAATTCTCGGCCATCGTGGCGCGCCCTTTCGCAGTGCAGCCGCGGTCGGCGCTCCTGCTTAGCGGCACGACATGCCCCGTTACGGCATAAGACTAAGGCTTGAAGCCCGATGTGCCAAAACCACTTATGGATGCCGTTTGCGGCGACAACAGCCTATCTATGTATATCCTGATCCGGGTTGGCTAGGATGTACCCAAGCCTTGGGAATGCGGTAGTGCCCGCTACCGGGGAAGGGGCGCTATTGGGGGCCACATTATTTGTCAAGAATTTCCTGCCGCGCATCAACGCTGGTTTCAGGAGCGATGATGGCCGACCATTTCCGTAGTCTTGAGCTGCTCACCGTTGAGGAAGTGGCCGCTGTGCTGCGGGTGTCTAAGATGACGGTTTACTGCCGGGTTCATTCAGGTGAACTTCCCTCCGTGCACTTTGGCCGGTCGTTCCGGATTCCTGCACGTGCCATCGAGACCTATCTGAGACCGAGTAAGCCCCCTACGGAGCCTGAAGAAGAACCATAACCGTCGGGACCGTAAGGGATTTGTTGCTGCCACTGCAGGCATAGTTTATTCAGGCGCATGTCCTTGGAGCAGGAAACGGTGGGAGTAAGCGGTAAAGGGCCCATTCCGGGCCATTCTGTCGTGCAGGCGCCGCAGCTGGGGCAAGTAGTCGGCGATGGTGAAACCGGGGACTTGCCATCCAACCGCCTGCACAAAACCGATCACAGCCCCCACGTCGGCGAAGACGGTGGGGATCATCGCTTCGGCCTGACTCTCGATCGTTAACCCGGCATCACGAAGCTCTTGTGACGCATAGTCGAGATCCCACTGTGCGAAGCCCAGCGGCGGGGCCCCGAGTGCAGCGTTGAGCTCGGCCAG
>NZ_KI914703.1:6589-10748 GCF_000520495.1 Arthrobacter sp. H14
TGCAGCGTTGAGCTCGGCCAGGTCCCGGCCGCCGATCTGCTGGGTGAGATACATGCCACCGGGGGCCAGTACCCGGACCACTTCCCCTGCGTGGTAAAACTCGTGACTATTGATCACCAGATCAAACTGATTATCCGCCAGCGGTAGATGCGCATCGTCGCTGGAGGCCACCACAGTTACCCCGTAGGGCTCCAATGCGGCTCGGGCAACCGGCACGTTGGGCTCCCACCCCTCGGTTGCGGTAATGCAGGGTGGGGCGTCGCCCTCAACATCCTCGAGTATGTCGACCAGCACCTCACCGCCGCCGGTGCCCATATCCAGCATCGAGATGGCGCCCCGGGCGGCGGATGCGGCCAGCGATTCATAGTTCCATGGAGTCGCACCACCCTGAACCCGGTCGCCGTAGACCGAGAAATCCCACCCATCCAGGGACGCGGCCTGCTCGACGAGCATCTCGAAGTCCATACCGTTACACTACACAGCCGGGTTCTCGTTCCGTCTTACCCCCGCTCGAGGAACGCTTCCTCTTCCGGCTTCAGGTACTGCTCGATGGCGCGGGCCAGGTCCTGGTGCTGCTTCAGGTCAGGATCGGCGTCGATAATCGTCTGGGCCTCGGCCCGCGATTTCTCGATAATGGCCTGGTCTCCGCTGTGCACCACGCGAAGTTTCTTCAGGGTGGACTTTCCGCCCGACTGGCTGGAGCCGAGCACGTCGCCTTCGCGGCGCAGCTGCAGGTCCAGTTGGGCCAGCTCGAAGCCATCCGTGGTCGCGGCGGTGGCGTCGAGCCGGGTGCGGCTGGGATGTCCCTTCTCCAGATTGGTGACCAGCAGGCAGGTGCCGGCATGGCCACCTCGGCCCACGCGGCCACGAAGCTGGTGCAGCTGGGAGATCCCGAATCGGTCTGCGTCGAGGATGATCATTAGGGTGGCGTTGGGAACGTCGACGCCGACTTCGATCACCGTGGTGGAGATCAGCATGTCGATTTCGCCGGCGTTGAATGCGGCCATGGTGGCGGACTTTTCCTCCGCATCGAGACGTCCGTGCAGAATACCGATCCGCGTTCCTGCCAGCGCCGGGACCTCGGCAGTGAGCCGGGCCAGTTTGATCACCGCGGCCAGCGGCGGGCCCTTCGGCTTCGACGTACCGTTGCCACCGCGGCCGACGTCGTTGGCACCGCTGCGCGACCTGTCGCCGACGCCATCGCCGCCAGCCAAACCGTCGTCGTCATCATTCACCAGGTCCGGTACGTCCCGCCCGGCGCTAACGTCGTCGTCGCCAATCTTGGGGCAGACCAGGTACACCTGCCGCCCGACGTCGATCTCCTCCCGCGCCCGCGCCCAGATCCGGTCTTTCCAGTTCGGGTTCTCCGCCAGCGGCACCACATGGGTGCTGATTGGCGAGCGTCCGGCCGGCAGCTCGGTCAGGCTCGACGTGTCCAGGTCCCCGAAAACGGTCATTGCCACCGTCCGGGGTATCGGCGTCGCCGTCATTACCAGCAGGTGCGGCGGTTTGAGCGCCTTGGTCCGCAGCACGTCGCGCTGTTCGACGCCAAAGCGGTGCTGCTCGTCGACGACAATCAACCCCAGGTCGAAGAAGCTCACGTTCTCGGACAGCAGCGCGTGGGTGCCGATGACGATCCCGGCGGATCCGTCGGCGGCTGCCAGCATCGCGCGCTTCCGCTCCGCCGTGGATTGCGAACCGGTCAGCAGCCGGACCTGCGTCCCGTCAACATCCCCGCCCAGCATCCCGGCCTCCGCCAGAGGACCAAGGGCAGCGGTGATCGAGTAGTAGTGCTGGGCCGCGAGAACCTCGGTCGGGGCCAGCATCGCCGCCTGTCCCCCGGCGTCGATCACCTGCAGCATCGCCCGCAGCGCCACAATGGTCTTGCCCGAGCCGACCTCGCCCTGCAACAGCCGGTTCATTGGGTGGTCCCGGGCCAGCTCGCCGCTGAGGTCCTCGCCAATCTCCCGCTGCCCGTCGGTCAGCGTGAACGGCAGCCGGGCATCGAACCGGTCCAGCAGCCCGCCGGACTGCGCCGGCCGTGCGGTGGCATCCTGCCGTGCATGTTCGGCCCGCCGCTTGGCCAGCGCCGTCTGCAGCACCACCGCCTCCTGGAACCGGATCCGCCGCTCCGCCTCCGCGATCTCTTCCATGGTGTCCGGCCGGTGCAGCTGCTCGTACGCCTCCCGCAGCGACAGCAGCCCCTCCCGCCGCGCCATCTCGTACGGCACCGGGTCCGGCAACGCCTCAAAGTTCACCGAGTCGAGCAGGATCCCGACAGCGTCCTTGATCTTCCAGCTGGTCAACTTCCCCGTCGCCGGGTATACCGGGATCGGCCGTGTCGCCAGCGTCTCACTTTCCGTGCCGTCGTCGTCGGCCAACAGCGTGTAAACGGGGTTGGTCAGCGTGAGCTGCCCCTTGTAGGAGGTGACCTTGCCGGAGAACATCGCCTGCATGCCGACGGTCAGTTCCTTGTGCGCGGCGTACCCGTTGAAGAAGGTGACGTGCATGTAGCCGAGACCGCCGGAGCCGTCGGTAATGGTGATCTCGGTGATAGAGCCCTTGCGGGTCTGCATCCGCCGCTGGGTGTTGGTGTGGATCCGCGCCACCAGGGTGACGTCCTCGTCCCGGGGAACGTCGGCAATGGGCGTCAGCTCGCCGCGCTTCATGTAGGCGCGGGGGTAGTAGTCCAGCAGCTCACCAACGGTGCGCAGGCCCAGGTGCTTCTCCAGCACGTTCGCCGACTTTTTCCCGATCCGCCGTTCCAGCGGGAAGGAGTACTCCGTCGGCCCGTGCGGCGCCGCCTTGGTATCGCTGAGGTTTACCGCCTGTCCCACCACGACAAACCTACGCGGAGCTGGCGGACAGCGACGTCACGCTGACATTCTGCGGATCGGCCAGTAGCCGGATGACGTCGAGCACCGGCTCGGCCTCGGCCACGTGGACGTGCAGGCGCCACCGGTAGCCCTCCTCCACCTCGGTCACCGCGCTCATGATCACGGAGTCGCCGAGCTCGTCAAGCCGGGCGCGCAGCCCGGCCGCGTCGAGCGGGGAAAGATTCACCGTGCACATCACTTCGACGCCGTCGCCGGTGGCGATGTCCGGGTGGATGTGCGGGGATTGCACGGCGTATCCGGAGAGCCCGTCCAGCAGGTCCTCCTGCAGCTCCCCGCCCAGCACCACTGCCCGCAGCGTGTCGAGAATGAGCAGCAGCCCGACGCCGCCGGCATCGACCACGTGCGCCTCGGTCAGTTGGGACAGCTGGCTCTCGGTGTCCACCACCGCTTCCCGCGCGGCTTCGACGACGGCGTTGAGCGTCTGGGTCAGTGCGGCGTTGCTGTCATCGGCATGCGTCTGCACCGCCATCGCGGCCGCATCCGCGCAGCTCTCCAGCACCGACAGCATCGTCCCCGGTACCGGGTCGGACAACGCGGACCAGGACCGGATCTGCGCCCGGTGCAGTCCCGCGGCCAGCAGCGGCCCGGTCAGTCGGTTGCTGCCGTGCAGCGGTTCGGCCATCGCCGACAGCATGACGCCAAAAAGTGTCCCGGAGTTACCGCGCGCATCCTCCATCGCCGCCTGCGCAGCAATCTCCAGGAGGTCGCCCAGGTCCTGCGACTCGACCACGGCCGCGGCGGTGGAGGCCGAGCGGATCGTCAGGTACAGGTTGGTTCCGGTGTCGCCGTCGGCAACCGGGAAGATATTGATCGCATTCAGGCGGTCGCTGTGATTGCCCAGGCACTCCTCCGACTTGCTCAGCCACCGCCGGATTCCGGCAGCATTGGCGGCAATTTTAGTGTGCAAAGTGATCCCATCCCACAGTCTTTACCGGGGCACCCCCCAGCGTGACGCCTGATTCTCCAGCGTGTATCGAGCCTATCGCAATGAAGCCCTCAGGCAGTTTAGTCCCACTGGCGAATGTCGCCAACAATCCGTGGTCCTCTCCCCCGCCCAGCACCCAGTCGACGGCGTCGGCGCCCAGCAGTTCGGCGGTTGACTGCAGTGGTTCGGCAAGCTTTTCGACGGCGGCAGGGTCCAGATCGACGACGACGCCGCTGGCCGTGGCCACGCGGCCTGCGTCCCGGACGAGGCCGTCGGAAAGGTCGATCATGGAATGTGCCCCGGCAATTGACGCAGCTGGTCCCGCCTGCAGTGGCGG
>NZ_KI914704.1:0-21632 GCF_000520495.1 Arthrobacter sp. H14
GAACTGGCTTGAGAAGCACCCACGGTTCCACATGCACTTCACCCCGACGTACTCGTCGTGGATCAACCAGGTCGAGCGTGTCTTCGCGGAAGTGACCCGGGACCTACTGCAACGTTCTGATCACCGCAGCGTGCAAGCCCTCGAGAAAGACCTCCGCAGCTGGGTGAAGGCCTGGAACGTGGATCCACAACCCTTCATCTGGACCAAAACCGCCGAAGACATCCTCGCCTCCATCGCCAGATACCTGAAACGAATTAACGAATCAGGACACTAGTGCCTATTGCTCAGTAAGAATCCCAGCGTGATTTTCACCGGCGACGTCTTCGCTTTGGGAACTGTCCGCGTCTGATTGTTGCTTCTTCTTCGACTTGAACAATCCCGTTACGTTAGCCCCAACGGTGCCGGCTGTCCCGGCAATCGCGCCACCTAAGTTTTTGGCCTTCGTGCGGACCTCTGAGGCGTCAGGAATGCCCTCGTCAAGGATATGGCTTGAGCGGAACTTGTCCGCCGCTCGAGAGGCAGTTCCCTTGATCGTCGAGCCAACATCCTCGAATGTATCTGCAAGAGCTTTTGTCTTACTAGGCGCCATTTCGTCAGCAAGGTTCACGGCTGCTAGATAGGCCTCCGCATCGACATTCGGAGGGGGCAGCACTCTCAGATGCGTCATCAGCCGTCTCGACTGAATACTGAGAGTGACGAAAGTGAGGCCTCCCGACACCACTCCCCCTACCAACGGAACGATCTTGCTCACCGTTTTGGCAAAGCTTTGCTTTGTTACCTGCACTCCGAGGATCCGCAGTGTCTGCTTCATAGGGAGGCACCACGTGGTTTTCGTCAGGGCCACACCCGCGATCTTTTTTTGCACGGCAGGACGGGCAACCTGAACGGCAAAAAGACCAAGCGAGGACGACGCGCCGCCGACCCCCATCATTACGCCAAGGAAGACTGCAAGCTTGCCCAAGGTTTCATCATCTATGTCCTCGAGATCATTGAGGAACGACTGCCAACCATAAACGTAGGCGATTTTCTGCATGACCCTGAAGGCATGAACGTAGAACTGAGTAATGTCCGCAGGCACTGTTCCGATCATTGCAAAACCGCCAGGTAGTCCAGCAGCAAATGACAGGGCTGTGGATTTTCCAGTCTCAAAGTCAATAGCGCTTTCGGCGATTTCATCAAGCATGACTGGTGAAACTCCTGCTACCGCGGGATTCTCCCTTATCGCTCTGTCGATCTCTGCAGGCCCGATACCTCTTTTGTGAAGTTCTGCCTTGAGGAATTGCACCCTGTCAATGCGTACACCTCGTAGACGTATGACCTCTTTCAGGAATTCGACCGCGAATTGCTCTGCTTCTCTATCTTGTTCATCCATCATGGCTGTGATGCTTGGATTGGAGCCCTCGTCTCCGTGAAGGCCTTCATCGTCTACTTCGACGGTGATTCCAAGGTCCTCCACCTCAATGGGTTCTACGCTCTTATCGTTCTCATCGCTCACAGTGCACGTCATTCCCCCATGGTTCTCAAGTTATCTCTAGTCAAATGAGCTTGCTAAGCTCAGCGAATGCCGAGTTCGACACTCAACGACGCGTTACTGCCTCCCCGCTCCCGCCTACTCTATATCGGTCCCATGAAGACGGGGACGACGGCGATCCAAGCCGCCGCCAGGGATCAACGCCAGGCCCTGCTTGACCATGGCGTGCGCTATCCCGGCACCGGGCTCAATCACCGCTCTCCGCTGGGAGCGCTATTGGGCTGGGCCACTATGACCGGCGGGCGAACCGGTCCGTTGGGTCCCGACCGCCTGGATATAGACGACGGCGGGATCCCGGACAGGACGGTGTGGGATGACCTCAAGGCGGAGATTGAGGCTGACACCAGCCGGCGGATCCTGGTTAGCCATGAGTTCGTTAGCCAGGCTGACGACACGGGATGTCGGCGGATTGTCGACGAGCTTGGACCCGACCAAATCCATGTTGCGATCACCTTGCGATCGCCGGCGACGATTCTTCCATCTTTGTGGGCGCAGAGCCTCAAAGATGATGCTCAAATGGAGCCCCTCGATAGCTGGCTTTCACGCATTTACGACAATGCTTCCGATCGGCCCATGCCTGCGCGGTTCCGTCGCGCTTACGATCAGGCCGAACTCGTGCAGCGGTGGGCGCGGCTCATCGGTCCGGACAAGGTCACGGTCATCGTCGTCGAGAGAAGCCAGCCGACCGCGCTGAGTGGTACTTTCGAGTCGTTGCTCGGCCTTCCTGCAGGAACGTTGGCCCGCGGCGTGGACACGAACCGGTCATTCACCGCAGTTGAAGCCAATGCGTTCCAACGGCTCAACTGTGCACTCGCGGATCACGGTGTGGGCTGGCAAAGTTTCAACGAATTTGTGTGGAAGGGCGCCGCCAACCGCGGACTCCTTGCGCGAACGGCGGTAGGCGATGAACCGCGCGTCGGCCTCCCTGTCTGGGCGGCCGATGCGGCCGTGAAGGATGGAAAACGATTTGCCGCCAAAATTGGGGACAGCGGAGTTCGCATTGTTGGCGACCTTGATCAGCTTTCCGCCGTACCGCCGCCGGCCGATCATGTCGACGGCGACACGATTCCGGCCGACGTCGCAATCCGTGCTTTGACCGGAGTGATCCTCGCTGGAGCGAATACGCGCCGCCGCGCCGAGAAGCGCTCCGCCCAACGTAACGCCAAGATAAAGCGACTCGACGAGGTAACGACAAAGCTCGACAAGACGAATCAGCGGCTCGATGGCGAACGAGCGAAGAGCAAACGCGTCGAGGCAGATCTCACGAGAGTCAAACAAGAACTGTCTGACGAGAAGAAGCGCACGCTCTACCACCGGGTCCGAAAACTTCCTCCTACGGAACGACCCGACCAGACGGCGGCCGCTTATACCACCCGTGAACTCCTCGCCGCGCTAAAACGACGGATCACGCACAAGCTTCGCACCGGCAAACCCAAACCGCTGGAACCCCTTCCATGGCCGAGGAAGTAATCCACGTGCCTGGCCGGCAGCGGCCAGGCCTGTTGCCGCCGACGACGTCGTGCCCGAGTTGCAGGTCCAGCTTCGCCATGGGTAGCCTAGCGCCTCACGCAGCCCCGGACGAGAGCTGCAGGCTGAGGTTTCGGCCCACCTGCCCGACTAGTCATCGCGCCGGTTAATACCGAGTGCACCGCCGCAAATTGGTGTCGACGCTGAATTGGTCCGACCGCGCAAGGATCACGCACTGAAAAGCTTCCAGGTCCCCTCGGAGATGACGTCGATCGTGCCATCCTCGACACGGAGCGCGGTGTCGTCATCGATTGCGTAGACGGGGACCGGAACACGGTCCGCCCAGTGTCCGATGTTCTCGAGGGTCGTATCGGGCATATCCGGATTCCCGAGGTGCGGGTACAGCGTGACGTCGACGTGCCCGAGCGCGCGCTCGGCATCCCGTCCCATATCGCTGTCCTCGGGGACGAACTCCCGATCGAACTCGGCATCGCAGTTATACGGAGTAACGGCGATGCTCCCCGCACTCACCCCTACGTACACGGAGTCCTTGAGGGTCAACAGGAGGTCCGCGAGACCTGATTCACGCATCCAATGAACCAGGTAGAGCACGTCCCCGCCCCACACGAGAAGGGCGTCAGTCTCCTGTACCTCCGGCACCCACGCCTCGTCGCGGAGGGTCGGAAGCGCTGTGAGCTCGAGGACGCCCAAGGACTTCCACCCGAGCCCTGCCAATGGACTCGACGCCGCGCCGGTGATCGCATCGCGGGCCATGCCGCCTCCGCCGGGAAAGGGGTACATGCCGGTCACGACTATCAGCGCGCCGGCCTCGGCGATGGGCTTGCCGAGCATGTCGACAAGCGCTTGCTCGATGCTTGGATTGCTGATCCCGCCCGACGTCAGGAGGTGCTTCACGAATCAGCCCGTCGATAGTGCACGGCGACCGCGCCATTGCTGAGCGGCTCCGCCGAAATCAGATCGAGGCGACGGGTGCTGGGCAGTCCGCCCTGGTACAGAGTGGGGCCATGCCCAGCGATCATGGGGTGGATCAGAAATTTGTACTCGTCGATCAGATCCAGTCGGTCCAGCTCTGTCGCAAGTTTGCCGCTGCCGACGAGCACACCGCCGGGAGCCTGATCCCTGAGTTCCTGCACCGCCGTGCGCAGGTCGCCCACGACGCGGTGGCTGTTGGTCCATGTGAAGTCGCTCCGGGACACCGACACGACGTACTTGGGTTTGGCTTCCAGCTTGAGCGCCCATTCGCGCATCGCTGGCGGCGCATCGACGTCGCCGCGGGCGACCGCCGGCCAGTAGCTCTCCATCATCTCGTAGGTGATGCGGCCCCAGAGCAGCGCGCCGCACTCGTCCATGAGGCGGGTGAAGTGGGCGTGTGTCTCGTCGTCGGCGATGCCCTCCTGGTGGTCGACGCAACCATCCAGGGTGACGTTAATACTGAAAGTTAGACGAGCCATACGATGATTCTAGATCGCCGAGGTCAAATGCTTTGGCGGCAAAGATGAAGAACGTCGCTGCCTTCACCCTGGGCGCTTTATTGCGCCACTCCAACCAGTCGTCATCTGTCGCGCTCAACCAAGCACGTGCCCAATGAGAGAAGCTCCGCCGTCGTCGTCGTCACCGATCATGAAATAGCCGGGAAGGTACGTCTTCACCTCGTAATTGGGTGTTCCGTGACACGACACCCTCCATGCCGAGGATGCTGAGTCCCCTGTGCGTTCACACCGCCGTCGACCGGGTGGTTAGGCTGGCTGGATGGCGACAGTTATTCTCGTGCGGCACGGCCGCAGCACAGCAAATGCCACTGGGCTGCTGGCCGGTAGGGCCGTCGGCGTCAGCCTGGACCAGATCGGGTGCGACCAGGCGGCTCTGACCGGGGACCGGCTCGCGGCCGTGCCCGTGGTTGGGGTGGTGTCGAGCCCTCTTGAGCGTTGTCAACAGACTGCACAGTTCATTATCGATCGCCAGGCCGAGAACCCCCGGGCGCCGATCGATATCGATCTCGATTCCTCTCTTACGGAGTGCGATTACGGCCGGTGGCAGGGCCGTTCGCTCAGTGATCTCGCGAACGAGGATTTGTGGTCGGTCGTGCAGTCGCAACCGTCCGCCGTCACTTTTCCGGACGGCGAATCCATGGCCGCGATGCAGGCCAGGTCGGTGGCCGCGATTCGACGCCACGATGCGGCCTTTGAATCAGTGCACGGGCCAGGGGCCGTGTGGGTGGCGGTGAGTCATGGTGACATCATCAAGTCGATCCTTGCCGACGCGCTCGGCATGCACCTTGACCTGTTTCAGCGCATCAATGTGGGCCCGGCCTCCGTATCGATCGTGCGCTACGGCGCCAGTCGGCCGACCGTCTACGCAACCAATACCGACGCCGGGGATCTGTCGTGGCTGACCAACAGCGTCAATTCCGACGACGCACCGGTGGGTGGTGGCGCAGGGCACACGGCTCCACGAACCGGATGAGCCTAAAATAGTCCCATGCCTACAACTGTTCATGAGTTTGCCTGGCCTGACCGCGTCGTCGTCGGCACCATCGGCCTTCCGGGGGCGCGCACGTTCTACCTGCAGGTACGCACGGGCAAGCAGATCGTCAGCATCGCCCTCGAGAAGCAGCAGTCAGCGCAGCTCGCCGAGAAAATCGACGAGATCCTCGATCAGCTCATCACTCTCGAGGGCAACCCTTTCAGCGTGCCCACGAGCACTCCGATCGAACTCGTCGACAATGACCATCTTGAGTCGGTCGAGGAACAGTTCCGCACCGGCGTCTTGAGCCTGGGGTGGGACCCGACGACGGCGCAGATCGTCGTCGAGGCATACCCGCTTAGCGATGTCGACACTGAGGAAAACGAGGCCCTCCCCAATGACGCCGATGCCGACGCGTCCGAAGTACTGCGGGTCAGCATGCCGGTCGGTACCGCCCGCGCCTTCGCCAAGCGCACCCGCGAGGTCGTGGGCGCCGGGCGTCCGATCTGCGTGCTTTGCGGTCAACCCATAGACGCCGATGGGCACACCTGCGCCCTTCCCGAAGTCTGATGCCGACGCCGGACCTGTTGACCGCCGAGCTGACGCTCACCGGACGCATAACGACGGCGTCGAACGCCACCTTCCTGGGCAGCATCGGCGGCGCAGCAGTTATTTATAAGCCGATAGCAGGCGAGCGTCCCCTGTGGGATTTCCCCGACGGCGCGCTTGCCCACCGGGAGATGGCCGCCTACCTGGTCTCAGAAGCCTTGGGCTGGAACGTCGTGCCTCGCACCTGGCTGCGCGGTGGTCCGCTGGGTGAGGGGATGGTGCAGCTCTGGCAGGAGACGGACAACGTCCAGAACGCCGTGGATCTGGTCGCGACGGACGACGTACCGAAGATTGGCTGGAAGCAGGTCTTCGAAGGTCGGAACGAGAACGACCTGACGGTCGCCCTCATTCACGAGGACTCGCCCGCGCTGAGACGTATGGCGGTGTTCGACGTGCTAGTCAACAACGCCGACCGCAAAGGCGACCACATCCTTGCCATGGAGGACGGACATCGGCACGGCGTGGACCATGGGCTTACCTTTCACCGTGACCACAAGCTGCGCACGGTCCTGTGGGGATGGCTGGGAGACGCTCTGACCGCCGAGGAACGCGACGGCGTAGATCGTGTCAGCGAAGGACTGCACGGTGGACTGGGCCGAAACCTGGCGGACCTGCTCAGCGCAGAAGAAATCGCATCGCTCGCCGCGCGCTGCGCCCGGTTGCGCTTGGCAGGGCGGTTTCCGGCTCCGAGCGGTGACATGTCGGCGGTGCCCTGGCCGCTGTTCTAAGGGAGTCACGGCTACCTGCTTCGCCGGGCTGTGTGACGTTGAATGGTCCTAAATGCGGGCGGCATCATCTCGACTTGGCAACCGGTGGCAAAAAGCGCATGGCCGCTAAGAACACGTGTTCTTGGCGGCCATCACAAAAGGTCTCAGGAGGTCAGGAGCTATACGTTGAACCGAAATTCCACGACATCGCCGTCGGCCATCACATAGTCCTTGCCCTCTATCCGCACCCTGCCACGGGACTTGGCTTCCGCCATCGAACCGGCATCGACGAGGTCGGCGAAGGAAACGACTTCCGCCTTGATGAAGCCGCGCTGGAAGTCGGTGTGGATGACGCCTGCGGCCTGCGGAGCCGTGTCGCCCTGATTGATGGTCCAGGCGCGTGCTTCTTTCGGGCCGGCCGTGAGGTAGGTCTGGAGTCCCAGGGTGTGGAAGCCGACGCGTGCCAGCTGATCCAGTCCGGACTCTTCCTGGCCGTTCATCTCCAGCATCTCGCGTGCTTCCTCAGGATCCAGTTCGACCAGATCCTGTTCCAGCTTCGCATCGAGGAAAACGGCGTCGGCAGGAGCAACCAGGTCACGCAGTTCGGCCTGCCGCTCGGCACTGCCCAGAATCGCGTCGTCGACGTTGAAAACGTAAATGAACGGCTTGGCCGTCAGCAGGCTCAGCTCGCGCAGGTGTTCCATATCGAGCTTGTCACTGTCGACGGAAGCGAAAATCGTATCGCCGCGCTCCAGGACCGATTTGGCCTTCTCCAGCGCCTCAAGCTTCGCCGGCTCGGTGCGCTTGATCTTGACTTCCTTCTCCACCCGAGGAACGGCCTTTTCCACAGTCTGGAGGTCGGCAAGGATCAGCTCAGTGTTGATCGTCTCCATGTCCGACGCCGGATCGACCTTGCCGTCAACATGGACAACGTCGTTGTCATCAAAGACACGAACCACTTGGGCGATGGCCTGCGCCTCGCGGATGTTCGCCAGGAACTGGTTCCCGAGACCCTCGCCCTCGGACGCGCCCTTGACGATGCCGGCGATGTCCACGAAAGACACCGTGGCCGGCAGCAGTTTGGCGGAGTTGAAGATCTCCGCCAGCTTGTCCAGGCGCGAGTCAGGAAGGCTGACGACGCCGACATTCGGCTCGATCGTTGCGAATGGGTAGTTCGCTGCGACCACCTGACTACGGGTCAGTGCGTTGAAAAGGGTTGATTTGCCGACGTTGGGCAGTCCGACGATGCCAATAGTTAAAGCCACGGTGATCAATACTAGCGTTTCAGGCTGGACGACGGCGAAGCGGCCAGTCTTCACAATACTGTCAGAGCCGGATGCGACAGTTGAATCATGAACGGATTTGAGATTCTACTGGTCGTCCTGATGCTGATTATTGGTGCGCTTGCGGGAGCAGGTACGTCGGCGGTCCCCTACCGCAGGCGGGTCAGCGGACTGGAAACAGAGCTCGACGACGTCAGCCACCGTCTGGGCGAAGCCCGCTCACAATTGGCCGCAGCAGAGGCTGAACGCAGGCTCCTGACCTCGCAGAATGCGCAATTGGCGGCGCAGGGGCAGCAGGACAGTTCCGTGCTGAAGGCACTGGCGCCGGTGGCGGAAAAGCTCAATCATATGCAGTCACAGGTGAGTGTCCTGGAACGCGACCGGGTGGAACAGTTTGGACAGCTGGCGCAGCAGCTGAAGGATGCAAAGAGTGCCGACGAACAACTATTGCTGACCACGCAATCGCTATCGTCGGCTCTCCGCTCCAACAGCGCACGTGGTCGCTGGGGTGAAGTGCAACTGCACCGGGTGGTCGAAGCCGCCGGCATGCTCCCCTACGTCGACTTCACCGAACAGGTGCATAACGTGACGGCCGATGCGGTGACCCGGCCTGACATGGTCATCCGGCTTCCTGGCGACAAGGAGATTGTGGTCGATGCAAAGGTGCCACTGTCCGCTTACCTGAAGGCCCATGAGATTTCCGCTGCAGCCAGCGAGACGGAGCAGGCCCGGCGAAAGAACCTGTTGGCGCAACATGCCAAGGCCGTCCGGGCGCATGTCGACACTCTCGCGCAGAAAAAGTATTGGGACGGCTGCGCCAACAGTCCGGAACTTGTCGTCTGCTTCATTCCGGTGGAATCGTTCCTCGCCTCGGCCCTGGACGCGGACCCGGAACTGCTCGAGTACTCGTTCCGTAAGAACGTGGCACTTGCCTCACCAGTGTCCCTGCTCGCTATGCTGAAAGCCGTGGCCTTCACCTGGCGCCAGGATGTGCTGACCGACAATGCCAAGGAATTGTTCGAGTTGTCCCGTCAGCTTTACGACCGGCTCGGAACAATGGGAGACCACGTTACGAAGCTCGGTTCGTCACTGAAGTCATCCGTGGAGCGCTATAACTCCTTTGTGGGCACGTTGGAGTCGAGAGTCTTCCCCACGGCCCGGCGGATCAATGCGATCGACCCGAGCACCTTCACGGAAAACGCACAGAAGGCACCTCCACTGGAGTCAACGCCGCGGCTGCTCGGAGCTCCGGAGTTGCTGGAATATCAGGACAGGCAGGAACGCCTTCGACTGGATGTCGACGATGAAGAACGAAGTGCCTAGGGTCTTGGCAGGCCAGGACTCAGTGGCTACAGACCCTTCATCGCCTGTTAGCTATGAGGTGGGACGGGCATGTCCGCCGAGGCCGCGCGAAGAGTCGCCGGCCGCCTTCAGCGTTGCCCTGAGTTCCTTGGGCAGGGAGAAGATGATGTCCTCTTCAGCAGTGACAACCTCTTCGACGTCACCGAAACCGTAATCGGACAACAGGTCCAGGACCTCGCGGACCAGGACCTCCGGCACCGATGCTCCGGACGTCACTCCTACCGTCTGGATGCCTTCAAACCACGCTTCATCGATCTCGTTGGCGAAATCCACCCGGTGGGAGGCCTTGGCGCCATATTCGAGTGCGACCTCCACAAGACGGACAGAGTTGGACGAGTTGGCCGAACCAACCACCAGGACCAGGTCTGCTTCCGGGGCGATCTTCTTGATGGCCACCTGGCGGTTCGACGTGGCATAGCAAATGTCGTCGCTGGGCGGATCCTGCAAGGTCGGAAAACGATCGCGCAGGAGGCGCACCGTTTCCATGGTTTCGTCAACGCTAAGCGTGGTCTGGGAGAGCCAGATGACCTTCTCCGGGTCGCGGACCTCCACCTTGTCCACATCCTCAGGACCGTTCACGATCTGAATGTGCTCGGGGGCTTCGCCGAACGTTCCCTCGACTTCTTCGTGGCCGTCGTGGCCGATCAGCAGGATATCGAATTCGTTCTTGGCAAAGCGGACAGCCTCACGGTGAACCTTGGTCACCAGCGGGCAGGTCGCGTCAATCGTCTGCAAACCACGGTCGACAGCCGACTGGGTGACCGCCGGCGAGACGCCGTGGGCGGAAAACACCACCGTGGCTCCCTCAGGCACCTCGTCGGTTTCCTCGACGAAGATGACGCCCTGTTCCTCCAGGGTGGAAACCACATGCAGATTATGGACGATCTGCTTCCGTACGTAGACCGGCGGACCGTAGTGCTCCAGCGCCTTTTCCACCGCGATCACGGCCCGGTCGACACCGGCGCAGTAACCGCGCGGCGCTGCCAGCAAGACCTTTCGGGGGCCGTCCACGGGTGCGGCAGCGGCCACCTCCTCGGGGCTGCGCCGCTTACGCGGGATCATGGGCATAGGTACAGAGACCGCCGTGCTAGTCATGTTTCCATGATAAAGGGTCTACCTAATCGAAACTTCAAGTTCGGCTCCCGGCGAAGATGCGTGCGATCAGACCCAGCAGCATCATGATGATGCCCGCTCCGGCACTGGCGATAATCCAGGCGTTGAAGCTCGATTCGGCGGTCGAGACAAAGTAATCCTTGAACAGGCCTGCCAAGGCGTTCTCATCCGACGAAGCGCTCACTTGCCGTACAGCGAACTCCGTTCCCAGTTTCCACAGCCCGGCCGAAAGCGCGACCCCGAAACCTATCAGGAGCAAGGTGGTGGACCGCCGTCGTGCGATTGCCATGGCAAGAACAAAGGCGACGCCGGAAGCTGCGGCAAAAGGAACGGCAAGACCGGCGTAATTCTCAATAAATTGAATTGCCCGCCCCTGATCCGCCTGGCCCAAGCCGACCAGCACCTGCGGCGGCACCGGAATGTCCGTACCAATGGCTTGGACCGCATCCTCTGTAACCAGAGCCACCAAGGGTGCGATATCCAGTGTTATCGCCCCGCCGCCCTGGGCTTCGGCCGGTTGGGTCTCCGCCGCGAAAGTCAGCTCGTGACTGCGCCGAAGGGTTTCGTTCCACGCCTCCTGATACTCCGGATGATCAGTCAGCGACTCCGCGGCGCCCTCAACGAGAGGCCGGACCAGCTCTGCCAGGCCAGGGGCAAAGTCGGCGTCGGCAATCACCGTGTCAGCCGTCGCATCAGCCAGCTGGGACTGGAACTGCGGATCGGAACCGAGTGGAGCGGCCAGTTCAATGAATCCCTCCTCCTGTACAACGTGCTGGTCCAGCCACAGGGCCGGCACCGCCACGCAAAAGAGAACGACGGCGGCGATGCCGGCGAATGCGGAGAAAAGGGTGCGCACGGAATGGACCGCCTTCAAGGTTGAGTTATGCACATTATGCCGGTGCACCAGTCTACTGAGCGGAAACTGTGGGCACGAAGTGATAAGTCTTTAACCATGACGGAGATCGGGATGGCGCCAAGCGGACCCTCAGGAGCGGGTCCCAGCACCCTGCCCGGGACCGCGATGGAGACGTCGGCAGATCGTCCCTGGCCGTTGCGCCTGCTATCGGAAAAGCTCAAGGTCCATATCGAACGTGCACCGGCGGTCTGGGTGGAGGGACAGATAGTTCAGCTCAACCGCCGCGGAAACGTCTGCTATGTCACGCTCCGCGACACAGATGCCGAGATCTCGCTGTCGCTGACCATATTCGGTTCCACGCTTGACCGGATGGCCATGCCGCTTGAGAGCGGCGCACGCGTGGTAGCCCAGGTCAAACCGGACTTCTGGATGAAAACCGGCCGCTTGTCGATGCAGACCAGGGATATCCGCCCCGTTGGGCTGGGAGACTTACTGGCGCGCATCGAGATGCTGCGCAAGGCACTCTCGGCCGAGGGACTCTTTGCGGAAGCCCGGAAACGTGCGCTGCCGGTGCTGCCGCACCGTATCGGCTTGATTACCGGACGGGATTCGGATGCCAAAAAGGACGTCCTGCGCAATGCTGCCCTGCGGTGGCCGGCGGTTGAATTCGAGATACGGGAAGTGGCCGTCCAGGGAGTCAACGCCGTCGCACAGGTTTGCAAGGCACTGACAGAGCTTGACGGCAGGGATGACGTCGATGTCATCGTCATCGCGCGGGGTGGCGGTTCAATGGAGGATCTGCTTCCCTTCAGCAGCGAGGACCTTATCCGTGCAGTATCCGCCGCTGTAACGCCCGTCGTCAGCGCCATAGGGCACGAGGCCGACCGGCCGCTTCTTGATGAGGTCGCCGACGTGCGCGCTTCAACTCCGACAGATGCCGCCAAGCGCATTGTCCCCGACGTCGCCGAGGAAACGCACCGCATCCACCAATGCCGTGGACGGATGGAGCACATCATCACCCAACTGGTCTCGCGTGAGTCGGACCGGCTTGCCGCCACACGTACGCGTCCCGTGCTGGCCAACCCGGAGGGAATGATTACCGTCCGCCACGAAGAACTCGAACGGCTGCAGGCGAGGACCTTTGGGGCCATCTCCACAGAAGTGCGCCGCGGCCACGACCGGCTGCAGCACCTGCGCGCGCAGGTGCGTTCACTCTCCCCACAGAAGACGTTGGACAGGGGCTATGCCGTGGTCCAACTCGACGACGGCTCAGTGTTGCGGCGCGCCCTGGACGCTCCCGACGGCACCGGTCTGCGGATCAGGGTCGCTGAGGGCGAGCTGCATGCGGAGGCACGCCATTCCAGTTCATCCCAAAATAGAAACGAGTCCACAGAATGAGCAATCCGGTTCCCGAGACGGCCGACGTCGCCGAGCTGTCATATGAGCAGGCACGGGAAGAACTCATCGCCGTCGTCAGCAAACTGGAGACCGGAGGCGCAACCCTGGAGGAATCCCTTGCCCTGTGGGAACGCGGGGAGGCCCTGGCACAACGGTGCGAGCAATGGTTGGAAGGCGCCCGCAAACGGCTGGAGGCCACACGGCAGGCAAAGGAAGACAGCGGCGAAGAAAACCAAAGCTAGGGTTTCGCCCCGGCTGTGAATTTCAGGCTGGCTTCAGGATTTGGCCAGCTTCGCTTTCTGTTCCTCCACATCGAAGGTGGCCTTCGGCCACTTCAGGTCCATGCCCTCGAGAACGTCGATCAGCAACTGCTGGACGGCCAGGCGTGCATACCACTTGCGGTCGGCCGGAACGACGTACCACGGTGCCGCTTCGGTGTTGGTGCGTTCGATGGCGGTCTGATACGCCTCCTGGTACTTGGACCATAACGCCCTGTCCTCCAGGTCCCCCGGACTGTACTTCCAATGCTTATCCGGTCGGTCGAGACGCTCCATCAACCGATCCTTCTGCTCATCACGGCCGATGTGCAGCATGAGCTTGATGATGCTCATCCCGCCCTTGACGAGTCCCGACTCGAAATCATTTATGGCGTCATAGCGTTCCCCGATTTCCTCCTCGGGCGACAGCTTGTGGACCTTATGGATCAGCACATCCTCATAGTGGTACCGGTCGAAGACGCCAATGATTCCGTAGCCCGGGATTTCCTTTTCAACCCGCCAGAGAAATCCGTGATCCTTCTCCTCCTCGGTGGGTGCCTTGAACGCATGGTGTTCCACGCCCTGGGGATCGGCCGCACCAACGACATGCCGCACCACACCGCCCTTGCCCGAGGTATCCATGCCCTGCAGGATGAGCAGCACCGATTTTTTGCTGCCAAACCGGCTATCGGCGAAGAGCCGCTCCTGCAGATCCGAGACCGTCTTTTCCCTGCCTTTCAGGGCGGCCTTGCCGTCCTCTTTCTTGCCCTCGAAGCCCGGCTTTGCTGAAGGATCAACGTCATCGAGCCGGAACCCCTCCCCCACACGAAGCTTCTCCGTAGGACTCATCGTGAAAGTTCCGGTGCCAGCCATGCTGATTCTCCTTCGTTGTGGGGCTGCGGCTTCTAGGGCTTGTATCCGTCCAGGAATTCGGCGATCCGGCCAACGGCGTCTTCAATGTCCGGCACATTCGGCAGCGTGACCAGCCGGAAATGGTCCGGATCCTTCCAGTTGAAGGCCGTTCCATGCGATATCAGGATCCGTTGTTCCGTCAGCAGGTCGAGGGCGAATTTCTCATCACTTTCGATCGGATACATCTCGGGATCAAGCTTGGGGAACAGGTACAGCGCCCCCGCGGCCAGCTCGCAGCTCACCCCGGGTATGTCGTTGAGCAGCTTGTAAGCCATGTTGCGTTGCTCGAGCAGCCGTCCGCCGGGAAGGATCAGATCGTTAATCGACTGGTGTCCGCCCAGCGCCGTCTGGATGGCATGCTGCGCCGGAACGTTGGCACACAGACGCATGCTCGCCAACAGGTTAATACCTTCGATGTAGTTGGCGGCGTTCTTCTTGGGGCCGGTGATGGCCAGCCAGCCACTGCGGAAACCTGCCACCCGGTACGCCTTGGACAGTCCGCTGAAGGTCAGGCAGAGGACGTCGTCGGCCACTGTGGCGGTATTGACGTGTTCATGACCGTCGTAGAGGATCTTTTCGTAGATTTCATCGGAGAACAGGATGAGACCGTTCTTCCGCGCCAGCTCGGCGATTTGCTCCACGATCTGTTTGGGGTAGACCGCACCGGTGGGGTTGTTCGGATTGATCAGCACAATGCCCTTGGTCCGGCTGGTGATCTTTGACGCCAGATCCTCCACGTCCGGCCACCAATGCGATTCCTCGTCACACAGGTAATGGACCGGGTTCCCTCCGGCCAGACTCACCGATGCTGTCCAGAGCGGATAGTCGGGACTGGGGATCAGCACCTCGTCGCCGTTGTTGAGCAGGGCCTGCAGGGACATCGTGATCAGTTCGCTGACGCCGTTGCCGAGGTACACATCATCGACATCCAGGCCTTCCAGCCCTCGGCCCTGGTAGTACTGTACGACGGCGGTCCGCGCCGAGTAGATGCCACGGGAGTCGCTGTAGCCCTGCGCGTAGGGCAGGTTCCGGATGATGTCCATCAGGATCGCGTCCGGCGCCTCAAACCCGAACGGTGCGGGGTTGCCGATGTTGAGCTTCAGTATCCGATGCCCTTCGGCTTCCATCCGCTGCGCGTGCTGCAGGAGCGGTCCGCGGATGTCGTAGAGCACATTCTGGAGCTTGTCGGACTGCTTGAACTCTGCCATATCAAAAGCATGCCATAAGGCGGCTTACGGAAGAGGCCACACAGGCGTGTCAACCTGCGTGGCCTCTCTCATGTCAATCCAACGGAGGCGGTACGGCTATTCCGTAAAGCCGTTTTCCTCCAGCCAGCCTTGCGCCGCGGCTTCGGGGCTGCGCTTCTGGTCCCCGCTGACCTGGCGGTTAAGGTTGATCAGGTCTTCAGTCGTCAACTCGGCCGAAACTGAATTGAGGACCTCGCGGGCTTCCTCCCCCACTCGTTCTTCGCTGATCAGGGGCAGCACCTGCTGGGCAATGAAGTTATTCTCCGGGTCCTCCAGGACAACCAAGCCGTTGTCTTCGATGGCCGGCGTGGTGGTGAAGATGTCTGCGACCTGGATATCGTTCTCGATCAGCGCCTGCACGGTCACTGCCCCGCCGCCGTCGTTCAGTGGTTCAAAGGACTTAAACTCACAGCCATACGTCTCCTCTAGCCCCTTCAACCCGTAGGCCCGGTCGGCGAACTCCGGCGGAGCACCAAGAACGAGTTCGTCGCAAACATCGCCGATGTCGGCCAGGCTCGTCAGGTCGTACTTTTCGGAGGTCGCCTGGGTGATCACCATGGCGTCCTTGTTTTCAGCTTCGGAAGGCTCCAGTACGGCGAGGCCTTCCGGCGTCGCCTCCGGCAGCGCCTCCATGATCTCCTCGGCGGACTCCGCTTCGGCTTCCGGGTTGAAGAAGAGCAGCAGGTTGCCGCTGTAGTCCGGCACCAGATCGACGGAACCGTCCTGCACCGCACCCACATAAATCTCACGTGAACCGATGGCCGGCTGAGTCTCCGCCTCGATGCCGGCAGCGTTGAGTGCGCCTGCATAGATCTCGGCGATGATCTCGCTTTCGGGGAATGCGGCCGAACCGACAACCAGCGGCTCACCTGAACCGGAACCGGCCGAACCAGAAGGTTCGGGGTTGGACAGCGGATCTTCGCCGCCGCCGCAGGCGCTCAGCATCAGCGCCAGGGACATCCCGGCCACAAGCCCCGTTCCAGCACGCCCAAAACGTCTCTGGGTATTCCTCATGAATTTCCTCCTTGTGTACCGGCCGCGGCTGTGCCACTGCCTGACTTCCCTATATCCGCCGGACTAACGGGTTTCAATCCGCGCGGAATGATCGAACGCTGGACAGCAGCCAGAACGCCATCCACCACAATAGCCAACGCCGCAATCAAGAGCGCGCCGGCGAACATCTGGACATAGTCCCTGACCGCAACACCATCGATCAGGTAACGGCCCAATCCGCCAAGGTTCAAGTACGCGACCACCGCGACCGTGGCGATGATCTGCAGTACGGCGGTGCGGAATCCGCCGACCACGACGGTCAGCCCATTGGGCACTTCCACCCGGAAGAGCACCTGGGATTCCTTCATTCCCATGCTCCGGGCAGCATCGACGGTATCCGGATTGACCGAGGCGATTCCGGCGTAGGTTCCGGCCAGCAGTGGCGGGATGGCGAGGATGACCAGTGCCAGCAGCGGCGGCACGAGCCCGATTCCCATCAGCACGGCGAACAGGACCAGAAGTCCGAGGGTGGGCAGTGCCCGCAAGGCGCCGGCCACGGCGACGACGGCGACCCTCCCCCGGCCGGTGTGCCCGACATAGAGCCCGATCGGGACGGCGACCAGCGCAGCGGCCAGGAGCGTGATGCCTGTGTACTGCAGATGCTCAATGGTCCGCCAGAGGATCCCCTGGTCGCCGGTCCAGCTGGCCGGATCAGCAAAAAAGTAAAAGGTCTGCACAAAGATGTTGCTGCTTTCGGCTGCTTCGCCGGAACCGGTCTGCAGCGGCATGGCGATCACTGCTTCACCGTCCCTGGCCCGCCCGCGCCGGTCCTGCCGGCGTCGGAATGGCTGCCGGAAGGTGCGCCGGCGCCAGTGGCTGCTCCGGCCGCCGTCGTTCCTTCCGCGGTGGCGAGGGAGTGGGCGTATTCAGCGTCGGAAGCCGGCGGTGCGCCTTTCGCGGCCCGGATCCATGGGGTCAGCATCTTTTCGATCAGCACCAGCAGCAGGTCCATCAGCACTGCCAGGATCAGTGTGATCACGATGCCGGTCATGATTTCAGTGATGAAACGCCGCTGCATACCGTTGATGAAGTAGTAGCCGAGGTTGGGGATACCGATCACGGCGCCGACGCTGACCAGGGAGATATTGCTGACCGAGACGACCCGCAGCCCGGCGAACAGCACCGGAACGGACAGCGGAAGGTCGACGGCGAAGAACCGGCGCAGGGGTTTGTAGCCCATCGCCGTGGCCGACTGCCGGACGCCGTCGTCGACCGAATTCAGCGCGTCCACCATGGAGCGGGCCAGCAGGGCTACAGCGTACAGCGTCAGCGCCACAATCACGTTGATCAGGTCGATAATGCCCGTCCCGAGGATCACCGGCAACATCACGAACAGAGCCAAGGAGGGAACGGTGTACATGATGGAGCTGCCGGAGAGGATGAACCCACCAAGCGCCCTGTTCTGCATGGCCAGCTGCCCCAGGGGGATGGCGATGATCAGCCCGAACACCAGCGGGAGGATCGACTGGTAGAGGTGCAGGCCCGTGTAGTGCAGGATCTCCTCATAATTGGTGAATACCCAATCCATCAGGCCGTGCCGTTCCGGGAATTCCGGGAGATACGGGCCTGCTCAATATTGGCCAGCACCTCGGCAGGCTTGACGACGCCGGCAACCCGGCCGCCCTCGTCGACAGCCACTCCGAGACCTGCTGGAGAGGATAAGGCCGCATCCAGGGCACTTCGCAGTGAATCGCCGACCCGGTACAGCGAGCCGCCGGGGACGAGTTCGGACGCGGCGTGCAGCGGAGGCGAGCCGGCGGCCATCCAGCCGACCGGGCGGCCGTCGTCGTCGCTCACCAGTGTCCATTCACGGCCGGCGTTGCCCTCGGGCAGCTGGTGCACCGAACGGGTGGTGATCGAATGAACCCTGACCTGTCCGCCATCGCTGAAACCCAGGTGCCGGAAACCGCGGTCACGGCCCACAAAACCGGCGACGAAATCGTCGACCGGCGCGCGTAGTATCTCCTCCGCGGTGGCGTACTGCGCCAGACGGCCGCCGACCGCGAACACGGCAACCTTGTCTCCCAGAATGGTCGCCTCGTCGATGTCGTGCGTGACAAAAACGATGGTCTTGGCGAGGTCCTTCTGGAGCCGCAGCAGTTCTGCCTGCAGCTCCGCCCGGACCACCGGATCGACTGCGCTGAACGGCTCGTCCATCAGCAGCACGGGTGGGTCCGCAGCCAGCGCCCGGGCCACCCCGACACGCTGCTGCTGACCGCCCGAAAGCTGGGAGGGATAGCGATTGGCCATCGATGACGGCAGCCCCACGACGTCGAGGAGCTCGATCCCCCGCTGGCGTGCTTCCTTCCGGCTCTTGCCATTCAGCCGTGGCACCGTGGCAATGTTGTCGACGACGGTCCGGTGCGGCATCAGCCCGGCGGACTGCATGACGTATCCCATCGAACGGCGCAGCTGCGCGGCCGGGCTGGTGGAGATGTCCTGCCCATCCACGCGGATGGTTCCCGACGTCGGCTCAACCATGCGGTTGATCATCCGCAGCGACGTCGTCTTTCCGCAACCGGACGGGCCGACGAAGACCGTGATGGCACCGCGGTCGATGTCCATGCTTAAATTGTCGACGGCGGGCTGGTCCGCATGGAACTGTTTGGTCACCGAGTCGAGTTCGATCATCGGCTTCCGGTTTTGACGTGTGTCAGGACGCACGGCGCCATCGACCTCGACGTCATGCGTTTCTGTCATCGAGCCTCACCTTTCCTGCCATACACAGTCGTCAGACCATATTCGTTTCCCGGAACCGGATGGCTTGGTGGAAACCCTCATGAGTACTCTATTGAAGTAGTCCGGCTCCGTCCACGAAAAATGACGCCGCGTGGCCGGATCGCAACTTAACCGGGCGGGGAAGGCTGCCGTCTGGCCTTCGCTTGAGCCTTCACGATTTTGGGCCATTCCCGCCCGTACTGCCGCTTCGCGACTTCGTCATGCTGGCGGTCCAGTCTGGCCAGTTCGCGCTGGAGTTTCAGGTAGCTTTTCCATCTCCGCTGCTCCAACCTTCCTGCTGCGAGCGCGGCCTGAACGGCGCAATCCGGTTCGGGCCCGTGTCTGCAGTCCTGGAACCTGCAGTCGGCGAAGAGCTCCTCGATATCCCCGAAAACGGCTTCCATCCCTGCATCCGATTCCCACAGGGCAAAGCCGCGCACTCCAGGGGTGTCCATCAGGACGGCGCCGTTGGGCAGCGGGATCAATTCCCGGGAGGTGGTGGTGTGCTTGCCGCGTCCGTCCACCACCCGCACATCCCCGGTGTCCTGCAGGTGCCGGCCGGCGAGTGCGTTGATCAGGGTCGATTTACCGGCGCCGGAGGGTCCGAGCAGCACAAGCGTCTGTCCAGGAATTACGCGCGGCATCAGTTCCTCCAGGCCATCACCCAGCTCGGCCGAGGTGGTGACCACGTCGACGCCGGCGGCCTGGTCGATCACCTGGCTTACGACGTCGTCGTTCCCATTGGAAAGGTCCGCTTTGGTGAGGATCACCAATGGGGTGCCGCCGGAGTCCCACGCCGCGACCAGCGTCCGTTCGAGCCGGTTGTGTGAAATCGGCCGGTCGACTGGCACCACAACGCCAACGACGTCGATGTTGGCCGCCAGTACCTGTGCACCTGAGAGCGGGTCGTGTGCCTTTTTCCTGGCCAGCAGGGAGGAACGTTCCAGAACGCCGGCGATGACCTGCTCGTTTTCGCTGTTGGTGCCGAGCTGAACCCAGTCCCCGGTGGCGCACTGTTCGTCGAGCCGTGGAAACGCTACGTGCAGCGGGCCGTCGGTGGTTGCCAGCATGACCCGGTTTTTATCCACCCGGACGACGCGGGCGGGGCATGGTCGTTCAAAATTGGATTGGTAAAGCTGCTCAATGCGGTCGGTGTAGCCGTAGGGAGCCAAGGATGTTTGCACTGTTGAACCTCATGGTGAGGCCTCACGCGCGAAGATTGGTTTTCAGGCCGGAAAGCGCGCTGAGGCGGTTTGGGTGGCAGATGTGCCGGAATGGGATGAAGTCAGGTGAAAGACAGTCATTACTACCCACCTCCTCAGCTGTGCGGAATCACGTAGGTTTTAGAGTACGCCACCGATTGGGAAATACCAAGGACTTTGATAGTCTGCGGGGACCATAGAATCCGGAGGTACTTTTGGCGGCTGAAGTGATCGACCACCCACGTATGGTGGCGCTCTATGACGAGTTCAACGCAGGGACTTGGGACACGGATTTCTATGCCGGCTTCATGAGTAAAAGACCACACCGGGTGGCCGATGTTGGTTGCGGGACAGGTTCCTTTGCCGTACGTCTCGCCCGCGCCGGCCACAACGTTGTGGGAGTCGACCCGTCAGCGGAAATGCTCCGCTTCGCTCGGTCCAGGCCCGGCCCGGAACTCGTGCGCTGGATAGATGGAGACGCGACAGACCTTCCGGACGAAGCCTTTGATTCCGCAATCATGAGCGGACACGCCTTCCAGAATCTGCTGACTGGATGTGGACCACGAGCTGGTCAGCTTCGGAACCAGCACCCGCTTTGATTCGGATGGAGTCGAAATAGCCGAGCAATGCACGCTGAGGTTTATAGCGCCATCACGCCTTTCCGTGCTGCTCACGGATGCTGGCTACGAAAACGTCCAGTGGTTTGGCAACTGGGACGGTTCACCATTCGAAACAGCATCCAGTCCCGAAATCATCGTGGTGGCGGCCTAGCCTACTCGAGCAGCGTCAGTACGCCGTAGACGGGATCGCGTTCGAGAAAGCGCACTTCTTCCAGCCCGTGCCGGCCCAGATAGTGTGCCACTCCCGTCTGCAGGAGCCTTTGATGTACGGCCAATCCCCCGCCGGCCACTACCGGTCCGTTTAGTTCCAACTGGTCCGCGACGTCGGCCACCAGCGCGCCGAGGTGGGCGGCGGCGTCGTCGACTATTTCATTGCTTTTCTCATGGCCGGCGTTGGCGGCATCGAAAACAAGCCTGGATTGAGCCGCCAGATAGTGCCTGTCCGGAGAATCGTGAAAGTGGGCAATCAACCCTTCGGGGGCTGCGACGTCTGCCGCCTCCAGCAGCGTCTTTGTCAGCATGTCCGGCTGTTGTCCCTGGTTGAACTGCCGCAGGGCATGCCGGAAGGCTTCGCGGCCAATCCAGTAGCCGCTCCCCTCGTCCCCTAGCAGGTAGCCCCACCCGCCGGACCTCGCTGTGCGTCCCGCACCGTCTGTGCCCCACGCGACGGAACCGGTCCCTGCAATCAATGCGATGCCGGTCGTTGCACCGCCGGCGGCCAGAATGAGCCGGGTGTCGTGAATGGCGTCGATCCGGGCGCCGGGCACAAAAGGTTGGATGAGGCCGGCCAGGCGGCGGGCGTCGTCGTCCGTA
>NZ_KI914704.1:21732-30450 GCF_000520495.1 Arthrobacter sp. H14
TCGTCGTCCGTATCCACCCCGCCGGCGCCGGCAATGACGCGCGCGACGCCATCGCCGCCGAGTTCGGCAAAGATCCGCTCCAGGGCTTCGCCCGCCTGCCCGGCACTGACGTTCTGGACGTTGGCGCTGGGAGCAGTGGCCTCGGCGATGACCTTTCCAGCGCTGATCCGGATGCCGTGGGTTTTGGAGCCGCCGATGTCGAGACCGATGACGTCGCGTTCTGTCCTGTCGTTTCCGTCGGCAACCATGGAACCAGCCTACCGACACCGCCTCGGTCTCGGAGCGTGCGCAGATCCTAGACGCGCACGGTGGGCCGGAGGGCCTTCCGCGCCGCTGCGCCCGCGAGTACCAGGCACATCAGGGCGATCATGCCTGCGAACCAGTTCACCGCCGTCGGCAGCCCCCACACTCCGGCGGCCGCGCCGAGCCCGATGACCGGCACCGCACTGCCCAGATAAGTAATGACATAAACCGTGCTGATGATCTGAGCGTGCCGCCCGGACTCGATGCTGTTCGCCACCTCGTTGAAGACGACCCGGAACGCCGCGCCCTGGCACACTCCGGCGGCAAGGCTGGCACCGATCAGCAGCGGGACACTGTCCAGCACACCGGCGGCGGCAACCAGGAGAACGGCAACACCCATCCCGGCCAGTCCGACGGGGACGAGGAAGCGTCCGCGCAGGGCAAACAGCTGGCTGATGGCGGAACTGCCCAGCACCAGCGCGGCCAGCAGACCGATCACCGGACGAGAGGACGTGCCGGCAATCTGAGCGAAATAGGTTGGGGCCAGCGACAGGAAGAACCCGAAAACGGCGAAACTGGTGAACCCGACGAGCGACGCCATCCAGAACTGGCTGCGCGCTTCACGGGAAATGGACGGCTTGCGGGGCTTCAGGGTCGCCATCGCACGCCCGGCTTCTGCCGGGTTGATCGCCGGACGGGCCTTCAGGACCAACAGTGGAACCAGCAGCACAAGCATGGCGAGGGAATGAATGACGAACGGCGTTTGCACGGGATCCGGCAGGGTCGAGAGGACTCCGCCGATCGCCGGTCCGGCGGCGACACCTCCGGCCGACACCAGCAGGGTAAACCGGGAAGACCACTCGGGGTGCCGCGGCAACAGTTCGCGCAGGGACGCGGCACTGGCACCGGTGGCCAGTGCGACGGCGGCACCCTGTAGCGCCCGGCCGGCCGCCAGTTGTATGAGGTCGGTGGCGTTGGCGAATACCATGCCGCCGGCCAGTGCGACGACGATCGAGACGGCGAGGGCGGCGCGCCGGCCGATATGGTCCGACCAGTGGCCAACAAGCATCAGCCCGGTAACCAGGCTCAGCACATAGCTGGAGAAAGCGATCGTGACGTCCAGGGAGCTGAGGCCCATCTGTGCCTGCAGCAGCGGATAGAGCGGCGTGGCAAGGTTCGCCCCGATCAACAGCATTGACAGAACGACGCCGGAGAGCACCAGGCGCATCCGGACCGAGGCGTCCCAGCCCCATTGCTGTGTCATAGCCGGCCGCATCCGCAGCTCGCTCAGTACCGTCACTTACGCCCCATTCGTGTCTCAATATCCTCTCTATAGTGAGACATTTATGGTCGATTGGACGTAGAGTTGGCTCAGAATTGATCAAATCACGCAAAACACGATTTGCCGACTGCAATGGAGTGATCGCGATGAGCAAACTCGACACGATGGACCGCAGATTGCTGCTGGAACTGATCAAGGATCCAAGGGCGCAGATCGGCGAACTCAGCGAAACACTGGGCATTGCCCGTAATACCGCCCAAACCAGGATCAAGCGCCTGCTCCGCTCGGGCATCCTGCGGAATGGCGGCCGGGAGATCGACCTGGAATCGCTCGAGTACGACGTCGTTGCTTTCGTGACGATCGAGGTCAACCACCGCGAGCTTGATGGTGTTATTGCAGCCTTGCGGACCCAGGCACAGGTGCTGGAGGTGTACGAAATCGCAGGCCGCGGCGATATCTGGTGCCGGGTTGCCGCCACGGATACGCATCATCTGCAGAGCGCGTTACGCTTTATCCTCCGGATCAAGGGAGTGCTGCGGACGGAGACCGAACTCGTGCTGCACGAGCACATCCCGTACCGCGCGCAGCCATTGCTCACCGGGATGGCGGAGACTACGGGCTAAGTTCCGCTCACGCGGCCGGTTCGTCCGCTACCCGCCGTTCTCAGGCGCCTGGCGTTACCCGGCGCTAGCGTTGCCGGGCGGAAGCGTAAACGTCCAGGAAGTCGCGTACGGAGATCCGCCGCATCAGCTCGGCAATCAGTTCATAGGGAATCTGATCCATCTTCTTGAACCGGATGCAGCTCTTACCCATGTCCAGTTTGCAACCGGTCTGCTTGTACGCGTTCTGGAACCACTCCAGAACGGCCGGATCGGCATAGAGACCCATGTGGTAGAGCGCGATGAAGTTCTTCTGGTTCCCCAAAGCGAGGAATGGCACCGGTTTTTTCGGGTCGCAGTGGTACCCCTCAGGATGGATCGAATGCGGGATGACCCAGTTGGGCATCGCGCTTTCAATCACCTCTTCGAACTCCGGATCGATGTTCTGCCGGATCGTTGCGAGCAGCTGCTGGAAGGCCGGCCGCCGGTCCTCCGGCAGTTTGGCGACATAGTCCTCGACGGAATCTGCTTCGATGTGCACTGTTTCTCCCCGATGTCTGCCGGCCCGCTGGTTCCCCTGTCCGGATGCCGGCGCGGTTTTTGATGGATCCAACCTTACTGGTTCTGCTGGACAGGGTAAGCAGGGACATCGCGGGCATCGGCGCAGGCGATAATCTGGAGACCGCTCCGGCTCCGCGTTGGCCGCCCTACCCCAATCTGAAGGACTTTCGTGACACTTCCCTCTGAACCGACCATCGTCACCTACCCCGACGGCGAAACCCGGGGAACCGCCGTCGTGCGTCATCTTGCCGGCCGGGATGACGGCACAACCGCCGTCCTGATCGATGCCACACCGTGTCACCCGGTCGACGCCGGTTGGCCGGACCAGGGACCGGACCGGGCCACCATCCGCCACAACGATGCGGAACTGGTTGTTATCGACTGCGTGGTAGCAGCGACCGACGGAACCGAACTGCTTACCGGTTCCGACATCCCGGTCAAGAAGGGCACCGAGGGGTGGACCTTCGCCGTCGCCCATATTGTCGACGACGGCGCGGCGCTGGCTGAGGGCGACAAGGTGGACGTTGTGGTCGACGACGACTACCGGACGGCCCTCTCGACCGGACACACCGCCTGCCACGTGGCTTCGCTGGCCCTGAACAAGGCGATGGCCGGGCGCTGGAAGAAGGAAGTCCGCGAAGACGGGCTGGGCGCTCCGGACTTCGACGGGCTCGCCATTGACGCGTCTATGATCGTCGAAAACGGTTCCGTGGACACCTACCGGCTCGGCAAATCACTTCGGCGCAAGGGCTTCATCGTCGACGGGTTTCAGGAGGACCTGCCCCTCATCGAGGACGCCGTCAATGCGGCCCTCACCGAGTGGGTCGGGACCCGCGCCGCCGTCCGGATCGACCGCGACGGCGAGACTCTCACCGACCGGCGCTTCTGGGTCTGCGAACTGCCGGAACAGACGGTAAGCATTCCATGTGGCGGTACCCATCTGAAGTCCCTGGCCGAGGTCTCATCGCTGCACGTCTCGTTGTCCACCGAGGATGTTGACGGCACCACTGTGCTGCGGATGGAGACGACGGCGACCCCGGTTCAGGGGCGGTAGAACGACCCGGAGCCGGAGCTACTTGCCCCTCATCGAATCCGCCTTGGCCTGCAGGACAGCTTTCTCGCGTTCATTCGCCGTGAGACCGGCCGCCGTGAGCAACTCGGGACGGGCTTCGTCCGTCCGTCCGAGCCGGGCGAGCAGTTCGCCGCGAACACTCGGCAGCAGGTGTGAACCCCGCAAGGCGCCCCGGGCATCGATCCGGTCAACGATCCGCAGTGCACTTTCCGGACCATTCGCCATCGACACCGCCACAGCCCGGTTGAGCTCGACGACGGCGCTGGGAGCGATACGGCCGAGCGCCTCGTAGAGCAGTACGATGCGGTCCCAGTCGGTCTCGTCGAAGGTTGGAGCGATGGTGTGGCATTCGGCAATGGCCGCCTGAAGCGAGTAGCTGCCGCGGCCCCGTCCCAACGCGTCGGCACGGTTGAGCGCTGCCCGGCCGCGGCCAATCTGGCTGCGGTCCCAGCGTGAGCGGTCCTGATCGGCAAGCAGGACCGGACTGCCGTCACCTGCAACGCGGGCCGTGAACCGTGAAGCCTGGAACTCCATCAGCGCCACGAGTCCATGCGCTTCGGGTTCGCGCGGCAGCATTCCTGCAACCACCCGGCCCAGCCGCAGCGCCTCATTGGCGAGCTCAATGCGAATCCACCGCTCCCCTGACGTCGCCACATACCCCTCGGTGAATATTAAATAGACGACGCCGAGGACTGCTCCCAGCCGGGCGCTCCACTCACTGGGATCAGGCACCTCGAACGGAACCCGAGCAGCCGATAGGGTCTTCTTCGCCCGGACAATGCGTTGCTGTACTGTCGCGACAGGCACGAGCAGCATGCGGGCGATCTCCTCAGTGGTGAGTCCGCCGACGACGCGCAGCGTCAACGAAACCTGTGCCTCCCGTGAGAGCACCGGGTGGCAGGCCGTAAAGATCAACCGCAGGACGTCGTCGGGAATCGGCTGCCATTCATCCTCGGTTGCTTCCGAGAGATCATGGGCGATGGCGCGATACCGCTCATCCAGGCGTTCACGCCGCCGCCAACCATCAATGGCCTTGCGCTTGGCCACAGCCGTAAGCCAGGCCCCCGCATTACGCGGAACGCCTGACTCCGGCCATTGGCTAAGGGCATCGACGATTGCTTCTTGAGCCAGATCTTCAGCGAGGCCGACGTCGCCGGTCATCTTGGCAAGCGTAGCGACGATGCGTGCGCCTTCAATCCGCCAGATAGCGTCCAGCGTGCCTTGGATGTTGGCCATCAGCGATTCCTCACGGTCAGCCGGTCACTTGGTGCCGAGCTCTTCCCGCCACTCGCTCTCCTTCTTGACGTACTCGTTGTCCGCGAAATCTTCGAAGTCGCTCTCGTCCGTCACGCGGCGGACCTCCAGCTTGCTGCCTGGACCGAGGGGCGCGCGGCTTGCCCATTCGGCGGCCTCCTCCTTGCTCGAGACCTGAATGATCCAGAAGCCATTGAACAGTTCGTGGGTCTCCCCATAGGGACCGTCGGTGACGATCGGCTGCTCGGCGTCAAAGTCGACGACAAATCCCTCGTCGGCGTCGGACAAGCCTTCGCCTGCCAGCAGCACGCCGGCCTTGATCATCGACTCGTTGTACTGGCCCATCGCGTTGATGATCTGTTCGAAGTCCACGTCTTTGTAGGCCTCCACTGCCGCTGCTGTCGCCCGCATAATCAGCATGTATTTCATGATGTTCTCCTTGTTCAGGAGGACGCCGGATGCGTCCCTCTACTAATGCGTCGAATGAAACAGTCCCGGATCGACATCTCCATGAAAAAGTTTCGAACTTCTACTTGCGATGGTTGTGGTCTCATATTCGTCGATAACTGTGCCTATGGCCAGAGACCGACGATGACTGCCTCATCGGGTCCCTACGGAGACCTTTGCGAACGTGGCGAGTTCGGCCGCCATGGGCGCCGGCTCCCAAGTGTGCTGTGCTCCCGGCATTTCCTTCTGGGCAGCGTTGGGCAGGACCTGGACAATGCGTTCAGCGGCCGCCGGCATTTCCGGGAACGTTTCGGTTCCATACATGGCCAGCACCGGCACGCGGATACCGCCGAGGCTCCCCTGCTCAAGTCCGCCGACCGACCATGCCATGGATTGTGCGTCGGCGCGCGTGCTGACAACTCCTGCGGCGATTTCCGGCCATTCCGGCGACGCCTTTGCCCCGGCCAGCCATTTCGGTGGCATGTCCTTCATGTAGTGCTCCTTAGCGCCTTCAAAGTCGCCGGCGTCGATGAGCCGCTCTATTTCATCCGACCATGCTTAAGTATCGGCAGCATCGCCGGCCAACGGCGCCTCCCACAGCGCGAGACCCTCGACGGGCAAGCCAGCAGCGGCCCCCTTGAGTGAGATGGAACAGCCGGACGAGTGCCCGCACAGCACGGCCGGACCGCCGACGACGTCGAGCAGCGCGGCGATGGCGTCGAGTTCGCGTTCAAGGGTCAACGGCCCTTCAGCGGCACTTTCACCCCGTCCCAGCCGGTCAAAGACCAGCGTCGTTACGCCTTGCTCAGCCGCACGTTCGGCGGTTTCTGTGGTCCACGGGTCGGTGGCGCGGAACGGCCCGGCGCCGGCGACGAAGATAATCGCCGGTCCGGAACCATAAAGGTCGTATGCCACCCGGTCGCCGCGGGCAGTGATTGCGAATTCAGTCATGTCGGTTCTCCTGTAGCTATCGAGTTGAGAGGCGCAAACGCCGCGCCCATACTGTAGAGACGGAGACGCCGCACGAAACTCATCGGCGGATGCTGCGGGTGACGGTGAATTTGGGATTGCGCCCCAGTTGTTCCGTAGGCCCGACTGTCTTCTCGAGCTGCGGCCGGTAGCGCAGGTGCGAGTTGTACACCGTCCACAACTCGCCGCCGGGCCGCAAGACCCTGGCTGCGGCGTCGAACAGTTTCAATGCTGCACCGGCATGGACCGACGCCCCGATGTGAAACGGCGGGTTGCAGACAATCAGACCGGCCGACGCGTCCTCGAAGGTGGCCATCGCATCATCCCGGACGGCGCTGACCCGCGCGGACAGCCCGTTGGCCTCGGCCGTTGCCGCCGCCGAATCCACAGCCGCGGCAGATTGATCCGTCGCAATGACCTCCAGGCCGGGCTTGAGCCTGGCCAGTTCCGCCGCTATCAGGCCTGTGCCGCAGCCTAAATCGACGGCGGTTCCTGATTCGATACCGGTCTTCGGCAGGAATTTAAGCAAAAACCGGGTTCCTAAGTCGACCTTGGTACCCGCGAACGCCGCACCATGGGCGCAGATCCAGAGCCCGAGACCTGGATGGAACTGCCGTGCCGGATATTCAGACGGACTCTGCGGCCGCAGGACCTCTCTGGACGTCAGCACCCGCGCCTTCCGCTTGCCCAATCCGGCCTGGACCGATCCGAAATACCGCCCGAGCACCTCGTTCATCGCCAAGCTCATGTGCTTGACCTGCCCGCCGGCGTACAGAACGACGTCGTCCGCACCGTAGCGTGCCACCGCGTCGGCAATTTCGGCGAGCGCTTCAAGACTGCGGGGCAGCTGCATCAGCACAACCCGCGCGCCGGCCAGCAGCTCCTCCCCCAACCCGTAATGCATGTAACCGGCATCGGGAGCCAGCCGTTGGGCGTTGCTGTCCAGCGCCATTTCACCTGTGATGCTGTCCTGATGGACGCGGATTCTCCCCGGATTGAACATCGCGGCGGCCCCCAGCGTCAGTGCGCCGTAGCGGTCACCGATGATGACGACGTCGTTATCGCCTGCCACTGTCAGGTCACCGGCGGCTTCCTCGAGGAGAAGCCGGTCGGCGGCGTCGGAAGCGAAGAGGTTGTCCGCCTGGACATCGGGATACCGGCTGAGTTCCTCGAAGGAAAACTGTTCCATCTATCCGCCCCCTTCCCGCTCGCCCATTCCTGCCTGTGAAAGACTACAGCCAGTATCTACCGGGGGCAGGCTCGTGATGACGTCGTTTTTCTGGGTGGCGGTGGCCACGGCGAGTTATGCCGCGAGCTGCGGCCTGGGCGCCGTCGTCAAGTTCCGGTTGTTTGATTCCAGCGGCGTCCATTGGCTCCATCATGCGTTCTATATCTGTACGTTCATTCTCACCGCGCTGGCTGTTTCCACCGTTTTCTGGATTCCGGGCGCTGCCGGCTGGTACCTGCTGCCGTCGCTGCTTCCGCTAGCCGCCATTCCCTATGTCAGTTCGCACTCGAACAACCACGTCTATCTCGCCCTCAGTGCGGCGCCGTTCTATATTGTCAGTCTCATCGTCTCCTGGAGGTAAATAAATGGAGTTCCTCGACGTCATCCGTGGCCGCAAGACAACCAACGGGCCGTTCCTGCCGGATCCGGTTTCCGAAGAGCATCAGCGGCTGCTCCTGACTGCCGCCGGGATGGCGCCGTCGCAGTTGAACAGCCAGCCATGGCGGTTCGTGGTGATCGAGGACCGCGACACCATTGACAGCATCGCTGGAATCAGCGGCGAGAGCATGACCCAGGTGATGGCGGAGGGAACGTTTTTCGAGCGGTACAAGCGCTACTTCCGCTTCAGCGAGGAGGAGATGGACGAGCGTCGTGACGGCATGCTTTTCGACCAGCTGCCCTCGCTGCTGCGGCCCTTTACCAAGCGGGTCTTCACGCCGTCTGGTCAGACTCTGATGAACAAGCTTCGCGTTCCGCAGAAGCTGGGGGCAGATAACCGGAAGCTCGTTGAAGGCTCGCCGTTGCTCCTGGGCGTGCTGCTGGACCGGGCGGAGTACAGGCCGAACCAGCTCTCCGGGTTTTACTCAGTGTTCAGCATGGGTGCGGCAATGGAGAATCTGTGGCTGACCACGGTGGAGCTGAAGATGGGCATCCAGTTCGTATCCTTCCCGATGGAAGTGCCGGAAAACTGGGCGAAGATTGTCGAACTGCTCGAGGTGCCGGACGAGCTGGAACTGATGGCGGTCTACCGGCTGGGCTACCTCCCGGCCGAGCAACGCCGACC
>NZ_KI914704.1:30550-34071 GCF_000520495.1 Arthrobacter sp. H14
GAAACGCCCTTCGCAGTATGTCTTTCGCGGTAGCTGCGCCACACCGCAAAGTGGCTGGGACGACTGACGCCATAGGCGCCAATATTCAACACGCGGCCCGGTTTCCCAAAATTTTCAGTGGGCCGCAGTACGTTGGCCACATGATGCGAACGAACACCGCCACAGCAAGCACAGCTGCCGACCAGCGGATTCAGCAGGGCGGCAGGTATTCCATCGAGGAGCTGAAAATCCTGGCTGACCAAGGCAGCGCCTGGGCCATGGAAAAGGTCGACGAATGGGAACAGCGCCACGCCGACATCTATAAGGGTGACCTGTCGGATCTCTGCGGCGATCAGGACTGCGAACACAACGGCGACCCGGTGAACATCTGCTGCGATGCCAACGGCAACCTTTTGGAGATCGACCACGGCAATTGGAGCCACCGGGCAGCTTAGGCGACTCTTTACACCGCGACCGCACCCGCGTGAATGGTTGCAGACGTCATTAGGGCGTCGGTCGCGACATCGACCTGCACGCCCAAAACGGACCGTGGATAGCGAATCTTCCCATTCACCCCATCCGGCATTATGCTGCCGATTTACCTGATTAGAGCCTTCTGGTCGCCTAAAAAACAGCGAAGCGGCATCATATTACCGTTTTCACACGGTATTCCGGACGTTTTCCCCCGACCGGGCCTTTCCTAGTGTGGAAGTTGAACCGGTGCATCGAAGTCCTCATGCAACTCCGCCTGCAGAACGCCTCGAGGACACTTACCGTGTCGCAATAGCGGAGGTACGGCTGGAACTTCAACAAATATGGTGGAGCTACGGGGATTCGAACCCCGGACCTTCTCATTGCGAACGAGACGCGCTACCAACTGCGCCATAGCCCCTTGGAATCTCTAGGCTACATCGGCAGGCAGGGTCGATGCCACATGGCGCCGATCACAGGTCCCCAGGCGTCCCGCTGTCACGACTGCTCAGATCGTTGTAGTTTTCTCACAAACGTCTCATCATCGGGCAGCATAATGGTTGTATGGAGCACTCGCGCTGGGGCAAGGCAGCCTTCGCCGGCGTCTCGACAGCTGGTGCGCTCGTCGCTGCCCTGTTGGTTGCGGGGACCTTTCAGGGTCCCGGACCCGTCGATCTCGGCGAATCCATCACCGTCTCGACATCTCCGTCGCCGCTGGAGAGCGCTACACCGAAGGCCACCACAGAAGATCCGGATTCCAAGCAGTCCTCGCCATCCCCAACGAAAAGCCCGGAACCAGAGCCGGAGCCGCAACCGACGGCAAAAACTCCCATTCCCGTCCCGCCGGCCGAGCCGGAGTCGCTGGACGACGATGACGATGATAACGACGACGGCGATGACCACGGCGGGGACCGCGACGATGACGTCAGCGATGACGGTCCGGGTGAAGCGAACGAGGGCGGCATCCGGAATGGTCGTGATGACAAGGCCGAGGACCGAGAGGCCGCCGAAGACGCCAGAGACGCACGGGAGGACCGCAAGGATGACCTGGACGATGCCAGAGAGGATCGCGCCGACGACCTCGATGATGGGCAGGACGGGGATGACAGCGGCGGCGACCGCGATGATGACGGGGACCGCGACGAGGATGACGGCTGATGGAAGCGATTGAGCAGCGTTGGCGCCGGCCCTTGACGGTACGCGCCCGTGTGCTGGCCGCCGTTATGTCGCTGGTAACCGTCGGCCTCATTGTTGCGGGCGGCACCGCCTATTTGCTGCAACGCAACCAGGTGGATGAGATGATCAACGACTCCCTTGGCCGCTCGGTTACCGAGTTCCGCGCGCTGGCGGAGAACGGCATCGATCCATCCACATTGGAAAGGTTCACCACCGCCGACGGACTGGTTTCGGTTGCCATGCAACGGACGGTCCCGGCCCGGAATGAGGGCATGCTCGGATTCAGCGCCGGTGAACTCCGTTTTGTAGCCCCCGCGCCCGTTCCCGTGCGCCTGGAAGACGATACCGAACTCGTGAACTGGATCGAGGCGTACGACCCGCAGGACACCATTCGGATCCAGACCGTGGAAACGTCCACCACGGATTACCGGATGGTGGTCGTTCCGGTCCAGCTCTCCTCGGACCCAACACCCGGGCTGTTCGTGCTGGCCTTCGACCGCAGCGCCGAACTCAGCCGGATCAATGAAACGTTCTTTACCTACTCCCTGGTGGGCCTGGGCTCGCTGCTGCTGATCGCCGTCGTCAGCTGGCTGGTTGCCGGGCGGCTGCTCCGCCCCATCCGCTTGGTCCGCGAAACCGCTCAGCATATTGGCGAATCCGACCTCTCCCAGCGCATTCCGGTGACGGGAAATGACGACCTTTCCGAGCTGACACGTACCGTCAATGCCATGCTGGACCGGCTGCAGAACGCCTTCGGCTCACAACGGCAACTGCTTGACGACGTCGGCCATGAGTTGCGCACTCCGATCACCATTGTCCGGGGCCATATGGAGCTTCTGGATGTTAACGATCCGGAAGATGTGAGCTCCACGCAGACCATTGCCCTCGATGAGCTGGACCGGATGCATCTGCTTGTCGACGACCTGGTGACACTGGCCAATGTCGACCGGCCGGACTTTGTCCGGGAGCAGGAGCTCGACGTCGGCAAACTCACCGACGAAGTCCTCGACAAGGCACGACAACTGGGCCAGCGGCGCTGGATCATTGACGCCCGCACCTCCCGGACCTGTTCGGTGGATCCGCGCAGAATCACGCAGGCCTGGCTGCAGCTGGCCGCCAATGCGGTGAAATTCTCGGAACCGGGTTCCACCATCGCACTGGGCTCACAGGTGGTTGGCGACCGGCTGAAACTGTGGATCCGCGATGAAGGAATCGGCGTCGACCCGGCGGACCAGTCCCGGATTTTCGAGCGGTTCAACCGGGGCAGCCGGACCAGCCGCAGCGAAGGATCCGGACTGGGCCTGACCATTGTCAGCGCCATCGCGAAGGCCCACGGCGGCACCGTCGGGCTGGAATCCTCACCGGGAATCGGGTCCATCTTCACTCTGTACCTGCCGGTCTTCCGTCACACCGCGGACGGCTCGCGTGGTCTATTCGAAGGACCGGTTACGCAGCAGATTCCCGTCCAATCGCCGAACAACACAGCCAAGGGACAGCCGGTTAAACTGGAACGTTCCACGCAGGCAACAGAACGGGTGTCTGTTCCGATCAAGCCCGACCGCGAACCTGAATCCGCCGTGTCAGACCGAGAGAGAGCCCGATGAGCCAGATCCTCCTTATTGAAGACGAAGACCGCATCAGCTCCTTCGTCGCTAAAGGATTGCGCTCCGCCGGATATGTTCCAACCGTGGCCACCACCGGCCGGGACGGATATGATCTGGCCCAAACCGGCGACTTCGAGCTGATCGTGCTCGATTTGGGATTGCCGGACCAGGATGGATTTACCGTGCTGCGGCGGCTGCGGGAAAACCGAAACAACAGTCCGGTTATTATCCTGACAGCGCGCAGCTCTGTCGACGACACCGTGGCAGGACTGGAAGGCGGCGCCGACGACT
>NZ_KI914704.1:34171-50085 GCF_000520495.1 Arthrobacter sp. H14
ACTGGAAGGCGGCGCCGACGACTATATGGCCAAGCCGTTCCGGTTCGAGGAGCTTCTCGCGCGGATCCGGCTGCGGTTGCGGGTCGATGGCAACAGTGGTGAAACCACCACGCTTACCCACGGCAAACTCAAGCTTGACCTGCGCACCCGTCGGGCCGCCGTCGAAGGACGGGAAGTCGACCTCTCCGCCCGTGAATTCGCGCTGGCCGAGGCGTTTCTGCGCAACCCCGGCCAAGTCCTCAGCCGCGAGCAACTGCTGTCCCGCGTGTGGGGTTACGACTTCGACCCCGGATCCAACGTCGTCGACGTCTATGTCCGCTACCTACGCAACAAACTCGGTGCCGCGCATTTCGTCACCGTCCGCGGCATGGGATACCGGCTGGTCGACGGCGAATAGGTTCGCTTCGGTTCCTCGTCTCTGGAGGTCTCGTTGTCTACCGAAGACCGCGCGGGGCCACGGGGCTTCGGATGGACATGGATGCCGCACCAGCAGGCTGATATCGCTCTTCCCAGCGCATCCAGAATCTACTCGACAATATGTGTGCGTATGCAGCGCTTTACGAATTCACTCGACAATATGTGTGCGTATCCGCGGGTGGATACAACGCCTGTTGCCGAGTAGATTGCATCGGCTCCCCAGGACCTGGGGTAACTTGCGGTCGACACAAAGAAGGCGGACGGGCCGCTGGGGAAACGGTCCGCCCGCCCTTTTGGCGGCGACTTAGGGGGTTAGTCGCCTTAGCCAGCGCTGGGAGCTGACTGTGCACTTTGAGCCGATACCGGTGACGGCGCTGAAGGCGGGGTCAACGGAGATACGGCTGAAACGGCGGTCGGAGCTGAGGCCGGCGTGTTCGGCGTGTTCGGCGTGTTCGGCGTGTTTGGCGTGTTTGGCGTGTTTGGTGTATTCGGGGTGTTCGGCGTGTTGGCCGACTGCGCACTGACCGGGGAGGGAGCAGTGTTCGGTGTATTCGCCGTGTTAGGCGTATTAGGCGTATTGGGCGTGTTGGCTGTGTTCCCGGAGGATGCCTTCACCATCCAGTCATCGGAATTAAAATTCCCGGCGGATACAACCTTCGTGCTGTCGTCCGAGCCTCGTTCCGCTGCCTGCGTTCCCGTCTGGATGATTGCCGGTCCCAGGTTGGTCTGCATCTGGCCGTAGTCAGCAGCAGCTGCGGTTGCGCCAAGTGCGACGACGCCGAGTGATCCGGTGACGATCCAGATGTTTCGCTTATTCATGATCTTTCCTTTCAGGTAACAGCTGGTTGCTGATAGATCTAGAATGCCGGTTCAATGTGAGAGGTCTTTGAGCCGGGGATGAGAGAGTTCTCAGAATCGTCATAACGGGCAATTCCGACGGCGGCCTCGGCCAGTTTTTCCGTTGCCTCCAGTCGTCCGAGCGCATCGCTATACCAGTCATCAGTACCGTTGCGCTTGGCGCCCGCGATCAGGGACAGAGCAACGCCGGCAGCCCGGATCCGGAGTCCTGCAGGATCCACTGCGGTGTCAAAACCTGCCAGGAATCTCTGCATGGCAGCCGGCACGCGCACATAGCAGGAATCGACGGCCGGCAGCACCGCCAGATGCCCAATGAAGCAGGCCAGGTCATCCACAAGCAAGCCAGGACCAACGGCGTCGACGTCGAGAAGCCCGGTGACCTCACCGCCGTCGACCAGCAGATTCGCCTCATAGAAATCGCCGTGGCTCGGCACCACCGGTCCCGCATCGGTCGAGGGCAGCAGACCCATGATCCGTGCGGCGACGTCCATGATCCGGCTGCGTTCGGCGGGAAGGGCTGCGGCCGCTGCCATCGCATAGTCGCACGCCCGGCTGGCCCACGAAGGACGGGCAGGCAGCTCCATGGCTTGCGCGGGGATACGCCGGAGCAGGTCAATCAGCGTCTCTGGCGCCATGGCCATTGCGCCGTTATCCAGCAGATCCTGCGCCAGCGGTGTGCCAGTGACCTTGCGGAGAGCCAGGACGTCGTGCTGTGGCGGGGCGTAAGGTTCCGGGGCCGGAATCCCCGCTTCGGCGAGCATCCGGTGCCGCCGGTGCATCACGTCGGCACGTCCGGGCCGGACGACCTTCAGGAAGGCTTCCTCGCCTTCGAAAGTGGCTGCGATGACCGCCCGGCGCATCGGACGGTAGCCGATCGTGCGCAACTGGACATCTGCTCCGGGTTTTCCGAAAACCGCGTCGGCGACGGCGGCGGAATCACAGGCCCAGGCCAGTCCGGGCAGCAGCGGATCGAGCGGGTGGCGCCACAGGATCAATTCAGGTTGTTCGCCACCCTCGGTCCGATCAGCTGTCGCAGGAGCGCTCAGCCGGACCACCGGGGTCGTCGTCGCCGGCACCTTTCCCGTCGTCGCACAGACAAAGTCTGTTCCGGCGTCCCCCGCCGCATTGACGTGCACAGTTTCGTAGATTGCGGTGACGCCCGCATGGGGCCGGTGATGGGTCTGGACAAGTTTCCAACTGGTCAGCCGCAGGCCCGCTGTCTCCAGTGCGAGCTGCAGTGGCGTGTGCATCGCGGCGCTTTCGAGCAGGGCGATATCGGCTTCTTCCCCAGGAAATGCCTTGAGGCGCGAGTTTTCCATAGCACCATTTGAACAGGGCAGCATGATGGCCGTATGAGCGACACATGAGAGCTTTCTCATCTGAATAAGTCATACAACTTGGACCAGCAGTCGAACACTTCTAGAGTTTGGAGGTAAGGAAGAGCCGTTCGGCCCGCAGCAGCCCCGATGACCGTGGCCCGCTGTTCCCCCAGCATTTTCAGGATGATGAGCTATGTCCACTCCCCCCAGGCCTGCCCGCGCACGGTTTTCGACGGCGGTGGGCGCCGTTTCCGTTGCCGCCCTGCTGCTGACCGGCTGCAGCACGGCAGAGCCCGAATCGAACCAGACCAGCCAGACGCCGGTATCCGGCGGCAACCTCGTGTACGCGACGGGCGACGCTGAACCCACCTGCCTCGATCCGCACGTCGGCGGAAACTACCCGCAGGCGCTCGTCTCCACCCAGTACCTCGAACCACTGGTCTCACTTAACGACGACGGGAAGATCATCCCCTGGCTCGCCACCGACTGGGAAGAGGCCGACGACGGCCTGAGCTGGACAATCACGGTGCACGACGACGTACAGTTCACCGACGGAACGCCGTTGAATGCGGAAGCTGTCCGGGCGAACATTGAACACCTGAAGGACCCCGAGACCGCGTCCTCCACCGGGTTCCTGGCCCTGGAAAAGGTTACCGGCACCGAAATCGTTGACGAATACACCATCCGGCTCAACCTGAGGGAACCGGACAGCGCGTTGATGGAGTCGCTCTCGCAGCCGTGGCTCGCAATCCAGTCACCCACCGCCCTGGAACGCTCGAAGGCGGAGAACTGCGAGTCGCCGGTTGGTACCGGTCCATTTATCGTTGACGAGTGGGTCAAGCAGAACTCGATCACCCTGGTCCGCAATGAGGATTACAACTCCCCGCCCGCCGACGCCGGTCACAAGGGCCCGGCCTACCTGGAATCAATCACTTGGCGGTTCATTCCGGAATCCGCGTCGCGCTACGCCGCACTGCAGGCGGGTGAGGTCGACGTCATCGACAATGCCCAGCCGGACACCATTGCCGCCGCCGGGAAGAACGACTCCATTGAGCACCTCAATGCTCCGCGGCCCGGGGCTTCCAACCGGATTGAACTCAATTCCAGCAAGCCACCGTTTAACGACCCGCTGGTCCGTGAGGCGTTCGCTCACTCGGCCAATGTCGACGCCGGCATTTCCAGCCTGTTCTTCGACACCGCCGAACGTTCCTACTCTCCGCTGTCCAGCGTCGAAGAGCTCGGCTACGAGGACCCGAAGTTGTTCACCTACGACCCCGAGGAAGCCAACCGGCTCCTGGACAAGGCCGGTTGGGACCAGCGCGACGCCCAGGGCTACCGGGTCAAGGACGGCAAGCGCCTGAGCCTCGAATTCCCTGTGAGCACCAATCAGTCGATTCCGGCCGAGGTGTCCCTGTTCGAGCAGATCCAGGCCACGGCCAAGGAAGTCGGCATCGAGATCAACCTCAACCTGCTGGATCTGTCCAGCTGGTACGGCGCACTGGCGCAGAATAACTATGACCTGGTCAGCGCCCCGTACACCAAGGTCGGCCCTGATGTGCTGCGGATTCTCTACCACTCGGATGGGATTGTTCCCGCTCCCAGCGGCTACTTCGCCAACCTCGCCCAGGTCGACAATCCGGAACTGGACAAGCTGCTGACACAAGCCAGCCGGGAAACGGATCCTGAACGGCGCGCCGCCCTGTATGAGGAAGCACAGAAACTGATCCTGGAGGGCTACTACATCCTGCCGCTCTACGACCAGCAGAACCACTTCCTGTACCGCTCCAGCGTCGAGGGCCTCCGCGCCCTGCCGACCGTTTCCACGCCGACGTTCTATGACGTGTGGCTCAATCGGTGACGCGTCCGGCCGGCATTGGCGGGCGGCTGGCAGCAGCCGCCCGCTGGTTACTGGCCAAGGCGCTGGGCGCCGCTTTTGTGCTGTGGGCCGTCACCACGCTGATCTTCTTCGGTATCCGGATGATTCCGGGAGATCCTGCTGAGGCGATCCTTGGTGGGCCGGGGTCGCAGGCTTCGGCCGAGGCTCTGGCGCAGGTCCGTGCCGAATACGGGCTCGATCAGCCGTTGGTGGTGCAGTATTTCGCCCAGCTGGGACGGCTGGTCCAGGGCGACCTCGGCAATTCCTACTCGCTGCGGATGCCGGTCTCCTCCCTGCTTGGCGAACAGCTCCCTGCAACACTGACCCTGGCCCTGCTCTCACTCGTGCTGGCCTGGGTTGTCGCCCTCGGCCTGGCCACCTGGTCCACACTGTCCGGGCGCAGCGCGTCCCTGGTGTCGTCAGGTTTGGAGATTGTCGGCGCCGCCGTGCCGCACTTCTGGCTCGCCAGCGTGTTAATCCTGCTCTTCAGTATCAACCTGGGCTGGCTTCCGCCGGTGAACACTGGTTCCGCCGAGGGACTCATCCTCCCCGTGGTGACCCTGGCGCTGCCATTGGCCGGATTCCTCGGGCAGGTGATGCGGGAGTCGATGCTCACCGCCACCACCTCGCCATTCGCACTCTCGGCCCGGGCACGCAGCGAAACGGAAGGTGGCGTGCTCTTCCGCCACTCACTGCGCCATGCCGCCATTCCAGGTATCGCCCTCTCCGGCTGGGCCTTCGGCTCGCTGATCAGCGGCGCCGTCGTCGTCGAAACCATCTTCGCCCGCCCCGGACTCGGGAGGACACTGCTCAATGCGGTCACCCTCCGCGATATCCCGTTGGTGACCGGCGTTGCCCTGGTTTCGGCCCTGGCGTACGTGCTGGTGATGGCCCTCAGCGACCTTGCCGAACGGATTGCGGACCCCAGGGTGCGTGGGTCGTGACCATCATGGCCAATTTTCGACGCCGGGTCCCCGGCCCCTCTGCCCACACGCGCCTGAAGGTGACGGTCCCGGAGATGCTGGCCGGCGTCGTCGTGCTTTCCCTGCTGGCTGCTGTGGCGTTTCCCGCGTTGCTGGCGCCCTACAATCCGCTCGCGATCAATCCCCCGGATGCGTTCCAGGGACCGTCGCTGGAGCACTGGTTCGGCACAGACGAATCCGGCCGCGACATCTACTCTCGGGTGATCTTCGGGGCGCGGCCCTCGCTGCTGATCGGAGCGGCGGCGACGGCGATCGGCGTCGGTCTGGCCCTGGCGCTGGGCTCGCTGGCAGGACTCGGCGGACGCGTCCTGGACTTCGGCGTCGGACGGCTGCTGGAAGTTCTTTTTGCCCTGCCCGGCCTGCTGCTCGCGCTGGTCTTCATCGCCATCGCCGGGCCGGGCGTGGTCACCTCCACGGTCGCGGTCGGACTCTCGACTGCGCCCGGATACGCCAGGATTATCCGCGGCCAGATCATCCAGGTCCGCGGCTCCGGCATGGTTGAAGCCGCCGTCGTCCTGGGCCGCGGACGCGCCCAGGTCGTGCGCCGGCATCTGCTGCCGAACGCCCTGTCGCCGGTGTTCGTGATCGCCACGTTGGGACTGGGCCAGGCCGTTGTGTGGGCCGCTTCGCTGAGCTTTTTGGGACTGGGCGAACCGCCGCCTGCCGCCGAATGGGGCGCTATGCTTGCCGCCGGACGGACGTATCTGACCACCGCGTGGTGGATGACGTTCTTCCCCGGCCTGTTCATCGTTTTCACGGCCGCGGCCAGCACAGTGCTCGGCCGCGGGCTGCAGCGCAGGACGGTGCGCTGATGGGTGTTTTTTGGCGGAAGAACGACGACGGCGGGCATCCCCAAGGTGTGCGGCCCGGCGCCGGCGACGACGGCGCGTTGTCAGAACCCCCGGCCATCACCAGCGGCCATAACGCCTTGCTCCGGGTCGACGGCCTCACGGTGGGATTCGGCGCCGGGCCGGTGGTCAAGGACGTTTCCTTCTCCATCGCCGCCGGGCAATGCCTGGCCCTGGTCGGCGAATCCGGCTCCGGCAAGAGCGTCACCGCCCGGGCGCTGATGGGTCTGGCCGGCGAATCCGCGCACGTCAGCGCCGACGCTATGGCATTGGGCGGCCGGAGCCTGAAGGACCTGAATCCGCGTCAGTGGCGCGGCGTCCGCGGCAAGGATATAGGCTTCGTCCTGCAAGATGCGCTGGTCTCCCTCGACCCGTTGCGCACCGTTGGCCGCGAAATTGACGATGCCCTGCGGCTGCGGACCAACTTGAGTCGGAACGACCGCCAGGCACGCGTCCTCGAACTGCTGCGCGACGTCGGCATGGACGATCCCGTGCTCCGGGCTGGCCAGCGGTCGGGTGAACTTTCGGGGGGATTGCGGCAACGGGCTTTGATCGCCTCGGCTATCGCGCTTAACCCGCCGCTGCTCATCGCCGACGAGCCGACAACAGCCTTGGACGCCACCATCCAGGCGCAGGTCCTCGAGCTGCTGGAATCCCTCCGGGGCGCCGGCACCGGGCTCCTGCTGATCAGCCACGATCTCGCGGTCGTCAGCCGGATTGCCCAGCAGGTGGCGGTCATGAACGGCGGGCGCATCGTCGAGCAGGGGCCAACCGCCTCCGTACTCGGCGATCCGCAGCATGACTACACGAAACGGCTGCTGCAGGCAGTTCCTTCCGGCCATCCCCGGGGCACACGCCTCTCCGCGGAATCGCTCCATGTCCACGACCGCGCTGATCCTCCGAGGGCTGATTCAGGCGGTTCGGACGCTGAACCGGTTTTGGAAGCCACCAACCTGTCGAAAAGGTTCCCCACCAGCAACGGCCCGTTTACCGCCGTCGACGACGTCTCCTTCACCCTCTCCGCCGGCCGTACTCTGGGGCTGGTCGGTGAATCAGGCTCGGGCAAGACTACGGTGGCGCGTATGGCGCTCGGCCTGGCGGTTCCCGACGCCGGCGATGTGCGGCTGTTCGGCGAGCCGTGGAGCGGTATCAGCGAGAAGGAACGACGACGGCGGCGCCCCTTGATCGGGGCGGTCTACCAGGATCCGCTCAGCTCCTTCGACCCGCGTATGACCGTGGAACAGATTCTCACTGATGCCGTCAGCCGCGGACGCACCGTGCGCGCCGGCGCCCGCCGGGCTGAAACCGCCCGGCTGCTGGATATGGTCGGCCTGCCGGTCACAATTGCAGCCCGCGGGCCCCGGAACCTCTCAGGAGGTCAACGCCAGCGGGTGGCGATTGCCCGTGCCCTGGCACCCGAACCGCGGATTGTTGTGTGCGACGAGCCGGCATCGTCGCTGGACGTCTCGATCCAGGCGCAGGTGCTGGACCTTCTCGACGAGCTGCAGCGCGAATTCGGCCTCAGCTATCTGTTCATCTCCCACGACCTAGGCGTCGTCAGGCACATGAGCGACCACGTTGCCGTGATGCAGCGCGGCCGGATCGTCGAGCAGGCCAATTCGGAGCAGATCTTCACCGCCCCGGAACACCCGTACACCCAGCACCTGCTGGAGGCATCGCCCCGGCTCGAAACGTCCTGAGCACCGTTTCCGCATCCCGTTCAAATCCATCACCCCCTCGGCCGTCACCTTGGCTGAAGCTCCAGCCAATCCTTGAACTTCACCGTCCCGAACGGGTCTCCCGGCGTCAGCATCCGCCCTTCCCTGAAGAACCGGCCGACCGATCCAGGCACCGGAACCGTGACAATCCGTCCCTTCCCGCCTGCGTGCTCCCTGCAGGCCTCGGCGGCCTCCCGCATCGGGATGACGTCCGGTCCTCCGACGGTCACCATGCCGCCGTCGGGCAGCTCGGCAGTTGTCGCCACGTCCAGCAGCGCCCGTGCGACGTCGGTCGTGGCGATCGGCTGGAAGGAAACCCCGCGGAGGGAGATGAACAACCGCGCCTTCGAAGCCGCGCAGGCGATACCGGCCACGAGATTGTGGAACTGGGCCGCACGCACGATGACCGTGTTCGTTGCGGAATCGCTGTAGGCCCTCTCCTGCGCGGCCTTGGCCCGGTAATACGCCAGCGGTCCCTGATCAACGTTGACGATCGAAAGCAGCACCGCCCGTTTAACGCCGGCTCCTGCGGCAGCGGCCGTCAAGTTCGCCGCTCCCGTGGACAGGAATTTACGCGCTTTCCCGGTCCTGCCGTCCAGCGTGTCAATAACGACGTCGACCCCGCTCAACGCCTGGCTCAGGCCTTCTCCGGAGACGACGTCGGCGCGGACGTACTCCGCGCCGTGACGGAAAGCCTGTTGATCCGGAGTTGGAATATTCCTGCTCAAGACCCGCACCTGATACCCGCGCCGCAGAGCTTCAGCAACGACATCCCGGCCGGCCAAGCCGGTCCCACCGGCCACCAATATGCGTTCCACAGTCGAAGTCTATCCGCCGTAGTTGCGCCCCTGGCGGTCAAACTGACGGATCCACCTCATGCCTGCCGCCGCCATCCGGCGCGCATTTCGTTTGAAACCATATCCACAGCAGGGTGACAATGCCCGCCGCAAGCAATAGTCCGGCGACCGTGTCGAACAGCCAATGCACCTGCAGGTACGTCCGGCTGACCATCACCAGCACAACCAAGCAGGCGCCGAGCACCCAGATCCAGACCCGGGTAAAGATGAAACCAGCGGCGACGACGGCGGCAACTGTCGCCGTCGTGTGCCCGGAAGGGAACGCAGGAGTATGAGTACCGGCCAGTTGCCCCTCCGGCCGGGCACGATCGACGATGAACTTCGTCAATCGGCTCGTGAGCAACACACTGATGGTGGAGGCGGCGGCGAACAAGGCACACTGCAGGTGATTTTTCAGCAACAGCAGGAAGACCACACCCTGGAAGATGAAGATCCCGTCGTAGCCGAGCCAACCCAGCAACAGTGAGACCTGAAGCAAGAACTGGTTCCGATGCTCCTGAATAAAGCCGTACCAGGCAGCATCAACTGGTTGGAATACCGCAGGTCCACTGCCAAGGGCGGCCATCAGGGCGAGGACCCCGAACGCGACCAGTAAGGAACCACCCGTGATGGCCAGGCCACGATTGCTGTACCGGCGCGGATCAGGGTGCATCTGCATCAGGCCATGTTATCCGGCACTTATGGGGCCGGTGGGTACTTCTAGGCCCGGCGGCGCTGCAGGACGTCGTCCAGGTTGTTCAGCCCGGTGCCCGGCTGGGCGTTCTCCGGCTTGGACGTCGTACCCTGCTTCGATGATGCGTTCTCAGCATCACTTGGCTTGTCCTGGCTGACCTTGACCTCAACCTTGGGGGCCACTGCTCCGGACTTGATGGACGGCTTGCCCTCCGGCTTCGGCTCGGCGGGCAGGTCCAGCGGCTCCGGGACCGGGCGGTCTGCCTTGGCCGACTCAACGTATTTGGGTTTCGGGAGCTCAACCGGCTGCCATGTCGGCTTCGGTTCTTCAGCCGGCTTAGGCCGTTCGGCCGGTGCTTCACCGGACTCTTCGGCGACGGCCAAGGCAGCCTTGCGGAGGTCTTCCGCCGTGAGCGGTGCCTGTCCGGGCTTGGCTTCGCTGGTGCTGCTGCTGGCCTCGGCTTTACCCTCTCCGGCCTCGCCGTTGACGTTCTCGGCGTCGAAAAGTTTAGTATCGCGCTTCGGCGCGGGAGCCCTGGTGACGGTGGGCTCGTGGGCAGGCTTGGCCGCGCCCGGTCTCGCCGCAGGGGCGGTACGTGCCGCGGTCGTTCCGGGATTCATCGCCTCACGGAACGCATTATCGACCCGGCGGGCTGACCGCTTACTCCGGTCGCGCAGGGCCAGTGCCCTCAAGGCGGCTACGCTGGCCAAGGCAACCAGGAAGGACACGATCGGCAGGTAGACGGCTGCGATACCGGCCAGGCTCAGGGCGCCGGCGATGACCGCAGTCAACAGTGCCGCCAGTCCTACAACGGCCAGTGCCGTGCGGCCGTAGCGGATCTTGAAGGCGGGAGCCGTGGCCTTGCCTGCAACCGTGCTCCCCGGGCGTTCAACCGGGACGCATGCGGCCGTGGAGCCGCCCGTGGACTTCGCACCGGCGCCGCTCCCGACGTCGTTGCCGCTGACGCTTTCTGCCTTGGGACTTGACGAGGCTGGCTTGGCGGAAGGTGTGGGATTTGAAGTATTTTCCATGATGTTCCCCTGAGAACTGGAGTCCTCCGTTAGAGAGGGTGACGTGACCGCGGGCATTGCCTGGGCGAGAGCCAAATCCTGCATCGTTGGACTCTCTTGGCGCCGCAGAAAATACGGGACGACCCACACCAGCCAGAGCCCCACAATGATCACAAGGATCGCTGAGCTGTTAAGTGAGATGTCCACGTACAAAACCGTAGAAGCTAAAACATTCCGTTGGCGGTATTAGTGCCGGTGTGTCGGAATACTGACGCTGGATTGTTGGATTTCTGTTGCTTTCCTACTGCACGGGTCCCATGGTGAGCCAGCGGTTGAGCAGGCCGCCCGGCGGGACTTCCTGCGATGTAAGAGCGAAGCTGCGGTGGTCTGCCCAGCTGCCGTTGATATGCAGATAGTTCATCCGCGTTCCCTCATCACGGAACCCGAGTTTTTCAACCACCCGGAGACTGGCCTTGTTTTCAGGACGGATATTCACTTCCATCCGGTGCAGCCCCAGAGCATTGAAACAGTGGTCGGTGGCAAGGGCGACGGCGGTCGGCGCCACTCCCCTGCCGGCACGGTCCCGGTCCACCCAGTATCCCAGCGTCGCCGTCATGGCTGATCCCCACACGATGGTGGAGACGGTGAGCTGGCCAATCAGCGTGGGCTTGCTGTGTCCCGGCCGCCGTTCCGCGATGATGAACGGCAGCGCCACTCCTGCACGAGCCTGCTGATTCAGATAACGAACCAGCTCTGTAAATGTGGGCAAATAGCCACCGGATGCCGGATTGGACGCCTCCCATGGGGTCAACCATGCGGCGTTTCTGCGGCGCACTTCGTCCCATTGCCGCTGGTCACGGTAGCGGATGGGCCGCAGAATCAGATCTCCGCAGGTAAGCGTTACCGGCCAGCGGCTTGTCCCGCGCATGCCGAAGGCGTTTCTAGGCCCCCGAGTCGGTAAATTCCTTGAGCCAGGCCCGCAGGTCCGGTCCCAGGTCTTCACGCTCGGAAGCCAGTTTCACCACTGCTTTGAGGTAGCTGAGTTTGTCGCCGGTGTCATACCGGTTGCCACGGAAGACAACGCCGTAGACTCCGGATCCTTCGCCCTCGGAATTCGCCAGGGTCTGCAACGCGTCCGTAAGCTGAATTTCCCCGCCACGGCCCGGCCCGGTCTTTTCGAGCACACCGAAAACCGACTGGTGCAGGACATAGCGGCCGATAACGGCCAGGTTCGAGGGTGCATCGGCCGGTGCAGGCTTCTCCACCAGCTCGTTGATCCTGACGTAATCCTCGCCATCAATTGCTGAGATGTCGGCGCAGCCATAGGAGCTGACCTCCGAGGGATCAACCTCGATCAGTGCGACAACAGAGCCGCCCGTCTTGGCCTGAACCTCGATCATGCGGCTGAGCAGTTCATCGCGTTCATCGATCAGGTCGTCGCCCAGCAGGACTGCAAACGGTTCATCGCCCACATAGAGCTTCCCGCGCAGTACCGCGTGGCCCAGTCCTTTGGCGTCACCCTGCCGAAGATAGTGGATGTCCGCCAATTCGGAAGCCTCCCGGACGGCGGCCAGGCGTTCGGTGTCGCCCTTCTGTTCCAGGGTCTGCTCCAACAGCGGCACCCGGTCGAAGTGGTCCTCCAGCGGCCGCTTATTCCGCCCGGTGATCATCAAAACGTTTTCGAGCCCGGCCCGTACAGCCTCTTCGACGACATACTGGATGGCGGGTTTATCCACCACGGGCAGCATTTCCTTCGGCATTGCCTTGGTGGCGGGAAGGAAACGCGTTCCTAGTCCCGCGGCCGGAATAACGGCCTTGCGGACGTTGTGCTGGCCCGGTGCATGGATTGGTGAAGCATCTGCGGCTGACGATTCTGTGCTCATTTGTCTAGGCTAACCCAAGGAGAATCGAACGCACTAAGCCGCTTCACGGATGGGGAAAAGATGACGTACACCGGAAGTTCCAAGCAGGACTCCCGCCGGCGGCTTCGCGACCGGCGCCGGTCAATGTCGGGGGACGACAGACAAACGGCTGCGGTTTCGCTGGCAGAACAAGTTCTCGGCTGGCTGGATCAAAGGTACGACGGCGGACCCGTCACCGTTGCAGCGTACCTGGGTGTCGGCGTCGAACTTTCAACTGATGTTCTACTCGACCGGCTGGAAGCCGCCGGATACTCGGTGCTGCTGCCTGTCTGCGAACCGCAGTACCAGCTGGCCTGGATCCGGTGGACGCCGGGAACCGAGCTGGTGCGGAGCAGTCTTGCGCCGGTGCTGGAGCCCGTAGGCGAGCGGGAAACGGTACAGATCATGGAGGATGTCGCCATCGTCCTGCTGCCCGCGCTGGCGGCCGACACAGCAGGAAACAGGCTGGGTCAAGGAGGAGGCTATTACGACAGGTTCCTTGCCTCGTTATCGCAGGTCCAGCGGAAGCCGCTCACTGCCGCCGTCGTCTATGATCATGAGCTTTTGACGGCCGGTGCATTCGACTTCACCCCGCTGGATATCCCGGTCGACGGTGTCTTTACTCCGGATCGGTGGCACGAAAGCACCACTAAAACAGTGTAGAATTAGCACTCGGAAACCGAGAGTGCCAATGTGGGACTAATGTCCCCGCTCGAAGTTCCCGCCACTGTTGTTGGTGTGCGGTGCTTGAAGACCGCTGCACAGAAGTGAAGGAAGTACCGTGCCTACCTATGCCTACGCCTGCAAGGACTGCGACCACGCGTTCGACATCCATCAGTCCTTTAGCGAGGATTCGCTGACCTCCTGCCCTGAATGCGACGGCTCGCTGCGCAAGAAGTTCAACAGCGTCGGTGTCGTCTTCAAGGGTTCGGGCTTCTACCGCAATGATTCACGCGACGCGAAAACGTCGACGTCGGCGGCAAAGAAGGATTCCGGTTCCACCAATGGCAGCGGAACCACGGATGCCGGAAGCAATGGCTCCAAGTCAGCTGATTCCGGTTCCGGGTCAAGCACCTCCGGCAGCGGAGACTCAAGCTCCTCCGGCTCTTCGTCGACGCCGGTCGGTGCCGGAGCAGGCTCCGCCAAGTCCGCCTCCAGCTAAGCCGCCACTCGTCCTCCACCGGATAGCGCCAGCCGTGGAGTATCCACATTCCCCGCCCGCGCCATTCATCCTTGAGTGCCGGGTGCCTAGCGTGGAGGAATGTTCCGACGATCAAGTACATCCCGGCTCCCACGGCGGGCCTCGACAGGTCAGCCATCCGGTGCCATCCCCCGCTGGGTCATCCGTAACCGGCGCCTGCTCGCCGCGTTGCTGTTTTGTTGTGCCGCGGGCCTGGCTGTCCATCAACTGACGCCGGCCGATGCCGCCCGGGTCAAGGTTGTGGTCGCCGGAAGTGACCTGGCCGCCGGACAGGTGCTGCGACCTTCGGCCTTGACTCTTGCCGACGTTCCGCCTGGAATAGCGCCCGGCTCGGCCTACAACTCAGTCGAGCAACTCATAGGAAAACAACTGGGAGCGCCGGTCCGCAGCGGCGAAATCCTGACCGACGCGGCGTTGCTGGGACCGGGCCTGCTGATCGGTGCACCGCCAGGAACAGTGGCCGTTCCCCTACGCGTCACTGACCCGGGCACTGTGAAGCTGATCCGGCCAGGAGAACGCGTCAATGTTGTCGTCAGCACCGGTAACGGATATGAACGGGCCGTCCAAACCGAGGCAGCCGCCGAAGACGTTGTCGTTCTCTGGACATCGGCCGCAGGCAGTGCTGCACAGGGCAGCAGTACCGGCAGCGGTGGAGGCTGGCTTGGCACCAGCGACGCGGAAGGACTCGTCGTCATAGCCACCGCCCCCGGCCAGGCGAAATCACTGGCAGGAGCATCTGCCCGCGGAAAAGTCTCCCTCGTCATGGTCGGGCCACATGGCACCGGCTATCCACCATTGCCGCTTCACCCGTCCACGATGCGTCTATCCCCAGTGCGGCGGTTTCTGCTCCCGGAGCCACTGGTCGTGATCGGACGCTTCACTTCCGCCCCAGGACGAATCCTGATCTTCGGTCGCCTTGTTGGGAAGTACCCAGCCATTATCGCGGTAATTCCCGGTCCTGGCTCCCGTGCCGTCGCCAGCGTCCTGCGGTGTTCCGTTCGAGGGCGCGGCGTCGCTGCCATCTTCGGTGTCGCCGTCCGCGGGCGACCGGCCTGGTTCGTTGTCCATATCGCTCCCATCATCCGGCTCAGAGCTGTCTTCGTCCCACCAATCGCTGACCGCATCGCCGCTGGGAGCGTCCAATCCGAGGTGGGCACCAATCAGGTCCGTACATGCCACGGGGTCCGTAAAGACCTCGATGGTCCACAGCGGCATGTACCGCCAGCCGAGGCGCTCAAGCATCTGCGGGCGGAGCCGGCTGCGTTCGCGCACGCTCATCTGCCCATATTTTTCCGTGCCGTCCGATTCGATCGCGACCGGCCTGGGCAACTCGGTGTCCCGGCCGGGTGACACCGGCGGCTGCAGCGGGTCGGCGGCAGCGACAATGTCGATTATGCCGTCGTAATGGTGCCATACGTTGGCACCACGGTTCCGGAGCCGGTCCACCAGATCGGCGACCAGCGGATCATCAGCCAGATCCCGCGGCTGGCCGCCTTCCGCCGCAGTGGCCGTATCCGGCGACACGGTTGCCGAACCACCCAGTTCGCGGTTGATCAGCTCGTAGAAGTCGAGCGCACCGTGGCTGAGCCGGGACGGATCCAGGTCCTGCGGCTTGAAGCACGTCAGGATGTGCAGGTTGGAACGGGCACGGGTCATAGCAGTGATGAACCGTCCACTGCCGGAGGGTCCGGACAGCGGTCCGAAGCTGTGCAGTGCCCGCCCGTGCGGTGTACGGCCGAAACCAAGCGAGAAAATGACGCTGTCGCGCACCAGTCCCGAGGCACGTTCGAGCGGAACCACCCGGAATGACTCTGCACCGGGATTGAAGAAGTCCGTCAGGGCCGGGTAGTTGGGCATCTGCATCCGTATCGCCTCCGCAACGCGTCCGGCGTGCCGCTTGCTCGCCGTAATGACAGCGAGCGACTGCCGCGGTTGCCGCCGGGCGTGTTCAAAGACCAGGTCGACCACCCGGTTCACTTCAGCCACGACGCTTTCGACGGCATCCTGGCCGGCACTTGGCATCCCGGTGCCATTGGGCAGGTACTCAACCACAAGGGAACGCCTGGCACCGGCAGCGGCATGGCCGTCCGGCAGACGTGACAACATCCCATCGTAGAAGGACTGGCTCAGATGCTGCACCAGATCCTCGTCGACACTCCGGTATGTCACCGTCAGGGTCCGTTGCGGCAGGACGCGGCCCAGGGCACTGGCGGCACTGGTCAGCGGCTTGTTTTCGTCGTCGCCGTCCGCGGC
>NZ_KI914704.1:50185-54196 GCF_000520495.1 Arthrobacter sp. H14
GTCGCCGTCCGCGGCAGCCGATTCCACTCCCACCGAGAACCGTCTGGGTGCTCCCAGCCGGTCATCGCCGAACGCGATCACCTGTTCAGCGCGGCCGATCGCGGGCAGTGCTGACTGCAGCGAAGTGGATTCGGCATCGAGGATGATGACTGTGTCGAAATCCTGTGAGTCTTCCAGCAGGGACGGCAGCACCAGCGGGCTGGCAGTCCAGATGGGAAGCAGCGACTGCACCAGCTCCCGGGATTCATGTCCCAGGCCTGCCACTGTTGGATCTCCGCCCTTGATCAGCTCGCGCAGCGAATGTGCTTCCCCCGCATGGTGGGCGACACCGTTGCGCCACCGCCGGGACAGCTCCCAGCGGAGCCGGGAGGCACCTGATGCAATGTGCGCCTTATCGGCCAGCCGGTACTCCGCCTCCAGGCGGCGCAGGCTTTCACCGTCGGACATGGCCAGGTAGTCATCACCACTGATCATGGCCTCGAGTGCGGACTGCCACCAGGCCAATTCCAGTTCGGACCCGACCTGCTCCGGCCCCACTTCGCGCTCTGCCAAGTCGTCGAGCAGTTCAGACAAACCATGCTCACGCATGTTCTCCAGCAGCAGCGTCCGCTCCGGCAGGGACACAAGCGTCTGCTTGTCCGCAGCCAGTTTTTTCAGCCGTTCCAGCAGCGTGGCGTAAGGGAGGGGTTTCAGGTCTCCACCGGCGTCGGTATCAACCAGAGTTCCGCCGAGGGCGTTGAGTTTCTTGTGCACTGCGCGGTAGTACTCGTTGATCTCCGCCAGTCCCGAAGGGATTGAGGGATGCCGTTGGCTGGTGGCGTACTCGTTCCAGGCGCTGTGCTGGCGCTGGACGTCAAGCAGCGACCCATGCAGGTCGGAGATATGAACGCCGGGACGGATGTATTCCTTGGCCACACGGCGCAGTCTGGAACGCGTCATCGACGTCATGTCGACATTGTGCTCGCGCCTCCAGGCTGACGGAGCCGTCGCTGAAATCAGGTCCGTGACCGGGCGATCGAAAATGTCGGGCGTGAACTTGTCCAGACTGCCGCGGATCGCCACCAGCAGGTCCAGCTGCCGGCCCCACTCCTGGAACGTTTCGCCAAGTGAGATCTGCGAGAAGTCGGCCATAGTCGCCATCTTGCTGTGCAGCTGGGGAAGGTCGCGGGCGAGCTCAACCGCGAGCTCGTAGGCCTCCTCCGTTTCCTGCCGGTTCACCAGCCGCGCCCCGTACCACGGGCTCTGCCAACGGGCCTTGCTGAAACTGTCGAGCTCGGCCGCGCGGCGCAGCCGGTTCGTCAACTCTGCACGGTCGGTGATGCTGTCGAGGACACTGCGCTTGAGCCGTACGGTGGTGGCTGGAGCCGGCTGGATGGACGTGAGTTTCGCCAGCGACTGCATCGCCTGGTACGGAGAACATCCCCAGCGCTGGCGTACATTATGCAGCGAACTTACGTGATCCTGCAGCGCGTGCCGGTGTTCCATGAGGGTCTGGTGCAGGTTCCGCAGCTGAGGTTCGGCGGACCTCTCATTGCGCACGATCGCCCGGACCAGTTGTTCCTTGAGGCGGTCACCGTCGAGCCCGGTGTTGAGCTGCAGGACCAGCGAGCCAAGCTGCATCTCATCGAGCCGGTTGATGAAATCGTTGAGGGTGTTGCGCCGTTCGGCGACGACGAGAACCTTTTTGCCTTCGGCGGCGAGGGCAGCGACGGCGTTTACAGCGGTCTGCGTCTGCCCGGTGCCCGGAGGGGCGTCGACGGCGAGGGAGGTGCCTGCATTGATGAGATCGAGCACCTCCTGCTGGGCGGAATCGGCGTCCAGCAGCAGCAGCTCATCCGCCGGATGCCGCTCGTCAATGGGAGTAAAGCGTTCCGATGGTGTCGATACCGGGGCGGCGTTGCCTGTGCGTGCCTCCTCCATCAAAGCGCCGATCACACGATTGTCCGGTGATATGGCGCCGTCGTACATGTGCTCTTCAAGGTCCGCGAAGGTGGAGACCAGCAGGTGGTGTTCGACAACCATTCCACCAATGCCGCCGGTCAGAGTCCGCAGCCGGTCGAGGACGGGATACGGATCGAAGCGGGCAGTGCTGTAGGCCATCCGTTCGATGGCCGGAACGTCGAGCTCGATTTCGTATTCGCGCGCCAGGAAACGGACCAAGGCCGGATTGAGGCGCGCCTGTTCGGTGACCTGCAGTTCGTAGTCGTCCTGGCCGGGCCGCCCGGTCAGCGACACTGCTGTGAGCAGGACCGGCGCAGTGAGTTGTTCGGATACCCCGGCCGCAGGTGAACGCCACGATGCAGTGCCGGCAGCCAGGTAGCCTGCGTCCACCCCCCGGTCGGAGCTAAGCTCAAATATCTTGGCACGGAGGGTGCGGGCCGCCGCGAGAGCGATGGAGTACTGCTCCTGGTCCCGGATCAGGGTCGACAGACGTGTCCGGCGTCCGGCCAGCAACTGGGCCAGGCCGGACGGGTGGGCATGCGTCAGGTCAATGGTGCCGCCCGGGGCAGGGCGGAAGCGCAGCATGGTTTGCGCCCCCGCAAAGGGGCCCAGCTGCTCGAGCCATGCGTACAGCGCATCGGTCTCGGTATCCAACTCATGGCTTTCCTGCGTTGGCACAGGTGCCCTCTCTTCTGCACTCATGCGCGACGTTTTCGACCAAAGTGGCATGCTCTTGAGGCTATCTGCTGCCTCCCCGGAATTGGGTCAACGCAACACGTATACGGCCGAAAAAGGAGCATATTGGCTCCAGGAAGGCCGGGGACGGGTGCTGCTACTCCCATTCGATGGTGCCCGGTGGTTTGCTGGTGACGTCGAGCGTGACCCGGTTGACGCCGTCGACCTCATTAGTAATGCGGTTCGAGATTCTGGCCAGCAGGTCGTACGGCAGACGCGACCAGTCGGCGGTCATGGCGTCCTCGCTGGAGACCGGGCGCAGCACAATCGGGTGGCCGTAGGTGCGGCCGTCGCCCTGCACGCCGACGCTGCGGACGTCGGCCAACAACACGACGGGCATCTGCCAGACGGCGTCGTCGAGTCCTGCGGCGGTCAATTCCGCACGCGCAATGGCGTCGGCCTTGCGGAGCAGGTTCAGGCGCTCCTCGGTGACTTCGCCGATGATGCGGATCCCGAGGCCAGGCCCGGGGAAGGGCTGGCGTCCGACGATCTCGTGCGGCAGGCCGAGTTCGGCGCCCACGGCACGGACTTCGTCCTTGAACAGCGCCCGGAGCGGCTCCACCAGCTCAAACTGCAGATCTTCGGGCAGTCCGCCGACGTTGTGGTGGCTCTTGATATTGGCCGCGCCTTCGCCGCCGCCGGATTCGACGACGTCCGGATACAACGTGCCCTGCACGAGGAACTTGATCGGCTGGCCTTCGACCCCGGCTTCGGCCACGAGGGCGCGTTCCGCGTTCTCGAAGGCCCGGATGAATTCGCGGCCAATGATCTTACGCTTCTGCTCCGGATCGGATACGCCGGCGAGCGCATCGAGGAACCGGTCGGTTTCGTGCGCCACATATAGGTTGACACCGGTGGCCGCGACGAAATCCCGCTCCACCTGTTCCGCTTCGCCTTCACGCAGCAGTCCGTGGTCGACGAACACACAGGTGAGCTGATCCCCCACAGCCTTCTGCACCAACGCTGCGGCCACGGCGGAGTCGACGCCGCCGGACAGTCCGCAGATCACGCGTGCGTTGCCGACCTGGTTCCGGATCACCTCGACCTGCTCATCGATGACGTTGGTGGTGTCCCAGTTCGGTTCCAGCTTGGCGCCGTTGAAGAGGAAGTTTTCGAGGACTTTCTGGCCGAAGTCGGTGTGGTTCACCTCTGGATGCCACTGCACGCCGAACAGTGCGCGGGCCTCGTTGGCGAACGCGGCGACCGGTGCGCTGCCGGTGCTGGCGAGGACCTCGAAGCCCTCCGGTACCTGCTGGACACTGTCGCCGTGGCTCATCCACACTTTTTGCTGGCTCGGCGTCCCGGCCAGGATGGAACGGCTCTCGCCGACGCCGC
>NZ_KI914704.1:54296-64858 GCF_000520495.1 Arthrobacter sp. H14
GGAACGGCTCTCGCCGACGCCGCTGATATCGGTCGAGCCGTATTCACGCAGACCCGTTTTGGCTACTGTTCCGCCGAGGGCGTTCGCCATCGCCTGGAAGCCGTAGCAGATGCCCAGCATGGGCACACCGGCGTCGAGCAGGTCCTCATGGATACCCGGGGCGTCGTCGGCATACACGCTGGAAGGACCACCGGAAAGAATGATGGCCACCGGGTTCTTGGCGAGCAGCTGCTCCGTCGAATACGTATGCGGCACGATCTCGGAGTAAACGTTGGCCTCGCGCACCCGGCGGGCGATCAGCTGGGCGTACTGGGCGCCGTAGTCAACAACAAGGACAGGCCGGTGGGCAGGAGCGAGTTCAGTCACCCTACAAGGGTAATCGTCCGGCCCATCCACCGCACATTTGACGACGGCGGAAAAGTCACCTCGTGCAGGTCGGCCGGCGGAGGGCGGACAATGGTGTCGGCGTCATTCTTCACCGCTGCCCCGACGATCCGCCCGAACACTGGAGATCACCTTGCCGGCATCCACTGATGGGCCAACATTCGCGCCGCCGTGCGGACCGGTTCAGGGCTGGGTCGACGGCGGCGTCATCCGTGCCACCGGGATCCCCTATGCGACGGCGGACCGTTTCCAGGAGCCGGTTCCCGCCCCCGACCGGAGCGAACTGTTTGCGGCGACAAGCTGGTCGCCCGCCTGCCCCCAGAACGAGACCCGCCTGACGGAATACATGCTTGGCGGCGGCCCCGAAAGCCTGCAACAGGACGAGAACTGCCAACGTCTGTCCATCACTATGCCAGCCGGCACGCGGGCCGGGGAGCGGCTGCCGGTTCTGGTGTGGATTCATGGAGGTTCCTACGTCGCAGGTGCCGGCGACATGCCCCTGACGGATTCTGTCCGGCTCGTGACCGAGCAGCACGTCGTAGTCGTCTCCATCACGTACCGGCTCGGTCTTTTTGGTTACCTCGGTGGTGATGGCAGGCCTGCGAACCTTGGGCTACTCGATCAGGCCGAAGCCTTCCGGTGGGTGCTGCGCAACATCGACGCCTTCGGTGGCGATGGCGGCAATGTCACGGCGTTCGGGCAGTCCGCCGGAGGAGATGCGATCCTGCACCTCCTCGCAGCCGCGAAGGGCGAACGCCTATTCCACAAAGCGATTGTGCAGAGCGCGCCGTTAGGCATCGCCCGTGGCCGGCAGCGGATGACCGCCGCGATGCTGCGTGCCACCCAGGACCTCGATCCGGCCCTCCCTGCTGCTGCGGTCCTCGAGCTCGAACGGAATGTGATCCGCGCCGGTGCGCGGCACGGCTTGCGTTCCACCATGCCGTTTGGCATCCAGTACGGACATCCGCCGCTCCCCGACGAAGCCGAGGTCGAGGCCGCCTGGGACGCGGCGGTTGATGTGCCTCTGCTGATCGGCACCACCGCGAACGAGACCCGGTTCTTCGTCCCGGCGGTCCCGCTGCTCCACGCCGTATCCCGGGTTCCGCTCGTGGGCAAGGCCCTCATCGCTGCGATGACCGGAATCCTGTCGCGCATCGTCTACGGCGCCGGAGCGGACCGGTTCGCGGGCCGCCATGCCCGTGGAGGTGGTTCCGCCCACCGGTACACCATCACCTGGTCGGCACCCGGCAACCGCTTCGGCAGCCCGCACACCATCGACCTGCCGCTCCTGCTCGGCGATGAGGACGTCTGGCGGGATGCACCACTCCTTGGCGGCGCCACGTGGAAGCAGGTGGACGAGGCGGGGAAGGCAGTCCGGAGTGTGGGCTGATTTCGCCCGCGGCAGCGCCCTGCCGGACCGGATGATCATCCCCGGTATCCTGCGAATTAAGCGCCGGAAACCGCCAATCAGGCCGCTGCCGCTGGTAAAGTGTCGGCCATGGCTTCTACTTTGGTTCGCCCCCGTGATGGCAAGTTGATCGCCGGTGTCTGCGCTTCCCTCGCCAACCGCTTTGGTATTTCCAAGACGCTCGTCCGCCTTGGATTCGTCATTTTCGGACTGGTTGGTATCGGGGAACTCGCCTACATCGCGCTATGGATCGTCATTCCCAAGGCCTGATTCCACTCAGTAGCGGGCGGACGCCTCCGGATGAGCTGCCAGCTCAGTCTCGACCTGGCGGTGCATGCGCTTCTCGACAATGAAGGACAGGAACGGGACGACGCCACCGAGCGCGATCAGGATGAACTTGCCGAACGACCAGCGCATCAGCGACCAGAGCCGGAAGTCCGCAATCAGGTAGACCACGTACATCCAGCCGTGCACAATCAACACCGCGGTCGAGAGGTTGAACCCGCCGGTGATGGTCTGCTCGACGACGTTATTGAAGCCGAGGGCGACGGTTTCGCCGGTCTCGACGCTGGTGCCGCCAGCGATAATGTCAGAGCCGAATCCGTACTTCGCGATCATCTCGACGACGACCAGCAGCAACATGACACCCGTGGCATAAGCCAGGACCTTATAGAAACCGAGCGCTGAACGGATCTGCTGCTCGGTTCCGCCGAAACGGCGCTTCTTCGGCCGTTGCTTCTGGCTGGAATCACTCACTGGGTTACCTCACTGGTTGGGGTTCGGGCTGGGATATAGGAGCGGGAATCGCCGTCGCCGCTGCCGGGGCCGTCGTCGTCGTACTCATCTTCTTCCAGGCCGCGGCGGTAGTCATCGGCGACCAGCCGCCACCAGAGGAAGAAGGCAAACCCAGCGAAGACGAACCATTCGATGGCGTAGAAGATGTTGAGCCAGTTCACCGGCGTATCCTGCGGCTGGGCCGAAACCTGGACTTCCTCCAGCACGTTTCCACCCGACGCAGCGCCCACCGGTGTTCCACCCGCGAGCGTTTCGTCCGCGACGACGAAACCGGAGTAGCTGGCGACATCCCAGATGTTGATCAGTTCGGAGACGGAAAGACTCGGCAGCGGACTGCCCTTCGCCTCATCCACAAGCGGCGCTTCTGTGGGCAGCAGCCGGCCCGTCATCTCGAGCTCACCGGCCGGAGCCTGCCCGGCCTGCGCCGGGTCCTCGATCCACCCTCGGGCGACAGGAATCACGGGATCCGCACCGCCGCCCTTGCCTTCCAGCGCCGGGGCGCCGTCGACGGCGAATGCGGTCACCACCCAGTATCCGGTCTCGTCGTCCTGCAGCCGGCCCTCCACCAGGACCTGTTTGTCGGCGAGGTAGTGGCCGGACATGGCGACCATCTGGTCAGCGATGCCGGCGAGCATCGGGGTGCCGGGTTCGAAGACCTCGGTCAGCGGTTTCACCTGCTCGGTGGAGGAGGGCCGTGGCGGGGCAACGTCCTGGGCGCTGGAGAACTGCCACTGGCTTAACAGCACAAACACTGTGGACAGCACCAACGCCAAAAGCAGCGCAGCGATCCAACGGGGTTTGAGGGCGGTTTTCAGCACAGGTTAACGGTACTTCGTACTTGTGTAGAAATCCCAATGCTGACGGTTCACGCCGACCCCGAAGTCCACTTCCGGACAAGTCATTGGATATTCCCAATTACTTTACCGGAAAGCCCCACAGCCGCCTCAATAAGTAATAGGATTTATCCTTGTGCGCACGTTCCCCTATCCCGGCGCCGGCACTCCCGATCTGCGTTCACCGAACCGGTATCTGTGGTGGCTGGCACGGCAGCAAAAAGGCACGCTGACCCTCAGCGTGCTGCTGGAGTCTGCGTGGATGCTCTCTCAAGCCCTGATTCCGTTCGTAATTGGCCGGGCCATCGACACCGGAATCGTCACCGGTTCCTGGGACCAGCTCCTGTGGTGGGTGTGGGTGCTCGTCTTTTTGACTGCCGTTCAGGCTGCCGCCTCCGTCCTTGGCCACCGCGCCTCGGTCAGCAACTGGATGCAGGCCACGTACCGGTCGTCCCAGTTGGTGGGGCACAAAGTGACGTACACCGGTGACGCCGGCCCAGGCGCAGGAACTTGCCCTGGCGCGGCTGATCCTCGCCGACCCGCACACTCTGGTCCTGGACGAGGCGACGTCGCTGATTGATCCGCAGGCCGCCCGCGATCTGGAGCGCTCGCTGAGCGCCGTGCTGGAGGGGCGGACCGTCGTCGCCATTGCCCACCGGCTGCACACTGCCCATGACGCGGACCGGATTGCCGTGGTCGAGGATGGGAACATCTCCGAACTCGGCTCGCACGACGAACTGCTGGCAGCCGATGGCTCCTACGCCGCGCTGTGGAAGTCCTGGCGCACCGACGCGTAGGTTCTTCATCGGGTCAGTGGTTGAAGAACACCAGGGAGGAGTTGATCAGTTCGGCGATGACTTCCTCGTCGTTGGCGCGGCGCAGCGATTCGCGGAAGTTCTCCTTGAACAGCGAGCGCGCCAGCGTGGACAGCACCTCGAGGTGGACGGAGAACGACTCTGCCGGTGTGGCGATCAGCAGGATCAGGTCCGCCTTGCCGTCGATCGCGCCGAAGTCGATATTGTGGCCGAACCTGGTGACTCCGACGGCGATGCTCGTCTGGCTTACGTACTTGCTGCGGGCGTGCGGAATTCCCACTCCCCCGGGCAAGCCCGTAGCCATCTGGTGCTCGCGGGAATTCACCTGCTCCAGGAAGCCGTTCAAATCGGAAATCCTGCCCTGCTCGTGCATCCTGGCCGCAAGCTGGGCAGCCGCGTCCTCCTTGCCGGTGGCCTCCATTTCCAGGATGACCAGCTCGGGAGTCGTCAGCCCTGCCTCGGAGAGTTCCAGAGATCCTTCAGTCATCATCAACGCAGCGGCACGATCTCATCGACGCCCATCCGCGCGCTGTCCGCGGAGACGTCGTCGGGCTGTTCCTGGCTGAGCCGCTCGGCCTGCCCGCGGGCGTTGTAGTGATTGACCTCTGCCTCGATCTGTTCCTCGCTCCAACCCAGCACTTCGCCGACCAACCGTGCGACGACGGGAGCCGCGGACACGCCACGGTCCCACGCCTCGATGGAGATCCGTGTGCGCCGGGTCAGTACGTCGTGCACATGGCGGGCGCCTTCGTGGCTTGCGGCATAGACCGCTTCGGCCTGCAGATAATCGTCGGCGCCGGGCAGCGGCTCGGCCAGCTCGGGACGCTGCTCGATCAGGGCCAGCACTTCGGAGGTCATGGATCCGTAACGCTCCAGCAAGTGCTCGATCCGGGCGACGTGCACACCGGACTCCTCGGCTGTGCGGGCCCGGCGGTTCCAGGCGGCACGGTAGCCGACGGCGCCGGCCAACGGGATCGTGTCCGTGCAGCTGGGAGCAACCCGGAAGTCGAGCGCCCGTGCGGCTTCGTCGACCGCATCCTTGGCCATCACCCGGTAAGTTGTGTACTTCCCTCCGGCGACGACCACCAGTCCGGGAACAGGATGTGCGACGACGTGTTCCCGGGAAAGCTTCGCGGTCGAGTCGTTCTCGCCGGCCAACAGCGGACGCAGACCGGCATAGACACCCTCAACATCCTCGCGGGTCAACGGCCGCTTCAGGACCTTGTTGACGTGTTCAAGCACGTAATCGATGTCCTTGGACGAAGCTGCCGGATGTGCCTTGTCCAGATGCCAATCTGTGTCGGTGGTGCCAATGATCCAGTGCCGCCCCCACGGAATGACGAACAGCACAGATTTTTCCGTCCGCAGGATCAACCCGACGGTGGACTGGAAGCGGTCCTTGGGAACCACCAGGTGGATCCCCTTCGACGCGCGGACCTTGAGCTGGCCGCGTTCGGTCACCATGGCCTGGGTCTCGTCGGTCCAGACGCCGGTGGCGTTGACCACCTGCTTGGCGCGGATTTCGAACTCGCTGCCGTCTTCCTGGTTTTTCACCCGGGCGCCGACCACGCGTTCGCCTTCGCGCAGGAAGTCGACGACGCGCAGCCGGTTGGCGGCATGGGCGCCGTACTGGACGGAGGTGCGGACGGCGTCGACCACCAGCCGGGCATCGTCGACTTTGGCGTCGTAGTAGCGGATTGCGCCAACGAAGGCATCATCCTGCAGGCTCGGCGCTGAACGCAGCATTGCGCGGCGGCTGAGGTGCTTGTGCATCGGTACGCCGCGGCTGTTACCAGAGGTGACGCCGAGCATGTCGTAGAGCAGGATGCCGGCGCCGACGTAGGGCCGTTCCACAAACCGCTTGGTCAGCGGGTAGAGGAACGGCACCGGGCGCACCAAGTGCGGGGCGATCCGCTGCAGCAGCAGTCCGCGTTCCCGCAGGGCCTCCTGCACCAGTCCGAAGTCCAGCATCTCAAGGTAGCGCAGACCGCCATGGATCAGTTTGGAGGAGCGCGACGACGTTCCCGACGCCCAGTCGCGGGCCTCGACGATGCCGACGTTCAATCCGCGGGTCACGGCATCCAGTGCCGCTCCGGCACCGACCACGCCGCCGCCGACGATCAGGATGTCGAGTTCCTTGCCGCGTTCCGAAGTCGCCTTGAGCGCTGCCAGGGACTCCTCGCGTTTTTGGGGACTGAGAGCTCCAGTGGCATGCAGTTCAGACATTTAAGACCATCCTCCTTGACCGGGACAAGTATCAACCACGATACTTCGTCCGCCTCCGGTTATGTAGATCGTGGCCAAGACCCTAGCTGTTGGCAATGTACGGGGAGACGACGACTTCGATCCGCTGGAATTCCTTCAGGTCCGAATAGCCGGTCGTCGCCATCGTCCGCCGGAGGGCACCCACCAGGTTCGACGTTCCATTCGTATGGTGTGACGGCCCGAAGAGCACCTCCTTCATCGGTCCGACCGTTTCCAGCCGGACCCGGTCCCCACGGGGAAGCTGATCGTGGTGTGCCTCCGGGCCCCAATGCCAGCCTTGCCCGGGTGCTTCCTCGGCGCGGGCGAGGGCGGAACCGAGCATCACGGCGTCGGCGCCCATGGCGAAAGCCTTGACGATTTCGCCGCTGGTTCCCAGTCCGCCGTCGGCGATCACGTGGACGTAGCGGCCGCCGGATTCATCCATGTAGTCGCGGCGGGCCGTGGCGACGTCGGAAATGGCACTGGCCATCGGCGAATGGATTCCCAAGGCGCGCCGGGTAGTCGAGGAGGCTCCCCCGCCGAAACCGACCAGGACGCCGGCCGCCCCGGTGCGCATCAGGTGCAGTGCCGGAGTGTAGCCGGCGGCGCCGCCGACGATGACGGGGACATCAAGTTCATAGATGAACTGCTTGAGGTTCAGCGGTTCGCTCTCTTTGGAGACGTGCTCGGCCGAAACGGTGGTGCCGCGGATGACGAAGACGTCCACGCCGGCGTCGAGCACCGTCTGGTAGTGCTCCTGGGTGCGCTGCGGCGTGAGCGAACCGGCTACGGGAACGCCGGCGTCGCGGATTTCGGCCAGCCGGGCGGTGATCAGTTCGGGCTGGATCGGCGCCTGATAAATCTCCTGCATGCGTTTGGTCGCAGCAGGGCTGAAGTGCTCCGCGCTCAGGCCCGCGATCTCATCGAGCATCGGCTCAGGGTCCTCGTAGCGGGTCCACAGGCCCTCGAGATTGAGCACACCCAGACCGCCGAGCCGGCCGAAAGCGATGGCGGTTTCGGGCGACATCACGGAGTCCATCGGTGCTGCCAGGACGGGTACGTCGAACTGGTACGCGTCGATCTGCCAGGACACCGACACGTCTGCTGGATCCCTGGTCCTGCGCGACGGAACCACCGCCACGTCGTCCAGCGAATACGCGCGGTGTCCCCTTTTGCCACGGCCAATTTCAATCTCGTAAGTCACCGCACCATGCTATCCCACAGGTAACGGCGCGGCCCTTCGGGCGGCAACGAAGCTGTCCTTGCAGCAAAATTCGACGTCCAGAAACGGTCGATTACCGAAGATGAACCTTATTACCGAAAATGAACCTTTAATGCGAGAACGGGGGTTGCACCTACCGTTTCGACTCTAAGGTTCGGTTTCGAGGTCAGGACCCGCTGCCTTCGGGCAAAGGGTTCACCTTCGCAGAGGGCAAGACGACGGGTCAGGAGCTGGAGAACCAAGAGGCGCCGAAACGTTAGCTGGCCCACGAGACGCCCCGACAGGACCTACCGGGTGCCGTAGTTCGGTGCCTCGACCGTCATCTGGATGTCATGCGGGTGCGATTCCTTCAGCCCGGCGGCTGTGATGCGGACGAACTTGCCCTTGCGCTTCAGATCGGGAATGGTCGCTCCGCCCACGTAGAACATGGTCTGGCGCAGGCCGCCGATCAGCTGGTGCGAAACCGCCGAAAGCGGGCCGCGGTAAGGAACCTGGCCTTCGATGCCTTCGGGGATCAGCTTGTCGTCACCGCTGACGTCGGCCTGGAAGTACCGGTCCTTCGAGTACGAGGTGTTCTTGCCGCGGGTCTGCATCGCTCCGAGCGAGCCCATGCCGCGGTAGGTCTTGTACTGCTTGCCGTTGACGAACACCAGCTCGCCCGGGCTCTCGTCACAACCGGCCAGCAGGGAACCGAGCATCACGGTGTCAGCTCCAGCAACCAGCGCCTTGCCGATGTCGCCCGAGTACTGCAGGCCGCCGTCGCCAATCAGTGGAACGCCGGCCGGGATGGCAGCCTTGGCGGATTCGTAGATGGCGGTCACCTGGGGAACGCCGACGCCGGCAACCACGCGGGTGGTGCAGATGGAACCGGGTCCGACGCCGACCTTGATGCCGTCCGCACCGGCGTCGATCAGGGCCTGGGCGCCTTCGCGGGTGGCTGCCTGGCCACCGATAATGTCCACGTGCCCGGCGGATTTCTCGGCCTTGAGCTTGGCGATCATCTGCAGCACTCCGGAGCTGTGGCCGTTGGCCGTATCGACGAAAAGTGCGTCCACTCCGGCGTCGACGATCGCCATCGCCCGCTCCCAGCCGTCACCGAAGAACCCGATGGCGGCGCCAACCCGGAGCCGTCCCTCATCGTCCTTCGTGGCCAGCGGGTACTGCTCGGCCTTGGTGAAGTCCTTGACCGTGATCAGCCCGCGCAGCACACCGGCGTCGTCGACCAGCGGCAGCTTTTCGATTTTGTGTGTGGCCAGCAGGTCGCTGGCATCCTCGCGGCTGATTCCGACCTTCCCGGTCACCAACGGCATCTTGGTCATCACCTGGTGCACCAGGCGGGTGGGGAAATCGCCGTCGGGCACAAAGCGCGTGTCCCGGTTGGTGACGATGCCCAGCAGCTTGCCGCCGTCGTCAATCACGGGCAGCCCGGAGACGCGGTAATGCCCGCACAGGTCGTCAAGTTCGGCCAGCGTGGCGTCCGGGCCGATGGTGACCGGATTGGTGATCATGCCGGATTCGCTGCGCTTGACCCGGTCCACCTGTTCAGCCTGATCGGCGATGGAAAGATTGCGGTGCACGACGCCGAGACCGCCCTGGCGTGCCATCGCAATGGCCATCCGCGCCTCGGTCACCGTGTCCATGGCCGCCGAAAGCAGCGGGGTCTGAACGGTGATCCGCTTGGAAATGCGCGACGTGGTGTCCGCATCGCTCGGGATGACGTCGGTGTGGCCGGGCAGCAGCAACACGTCGTCGTACGTCAAACCAACCAGCGCAAACGGATCGTGGTTCTCAGGTTCCCGGGTCTGCTCTTGCTGGGAAAATTGGCTCACAGATACGCCTCTTTCGCGGGGTTTGCGGGGATGGTGGCAAGTAGGCTCGGCACGGGCCTGACGGAGGGTGTGTTACCAGTCTAAAACGAATGCGGCCTGCGCCCTATTCCGCTTCAATCCGGGACAGCAACCAGCCCGGGCCTGCAACCTCGGCTCCCAGCTCTTCGACCCGGCTCCGGAGCCCACGGTCGGCCGTCACCACGTGCACCGTGCAACCGGCCCGCTTCAGCTGTTGGACGGCGTCGACGACGGTCTGGTCCCCGTCGCGGTCAGCGGCCAAAACCTGCACCCTGCCCTGTTCGTCCACCGCCCCGTTCGCCTTGCCTTCGGTTACGACGACGATCTCCGGCCAGATGCGCGCGGCACCATTCCAGTCGGGAAGGCCGCGCAGGGCCGCAGAGGACAGCCCGTCGATGAGTTTCTGCGCGGCTCCCCGGCGGTCCCGCCACCAGCCGTCCGGCCGGGATCCGACGACGTTCGCGCCGTCCACCACCAGGACGACCTTCTTGCTCAACGCCTCGCGCAGCGCCGGCCAGGCGGCGGCAAAACCGGAATGCAACGGCTTCTGCCCGACCTCGTCCAGCGGGACCCACTGAAGCTCGATGCTCTCGGGATCGGAAATAACCGGCTCGAAAGGCTGCGTCACGCGGGCGGCGACCGTGGTGTAGGACCAGTAGCCGACATCGAATACAGACGTGAAAAGAATCCGGACCTGCGACGGCGGCACCGCGGCCTCTTCCCCGGCCTCGCGCAGCGCTCCGGTCACCGCATCCTCGCCTTGGTGCAAAGCGCCGCCCGGCAATCCCCAGGTACCGCCCTGGTCACTCCACGTGGCGCGGTGCTGCAGCAGAATGCCACGGTCGGCATCATGGACGAGGACGCCAGCTGCCCCGAACCGTCCCCAGAACTTGCCCCGCTCCCCGTCAACCCACGCGTCGCCCGGATCGCGTGGGCCGTGCGGACGCCGTGGCTCGCCGGATGGCGGTTGGCTGAGGTTAGTCATGACTCCAGAATCTCATGAGCAGGCTCGCC
>NZ_KI914704.1:64958-69422 GCF_000520495.1 Arthrobacter sp. H14
GCAGGCTCGCCAGCCACTCGCAGCTGCTCACGGGCCAGGCTTTTCTCCAGCCTGTAGGCGACCAGTGCCGCGAGCGCCCCCATGGCCGCGACCGAAGCCGCCATCGTCCAGGCCGCCGTCGGACCAAAGGCCGCATAGGCGAACCCAAAACCAAACGGCCCGACCGTTCCGCCAATGTACGTCCCACTCTGGGTTATGCCCGTGGCCCTGGCCGTAAACGGGTGGGAGCGGTGCGAGACGACGTAATGCACCAGTCCATTCCACCCCCAGCCGAAGCCGAAAGCGAGCACGCAGCCAATGGCAAATGCGATCGAATTGCCCCACGCCATCGCAAGCAGGCCGGCACAGCCAACGGCCAACATCAGCGCCACCGTCGCCATCGATCCGCCGATTCCCCGATCGGCCGCTATCCCCACCAGCGGCCGCGCCAGGCATCCCGCGGCGCTGCCCAAGCCCAGCAACAGCCCCGCTGTTGCGATATCAAAACCTGCATTGGACGCTGAAATAACGGTGAACGCACCGAGCGCGTTCGCCTGGGCCGATCCCATTCCTGCCGCTATTGCCGTCGCGATCAGGAATGACTTCAGCCGGCGCGGCAGCGGTGCCTTGGCCAGGTCAGTGTGCGTTTTCGAAGCTTCTGTCCGCTGCCGTTCCGGAACGGTGCGGGCCAACGCAGGCAGGAGTACGACGGCGAAAGCCGCCGCAGCGGCAAACGTCCACTTCCAGCCGACCGTCAGGGCGAGGATCGGGACCGAGACACCCGCAATGAATGTTGCCGCCGGAATGGCCGCCTGTTTTAGGCCAAAGGCGAAGGCGCGGTTCCTGGTGGCGACCTCCCGGACGATGAGACCGTTTGAGAGCGGGTGGCTGAGCGCGTTGGCCGCTCCTCCGATGGTCAGCCAGAGGAACAGCCACGCCCAGTGTGGCGTTGCCAGAGCAATACCCAGCAGCGACGCCAGCCCGAAAGCGGTCGACAGCAGCATGCCCTTCCGGGCGCCCAGCCGTTGCGCAGCATAACCGCCGGTGGTTGAGAGCAGCGCGGACACAGCCCAGTAAACAGCGACGGCGGCACCGAGCACCGTGGCCGTCATGCCAAGGTCTTCCTCCAGCTGGACCGCCAGACCGCCGACCAGGAATACGGGAAGGACCGCGATCACCGTTGTGAACGCGGCCATAGCCGTCGCCCGGACACCGGGACGGTACTTTCGAGCTGCCATCATTCCTTTCCGCGCGAAACGGCGGCGGGTTGATCCGGGACCAATCCTGCCGCCGTCGTGCAGTTTCCTTTATCTAGAGCCTAGAACCTAGAGCCAGCCGGGGACCAGGACTGTGAGCCAGGCGATACCGGGACCGACCGCGACGACGATCCCCGCGTACACGAGCATCTGGCGGTAGAACTTGTCCCGGTCACGCTCGTCGACGTTGGCCAGCACCAGCGCACCGTTGGTCGAGAACGGACTGACGTCGACGACCGTGGCGGCGATTGCCAGGGCCACGACGAACCCGATGGGATCGATCGCTCCGGACTGGAGGAACGGCACGGCCAGGGCGATGGCGACTCCGATGATGCCCACGGACGAGGCCATGGCGGAGGTGATTCCGGCCAGGTAGGCTGCCGCCGCTCCCCCGGCACACGACAAAGGCCCCGGCCCGCAGCTGGTTCAGCTGCGGGCCGGGGCCTTTTGGCGCTTACTGCACTTAGTGCTTGTGCCCGTCTTCTTCCTCTTCCGGCTTCTCAGTCACCAGTGTTTCGGTGGTGAGCACCAGAGCGGCGATCGACGAGGCGTTCTGCAGTGCCGAACGCGTGACCTTGACTGGGTCGATGACGCCGGCCGCAACCAGGTCCTCGTACCCGCCGGTGAGCGCGTTGAAACCGTTGCCCGGCTCCAGGTTGCGCACGCGGTCGACGACGACATAGCCCTCGTGGCCCGCGTTCTCGGCGATCCAGCGCAGCGGCTGGACCAGCGCACGGCGGACAAGTCCGACGGCGGTGAGTGCGTCGCCTTCGAGGCCCAGATCATCATCCAGGGCCTTGGAAGCATGCACCAGAGCGGAGCCACCACCGGCCACGATGCCCTCTTCGAGAGCGGCGCGGGTGGAGGAAACGGCGTCCTCGATGCGGTGCTTCTTTTCCTTCAGCTCGACCTCGGTGGCAGCACCGACCTTGATCACGCCGATTCCGCCGGCCAGCTTGGCCAGACGTTCCTGCAGCTTCTCGCGATCCCAATCGGAATCGGTGCGCTCAATTTCGGAGCGGATCTGCGAAACGCGTGCGGCAACGTCCTCTTCCGCACCGGCGCCGTCGACGATCGTCGTCTGGTCCTTGGTGATGGTGACGCGGCGCGCCGAACCCAGCACCTCGAGGCCAACCTGGTCCAGCTTCAGACCCAGGTCAGGCGAAACGACCTCGCCGCCGGTGAGGGTGGCGATGTCCTGCAGCATGGCCTTGCGGCGGTCACCGAAGCCAGGAGCCTTAACGGCAACCACGTTCAACGTGCCGCGGATCTTGTTGACCACCAGCGTGGACAGCGCTTCGCCCTCAACGTCCTCGGCAATGATGAACAGCGGCTTGCCGGCCTGCACAGCCTTCTCCAGCAACGGCAGGAATTCCTGCATGTTGGAGATCTTGCCGCTGTTGATCAGGATCAGCGCGTCTTCGAGGACGGCTTCCTGGCGCTCAGCATCGGTGACGAAGTGCGGGCTGAGGTAGCCCTTGTCGAACTGCATGCCTTCGGTCAGGACCAGCTCGGTCTGCGTCGTGGAGGACTCCTCCACCGTGATGACGCCGTCCTTGCCGACCTTGTCGAAGGCTTCGGCGAGCAACTCACCGATGTACTTGTCCTGTGCGGAAATCGCGGCGACGTCGGCAACCTGCTTGCCTTCGACCTCGCGTGCGTTTTCCAGCAGACGTGCGGCGACGGCGTCAACTGCCGCCTCGATGCCGCGCTTCAACGCTCCGGGAGCGGCGCCGGCTGCAACGTTGCGCAGCCCTTCCTTGACCAGCGCCTGTGCCAGCACAGTCGCCGTCGTCGTACCGTCACCGGCGACGTCGTTGGTCTTGGTGGCGACTTCCTTGGCCAGCTGTGCGCCGAGGTTTTCGTACGGGTCATCGAGCTCGACCTCGCGGGCGATCGTGACGCCGTCGTTGGTGATAGTGGGTGCGCCCCACTGCTTGGCGAGGACAACATTGCGGCCACGCGGGCCGAGGGTTACCTTAACCGTATCGGCGAGCTTGTCGACGCCGGCTTCCAGCGCGCGCCGGGCTGCGTCGTCGAACTGCAACTGCTTTGCCATAAGAATGGTTCCTTTCTTCGAACTGACTTGAGAAAACCCCGGCCGCCTGCGTGGCGCCCGGGGTTCAACTCAGCGTTCTACTTGACGACGACGGCGAGAACGTCGCGTGCCGAGAGAACCAGAAATTCCTCGCCACTGGACTTGACTTCGGTGCCACCGTACTTGGAGTAGATGACAACATCGCCTTCATTGACATCGATCGGGACGCGGTTGCCGTTATCGTCAACGCGGCCTGGACCGATGGCTACAACTTCGCCCTCCTGGGGCTTTTCCTTGGCGGTGTCCGGGATAACCAGACCGGAAGCAGTGGTCTGCTCCGCTTCCAGCGGGCGGACAACAATACGATCCTCAAGAGGCTTAATAGAGACCGACACTCGGACCTCTCCTTTGCATGAGATTTACAGTGAACTGTTGTTCACTTTCGACAATAGGGCCGTTCGGTGCGCTAACCGTCGTCGCGGTGCCGGTAACGCCCCTCCGGGCATTAGCACCCTCGTAGTGAGAGTGCCAAGAAAGACTGTATGCCGACCATTAGCACTCGGTCAAGGCGAGTGCCAGCACCGGTGTGTTGCGGACGCGGCAGCGCCCGGGACTTTCCGCCCCGGGCGCCTTCAATTCCGCGTCGTCGCCGGTTTCCGGCGTTTCCCTACCGGCTTAAGAGGCTTTACGCTCCCGTTCGCGGTCATCGCTGAGACTGGGCACCGCGTTCGACGGCGTAGCCTCGTCCCGCCAGCGCAGCAGCGCGCCGACACCGTCCGGCAACACAATCTCGCCGGGATCCAGCGACTGCACGGCAGCATCAGTGCGCAGTGCCAGATACAGGAGGTCCTCGATGTCATCCGGTTCGGAACCGCTGGTCACCAGCAGTTCGTCGACCTGGCCGCGCTCCAAAGCCGCCCGCACTTCGGCGGCACCCGCGAGTGATTCGCCGTCGCGCGATTGTTCGGCGACGAAGCGGTCGACGGCGGCCTTCTCCCGGTAGGCGATGAAGTTGTCCACCGCCTCCTCGACGTGCACCCGGAATTCCGCGCGGTCGACGCCGTCGTTCCGGCCCCCGCCGGGGACATCGACCAGCCGTTGCCGGGTTTCCTGGCCGACGGCTTCCTTAAGCAGCGAGGCGGCGCGGACATCACCGGTCAGCAGCACCAGGTCAGGACGGTACTGGCGGAC
>NZ_KI914704.1:69522-74658 GCF_000520495.1 Arthrobacter sp. H14
GACGGTACTGGCGGACCAGCTTGTCCAGCCGGTGCGCCACGGCGTCGGCATTGCGCTCCCATGAATCCTCTACCCGGGCCTCGAAGTCCTGGCCCCGCCAGCCGGTTCCGGTCTTGTGCAGCTCATCGTGGCCGCCTTCGATCGAGGCGTCCTCGCCCAGGGGCTTCTGGCTGCCGGCAACATGCGGGTCCTCCGGCGCCCGCAGGCTGATGTCGGCGCCCGACCGGTCGACTTCCACAAGCAGGTGGGACACGGCTCTGGCGGCGACCCGCATCAGCGGAAGCAGGTGCGGCCGGTGATTGCAGGACGCGTGGTCTTCCGGCGGAACGGGCAGAACCCGGTCAATGTAGAGCTGCCCACCCGCGGCAAGGAATGCCCGGCCATGCGGACCGCCAATGCCTGCCGGTTCCAGAACGGAACGCTCGATCCGCTTCAGCAGATCTTTAGGTGCGCCTTCGGCGCGGACCTTGTCCCGCAGATGCTCCCATCGTGTCTCGATCTCGGCGGCAGCCGAAGGGTCTGTCCGCGTCGTGTCGACGTACACGCTGAGAAACGGTGGATCTGCTTCCAGCACATCCTTGAGCCATGGGTATCGCATCGGGCGCCTCCAGTTGTAAACAGTCAGCTTCTTACGTCAGCCAGCGTCCGTTGGCCGGACGCCGTCCGGATTCGTAACCCTCCCAACTCTTCCACTAACCCGGAGACCACACAATAGTAAGTACGGATAGCATCTTGAGGACGTCCCGGCCTAGCATAGGGAGGGTATGCACCGTCCGCGGTGACGCGGGCTCTACCGGGAGGTCGTCATGGGTCAGAACGTAGCGCAAAAGGTCATCAGCGAGCACCTCGTCAGCGGGGACATGGAGTTCGGTAACGAAATCGGGCTCCGGATCGACCAGACGCTGACCCAGGATGCCACCGGAACGGTGGTGATGCTCGAACTTGAGGCGATGGGCCTGGACCGGATCAAGACAGAGTTATCCGTGCAGTACGTCGACCACAACCTGCTCCAGACGGACGAGAAAAATCCGGAGGACCACCTCTTCCTGCAGTCCGCCGCACAGCGCTACGGTTTGTGGTTCTCCAAGCCCGGCAACGGCGTCTCGCACCCGGTGCATCAGGCCCGCTTTGGCCGCCCGGGCGCCACCATGCTTGGCTCCGACTCCCACACTTGTGCCGCCGGTGCCATCGGAATGCTCGCCGTCGGCGTCGGCGGTCTTGAAGTGGCGATGGCGATGGCCGGTGATCCGCTTTACGTCGCCATACCGGAAATCTGGGGCATCGAACTGACCGGTGATCTGCCGGACTGGGTGTCGGCCAAGGACGTCATCCTCGAAATGCTCCGGCGGCACGGCGTCAAGGGCGGCGTCGGGAAGATCATTGAGTATCACGGCCCTGGGCTGAAGAACCTGACGGCGATGGACCGGCACGTGATTGCCAATATGGGAGCGGAACTCGGTGCGACGACGAGCATTTTCCCCGCCGACGAGGAGGTCCGGAAGTTCCTCAAATCAGTCGGGCGCCCGGACGACTTCCAGGAAATCCTGGCCGACGACGATGCGACCTACGACGTCTCCGATTCCATCGACCTCTCCAGCCTGGAACCGCTGATCGCCAAGCCCTCCTCCCCCGGCAACGTTGTTCCGGTACGTGAAGTCGCCGGGGAGGATGTTTACCAGATCGTGGTCGGATCCTCTGCGAACCCCGGACTGCGGGACTTCGCCGTCGTCGCCGAAATCCTCCGGGGGCAGCAGGCAAGCAGCCAGGTATCGGTCGACGTCAATCCGACGTCCCGCGAAATTTTCGAGGACATGGCCAAGGGCGGGTGGCTGTTCGACCTGATTTCCGCCGGCGCGCGGATCCACCAGTCCGGCTGCATGGGCTGCATCGGGATGGGCCAGGCTCCGGCGACCGGACGCAACAGTCTCCGAACCGTTCCGCGCAACTTCCCCGGCCGTTCCGGCACCGACGAAGACGCCGTCTGGCTGTGCTCGCCCGAGACCGCGGCCGCCGCGGCACTGACCGGCGTGATTACGGATCCGCGCGACCTGGACATGGATTACCCGCGGCCGGACTTGCCGGAGCAGGTCAGCGTCAACACCGCCATGCTGCTGCCGCCGTTGCCGGAGGAGGAAGCCAAGCAGGTTGAACTGGTGAAGGGTTCGAACATCGAGTCGCTGCCGGAATTTGATCCGTTGCCGGACTCTCTGGAGCTGCCGGTCCTGCTCAAGGTTGACGACAACATCTCCACCGACGAGATCCTTCCCGCCGGCGCCCGGGTATTGCCGTACCGGAGCAATATTCCGAAGATCTCGGAATTCCTCTTCATACAGGTCGATGACACGTACGCTTCCCGGGCCAAAGACACCGAGGGCGGTCACCTGATCGTAGCCGGCGAAAACTACGGACAGGGATCCTCCCGCGAACATGCGGTCATCGCGCCGCGGTATCTGGGACTACGGGTCGTCATCGCCAAGTCGTTTGCGCGCATCCACTGGCAGAATCTGGCAAACTTCGGCGTTCTGGCACTCGAATTCAGCGACCCGGCCGACTACGACAAGATCAACTCAGGCGACACGTTGACGTTCGAAAATGTCCGTTCGCAACTGCCCGAGAGCAACGAAGTCACGGTCCGGAACGGCGATACAACCATCAAACTCCGGCACCGGCTCTCTCCGCGGCAGGCCGAAATGGTGGTCAAGGGCGGCCGCGTCGCCTCCGTCGCCGAAAAGCAGGAGGCGCCGGACAAAGTGCAGGACTCCTACGCGTAGGCAAATCCCGCCCCTCGCAACACCAGTACGGGCTCGTTGAACTAGGCTGATACGCATGCCGGATTCACCCGTGGACGCCATCGCGCCCCTGCTCACCTCCGACGGCTGGGAACTGCTCAACTCCCTCGGCCCGTACCTTGAGTCCGAGGCCATGTCCTTGAACGTGGAGTTGCGCAAGGCCGGGCATTCCCCGGAACTCGTGGCCGCGGTGTTGACTCAGGCGCGGCTGCGGATGAAGGCGCGCGCCAAGTTCGGACCATTCGCCGACCAGATGCTCTTCACCCAGGCCGGTCTGGAGCAAGCCACCCGGCTCAATGTCGCCGCCCGGCACGCGCAGCGTTTCGCCAATGCGGGACTGGAATCGGTGGCGGATCTGGGTTGCGGCATCGGCGCGGATTCGATGGCACTGGCCACGCTGGACCGGAATGTCACCGCCGTCGAACTGGATGAGACGACGGCGGCCGTTGCCACCATCAACCTGATGCCGTGGCAGTCGGTCAAGGTGGTCAACGCGGACGCCACCTCAATGGACTTGGACGGGTTCGACGGCGTGTGGCTGGATCCGGCGCGGCGGACGACGTCGACGTCGGGCACCAGGCGGCTCTTCGATCCGGAAGCGTTTTCGCCGCCGCTCTCCTTCGTGGAGAAAGTGGCGGACACAGGCAAGGCCGTCGGCGTGAAGCTCAATCCCGGTATCCCGCACGACGCCGTCCCAGCAAACTGTGAAGCCCAATGGGTCTCGACCGACGGTGAAGTGACCGAGGCCGCCCTGTGGTTCAACGCGCTGGCCCGCCCGGGAGTACGGCGCGCGGCCCTGGTGCTCTACGCGGACGGAGCGGCCGAGCTGACCAGCGGCGTCGATTTCGATCCGGAGGCGCAGGACGTCGAAACCGGCGATGCCGGCAAGTACCTGTATGAGCCGGACGGCGCCGTCATCCGCGCGGGGCTCGTGGCCGACCTGGCGCGGCAACTGGGCGGGCATCTGTTGAACGAGCGGATTGCGTACATCTGTGCCGACACGCTCGAGGATTCGCCCTTTGCCCGCGCCTATAAGGTCAAGGAAGTACTCCCCTATAACGTCAAACAGCTGCGCTCGTGGGTGAAGGCTAACGGAATCGGGACCCTCGAGATCAAGAAACGCGGAGCGTCCGTCACTCCGGAGGAACTGCGCAAGCAGCTGCTGGCCGGCAAGCCGAAAACCGCGACGGCGAAGGCCACCCTCGTGCTGACCCGGATGGGGACGGAGCGCGTCGCCATTGTGGTGGACACGATCGCCGGCTGAGAGCTGGACTAGACTGGCCCCTGTACTTTGCGCGGTGACGCGAGTCGAACTAACCAACGCCAGCGCGGCGGTCACGCCCAACGGAACAGCGCGTCAGGAGCTTCATGAAGATTGATTTCGCATCATCGGCCCAGTCGACCCTCGGCGTTGAGTGGGAACTGGCACTGGTGGATGGCGAATCCGGCGAGCTCGTGTCCGCCGCGGATGAGGTGCTCCGCGGCGTCCGGCAGAAGCACCCGGAACTCCAGGACGACGACGAGCACCCGCACATCAAGCAGGAGCTGCTCGCCAACACCATCGAGCTCGTCACTGGCATCTGCACCACCGTGGCCGAGGCGAAGGCAGACCTGACCCGGTCGATGGACGCGGTCCGCGAAGTCACTGAACCACTCGGCGTCGAACTTTTCTGTGCCGGTTCGCATCCCTTCAGCGCCGTCAAAGCACAGGCAATCACGGACAAGGCACGCTACGCCACCCTGATCGACCGCACCCAGTGGTGGGGCCGGCAGATGGTGATCTACGGCGTCCACGTGCACGTCGGACTGGACAAGCGGTCCAAGGCGTTGCCCGTACTGGATGGACTGATCAACTATTTCCCGCACTTCCAGGCGCTCTCGGCGTCGTCGCCGTTCTGGGATGGTGAAGATACCGGTTACGCTTCCCAGCGCGCGCTGATGTTCCAGCAGCTCCCGACGGCCGGGCTCCCCTTCCAGTTCGCCACCTGGGAAGAGTACGAGCAGTACGTGGCGGACATGTTCACCACCGGCGTGATCGACGTCGCGAACGAAATCCGCTGGGACGTCCGGCCGGTGCCGAATCTCGGCACCATCGAGATGCGGATCTGCGACGGACTTTCCACCCTGGAGGAGGTCGGGGCGATCGCCGCGCTGACGCAGTGCCTGGTCGATGACTTCTCCACCCGGCTGGATAACGGCGGCACGATCGAGACCATGCCGCCGTGGCACGTGCAGGAGAACAAATGGCGCGCCGCGCGGTACGGTCTCGACGCGATCATCATCCTTGACGCCGCGGGCAATGAGCGACTGGTGACCGACCATCTGATGGAACAACTCAACCGGCTCG
>NZ_KI914704.1:74758-85923 GCF_000520495.1 Arthrobacter sp. H14
TGGAACAACTCAACCGGCTCGAGCCTGTCGCCAGGAAACTCGGCTGTGTGGATGAGCTTGCCGACGTCGAGAAGATCATCCAGCGCGGTGCCGGCTACCAGCATCAGCGCGAAGTGGCCCTGGCCAATGGCGGCAACCTTCGCGCCGTCGTAAAGGATCTGGTGGAGCGGATGAAAACCGGCTCAATCACGGAGTAAGAAAGAGACAGAGGAGAACCCGATGACGGATGTAACCAATGCTCAGGGATCAGTGTCGATCCCGGTCCCTGCGGGGGCGGATGACGAGACCGCGGCGGCGGTCACCGGACTCTACACCGATGGCGTTATCGGCCTAAAGAGCGCCTTCTCCCGTGAATGGGCAGCCCGGCTTGGCGAGGATATCGACATCGCTTTCAAGGAGGCTTTGTCCCGACCCAACGGGGCAGTCGGCCGCGGGCCGAAGCGTTACTACGTCGAGATTCACCCGGAGCAGTTAAGGGGATGGCTGGAGCTTGTCGATCATCCGTGGGCCCGCAAGGTCAGCGAAGCCGTGCTGGGCCCGGACTACCAGATCGTCGAACTCGGATTCGATGTCCCGGGTCCCGGCGCCATGAACCAGCCGTGGCACCGTGACTTCCCCATGCCGGAGGAAACCCGGTTGAACAAGAGGCTGACATCGTTGGCCTTCAACGCGACGGCGGTTGATACCGAAGAGGATATGGGGCCTTTCGAAATTGCGCCGGGAACCCAGTGGGACCTGCCTGACGGTTTTGAGCACGAAATGTTCCCGCCGAAGTCCGCGTATGACCGGTACGAAGCACTGGCAGTGCGGAAATATCCGAAACAGGGCGATATTTCCGCACGGTCGGCGCTGACCATCCACCGGGGAACAAAGAACCAGTCGCAGAAGTCGCGCCCGGTCCTCGTTCTCGGCATGGATGCTCCCGGGGCCGGGAACGCAGAGCATCACGACATGGCCGTGACGAAGGACTTTTACGAGCAGCTTCCCCAGCGCGTCCGGGACCATCTGGTCTGCCCAGTGGTGGATGAGCTGACGCCCATCACGCAGAAGCACTCCATCGAGGGACTGATGATGGGAGAGGCGTAAGCCTGCCGCTGGGATAGCATCCGCCTCCATTGCGCACCGGAGAACCTCATGGCGGGGGGCGGACTGGAGTAAGACCGGAGCGCCCATCGCGCAGGGTCGGCCGCTTACCTCCTTTCCACTGATCAGTCCGGCATATTGACATCGAGCTCCTCAGGGAAGTTCTTCCAGCGCCGAATGGGCGAAAAGATGATGGGCAGCGCTGATACCGCGGCGATGGCAGCCCATGCCCATAGGACGGGTACGACGCCGGCCCACGCGGCTATGGCGCCCCCAATGAGGCTCGCTACCGGCATGATGCCAAGGACGAAGAGCCGGCTGCTGGCTGTGACGCTGCCAAGCATTCGGGCAGGAGTGACGCGGGGTGTGATGCCCGAGCCAGCGATGGATGTCATCACGATGAGGCTCGCCCATCCAAATCCGGAAACACCGACCCAAATGACCGGCGGGTAAGGAAGAACCCCGGCCAGGGGCAGAAGGGAGATGACTGGCAGCGCGGCCAGACTCGTGACGATCTTGGTTCGACCGATGCCGAAACGGCGCAGTATCGGTACGGCTACGACTGAACCGCTCAGGCCACCCAGAGCTGAGACCGCACCAACCGCGGCGTAAACCCCAGGGCTGATTCCGAGCACAGTCAGGGCATAGACAGCACTGGCAGCGTTGCCGAACATTGCTGCGGTATTAATTATCATTCCGGAGAGGAAGAGCGGTCGCAGTATCGGGTGCCGCACAGTAAAGGAGATCCCCTCTTTGGCGGCGATGATGGGCGCTGGCCTGCCCTCCGTCGGCGGGACAAACTCAACGTGCTTGATCCTTCCGATCAACACCGCCGAGAGGGTGTACGAGACCGATGCCGTGAACAAGGCCAGCGGTGCGGCGGCAATCCTGAGTAGCGCGCCACTTAAAGCAGGCGTAGCGACGGTGACTGCGGTTTGGGCGGACTGGAGTCTTGCATTCGCTTCGCTGAGGTCGTTGCGGCGCACGATGAGAGGAAGAAACGTGCTATGAGCCGTCGTGAAGAATACGTCGGCCACACTGATCACGGCCACGGCAAGAAAGAGATGCCAAATCGTCAAAGCGCCGAAAAGATAAACCGCTGGCAGGGAAGCGATCACTGCTGCACGGCAGAGATCGGCCGCAATCATGATGCGCCGCTTGCGCATACGGTCGACCCAGACCCCGATCGGTACACCCAGCACAAGAAAAGCGCTCAGTCCCAATGCATTGATCACACCGACGTCGAAGGCGCTGGCCCCCAGCATGGAGACGGCGATAATCGGCACCAACGTTCTACTGGCCTCGTCCCCCGCACTTTCGACGGCCCCCGATGCCCACAGGTTACGGAATCCCCGGCCCCGTAGGAACCGGGAGACCTCTGGAAGCGCACCTGCTTGTGGAGAAGGGTCGGGACGTAAGGACATACCTGACAGATTGTCAGGCAACTCCTTACAAAGCAACTATGATTGGGCTACTTTCCGCATTTGATTTAGAAAGGACGACGACTCTGATGGATGGACAGGATGGACCGGATCCCACTTTCTGCAGTTTTTGCGCCCTTCCCCGTTCGGAAACATGCCGGCTCGTAGCGGGACCGGGGGTGGCTATTTGCGAGCACTGCGTGCAACACGCGGCCGGCATCCTTAAGCCAGGAACGGCCGCTCTCGAATCATCGAGCCCGGATGCGCGTTGGCGGAACATGACCGATGAAGAACTCCTCGGCCATCTTCCGGAAATTGCTGTTGTCGGAGGCCAGGTCGAAACCAGGCTGCATGCATGGGTGGATCTAGCCCGCGGGCGCGGGATTAGCTGGGCCAAAATCGGCGCCGCATTGGGGATGACGAGGCAATCAGCCTGGGAAAGGTTCCGCAGTTCAGTTGACGACAACCGGTGACGATCGGCATAGGATCGACAGGAGTGGCTGCAGGAGTTGCAGCACCATCCGGCACCCAAGCCGGAATCGTGACTAGGAAGGGAACATGCCATGATCGGATTTATCATCGCCGGACTCATTATCGGCGCCCTCGCACGACTGGTTAAGCCCGGCAAGCAGAACCTGGGCTGGATTGCTACATTGCTGCTCGGCTTGGCCGGCTCAGTCATTGGCGGCCTCATCGCCAACCTGCTGGGCACCGGAGGCATCTTTGAGCTCAACGTCGTCGGCTTCATCGTGGCCGTCATCGCTGCCGTCGCTCTGATCGGCGTCGCCGAGGGCATGGCCGGCCGCCGCAAGGTAGGTCACTGACTAAAGGAATTTTGCTGGGGTATGAAAACATAGGGTATGCGTCCTATGCAGCACTCCAGCAAGATTGAGAACGTCCGCTATGAACTGCGGGGGCCGATTCTCCATGCCGCCAAGAAGATGGAATCCGAAGGTCAGCGGATTCTGCGCATGAATCTCGGTGACACCGCTCCCTTTGGACTGGAGGCGCCGGAGTCGATCGTGATGGATATGATCCATCACCTTCCTGGGGCCCAGGGGTACAGCGACTCGAAGGGCATCTTCTCCGCCCGTACCGCCATCTCGCAGTACTACCAGACGCGGGGGCTGATGCAGATTGGCGTCGAGGACGTATTCGTCGGCAACGGGGTCAGCGAACTTATTTCAATGACTCTGCAGGCCTTTCTTGAAAACGGTGACGAGGTCCTCATCCCCGCTCCCGACTACCCGCTGTGGACTGCCTCCGTCACCCTCAGTGGCGGAACCGCAGTTCATTATGTCTGCGACGAGGACAACCAGTGGTGGCCGGACATGGCCGACGTCGAGGCAAAGATCACCGAGCGCACCCGCGCCATAGTGATCATTAACCCGAACAATCCCACCGGGGCCGTCTACCCCCGTTTTATTCTCGAGCAGTTCGCGAAGCTGGCCCGCAAGCACGACCTGGTGCTGTTCTCCGATGAAATTTACGAGAAAATCCTCTACGGAGATTCAGTCCATATCCACACCGCCTCTGTGGCGGAAGACATCTGCTGCCTGACATTCAGCGGCCTGTCGAAGGCCTACCGGATGCCGGGATACCGTGCCGGTTGGGTGGCACTCACCGGTCCCCGTGCTGCGACGGCGGCCTACCGTGAGTCGTTGGAACTGCTCGCTTCCCTGAGATTGTGCGCCAACGTTCCGGCCCAACATGCCATCCAGACATCATTGGGCGGGCACCAGAGTATCGACGAACTGGTGAAGCCGGGCGGCCGCCTCCGCGAACAACGCGACCTGGCATGGAAGCTGCTCAATGACATCCCGGGAGTCAGTTGTGTGCCTGCGGCGGGCGCCCTCTACCTTTTCCCCAAGCTTGATCCCGAGGTCTATCCTTTCGCCAACGACGAACAGTTCGTGCTCGATTTGCTGGAGGAACAAAAGATCCTGGTCTCACATGGAACGGCATTCAACTGGGGAGCGCCTGACCACTTCCGCTTCGTTATTCTGCCGGCGACCGAGGACATTGAAGAGGCTGTGCGCCGGATTTCGGCATTCCTGGCTGTCCGCCGGAAGTCAGGTGCGGCGGTTCCCCTGCAGGCTGTAGCCTCAGCCGGCTGAGCCCAAATCTGACCGCGGTCGGGCAAGCTCAAAATAGGCTGAAAGAGATCTATACGGAAGACAGATGTAGCAGGACACTAGTCATGTCAGTGCTTTTTCCTTCCAACTGAGGATTGTCATGGCCCCGCTCAATCTGCCCCAAATATCTTTCGCTTTCGCATCCGCTGCGGTGCTCACGGTCGGTCTTGCCGCATGCGGGTCTCCTGATGGAAATACGCCCCAGGCGGCGTCGGGAACCGGATCCACGGACGAGTCCGCGTCCGGCGACTCCGGTGGTGACGCCGTTCTCAACATGCCGCGCCTAAGCGTCGAAGCCGCCACGGAGGCAGCCGAAGCGGCCCTCGCGCAGTGCCAATCCGACGATCTACCGTTCGTCTCGGTGGCGGTCGTCGATCGATTCGGCCAAGTCCAGGCAATGCTCCGGGGAGCCAACGCTGCCGAACACACGATGGAATCGGCGCGGCTAAAGGCTTATACGTCCGCCTCCTTCGGCAGCAACACGTCCGAACTGACAGAGGCCGCCACCGGCGACGGTCCCACCATTAGCGACCTTCCGGGCACACTCTTTCTCGGCGGAGGTGTCAGCATAAAGGTGGACGGAGCCTCAATTGCCGGCATTGGCGTGGGTGGAGCTCCTCAAGGCAGCTTGGATGAAGCCTGCGCCCAAGCCGGACTCGACGCCATCGCAGATTCACTCCGCAACTAGATATCGGTTCCGGCTTTCAATGAGCTTCCGCATATAGCGGGCCAGGAACAGTTTTTCGGCCGCCAGTCCGAGGAGTCCGAAAGGTGCCGAGAATTCGATACGGTCCACCATTACTGTCGCCCCGCCGTCGTGCATGAACTCATGTAAATGCTTGAAATGCCGGAATGGTCCATTGACTTGTTCATCCACGAAATAATCGGGGACTTCCATGGCGGTAATCCGGCTGGTCATTCGCACCGGCACTCCGAAATGCCACGCCCGCCACGTCACCTGCTCCCCCAAAGAAATGAGGCCCGTTGTAACGCCCGCGACCGCTTTCTCGCGTGACCGCGACATGGAGCCGGCATGCGCGTCTATGCTGCGGGACAGATCGAACAACGCGGCTCTATCCATAGCCGTCCGCGTGGTGCACTCGAAGTAAACGGTCATGGTCAGAGTATGGCAGTCGGTGGGGGCAGAATCACCGCTGGCTGCAAGGGGCCATCATGGATTCCGCTGGGTAAGCTCGCTTTTATGAACGACGCCGATTTCCTCGACTATGTGGGCGGCCGGCTCATGGACTTGCCGGGCGTTCTGGCAGTCGCCCTGGGTTCGGAGATCGGTGGTTGGGGCGGCGGTGTTTTCAATGGCGAGATGCTCCTGCGGTTTGGTGGAACAGGGCGTCGATGCTGCTCGACTATGCCGAAAATAATTACGCTCAGAAGGGCCGTCTGGCTCAATGTCTTGTTCTGGTCCCGGGCCGCCACGTCGCGGGAGTCCAGATGAATCCTTCCAGGCGCGCCTGACCAATGGGAGCCATACTCGCGCTGGGTTCGGCGCTGTTTTACGGCATCGCCGACTACGCCGGAGGGCTCTTGTCGCGGCGGGCGGATCCCACACTGATTGCGCTTATCGGACAGGTAGGCGCGCTCATACTTACCCTGGCCGTGGCACCGTTTGTGCCGACGCCTGACCTTCAGCTGCAGGATGTGGCCTGGGGCGCGCTATCCGGGGTGGGCACGGGAATGGGCATGGTTTTCCTGTACCGCGGCCTCAGCCACGGAAGTATGAGCGTAGTGGTTCCCCTCGTCGCCGTCGGAGGCACCGCCATCCCCGTCCTGATTGGAGTCACGCTCCTCGGGGACCGTCCATCAGCCCTCGCATGGTTGGGAATCGCCTTTGCCATCCCGGCCCTATGGCTGATTTCCGTCACTAGAAGCCGCGCCGGCGCCACGCATGCGAGCGGCGCCTTCGACGCGCTTTTCTCCAGCCTTGGGATAGCCCTGCAGTACATAGCCCTCGCCCAGGCAGGCGATGGAGCTGGGCTGTGGCCTATAGTTGCCGGCCGCGTCGCGGCTTCAATCGCCATTTTGCCGTTGGCACGGCGGACACTCTCCGGGTTCCGGAACCTAAGCCTGTCGATGGTGCTTGCTGCGGCCCTGATCGGCGGCACGGCGGCGCTCGCGCTAACCCTCTATATGCTGGCGGCGCAACTGCAACTCACCACGATCGCTGTTGTGCTGTCGTCTCTCTATCCCGTGATCCCCGTGCTGCTGGGCATCACGCTGCTGCGCGAAAAACTCACGGGTCGACAAATATTAGGACTCATAGGAGCGGGGGCGGCCGTCGGCCTCATTACGCTCGGCTGAGCCACTTTGTGCAGGCACGAGCCCGACAAGGGGTCGCCGCACTGTCAGACGACACGGTGAGTGGGGGCAACGCGGTCACAGCGACACAGATAATCGGCGATTAGATTGCAAGATGTGTGTACAACTATGCATCAGAGGAGCAAACGATGATTCCGGAAATTAACGTCTGGGCGGTCCTGATAGCAACGCTTTCCACCATGGTGGTCGGGTCAATCTGGTACACCCCGAAAGTGTTCGGGAACTACTGGATGCGCGTCGCGAAAGTCCGGCCAAGCGGCGATCCAAAGGACGCCATCAAGCCGATTTTGATTACGCTGGTGGTCAGCTACATCAGCGCGTGGATTCTCGCAGGTACCGCAACCATAGTCCAAAACTTCTATGGAGGCAGTTTTCTCGTCAGCTCACTCATTACCGCCATGGTTCTTTGGGCTGGGTTCACAGCCTCCCGGTTCATCACGCATGATGCTTTCGAAGGCCGTCCAATCGGTCTGACGGTATTGAACTGCGTCCACGAACTGGTGACTTTCGTGATCATGGCCCTCATTATCGGTCTCTTCGGCATCAGCGGCGTATAAGCCTAAGCCGTAAGTCGAGCGTTAATCGGGGTCCATTTACGACTGTGGACCGGCGATGTTCACCAACCAGTTGATCCCGAATTTGTCGGTGCACATGCCAAAGAAATCGCCCCATGGTGCCTGTGCCAGCTGCTCCTGCACATTGCCCCCGTCGGACAGTTTCTCCCAGTAGCCCCGCAGCTCGGACTCGGCGTCCTGCCCGCCGCTTAGCGATACCGAGATGTTGGCGCCCTGGTTGTAGTCCATACCGTTCGGGGTATCCGCAACCATCAGCGTGAAGCCGCTGTCAGTTTCCAACATCGAGTGCATGATCTTGTCCTGTTCGGCTGGATCCTCACTCGCGTGGAACTCACCGAAGGTGCTTCGGGTCAGTTCTCCACCAAATACAGAATGGTAAAAGTCCATCGCTTGCCGGGCAGTATCGCGGAAGCTGATGTACGGATTGAGTCGTGCGCTCATGCCTGATCTCCTCGTTTGGATTGAATACGCGCTCCGATTATCGATCAAAAACGGCAGGTGTGGAAGAGCCAAAAAGCACTAGCCTGCGAGGTCTTCCCAATCTATGGGCGTGGAGGTGCCGCTTTCCCAGTCCTGGCGAAGTATGCCGTAGCCGACTGAGGCGACGTGACCGCCGTCGTGGGTCGGCCAGCCAAGGCGGTAATGGGCTTCTTTGAGAAATCCGGCCTGTAGGAATGTTTTCCGCATGGCGATGTTGTCCTCGCGCGTCTGGCCTTCAAACCTCAGGATCCGGGGCATCGACGTAAACACCAGGTCACAGAGTGCGCGGACAACCTCAGTTCCTTTGCCCCTTCCGCGCTGGCTCTCTTCCAAGCGCAGATCAAACATCGGCGTGTCATCCTGCAGATCCTGGAGGACGGCCATCCCGATGCGTGCACCGTCGTCGTCGATCCAGTATCCCTGCGAGTCCTCATTCCAAAACCGCCCCTTTTCGACGCCTGGACGCACCTGGTCCTCGGAGGGTTCAGCCAAGACGTGAAATGGAAAACGGTTGGAGCTGAGAAAGCGGACAACGGCATCAGCGTCGGCGGCTGTCATCGGGCGGAATTCAATCGGCATGGTTAGAGCCTAGTGCTCAGCCCGTGTCCCGACGACGACGGTGGCGTCCAGCTCCTCGGAGCGCTCCACTCGTGGGACCAGTCCGTTGCCCTCCATGATCCCGATGGTGTCAGGGGCCTGGCGTTCACTGGTCTCGAGCAGCAGATGACCGCCCGGCGCAAGCCACAGTGCCGCCTCGGCGGCCACCCGGCGTTGAACATCCAGCCCGTCTGCTCCGCCGGAGAGGGTAAACAGCGGCTCGTGGTTGCGCGCTTCAGGAGGCATCAACCGGATCTCGTCAGCCGGTACGTACGGCGCATTCACGGCCAGGAGGTCGACGCGTCCGCGCAGCTCAGCCGGCAAGGCAGCATAGAGGTCGCCTTGGAACACCCGGCCACCGGCGTCGGCGGTATTGTGCCGGGCGCACCGCACAGCTGTCGCATCCACATCGGCGGCGTAAAGCTCTACGTGATCCAGGTCTGCAGCGAGCGCAGCTCCGACGGCGCCGGAACCACAGCAGAGATCGACGACGACGGTCCGCGCCTTGGTACGGGTGTCACCGGCGTCGTCCGGACGCCGAGCGGCATCGATAGTTCCGCTTATGGCACCGTCGTCCCCGCTGACAAGGTCGATCGCCTGGCTTACCAGGAACTCGGTGCGGCGCCGGGGAACGAAGATCCCGGGTTCCACTGCTATCCGCAAACCGCAGAACCCGGCCCAGCCAATGATCTGCTCGAGCGGCAGACCGGAAGCGCGCCGTTCAACCATGGCGGCGAGTTCGGCGGCTGTCCCGGCCTCGGAAACCAGCAGTTCCGCCTCTTCCTCGGCATACACACAGCCGGCCGCGCGAAGCCTGGCAGCAATGGTCGGCTGCGGAAGCACTGCTGGGGAAACCGGCATGGAAAGAGCTTAGCGCCGGTCGGTGTGAAGTCCCTATACGCTGACGGTGGTGACCGGCAGCGAGGTATCCGGAGCGAAGCCGATGCCGGACGGCGCGCCTCCACTCATGACGACCTGAGCACCCAGAGCCGCGACCATCGCTCCGTTGTCGGTACACAGTGAGGGCTTCGGAACCCGCAACTCGATTCCCGCCCCGGCACAGCGTTCGGCGGTCAGCGCACGCAACCGTGAATTCGCCGCGACTCCCCCGCCCAGCAGCAGCGTGGTGATGCCGTTCTCCCGACAGGCCAGCACGGCTTTGACTGAGATGACGTCGACCACGGCCTCCTGGAAGGATGCCGCGATATCAGCGACCGGAACTTCGCCGCCGCCGGCCTCGAACTGCTCGACGCAACGCGCCACCGCCGTTTTCAACCCGCTGAAGGAGAAGTCGTACCGGTGTCCGCCTTCGGACTTCAGCTTGAGATACTTCGGTGCCGTGAGCCCGCGGGGGAACTTAATGGCGTGCGGATTGCCTTCCTTGGCCAGATTGTCGATGGCGGGGCCACCGGGATAGCCGAGACCCAGGATGCGAGCGACCTTGTCGTAGGCCTCCCCCGCGGCGTCGTCGATCGTCGCACCAAGCAGCTCGACGTCGTCGGTAATGTGCTTCACCCGCAGGATCTCCGTGTGGCCGCCGGAGACCAGCAGCGCGCCGAGGTTCTCCGGCAACTTCCCGCCGTCGAACAGGTCCGATTCGAGGAGGCCGACGCCGACATGCGCAACCAGGTGATTGATGGCGTAGAGCGGTTTTCCGGTGGCGACGGCCAGGGCCTTCGCGGCGCACACGCCGACCATGAGGGCGCCCGCGAGCCCGGGACCGGAAGTCACGGCGATGGCGTCGACGTCGTCCAGTTCCACTCCGGCGTCCGCGAGCGCCTGCTCCAGTGTGGGGATAATCGCGTCCAGATGCGCCCGCGAGGCGATTTCCGGAATCACGCCGCCGAACCGGACATGCTCGTCCATGGATGAGGAAACGGTGTTGGTGAGCAACGTCGTGCCGCGGACAATGCCGACGCCGGTTTCGTCGCAGGACGATTCGATGCCGAGCACCAAAGGTTCATTCACCACGTGGCTCCGTCCCTCATACTGAGGATCAGCCGCATCACCAAGGCGTCCGCACCGTCCCGGTAGTAGCGCGGGCGGACGTGGATCTGCTCAAAACCGAACCGTTCGTACAGCGCCCGCGCCCGTGGATTGTCGGAGCGGACTTCAAGCATCACATCAGCCATGCCACGATCACGGGCCGCGTCGATCAGCATGGTCAGCAGCAGGGTGCCGATGCCTTGGCCTTCCCGCTGGGGGACGACGGCGATGGTTTGGATGTCCGCGATTGGCTGCACCGCCATCAGGCCGGCATAAGCGATGATACGGCCGTAGGCGTCCTCGGCGACCAGATAGCAGCGTGTGCTGGCTTGCGCCAGTTCGTCATGGAACATCTGCTCCGGCCACGCGTCGGTCGGAAACAGCTCCTGTTCCAGCGCGTTCACGGCTGCCACGTCCGCCGTCGTCATCGGCCGGATCTGCCCGGTCTGCCGGTCGGTCATCGTTTCTCCGTTTCCAGCGCGCGCTTCCTGGGGCCGGGCACTTTGGCATCGGATTCGCGCAGGTACAGCGGCGCCGTATCGCGCAACGGTTCG
>NZ_AZRX01000429.1 GCF_000520495.1 Arthrobacter sp. H14
TGAGGCAACGAAACCCGCTATCCGGAGGTTCTCAAATGAGGCAACGTATTATTCTTCCCGGAGGTATTGCAATGAGGCAACAGGGGGGCGTCAACGGAAACGAGCGGTCGTCCACTGGGAAGCCTCAGCGGCTACGGCCCTGCGCGCTTCGGTTCCCGCTTCGGCGTCGTAGGTAACCGTCTGCTCTTCCCAGGGTCCGTTCAAACGTTCCAAAAGATGACGGCGCAAGGCGTACGACGACGTCGGTCAGCTTTGCGTTGGCACCGATCAGCAGGCGCCGCTTCCGGTGCTGGACGGCGTCGAGGATCAATTCGGCCGCCTTGCCTGGCGGGAAAGTGAGCAGGCGTTCGATGTTCTTCTTCCTCATGGCCTGCTCGGCAGCTGATAGTAATCCGGACATGCGCGCGTTCCTGGCGATGTTGGTCCTGATCCCGCCGGGATGCACGGTCGTTACACCGATCCCTTGCGGCCCGAGTTCGCTGGTCAGGGCTTCGCTGAAACCGCGGAGCGCGAACTTACTGGCGGAGTACGCGGTCTGTCCCTTCGGCGCGACAAGTCCGAAAAGACTGGACACATTCACGATATGACTGCCGCGGGATTCCAGGATCCGGGGGAGCAGGGCATGGGTAAGGAGCACCGGCGCATGGAAGTTGATGGCCATCACCCAGTCGAAGTCGTCGAGGCCGACCTGGTCGAAACTCCCGGCGAGGGCGACTCCGGCATTGTTGATCAGCATCGAGATTCTCGGCGTCGCCTTCAGGATGTCCTCCGTCAGTTCCGTCACCGCGGCCGCGTCGGCGAGGTCCACGACGTGCGTGTCGATGCTCAGCGCTGGGTGCCTTTTACGGATGGTTTCGGCGACGACGGCGAGTCCGACCGCCTCCCGGTCCACCAGCACGAGCGCGCTTCCCCGCCTGGCAAGGCCGTACGCGAGTTGTTCGCCAATTCCCCCGGCGGCACCGGTGAGGACCGCCGTTCCGTGTTCGAATTTATAGGGAGGAATCTTCACCGGCCAATCCCCGCCGCATCGACGTCGCCGGCAGATGTTTCTGTGCCCAGCGGCGGTACGGCATCGCTCTGCGGCGGGCCGGCGTCGTGCGGTGACGGGACGACGTCGAACTTCATCTCCGCGGACACATCTCCGAGCAGCACCGAGGGCACATCCAGCAGGTAGTTGTGCCGCATGGTCCAAGGGTTGCGGCTGCCCTGCTTGGGGAAGGCGTCGGCGGCACGCAGGACGTAGCCGGAGGTTAGGTTCATCAGCGGTTTCTTTCCCGTGGCCCCGCCCGGATCGGGGACGGCGGAGCGGTAACCGTGTTTGTCCATGTGCTTAAGCAGCCGGCACACGTACCGCGAGCTGAGGTCGGCGCGTAAGGTCCAGGACGCGTTCGTATAGCCGACGCAGACAGCCAAATTGGGCAGGCCACTGAGCAGCACTCCCCGGTACACCTGCGTCCGGCCCAGATCGACCGGCTCCCCGTCGACGATGAACTCCACGCCGCCCAGCGGCAGCATCGACAGTCCGGTGGCGGTGATGACGACGTCGGCCGCCAGTTCCCTGCCCGAGGCCAGGCGGATGCCGCATTCGGTGAAAGTGTCGATCCGTTCGGTGACCATCGACGCCTTACCGGATTTCAGCGCGTGGTACAGGTCCGCGCCGGGTGCTACGCAGAGCCGCTGGTCCCAAGGGTTGTAGGTGGGGACGAAGTGTTCCTGCACCTGGCCGTCGTCGCCCAGCACGTTGCGCGCCTGCTTGCGGAGCAGCCGCTTCGCCATTTCCGGACGACGCCGGCACAGCTGGTAGAAGCCGGACGTCACCAGGATGTTCTTGGCACGGGTCAGCCGGTATGCGATCTTCGCCGGCAGATGCCGCCGCACGGCATCACCGAACCGGTCGATGCTTGGCACGGAGGCGATGTAACCGGGGGAGCGCTGCAGCATGGTGACGTGGTCGACGTCGTCGACCATCGCTGGAACCAGCGTCACTGCGGTGGCGCCGCTGCCGATCACGACGACGCGTTTGTCCCGGTAGTCCAACTCCTCGGGCCAGAACTGGGGATGGACGATGTCGCCGGTGAACTTTTCGATGCCGGGGAAGTCCGGCCGGTAGGCGCGCTCGTAGTTGTAGTAGCCGGTGCAGGAGTAGAGGAAGGAACAGGTGAGGGTCCGGCGTTCGGCGCTGCCGGCGTCGTCGCTCACTTCCAGCTCCAACGTCCAGCGGGCGCTCGCGGAGGACCAGGCGGCGCTGACCATTTTTGTGTGGAACCGGATGCGTTCGGTGAGGCCCGCATCGGAGGTTTCCCGAATGTAGGACAGGATTGTCGCGCCGTCGGCCATGGCTTTGGCCCCGGTCCACGGGCGGAACGGGTAGCCGAGGGTGAACATGTCGGAGTCGGAGCGGATCCCGGGGTAGCGGAAGAGGTCCCAGGTGCCGCCGATGGTGTCGCGGGCCTCGAGCAGGGTGAAGGACTTGGACGGGCACTCGGTCTGCAACCGGTAGGCGGCGCCGATGCCTGAAAGTCCCGCGCCAACAATGACGACGTCGAGGTGCTCCGGTCCAGCACTGCGGGGCGTGGTTTCAGCGGCAACCATGGAATAAGCGTAGTCGCCATCGTCCAGCGGGCCAGTTTAAAACAACCCATAACCGATCTGGTCACACGCGGCCGTCAGCCAAGCCGAAGTCCGGGATCGCTCAGGGGAAGGCTGAGCCAGGGGTGGAGGGGGAAGCTGCCGGCGCTGGCGGGAAACAGCGTGACGAGCGACGTCCCTGTCATGGACGAATGATGACCTAGACCATCGCGATCAGGAAACGCTGCAGTGGTTGAGTGGGGACCCAGCCGAAGAGGGGCTTTCCGCAACGCGCAATCGAGAAGGGCCCCCATCGGGGTCGAGGGGGATCCTGGTCCGCCTTGCGATGGATGGGCTGTCGATGAGTGACATCGTTGATCCGATGCCATTCACTGAAAACCAGCGCGGCAGACTGTGGATTCTGCTGCCGGCCGCACTTAACTTCTGCCCGGCGTCACCGGCTTCGGTCCAGCTCTGTTGCACTTGCTTGCAGAATGCTAATCTACGCCGCACAGCTCCAGCGGAAGAATCCTCGCTCCTTCTATGCGGAACTCAATAAGCAATAGGCCTCGAGCCGCCATACGGACCTGTTCCGAACGGAGGAGGATGAATTGCGCCGTAGATTCTCACTCATTTTCACGGTGGCGATCGGCCTTATATTTGCACTGTATGCCTGCGACGTGCCCGCCCCGCGCCGGAAGAGACGAGCACGCCCTCCCGCACGAGCCGAGAGTCGTCTCCGGAGGCAGCACGCCCTCCACAGGTGGAAGCTATCGTCTCGTCAAATGACCGGGCAACCGAGGCCGGGAACCAAATCCTGGCAGCCGGAGGGACGGCGGCTGATGCGTCGGTTGCCGTCGCGGCGGTGCTCAGCGTCGTAGAGCCGTTCTACTCCAGTGTGCTCGGCGGCGGCACGTGGGGCCTGTATTTCGATGCGAACGAGCAGGCGGTCACCAGCGTCAACGGCGACGGGCCGGTGGGCAGTGAAGCGACCCTGGCCGACTCCCGGCCGCGTGCCGGGAGCTCTGCGAGGACGTCGTGTGTGGGGCGGGACGGGCACATTGTGGACGCACAGCACGATGGCGCGAGTCGGTAGATGGTGCCAATGCTAGACAGCTCCGGCAAATGGCGACGTCGAGGTGCTCTGCTTCAGCATCGAGATCGTTCCAGCGGCGGTCAATCATGGGGTGAGCGACGGGTTGGCAGAACTTCCGCTGGAGGCCCCGTTTTATTCTGCTGTTACATAAAGAAGCTTGTGTCGGACTCAAGTCATACATAGACTCAAGGCGTTTACGAGATGTAGATCACGTGGTCATGCTGGTTGCGATCCGCAGGAGTGCCGGCTGAAGCGGGGTCGCCATCCGGTTAGTTGCCGGCGGGTTCAAATTCCCAAGGTCGGAACGATAAATCAAACTGCATGCCGTTAGGAGTAGCTTTGTTCAACTTGCCGACTATGACGTCAGCAGTACTGATCGCAGTTCCAGTCATTTGGATCCTTTACACGATTGGATTCTTATGGATTTCCCGGAATTGGTCCCGTGAGGACGAGCAGCGTTCGAAGTGAACACTCAACTGATCTTTCTCGTCCTTTACTTCTGTGTCTTGATCGGCGTTGGGGTTTGGGCCCTCCGCAAGGGCGCAGGTAAAAACTCTGAACGTTACTTGCTTGGTGGGCGAAATACCGGTCCTGCGGTTACCGCTCTGACGCTTCAAAGCACTTCCATGAGCGGCCATGCGAGCAGGGCCAAGAGATACGGATGGCCGGCGAAGCCATCGCGTACAAGTCGTCATGATGCCCGATCTGCAAAAGGCCGGACACCGGGAAAACCTTGGAAGGGATACGGTGGCCCATCGTATCCCCGCAGGGCTAACCAGCGAGCAAGCGAAAATATCGTGATGAGCCGGGCCGTCGGTGCAGTCTGCAAATGGTCGATGCGTTGAACAGCGGGTACCACGTGGTTCGGGGAGCAGCCTCAACTCCCGGAACGAACTGAGACTGCAGAGATGCAATCCACAATGAAAACACATGAGATGGACAGTTTCGACTGGACAGGATGGACATGGCAAGCTTGTGACAGCAGTTTCGCTGTCCTTGGGAGGCTCGAGTGAAACCGATAGGGCACAAGTTGGACCCCAGCGCTGAACGCCTGGAGTGGGATCTGACGGAGTTGTCTTCGTTCCGTGATCCGGACCGTTCCGGGTGGACGCGTGAGGTGTTTAGCGATCCATACCGGCAGTCCCGTCAGTGGATGGCGGATCGAATGCGCGCGGCCGGGCTTGAAGTTCACGTTGACCCGGCCGGAAATATCATTGGGCGGCGGGCAGGTAAACAACCCGGGGCCCCTGCTGTCGTCACTGGTTCGCATACCGACACCGTGGACGGTGGAGGACGCTTCGACGGAGTTGTTGGCGTGCTCGGCGCTTTGGAAGCCGTGCGCCAGCTGACCGAGCTGGACGTGCAGCTGAACCGGGACCTGCTGGTCGTTGACTTTTTAGGGGAAGAGTCGAACGATTTTGGCCTTAGCTGCCTGGGAAGCAGGGCGCTCGCCGGGGAATTGACCGCTGCGGATTTGCAGCGCACCGACCGTACGGGCACCACCTTGGGAGAGTCTTTTTCCGGGTTCGGGATCGATCCGTCCGCCGCCGTCGGGGTGGATTGGGCGCGACGGACGCCGCTCCATTCCTACCTCGAACTGCACATTGAGCAGGGGCCGACGCTGGAGCAGCGCCAACTGCCGCTCGGGATTGTCACGGGTATTGCGGGCATAGAGCGGTTGCTGGCCACCTTTATCGGCAGCGCCGATCACGCGGGCACAAGACCCATGGGCGACCGCCAGGATGCTATGGTCGCGGCCGCGGAAGCGGTCCTCGCCATCCGGCGCGAAGGCTGTGGGGCGCCGAATCATGGAGTCGCCACGACGACACGGGTCGAGGCTGCCTCCCACTCGCCAAATGTGGTGCCTGGACTGGTCCGGATGATGAGTGAGGTCCGGAGCGTTGATGCCAAGTGGCTTTCCGGAACACGCAGAAGGCTGGGGCAGGAAATCCAGGCGACGGCCTCCAGCTATGGAGTTGATGTGGACCTTGCCTGGTCAACCGACAATGAGCTCGTGCAGGCCAACGAGGAAGTGCAGGAAATTGCCGCGTCGTCGGCGGCTTCTCTGGACCTGCCCTGGACGGCCATCCCGAGCGGTGCGACTCACGACGCCGTTCATATGGCATCGCTGGCGCCTATGGGCATGATCTTCATCCCGTCCCACAACGGCAAAAGCCACTGTCCGGAGGAATGGACGGACTATGCCGATATCGCCGTCGGCGTCCGGGCACTGGCTGCCAGCCTGATCAATCTTGACCAGCACGCATTTCAAACGTAGAGGAGAGTCATGACGAGCATTGCCCCCGGAATTGAGTTCACCGACGCAGAGCAGCAGAGCATGTATGAGCTGTATCGGGAGCTGCACGCCAGCCCGGAATTGTCCATGCAGGAGAGCGGGACTGCAAAGCACCTCGCCGAACGGCTTCAGAGACTCGGCCTTGAAACGTTTTCTTGCGGAGGCACAGGCGTGGTCGGCATCCTCCGCAACGGTGACGGTCCTGTCGTAGGTTACCGCGCCGACACGGATGCCCTGCCGATTCAAGAAGATACCGGGTTGGACTTTGCGAGCAGCGCCAAGGGCAACCTTGCCGACGGCACTGAAGTGCCGGTGATGCATGCCTGTGGCCATGACACGCACATGGCGGTGGCCTTGACCGCGGCGGAACTGTTGGCCGGTGCAAAAAATGCCTGGGCCGGTACGGTGGTATTCCTGCTTCAGCCGGGTGAAGAAATCGGCGCGGGTGCCAGGGCAATGGTTGCGGACGGATTATGGGATAAAGCGCCCAAGCCGGAAGTCATTTACGGTCAGCACGTCTGGCCGATCCAGGCTGGAACCGTGAATATCAGCAGCGGCACCGCCATGGCGATGTCTGATTCCTGGAAGGTTACAGTGCAGGGACGGCAGGCGCATGGCTCCCAGCCCGAGCAGTCGATCGACCCCATAGTCCTGGCCGCGCACATGGTGGTTCGAATCCAGACCATCGTGTCCCGTGAGGTACATCCAATGAAGTCTGCGGTAATTACCATTGGCACTTTCCACAGCGGACTGAAGGAAAACATCATCCCGGACTCGGCAGAATTTACGCTGAACGTCCGTACGTTCGATCAGGATGTCCGGAAGCAGGTGCTGGACGCACTGCGGCGGATCATCAAAGCCGAATCGGCTGCCTCCGAAGCACCTGAGGCAGTTATTGAGGAACTCTACAGCTTTCCCCGCTGCTACAACGACCCGATGACCGCCGACCGGTTGATTGAGCAGTTGCGCGGGGCACTTGGGAATGAGGCAGTCTCTGAAGTTCCTCCCGTCATGGGCAGTGAAGACTTTGGTCTCCTGGCCGAAGCGATCGGAGTGCCGTCGGTGTACTGGATGTTTGGCGCCTATAAGCAGGAGCGACTGGAGGCTGATGCGCCGCTACCCGGCAACCATTCCCCGCACTTCGCTCCGGATTACGAACCCGCGCTGACCACGGGTGTGCACGCAGCCATGGCAGCGATTCTCGGCACTGTGGGTGAACAGCGCCAGAACCGCTAAGGCAGAACCCCTAAGCGGGACCCTGGGGCAGGGCACAAACTACAACGGTAAGGGCGCCACCGATGGTGGCGCCCTTACCGTTTCTGCTTGAAGCGTTGATTACTTTACGTTGGCGGCTGCGGTGCCCTCCTCCGCAGTGACCTTATCCACATCAACGAAACCCTCCACGGCATCGATGGCCGGGGGCTTCGTCGCAAAGCTAATCCCAACCATGACAATCACGTTCGCGATCAGCCCCAAAATTCCCGGGTTGATCTCGAGCAGCGGTTCGGCCACGAACTGGTAGTAGTAGTTCACGAAAGCCCCGATCAGCAGACCGGCTATCACGCCGGGAGCGGTGGCCCGGCGCCAATACAACGCGCTGTAAACTGCCGGCGCAAACTGCACGATGGAGCCATATGCCCCCAGCAGCAGGGCGATCAGCCCCTGTCCGCCGAAGACCGTGATGAGATAGGCGGCACCGCCAATCACGACAACGGCCGTGCGCATGGTTACCAGCGTCCTCTGCTCAGGCATGTTGGGCTTGATCTGATGGACCACACCGTTTGTGAACTCCATGGACGCACTGTGGGTGATCGCGTCGGCGGAGGACATGGCTGCTGCAAGAGCACCGGCCCCCACGAGGCCATATAGCCAACCCGGCATTTGCAGGACGTTGGTGATCAGATGCGGGAGGATCTCATCCGGGACAACCTCGCCGGACTGCACGGCACCGATAGCGGCAAACCCGGCCAGCAGCAGCGGGATCAGGAACAAGGCGAAGACCGGGTAAATCAGGACAGTCCGCTTGATCGTAATAGGCCTGGATGAGTACGACTTGGAGAACAGGTGCGGCCACATCAGGATACCGATCAATGAAACCAGGATCGTCGTGGTGTAGGCCGTTGCCGACATGGTGGAGCCTTCAGCTCCAATCTCCAGGAACCCGGGCCGCTCCCGCGCAATACTCGAGAACATCGCGGTGGTGCTGCCGTGCAGTTGCATGACGACGGCGATACCCACCACCCAGGAAATCACCACCATCAGGATGGCCTGGAAAACATCCGACCAGGCGGCCGCACGCAGCCCGCCGGTGGCAACGTAAATCACCACGATGCCGTATGCCGCCAGGGCTCCCAGCCAGATCGGCACCCGCCCATCGGTCATGATGTTGAAGATATAAGCCATGCCCTTCATCTGCGTTGCGAGGTACTGCACAAACGCGAAGAGGGCGATGATGGCGATCAGGATGGGGATCGTTTTGTTCCGGAACCGCTCAAAAAGAAAGCCCGAGACGGTGTAGAGATCGTAACGGTGGCCGATTTTTCGAATCTTCGGCCCGATGATGTACCAGGGCAGAATACCGAAGGCGGTATAGACAATGATGTAGTACGCGGGTGCACCGCGGTCGAATGCCCATCCGGGCGCGCCCAGGAAGGAAAACGCGCTGAAGACGGCACCACCCATAAGGCAGGCGGTCACGAGTATGCCGAGGCTTCTGCCTGCCACTGCGAATTCGTTAACCGATCCGCCCCGTCCCTTACCGGCCCATAGACCGATAAACAGCGCAATGGCCAGGTAGGCCAGCATGATAATGAGTGCATACTGCCAGTGCTGCATCAGTCTTCACCCTCTCGTTGTTTATTTTCCGGGTCCAAAAAGTACAGGACGATCACCGCGGCAAAGACGATGAGGACCCAAAGTATGACCCAGAAAAAGTTAAAGGGCAGACCGAGAACAATCGGCGTCGCCGAATTGGCAATGCCAAACAGCGGAAAGATCAGCGGCAGGAATGCCACCACGCACACGATAATGAATATTTTGTTGAACGTTCGTTTTTTCATCCTTGACTCTCATTTAGGATCTTGAGGCGGGAGAACCGTCGCATCCATTCAGGATTTGAGGGGATATTTGGCACTTCCGAAGTTTCGCACGGCCTTATGTCCCCCGCGCTGCCTGCGTGTAACGGCGCCGCATGGATAGGTGTTGCGTGATTCAACACTCCTTTCGTTCGCCGGTCAGTTGGATTGGCTTTGGCTAGTCAGGGCTCCATTGACCATCTCTGCCGCTATTTCGGTGAGGGCGTGCAGGCCGGAGACCATGTCCTCATCGTTGGTAAACTCCCGTTCGCAGTGGGAAACGCCATCGACAGAGGGAACGAACAGCATGACGGACGGGACGATGTTGTTCATCGCAACGGAATCGTGACCGGCCATCGTCTGAGTCCGGCGGATACCCAGCCCCAGCCGGGCAGCCACCTTTTCCGCCAGCTCCACACCATCTTCCGGGAAGTGCTGAATAGGCCTGACATCGAAGTCCCGCACATTGATGCTCAGCCCCTGATCCTCCGCGAGCGTGCCGATGTCGCGTACCAGCTTTTCCCGGGCCGCAGCGACGATGTCCGGGTCCCCCGAGCGCAGATCCGCCACCAGATGCACCCTGCGTGCGACAACGATGGGTGAATTGGGTTCTACGTTAAGCCGTCCGACGGAGGAGACGATGGCTTCCTCGGCGAAGTCTGCTGTTACTTCGTGGACCATCTGCACTATTTTGGCGGCACCCAGCAGGGCGTCATGACGGTCGGCCATGGCGGTGGCGCCGGTATGGGACTGTTCACCGAGCACTTCAATGTCGAGCTTTTGGGTATACCAACTCGAATCGACCACCCCGAGCGCCAGTTGCTCCCGCTCGAGGCGGCGGCCCTGCTCAATGTGCACTTCGGCGTAGCCGACGGCGTCAGGGCGCTCATCGCTGCCGAGGAAACCGATATCGCTGAGGGCGTCGCGCACAGAGATCCCCTGCAGGTCCTGTACTGCCAGCATGTCCTCCTGATCCATCAGCCCGGCATACACCGAACTGCCCATGACTGAGGGTGCGAACCTTGCACCCTCCTCATTGAACCAATTAACGACGGCCAGGTTGTAAGCCGGGCGTTCTCCGGAAGTTTCGACCTGGTCTTCGATCGTCGCTGCAGCGTGCAGGGCAGCGATAACGCCGTAAGCACCGTCGAAGCGCCCGGCCAGCGGCTGGCTGTCCAGGTGCGAACCGATGAACACAAAGGGTTCTCCCGGCGCCCATTCCAGCAGGGCGAACATGTTGCCCATGCCGTCAACCCGGACCGGCCATCCCCGTTCTACCGCCCAGTCGGCAAACCAGGCGCGGGTGAGGCCATCTTCCGGGGTGGCCGCTTGGCGCTCCACGCCATTGCCGCCGGTTGCGCCTATGGCGGCTACTGCGTGGAAGTCTTTCAGGAATGCACTATCGGACACGGCTATGCTCCTCTGTCTCAGGACTGATGGTGGCTACACGCGGCGCACTCTGTGACCGCGTCCCGGCCGCCCATGTTGTGTGGTCGGGCAATATCGTTCATGAGGGCTGTTTCCTATGAGTTGGAGGGGAAGGAGAAGGAGGCGTCGGAGGCGTGGGCCGGTTCGGGCCAGCGTTGGGTGATGACTTTTCCGCGGGTGTAGAAGCGGACGCCGTCGGACCCGTAGATGTGCAGGTCCCCGAACAGTGAGTCGTTCCAGCCGCCGAAGGAGTGCCACGCGACCGGTACCGGCAACGGGATGTTCACACCGATCATGCCGACCTTCACCGAACGCTGGAACTTCCTCGCATACGCGCCGGAGCCGGTGAACACGGCGGTACC
>NZ_KI914705.1:0-6660 GCF_000520495.1 Arthrobacter sp. H14
GGTCCGACGTGGGGGCCGTCGATCAACTCGGGCGTGCCGTCCGCGAGCCGGTATTTCGCCCAGTACACTTCTTTGCGCCGGGCGTCCGTGGCCACGAGGAATTCGCCGCCAGTGCCCTGGAACGTTCCGTCGAAGCCGACGTTGCCCGGATCAGCGCTGCCGGCGACCGACCAGGCCACGGCGTCGAGGCTCATCATGCCGTGCAGCGGCAGCTTCCAGACGAAGCTCAATGTCCGTGCGGTGACGATTCCCGAGCGCAGGCCCGTGAAGGGGCCCGGTCCCACTCCGACGACGATCGCGTCCAGATCCGAGGACGTTACCTGCGCCTCGGCCAGCATGGCGTTGATGCCGGGGGCCAGCACTTCGGCGTGGCTGCGGGTGTCTTCGGTGGCGAAAGCCGCGACTATCCGCGGCACGGCGGATGATCCCGCGTTCCCGTCAGCTGGGGTTTCAGCGCCGGCCGGAGCGTCGTCGCTCACCAAGGCGGCACTGGCGATCGCAGAGGTATCGACGGCAAGAATCAGCACTTTTCCACCCTAATCGACCTCGAGGGCAGGCTTCTCCGCTGCCCAGCGCGGCCCGAACCCGGCGATGCGGATCCGGCGCCGCTCGTCGTCGTCCTCATCATCAAAATCCAGTACGACGGCGTCATCGTCGCCGGTGTCGCTGATCGGCCCCTTGCCGGCAGCCGCCAAAATGGAACCGCGGCCGGATGCTTCCGGTTCACCCGCGCCGCCGACGGAGCGGACCATGCTGATTTCCAGCCGGCTCCCGGCCAGGTGTTCCACCCGGTCCCGTCCCCATTCGACGACGGTGACGGTACTGTCCATGGTGTTTTCCAGATCAATATCGTCAATCTCAGCCGCAGAACCGAGGCGGTAGGCGTCCACGTGCACCAGGTCAGGCCCGGTTCGCAGGTTGGGATGGATCCGCACCAGCACGAACGTCGGCGAGATGATGCCCTCGCGGACGCCCATCCCGGCTCCGAGACCCTGCGTGAACGTCGTCTTTCCCGCGCCCAGTTCGCCGGTCAGGACCAGCAGGTCGCCGGCGGCCAATTGCTCCCCCAGCCGGGCGGCAAGCGCCTGTGTCTGTTCGGCCCCGGAGGTCTCGATTTCGATTTCCCAGGCGGGGGCAACGGCGTCGTTCCCGTCATCGGGCACATCGGAGTCGACATACCGCCGCGGGATACGCGGGCTGATCCGGGTCACGATCTCGTAATTGATGGTGCCGGCCGCCTTCGCCCACGCGTCGACGGACTCCTCGCCGTCGTCGCCGGGTCCAAACAGCACGGCTTCGTGGCCAAGCACCGACTGTTCCGTTCCGGCGATTCCCGCTGCGCCGAGGTCGATCACCATCTGGTCCATGGCAATCCTGCCGACCACCGGGTAGGTCCTGCCGTCAACGGTGACCGGACCACCGCTGGCAATCCGCGGAATACCGTCGCCATAGCCGACAGGGACCAGTGCAAGCGTGGTCGGTGCAGGAGTGCGGTAGCTCAGCCCATAGGAAACGCCGTGCTCCGCGGGCATCTCCTTGCAATGTGCGATCTTCGTGCGCAACGTCATCGCCGGCCGCAGCCGCAACTCCGCCGACGTCTGATCCTCAAAGGGCGACAACCCATAGAGTGCAATGCCGGTCCGGACCAAGTCGAAATGCGTATCAGGGCGGGACAGCGTCCCGGGAGAATTGGCCAGGTGACGGACTTCGACGTCGACGCCGGCATCCGTGGCAACGGCTACGGCCTCGCGGAAGCGCTCAATCTGCTCGTCGGTCTCAGGCCGCTGTGGTTCGTCGGCGACAGCCAGATGGGAGAAGATGCCCACCACGCGCAGCAGGCCCTCCTCCTGATACTCAAGTGCCTGGCCGATGAACGCCTCCCACCTGTCCGGCGGGCAGCCATTGCGCCCCAGGCCGGTGTCGATTTTCAGGTGTACGCGGGCCGGGCGGGCAGACTTTTCCGCCGCCGCGGCGATAAGCTCCAGCTCCCAGCCTGAGACACCGAGATCCAGCCCGGCTTCGATGCCGGCGCCAAAATCGCTCGAAGGTGTATGCAGCCAGGCCAGAATGGGTGCCTCGATACCGGCCTCCCGGAGCGCAATCCCCTCCGGAATATGCGCAACACCCAGCCAGGCGGCACCCGCTTCGACGGCGGCGCGGGCAACCGGAACGGCACCATGGCCATAACCGTCCGCCTTGACGACGGCCATGACCTTGGCTGGTTCGGCGACCTTGATCAACCGCCGGACGTTATGCCGGATGGCCGCCAGATCGACGACGGCCTCACGCTCAGCAGAATTCACCTGCCCATTCTTTCACTTCCGGACGCTGAATCCCTGATCGAACCAGTGGTGCGGGCCGTTGTAGGATCCGAAGCAATTTGTCACTTGTCCCAATTCCGTGTCACCAGCGTGCCCCCTGTCCGGATTTCGTGTCACAGTCGTCGTACTGTTGGCGTGACTGGAACTGTATAAGTATGCAATCTGTTGAGTGGGCCGGCCGCTGGTTAATAAAGACGCGTTCTGTATCGGCAAGGCTGGGATGGCACGGCAATGTCAACACGATCGGCATCTCCGGGTGTTACAACAGGTGTGTCACATACGGCCCCGTCACCGGTCAGTTCACCGGTCTACCTAAACGGACACGACAGGCTGCGGTCACTGCATCGTCGCAGGTCAGGACGGGGTGTGACCGGTGGAGGAACCTCTTACGGGACATTCAGAGATCGGTGCTGTTGAAGCAGAGGATTTGCAGCTGCCTGGTCCTTCGCATCACTTTGTCGAGCGGGGTAGCCGACGAGGGTGTTGGTAGCATGTGGATGACATGGGTCCTGAATGGCAATTACGCAGTGGCGGGAGGCCGAGATGCGTCGTGGAACCTGGTTTGGACTAACTGCGGTACTGCTTGTTTTGCTGCTCTTGTCCGTGATGGTGCAGGCGTGGCTTCTGCCCTCTGCGGTCGAGAGCGTGACTGCTGTGTTCCCGGAGGTCGAACTGCTCACGGTCCCGGGCATCATGTGGGGCGTACTGGCCATTGCGTGCTGGCAGGCTGTTGCCGTCATCGGGTTGCGCCTGGCCTTACTTTCCCGCGACGGTCTGTTCGATGCCTCCACTGATGGTTGGTTGCGGGCGATGGTCGGCTTTCTGTCCGCGTTCGTTGTGCTCGTTGTATCGGCTTTCATCGCGTTGAGCGTGATGGGGTATGCGACCCCGGGCGTGATGCTCGGACTCATCGGCGGAGGAATCATAGCTGTGATCGCCGTGGGCGCTCTTGTTCTGTTCATCGCCAACAAACCGTTCATGCGGATCAGTGCACACAGCTAATTCGCACCCCTCCTGACTGGCGTTTCCCGTTCTTTTGGAAAGAGCAGGAGTAAGACGGGAACGAGGGCCGCATACAGCATCCCGATGGTCAGTAACGCGGATTGGGCATCAAGGTCGCCAATGACAACAATGAGGCCGTAGCCGGCTGCCGCGCCAAGTTTTCCCAGGATTGACCATGCTGCGTATACCCGTGCCAGCCATCGGTCCGCAACGATGGAGGCGACTCTGGAGTCGCTGACGACGTCTTCCGGGCCGAAGGCAATGCCCCAGATGAACCACGCTGCTGCGAATATTTCCCATCGCGGGGCCGAGACGCTGAGCACTGTGATGGCGCCGAAGGCAATGGCGGAGAATACGAGGATGCTTTTGAGTCGCACTTTGGCCCATGATCGGATGCCGGCGAGCCACAATCCGGTGAGGGCACCAATACTGTAGGCGGCCAGTGCAAAGCCGTAGGCACCAGCAGGGGCGTTCGGCAGGTCAGCGAGGTAGGGCACGGCGAGTACGGTGGCGACCGCGACGAGGAATGAGGCGGCCGCGGCTGAGAAGAACGCCATGGAAACCACGGGTGGCAACTGGCCCCTGTACCTTGCTATTTTCGACGCTGCCTTGAAGCCGGCCTTGCCAGCGGCTGGGGCCCTGCCGCCGTCGGAAGTCATGGTTCGTTTGGCTGCCAGGAGCAGCAGGGCAATCACGAAGGTCAGCACATTGACGGCCAACGCCAGCGAGAGCCCGCCGACACCGAACAGTAGCCCACCGACGGCTGGGCCGATCATTTGCGACACAGCTTTACCGCTTTTGCGTGCCGCGGCCAGCGACTGTAGATCATGCCTGTACGAGGCACGCAGGGCGGACTCGGCCGCCGGATTGTCGAAAGAGCCAGCTGCACCCACCAACACCCCGATAACGGCAAAGGCAGCGGGACTCCAGTCTGCTAGAGGGATCAGCGCCGCCACGAGGGCGGCCCGGAAGACATAACTGATCAGCAATAGAAGCCGTCGATCCATAGAATCCGCGATCATTCCGCCGGCTGCGGCGAACAATGAACCGACGAGCATCCGGCCCAGAAACGTTGAAGCAAGGGCGACCACACTGTCACTGACCGCATAGACGCCCAGCGGCACCACAACCGCGGTTATCCCATCACCTAACTCCGAGACAAGAAAGGCCGCCAGCAGCCGGCGGCTTCTCACATCGGTAAACGGGCCGATCAGACGTTTCGTACCCTCCCGGATGCCCTTCATAGAATCCGATGCCGGAGGACACGGCTCACAGCCAACCAGCGCCCCTGCAAACAAGGGCCTTGGCTCAATATTCCGCTCCCCGATGTATCCATAGCTTGAAAGGTACGTGCTCAAGTGCACTTGAGCACAAGTCGGAAGGGGCATAGATTCATCACATGACCCCGCATAAAACCGACCGACTACACATCACTCAGGTGTGCCAGAGATCGGGATTGACGGCGGCAACACTGCGTTTCTACGAAGAACAAGGACTCATACAACCCGCCGGACGCGACGGCGGCAAAAGAATTTACCACCGCCACGTTCTGCGCAGACTGGCCTTCATCGCCGCAGCACAACGGGTGGGATTATCGCTGGCCGAAATCAGCACTGCCCTGGCCACGATGCCCGCCGATCATGCCCCGACCCCGGCGGACTGGAACCGATTAAGTGAACCATGGAAACAACGGGTCGATGAAGCCATCACCGGCCTGCAGAACCTGCGCACATCACTCGATGAATGCATCGGATGCGGCTGCCTATCCATGCGGACCTGCTCCATCCTCAACCCCGACGACGAAGCCGCAGCCGAAGGCACCGGCCCCCGCTGGCTACGCCGCACCCGAAACCAATAATCTTACTCACGGAAATTCGAATCTTTGACACCAATCTCATTTTCACGTGAAAAGTGTCCGCGGTGGGATCCCTTTGCGTTGCGTGGCGGGGACACCTTGGTGGTGTGGAAGCTGGGCCGGGATCTACGGCACCTGGTCAACGTTGTCCACGACCTCACCGAACGCGGCATCGGGCTGAAAGTCCTCACCGGCCAAGGTGCAGCGATCGATACCACCACAGCCTCGGGGAAACCTGGTGTTCGGGATCCTCGCCCCCTGGCCGAGTTCGAGCGCGAGCTGATCTCGGAGCGCACCGTCGCCGGCATGGCTTCCGTGCGGGCTCGGGGCGGAAGGGCGGGCGTCCGTACAAGATGACACCGGCGAAGATCCGGCTGGCCATGGCCTCCATGGGGCAACCCGACATTGTCGGCGCTACCCCTCCCCCAAGCCGGACAGAAGTTGCGCAGCGTCATGGCGACAGTTCCAGCCGTGGCCGCAGCATCTCGGCCTTGGTTGCCGGATCACTCGGTAATCACCCTCACGTACGAAGATGTCGACGACGGGCGAATACTGGGCAGATGCGCTGGGGACCGTTGTTTATTCGCTGCGGCGAGGCCTACGGCCGCGCGGCGCGGATGAGCTCACGGGCCGCGACGGTGTCCGGGTGGTGCCGTAGGGACCGCTCGTGCTCGTCGAGGTGGTCGACCACGCGTGCGGCCTGGTCGACCAGGCCCCACTGCGCGAACAGTCGCGCATACGTCGGCCGATGGTTCGGCACCGGCACCCTGGTCGGGTCGCCGCCCACCCAGGCGGCGAGCTCAGCGCGGCCGCGCGTGACGCTCAGCACGGGCAGCACCTCGTCGTGCAGTACCCGGGTCAGCGCGTCCACCGTCGGGGTGACCCAGTGGTAAGCGGGCTGGCCGCAGTGCGCCGGCGCCACGCGGTCGGGGCTGGAGGGGACGTCACGGCCGAAGCCGGGCACGTGCGTGCCGGACATCACCCAGACGCGTCCGGCGTAGCTGGTGCCGTCACCTGAGGTGCCTATCCCAGGCGCGACCGCGATGGATTGGACGAAGCCGTTGCTGCCTTCGCGGTAGAAGTACCGCGGTCCAGTCGCAGTATTCGCGAACCCGGCCTGCTCGAGCAGTGGCCGCACCGCGGTCGCCAGCTTGTCGACCGCCTCAGGCGACAGCACATCGGTGGGTGCCGGCTCCCTGGGGGATCGGTTCACCTCAACGGCCGCGCGGATCACCGCCGCCTTCACGTCAGCAATCGCCAGCCGCGTACGCAGGTAGACCACCTCCCGGTCCTCGGCCAGGATCGCCTTGACGCCCGGCTGGTCGGCCAACGCCTGGTCCAGGCCGTCGTCGTACGGGTCGCAGTAGCAGCTGATCTCGTCGTCGAGCCAGACCACCGTGTTGAAGCCGTCGATGTCGTCGGAGTCGTGCACGTCAATCCACTCCGGCAGCTCCTCGATCCTCGGCACGACATCGGGGTGCC
>NZ_KI914705.1:6760-10059 GCF_000520495.1 Arthrobacter sp. H14
GCGCCAGCGGCTGCTGCGGCGATCGCCTCAGCGACCGGGTCGCTCGAGGTGACCGGTCGTCGACCACCCTTCTTGCTCACACGCCAACGCATCGTTCGCCCTCGCCTCCGCATCACATTCGGTCTTGGTGAAGTACTGTACTTGGTGGTTCCGTCCGCCGTCGTGATCCGCAACAGCTCGACCCAGAGCCCGTCGCCGTCGGTGTTCCGCTCGGCGATGGCATCCGGGCAGCAACGCATCACCCCTCGGCGCCAATTGTGGTCAGCATCTCTTGGAGTCATAGGCAACATCATTACCTTGTACGTTCGGTGGCCGGGATTATGCCCCTTGTCATCGCTTTGGTTTGACTGTGAGAACCGGGCAATCGGCATTTAACAGAAGATCTTGTGCGGTGCTGCCCAAGAAGAGTTTGCCGACCGGTGATCTTCGCCGCAGTCCGATTACCAGCAAAATCGCCATTATTGCATCTGATGCAATAAGTTCCGGCCTCTGATATCGACACGCGTCCGGGGTGTTCCGGGACATGAAAAGGAGCTCCCCACCAGTCATGATAGGGATTTCTCTGGCAAGTTCATGAGCTGATCCGGGAAGCAATTCAGCCGCGCTTCGGAGGTTCGGCATTCCGGGTAACCCACCGCTGACTTGCGGGTTTGCATCGATTGCTCAATTGATGAATGATTCTTGCATCTATTGCAATCGTCATTCGGGGGGTTTAATGGCCATCGATTCGTCCGGCCGAGTGTTGGAGATCAGCTCGGTACGGTTCCTGCATCCGGAGGAGCACGTCTTTACCGAGATGCTCAGCGGCTGGCGTAATCAGCAGCTCAGCCGCAACCTGGCGCATTTGACCATCGAACAGCGCGAACGCCTCGTGAAGCGGTTTCTGAGTTTCACCAACGAGTATCCATGGCATTGGAGCCCGGCGAATGTAGACGAGTTTTTCGGTGACCTACGGGCGGAAAAGAAGGCCAGGCAGTCTACGGTGCGCAGCTATCAGGCGGCTCTGAGGGCATTCTGCTCCTATGTCAGCGATCCGGTTTACGGTTGGGACCGGGTTTGCGAACGGCAGTTTGGGACACACCCTGCCCAAGTGTGTTTTGACTGGAACACGGCCGTCCATGTCCAGGCTTCGGAGTCGGCGGCGGAAAAGCGGGCCTTCACCCGTAGGGAGCTGCAATTGTTTTTCGACCGCGCCGATGATGAGGTATCGAGGATCGCATCCCTTGAACGCAAGGGATGGCTGCCGGCCTACCGGGACGCAGTGGTGTTCAAAACCGCCTACGCGTGGGGACTAAGGCGCAATGAGGTCCGGCACCTGCAAACGGTTGATTTCGCGAGGAATCCGCATGCACGGGAGTTTGGCAAACACGGTGTGCTGCAGGTCCGTTATGGAAAAGCCATGAAAGGCTCGGCGCCGAAGCGCCGCAGCGTACTGACAGTCTTTGACTGGTCCTCCGAGATTATGGAGGACTGGCTTGAGAACGGACACCGGCATATGAGCGGTGGATTGGACTTGTTCCCCTCTGAACGCGGCACCCTTGTTTCCGAGGCCGCCTTACTGCGCAGGTTCCGCCGCTACTGTGATGACCTCGACCTCTCGCCGGGGTTGGATTTTCACTCCCTGCGCCGCTCCTACGTAACCCACCTAATCGAGGCCGGCATGGATGCACTGTTCGTGCAGAATCAGGTAGGGCATGAGCACGCGTCGACGACCGCCTTATATACCAGTGTCTCCAGCGACTACCGCGTGAAGACACTACGCCGGGCGCTGGACTCAACCATGAAAAACGCTTTGTCCGGGATGGAGGACTAACCACTATGAAAAGAGAAACTGACTACCGCTGGCGACTGCCGGAGCTGATGGCCGCCCGGGGCATGCATAACAGCACAGATCTCGCTCCTTCACTGCGCGAACGCGGCATCGATCTCTCCGCTTCACAGATTTACCGTCTGGTCACCCACCGTCCGGAGCGTATATCGCTGAAAATGGTCTCAGCCTTATGTGACATCTTCTCCTGCGGCCCCGAAGACCTCATCATCGTCACCGCCGCGGACGCCAGGCGTAAAAAGACGGCCACCGATGCCAACGTGGTCAATCTGGATAAGAGCATCCGGCCTAAACGGGCCAGAGTCAGTCGCGATGGGCATTGATGTTATCCCGCGGCCGCACCGACGGGGACGTCCGCGCGTCGGAGGCTCATTCCTCTGTCACAGATGCGGACGGCAGGCCAGCAAGCATCGCGCCAGCTGGCCCGAAGGGCGTATTTGCGGAACCTGCTTCACTCAAGCAATGCGTACCCGCGGTACCTGTCCCGGCTGCGGGAAGGACCGCATGCTCCCTGGCCGCGCAGGACACACTACAAACCAGCCGGTCTGCACTGATTGCGCCGGCATCACCGCCGACTATCACTGCCGCCGGTGCCGGGCTGAGACCGAGCACTACCGCAAGGGAATCTGCGCCCGTTGTTCATTGAGAGAAGACCTGACCACGCTTCTTACACCGGTTCCGCATGATGGCGAAACGCCCCGCGCGGAGAATACGAGAATTCTGACGGAGGCTCTCTGCGCCGCGTTGCGCCCCGAAAGCATACTGACCTGGCTGCGCAACCCGGATCTGCGCCTTGTGTTGAGCAGAATCGCCAATGGGCAGCTGCCGCTGACCCATGAAGCCTTCGACGCCGAACCGGCGGGCACCCGCATCGAGCATCTGCGCAGTCTGCTGATCCATCACGGACTTCTGCCCGAACGAGATCAATACCTGTTCCGGTTCGAGGCCTGGCTCGATGACAAGTTCAAGGCCATTGCAGACTCGGAGATACGCCGTCCCGTTGAACAATTCGTCCGCTGGCATCACTTACGCCGTATCCGCAGCCTCTCGCAGGAAGGCCGTCCCACCCGCGCCTCTATCATCAGTTCGAAACAGGAAATCATTGAGGCCACCAGGTTCCTCACCTGGCTTTTCCACACCTGCGCACGGACAGCAGAAGAATGCACCCAGGCGGATTTCGATACCTGGCTGGCCGATGGCACCGCCACCCGGCGCGCCGCTAAACCGTTCATCCGCTGGGCCGTGAAGAACCGGATCTGCGGCCCAATCAGCACCGGCCGCCACATCACCAAAACCGTGCCAATGCTCACCCAGGACCAACGCCTCGAATGGCTCAAAAGGTGCCTGACCAGCGAGATCGATACCCTCGCATACCGAGTGGCCGCCGTCCTCGTGCTGCTCTACGGCCAGCCCCTGGCCAGAATCGTCAAAATGCGCACAACCGATATCGTCTCGATACCGGCCGGCCCCC
>NZ_AZRX01000432.1 GCF_000520495.1 Arthrobacter sp. H14
CCTTGGCCGCAGCAGCGTGATTCCGCACAGAACGTCATTGCCGGGCGAGGAAAGCCGCGCGACGGCCAGTTCCGACAGATTGTCGAGGAATTTTTCGACGTCACCGCTGTCCAAAACCAAATCCTGCAGGGAACCGGTCTGGCCGTCATTCATTGTCCGTTTTGGCCGGGTTTCCTTCATTATCCTGCTCCTGCAGTGCCGGCTGGTTGTTTCTCTTACCGTCGTCGCTTCCCCGCGCTGTTTCGCCATTTGAGTCGTCGTTTTCCCGGGTGAGGTGCTCGGTGACTGCGTCATCGAAATTTTCCTTGTCCCCGGCCGCCGGATTTTGGGGGCCCGAAGAACCGGTTCCGGGGTCTGTCCGTGCTGCACCATTGCTGTCGGACGATGATTGGTGATTGACGTTGTTCACATTGGTTCCTTCCCTTGATTCTCTGTCCCAAATGTTAGGGACCGCCCATATGCCGAGCGTGCTTCCCATTAAATCAGGACGCATAGTCACTCTCTCGCCCGTCTCGTTCAAAAGAGTGCGGCACTGGTGAGAGAGGATCCGCATCACGGCGGAACTGGACTCAACCAGCTACCTCGTTGGGCCGTGCTTCGGGTTCCATGCACGATAAAGCCGAGCACATTGAGCTCGAAAGTAAAGTCGCGAGTAGGCCGAGGTTCTGCCTGCCGGGTTTGCTCCTGCAACCTCGAAGCTGGTGCTCCCCGGCGTCGCGCTCGGCGAACTGCCCTCGGCCATGATCCTGGACGGCCCCCGGCCTCTGACTTATCTTCCGTTGGGCCCGGTGGTGGTCACCGAGTGGCGCTTCGGATCGCTGCGGCGATGGCAGCGACGAGCAATCCCAGCAGGAGCACGACCAGGACCACCGGCGCCAGGAGCAGGATGAGAACCAGGCACAGCACCACGATCACTTTGGTCTTGGTACTCGCTCCGGACCACGCACCCTTGAGCGCCGCCCATACCGGATTCTTGCCCGACATGACCGCTTGCAGGGCACCAAGGCCAGCGTTCATCACTGGATCACCACTCGCGGCGGGGTCTTCGAGCTTACCCTCGACGACATCCTCGAGCTTGTCCACGACCTCGTCGATCTTATTCGACGCCGTCATCGCGAGCTTGGATATCGCAGCCTGAAGAAGGTGCCGTGCAGAGGTCTTGAGCAGCTCGGTTGCCGTGCCGGCCGGTTTCGGCTGAGCGGTGGTGCCCGCGGTTTCGTCCGGCTTCGGGCTCGGCTTGGTGCCGGGCTCGCGCCCGGTCCCCGTACGCGGGGCCGCACGAGGGCGTGCGTCAGTCTGACTGGTCCGCGGTGGCGGCGTCCCTGCATGACGATGTTGTGAGGTCTTCGAGGCAGAAGGACGCGACCCGCCGGCGGCGGCGCGGCCAGAAGCCGACCCAGACTTCGATACCGGCGCCCGACGCCGCTGCGCCGGTTCAGCGGTGTCTTGCCTGGACCGGTTCGAAGTTGCTTGTGCTGCCACCATTCGTCCCTCTGTTCTCGTGTATTACTCGTCGGTCATCCACTGTGACGACTTTTTCGACTACAGCTTCGCCTTCATTATCCTGCGGGTTTGACCCGTGATGGTCATCGTTTACCTATTTCCGATTCGATTCTTCAGGGGCCTCGTCTTCTTCCGTCGCCTCTGGCTCCTCATCGGTGTCGGGGGCTTCTTCGTATTCCCCGTCGTCCTCTTCCGTATCGGCGGCCGGCTCTTCGCCGTCCTCGTATTCGTCCTCATACTGATCGTCGTCACTCTGATCCTCGGACCCGTGATCGTCAGCTTCCTGGGCTTCTTGCTCGACGACTTCGTCATGGGTGCGCACGATTTCCTCATCGCGGATCTCCGCACGCCATCCTTCAGCGGCATCCGGGTCCAGGATGGTCGTCGTCATCACATGGCGGACGTAACGCTTCATCTCCACACGAACACGCCGGCCCACAGCACGCCATATCTGCCCTGTCTTTTCGAATAAGCCCTGCGGAAAGTACTCCACCACAATACAAATCCGGGTCAGCCGGGGACCATACTCGTGGAACGTTACCGAACCGTCGAGGTGGCCCTTCTTGCCCGTGGATTTCCAGATGATCCGATCATCCGGAACCATTTCCTTGATCGTGGCTTCCCACTCCCGGTGTGAGAGAAAGGCCTGTCCCTTGAACTTCAGTTTCCCGGCTTCCTCCTGGTCCTGGAACTCCACATTCTCGACCTTCTTCATGAAGTCGGACCACTCTTCAAACTGCGTCCACTGGTTATAGGCCACCGTCACCGGCACACCCACATCAATCCACTCCACAAGATTGACGACTTTCTGCTCTTTATTCCCCGACGCCCCGCTGCCGGTGGACTCCTCCCCGCCGGCTTCGGGCCCGGACTCTGATCCGTCGGATTCCTCGCCCGAACCCTCAGAATCATCACTGTCCGATTCCTCATCCTCGTCGTCACCGCCGGTGATTTTATTCTTCGCCCACGAAAACGCCCGGCCGACAGCCTTCAAAGGATTCTTACTCTTCGCACCCTCCTCTGACTCATCCTCACCGGCACCTTCGTCGGAGCCCTCCCCAGACGCTTCGTCATCCGACTTATTCTTGCCGGCCTGCCCGTCGTCATTTTTCCCGGAGTTACCGCTGCCGAAGTCAGTGATTTTGCTGCTCAGCCCCTCGACTTTGCCAGAAGCCTTACCCAATGTGCTGTTGACAAGCGATTTACCGTACTCGCCGGCACTGTTTTTCAACGAGTCCAGGGGAAGCTGCTCCATGAGTGAGCCCTTAGAATTTTCAGCCATAACAGCTACTCCTTACTTGGAGGACTTGCGCGTAGTGGTCTTGCCGGTGGTGCCGCTCTTTGAAGAGCTGCCACCGCCGCTGCTGTTGCCGGAACTCTTCTTCGCCGTACCACTTGCCTTCTTCGGGGCAGCTTTACCGGCGGACTTCGCCGGCCCGGATGCCTTACGGCCCGTGGAGGTGCCCGACGACGCTTCTTTAGTGGCGCGGGAAGTCCCGCTGGAAGCGGCTTTCGTCCCTGCACTTTTTGTTTTCCCGCCGGTGCTTTTGGCCTTATCGGGGGTCTCTTCGACCTCCTCAGCCTGGTCGGTTTCGTCCTCGTCGTCGTCGGCCTGCCCGGCGGTGTCTTCAGCGGTATCCCCCGCGTCCTCCTCAGCCTGGTCGGCGCCGTCCTCGTCCTCAGCCTCGTCCTCAACGTCGGCGGTCTCTTCAGCCTGGTCGGTACCGTCCTCAGCCTCAGCCTCAGCGTCCTCGGCCTGGTCGGCGCCGTCCTCAGCCTCAGCCTCAGCGTCCTCGGCCTGGTCCGTGGCTTCCTCGGTTTCGGTCTCCTCCTCGCCGGTTTCTTCCGCCAGGCCGGCGATGTCTTCGATGTCCTCAACGTATTCCTCGGCGTTCTCCACGCCGGCGGCCTTGAGCGCATTCAACTTATCGGTGCGCTGCTGCAGTTTAGTGTTAACGGACTCGATGCCCCGCGTTGCTCCGGCCATAGCCGCGCCCTTGGCGGACTCCGCCAGTTTGCCCGTGATCTGCTCCAGCAGTTTCTTCGCCTCCGGCGAGGACTGAATCAGCTGGTTCGCCTGACTCATCAACTCACCCTTGTTGGTACTGAGCTTCTTTCCACCGACCAGCCCGGCCAGAGTGAGTGCCAGTTTTGCCTTCTTCGTCCGGCCCAGTAGATATCCACCGAGCAGGATCGCTGCCAGTTTCGCCTTGTCATCCATCAGATAACCTCCCAAATAGGTTGTGTGTGTGCATCCGGCTACGGATACACCGGATTTATCGCCGTTGTATGCCGGTTTTTCGACTTAATTCGAGTGTATTTTTCCGCGCCGAGCGCATCTGTTTGACGATGTCGGCCCGCGTGGGCAGCGATGTCTTATGCGCTGTGGCCCGTCGGCGCCATATTAGTACTCCGGCAATGAGAGCACAGACAAACAGCGCTGCGGATCCAAGAGTGATACCACCGCGTCTGCGGTCCGCCGCGGGGTCGGCTTCACCGCTGCCCGTGAGTTCCCGCGTTTTCGCTCCCGTCGCCGCAACGACACCGAGGACCTGCCGTTTGGTTGAATCCACCGCCTCCACCGCGTGTGCCTTGTACGCGTCGGCCTTCCGTTTCGCCTGCGCCTTGACGTCGAGCCGTTCGGAGAGCTGCTCAACGGTCTGGCCGAGTTCGGCGCGTGTGGTCTCAATGTCAGCCTGAATCTCGCTGGTACCTGCGTCCTTACCCGGTTCTGGCGTATGCGGGGTTGCGTGTTTGCTCATCGGTGACCGTGTTCCTTTACTTCATTGACATCGGCTTTGACGTTGTCCATGGTTCTCTCCGGCGCCGGCGGGACGGCTTTCTTGACTTGCTTCTTGCCTATGAGTGCGGCAATACCGGCGATAATGAACAGTGCCACTGTGACGATCAGGGCACTGAACCAGGCAGGTATCAGCAGGGCCAAGGCCAGAATGATGGTGGTGATCAACGTGGCGCCGCCGAAGAAGGCTATCAGCCCCGCACCACCGAACAGTCCCGCCCCGACGCCGGCGTGCTTGCCTTTCTCCTTCAGTTCCGCTTGTGCAAGCCGCATCTCGTCGCGCACCAGACGTGTCGTCTGCTCCGATAATTGCGTGACCAGCTCAGACACTGCAGGCTCTGAGGTTTTCGACGGTTCGGCGGGGTGGTCAGCGTGACTCATAATTGCTCCTTCTTCCGACGAACAGGACATCGGTACGCGTGCTGTTGAGCTGTCAGTTTCCGGGCCATTCTCCTGTGACTTTCTCAAACGTTCGTGCGCCGCCGCGGTGTATGAGCGCCTTGACGAGGGCAAACACCGCACCTTGAATCAGTGCTGCGATCATGACTTCCCGGAAAGTCATTCCCGTATCGAGCGCCTTGGGAGCTTTATCGTGGCCTCGGGTGCGGCATGTTTCCACCCCTGCTTAAAGACCTGCCCGGCGATCAGACCTCCGGCTATGCTCGAGACGATGCCGATGGGCCGATACAGAATCTTCGCGGATTTGCTCACCGCTTGAGGCGGTTCTGCTTTCTGTTCACGTGCCATATAGGGACTCCTCCTCTTCACAAAGTAAACAGCATGCTTACTCATGGTCAAGAACTATCGACGCTCGGATCCCTGAAGGCAACGGGTCTGAACATTGCGCCGGGCCCAACCCAGCCCACCCGCGCGCAGTTCAGCGGCCCTCATCGGATCCGCCCTTCCGGCCGTGGTTTTCGCGCAGCTCGCGTCCCTGCCGCACCTCTTCGCTTTCCTTGTTCCGCAGCTTTTTGCTTTGGCGCGGGTCGCGCGGTGGCAGTTGAATGGTTTCTTCGGCCGCAAAACCGGCCTGCAGCTGACGCCCGCGCTCCATTTCCGCATCGAGCTCCGCGCCGAAGAGCAGCGACAGGTTCGCCAGCCAAAACCACAACAGCGCCACAATCACGCCACCGATGGCGCCGTAAGTGGCGTTATAGCTGCCGACGTTGCTGACGTAAAAGTAGAAACCCAACGACGCCACCGCCAGCATAATCAACGCAAACAATGCGCCAAGGCTCATCCATCTGAATTTGGGTTGCTTCACGTTCGGAGTGGCGTAGTACAGGATGGCGACCATCAGGACGGCAAAGAAGATCAGCACCGGCCATTTGGCGATACTCCAGATCAGTACCGCCACCGAACCGAGCCCGACGACGCCGCCGATCGACCCGGTTGGGAAGGCTCCCCTGCCGCCGTCACTAAGGGTTGACGGCCAGCAAGGAAGCCAGCAGTTTCAAGGTTATGCTTCAGAACGGTCCGGAGCAATGGCTCCGGATCCGGGATCGGTCGCCCGTTTCCGTCCCGTGAGACCGGGAGTCTCCAATGACTGATGATTATCAGGGTGCTTGCTATTGTTATGCAGGAGGCCCGGCAATGATCCCGCTAGACCGTTCATGTCAGTAAGGGGAGTTTTAATGACCACGCCAGCGGCCCACAGGTCCATAGGAAACCGGCGTACACCGGTGCAGAGGGCAGCCCTGAATCTGTGAATTTCCTCCTGCATCCATTATCGGATGCGAAACCCACATAGTCACCGGACTCCTACCCGGATGTGCCGGCCACAGGAGGTGACATCGGATTGGAAGTCGAAGCTGACCACATGCATGGGGTACTCGGCCCGCAGGCGCTTCTGCTCACCGGCGCCAGGCCCAGTGCGCCGCTTGTTCTTCGCCTTCGGCTCGGGGACCCAACCAACCGCACTACCAAGTGTTGCAATCACCGCAAGAACCCGCGGAACGATTTATGCGATAGGGGTAAGCGGGGGATTTGTGGCTTGGGGAAGCTGTGATCCAGTTTTGATGGTTTGGGGATTGGTCAGGTGATGACGAGGAGTCCTGTGGTGAACATGAAGGCGAGGCCGGTGATGATGCCGCCTGTGGTGAGGGCTGTGAGGGTTCTTCCGGTGTGGTCTTGGAGCATGGGGAGGAGTTTGATGGCGACTTGGCCGAGGGCTCCGGCTCCGATGCCGAGCAGGAATGCGGCCAGTGTGGGTTGGTAGACGGTGGCTCCGATGAGTGCGCCGAGGATGGCTGGTGCTCCTGCGATGAGGCCGAGGGTAGCGAGGCGGGTCAGTGGTGGGCGCTGTGAGGCCAGCGGTGTGACAATGGCGAGGCCTTCGGTGGTGTTGTGGATCGCGAAGCCGATGACGAGGGACGCGCCGAGGGCGAGGGAGCCCACAGCGTAGGCGGATCCGATGGCCAGGCCTTCGCCGAGGTTATGCAGTCCGATGCCGACAGCAATCAATAGTGACAGCATCTGCGGTGACAATTGGGCGGGGTTTGCCATGTTGGCTGGTTGGGTGGCTGGGTGGGTGGTGGTTCGTTGGTGTGCCCAGCCTTCGATGCCTTCCAGGACCAGGTATGCGGTGACGGCACCGAGGAGTACGACGAGGGGGCCGCCGTATGAGGCGTTGTCGCGGACGAGTTCAATTCCTTCGAGGGTGGCGTCGATGGTGAGGTAGGCGAGGAGGCCGACGGTGAAGGCGAGCAGAGCGCGGATCCAGGCTTTTGAGGACCGGCGGACGAAGGGCATCCATAGCAGTCCGAGGCCGATGGGTATGACGCCGACGTAGATTCCGAGCAGCGCCATCAGCCCGAAGAAGGATGCGCCTTTGTCCGGGCTGAGGACGGCTGCATCGATGGTGGCGTCTACTCTTCCACCGGCTGAAGTGATCAAGGAGATGTCGTAGGGATCACCTTCAACCCAGGGGTAGGAGACGGTGACGGTGTTGCTTTCCAGATGCGCCATCTGGTTCTCGCTTTGGGTGAACCCGGCGTAGTAGTCAGAGACGACGACCTGGGCGATGGTGACCGGGTCGGCGCCCTCGTTGCGCACTGTCAGGGTGATCTGGCCAGGGGTGAGCTCGATGCTCTCGACTACGACGGCTTCTTCGGGTGGCCTGTCGTCGCCAAGACCTGTCAGGCCGGGCGCATTGAGCAGGCTGAACAGTGCGATCAGTGCAGCGATCAACACCAGTGGTCCAAGGCCCAGGACCCAGCGTGGTATCTTCGTCGTTTTCTCCGCTTTGTGTGGTGCGGTCTCGAGGCGGGTCATTATTCGCTGACCTCGAAAAAGCCCATCCAGCCCAGTTCAGCGAACTCGGTTTTATGGGCGTGGAACATGTACTTGCCCGGATGGGGGAAGCGCATCTCCAGGATTCCGCGTTGTCCCTGTGCCTGCATGATGGTGTCGGTGTATTCGCTCGGGGTCAAGGACGTGCCGGTCGGGTAGTAGTGGAAGAAGTTTGCGTGCACATGGAAGGAGTTGATGGGGTCGTATTCGAGGATGTTGATCAGATGGATGCGCACCAGTTGTCCCTTTGTGACCTGCACGGGATGGTCCATGAAGTGGAACGGCAGCCCGTTCACTGAGTAGAACTCGTTGTCATCACCACCGTCGGTGTTATAGCCGTTCATGACCATGATCATTTCGTCAGCTTCGGGCCTGCCGGCCTTCGGTTCGACGATGAACGCCCCGTAGAGGCCTTTGGCGATGTGCGGGGCCAGCGGCGACTGATGGCAGTGATAAAGGTGGGTGCCGAATGGTTCGGCATCGAACTCGTAGGTAAAACGTTGTCCGGGAAGGATCGATCCGGCACCAATCCCGGCGGTTCCATCCATCTCGGCCCGGTGCACTCCGTGGAAGTGGATGGTGTGCGGGTGGGAACCGGCGTTGGTGAAGTGAATGCGCAGGGCATCACCCTCCCGCGCCCACAAGCTGGGACCCGGAATCCTGCCGTTATAGGTCCATCCGGGAAAGGTCACTCCCGGCGCTATTTCTATGTCCCGGTCGTAGGCCGTGATGTCCCATTCACGCAAGGTCCTGCCATCGGGCAGGGTACTGACTGTGCCCTTATCGAAGTCACGCAGGATCGCCGTTGGATCAAAGCCTGCCCGCCCAGGCGGGACCGATCCCGACGGGAACCCAGCATGCCCTCCATGATTGGACGCCGAACCCGGGGCCATCGTGGTGTGGTCCATCGGGTCCTGCTGAGCTACTGCCTGGCCCCGGCCGAGCATCGACAAGGGCACTGCGGCCGCCGCGGCCGCACCGAAAAGCATCCCGCGCCGGCTGGGCATCACCGATGCGGAGTGCAGAGGTCGCTTCATCACTAATCCAATCTATCGAACATCCAAGTTCGGCAAGCCTAACATCGAAGTCGGCAAGAGCGTACTAATGTTCTTGCAGCAGCCCAACTCACCCGTTGCCCTCCGATAAGCTTGATTGCATGCCGGTATCCGACCTAACCAATTCCGCCCAGGACTACTTGAAGCTCATCTGGACTGCGACCGAATGGTCAGCAACCCCGATCACGGTCACAGCGCTGGCTGAACGCATGGGAGTGCGGCCCTCCACCGTGTCGGACAGCATCAAAAAGCTCAAGGATCAGGGCCTTGTGACCCACGCCCCGTACGGGACTATCGAACTCACCCCTTCCGGGTCCGCGCATGCCGTGGACATGGTCCGCAGGCACCGGCTCCTGGAAACCTTCCTGGTCCAGGTCCTTGGCTATGGCTGGGACGAAGTCCATGATGAAGCCGAAGTCCTCGAGCACGCCGTCTCGGACACCATGATCGAACGCATCGACCAACGATTAGGGCATCCCACACGCGACCCACACGGAGACCCCATACCTTCCGCCGACGGCCAACCACACCGCCCCGGCGCAATCCAACTCCGCCACGCGGAACCGCAAGGTGAAGTAACTGTCGTCCGGATCTCCGACGCCGACCCCGCAATGCTCAGATACTTCTCCGACATCGGCCTGACCCCCGACGCGCGGCTCACTATCCAGGAGCAACGCCCCTACACCGACGCCACCACCATCACCCTCTCCGGCCAACAAAAAAACATAGACCTCGGCCCGGCAGCCGCCAACGCCATATGGGTCACCACCTCCTAACAAACTCTCGACACGGCCAGGAACACACCGTGGAAAGACCACAGTCGAATCAGCCGCTCAAAAATAAGAGACGAATCTGCGTGTCGCAGTGGAGGAACATCGGGTTCGTGCGGTGATTGCAACACTTAGCAGATGGGTGTTGTCATCGCTGGTGGTTGGGCCCCCGCTAGCAGCCCAGTTGCTATGCGATAGCTAATTGGTTCT
>NZ_AZRX01000433.1 GCF_000520495.1 Arthrobacter sp. H14
CGACCCATCGTGCGCGGGCCCGTTCGAGGGCGACCGCAAGGCTTAATTCGACATCGAGAATCGTCAGGTGACCGTAGTCGTTGGCTTCGAGGTTTTCAAGGTATCGCGTGCCCAGCCCCGGCCAGAAGGGAGTCCCCTCAATGACGACGTTTTCCCTGGCCTGCAGGCAGCGGGCCAGAATATTCTCGGCCAGCATCGTCGACTCGTTATGTACTAACGAGGACAGCTCGTTGAGCATGATCGGGTGCCCGTCGGCAAGGTTGTGCGTGAGCAGGTTATCGAAGCGGCCCTCGGTGAGGGCGTGGCGCAGCAATAGGGTCTTGATGGCGTCCGGGTCGATGACCCGCCAGCCATCGCCGCGCAGGTGAAGATCCTGGATGGCCGAAGACTTCCCCGCACCCGGCGGGCCTGCGGTCACAATAGCAGCCCTGCCATCTTTGGCTATGTCCGGGCCTTGGTCGAGAAATTGGAGCCCGCAGATCATGGTTGCCACCGCGTCTGCTCCGACCAGGTCCACGCTGGGCGCCCCGCTGGCGCTTTCGAGCCCGTATAAGCCGGAACCGGCCCATCTGCTTCCGGCAGCCCGGAGATCTCCAGCCCTGCCGAAAGCCGAGCTGTGGCCGCACTTTCGTGAAGCAGCCGAAAATCTGCATCGCACGAGGAGCACGGTGGTGCCACACAAACCTGCGCAGCGCCGTACCTTAGCGGGCGGAAGGCTGTTACGGTGTCCTGCCGGTGCTCTTCTTCGGTGGCCCGACATCCGTTGCGTCTTCGCCGGTCGACTCGCCCGTTGGTCGGCCCGCTTCATCCGTTCCGGTATCGACCCGGCCGGATTCCTTGCCCTCGTCCTTCTTCACATCTTCGCCGGACTTGGTGGTGCTCTCCCCCACGCCTTCCGGCGGCATGTCCGACTCGTCGTGAACCTCATCAGAGCCAGGTTGTGCGGGTTCCTTGACGGGCGGCTCACTGCCCCAGGCGCGGGCGGTGCCCTTGGCCTCGCCGCGCTCTTTCGTCCGGCCCTCATAGGGCGGAAGGGCGCTGTCACCGGTGTCGATATCACCACCTGGTCCGGGGTTGTTACCCTCGTGGTAATCATTTCCTACGCGGTCGTCTTTGGGCGGATCTGCCGGAGCCATCTGGCCCTCCTCGTTGATTGTGCGTTTCACCGTCGCCGAGAATTAGGCGTGTGATGCAGAACTCATCACGGGACCAAGTATAGCCCCGGCTTGAAACAGCACAACGGTTCGAGCGGGCCTTGACGCCGAATACGGGTCACTACACGTTAGGGGGCCGTGGCATGTTCAGCGTCCGCGGGCCCGCTTGGCTGCATGCTCAATTTCGTTCAGCAGGTCCGGATCAGCGACGACGCGGAAGCAATGCGGCCGGCCGCCGTCGCCTCCCTCGTTGAAGTCGTCGATCATGACGAACTTGCCGATGAGGCCGGGCGAAGAGAGCCATAGTGATAAATCGGTTTCAATTCCGCCCGCCGGGGGGTTGTATATAGGAGCCGGACTCTGTCTAATGGTAAGCAGGCTTGGCATCCGGGGTTCCAGATGCGGACGCCGGTGCCGGGACCGATAGAGACGGGCTAAACCATTGTCTGTGCCCGGGGAGGCGATCAGCCTCTTTACACGCATGGTGCGGCCCACGGATGACGATAATGGAGGCACATCATGGCAACCGGTGAAACTGGTTTTGACGACGTATCGTTTGATCTTATTTCCGTGCAGTATCACTCGCTGAAGGCTGGCCACGATTATGGCCAGTATGTCCGAGATGCCCGCAATGCGGGCCGGGAGGACATCGCCGGGTTTTTCGAGCAGGTGATGGCTGAGAATTCCCGGCGTGCCGAGCAGTGTCATACGTTCCTCGCAGAGCTTTCCGGCGCTTCCGGTTCCGGACCCGCGATGAGTTGACCATACTGCCGTGGCCGCCCGGCACGGTGACGATGATCCGTTCCGGTGGCCGCGGCTCCGCTGTGTCTGCACATAAACGCCATCTCGGCGGCACTAACGCCGGTACTCAACTCCACTGCCTTCTGCACCATGAGCTCCACAAGAGGATTCCGGCCACCACTGTACTGTGACGGCCGGCATGACCTTATCTGATACCACCGAGTGACGGTTTTCTTTGCCATTGACTTGCTGTGCGCAAGGGGTGGCCCTGCGGAGCTCGAGTGCGCACATCCTTGCCCCGAAGGCATTGGGCTGGCATTACCACCTCGCCACCGAGCTGGAGATGCGGCAAGGGGCAGCACCAAAGACTGCAGCCTGAGGGACGGGCGCCCAAAGGCGGCACGGCAACCGCCGCGTCTACCGCACCTCTGAGCCCAATAGAAATTTTCCCTGGGGGTTGCAGGATTACAGAGGCGTAAATCCGGTTTTGGAATATGGAACAGTAACCGACTAAAAGATACAAAGGAAGTTGAGTAACTTACTGATCCCCCAAAGGCCAGGAGAGGGTAATTTCCACACCGCTGTCCTTCTCGCGGATGAGCAAATGAATGTCTTCGTCGAACATATCTTCATGGCCGGCTCCAATACCCTCCTCAGCAGCGTGATCGGCCAGATCGGCCATGCCCAGGGCCATCGCCCGGCCCCAGTCTTGAGGATGTTTACTTGAGGCTGTCTTGGTGACCTGATACCTGCCGAGGATCTTCGTACCCATGCATAGACAGTAGCCCGCTCAGGGGTGAATGGCGAGACACTTCCACGGACGGACAACCCGAAGAACTGAAACATCCCAGCACGTGATGAACTGGCTATGAGTTCGATGTGAGCCAGTGCCGGGCGTCCAGTTCCGCCATGCGCCGATACAGTGTCGCCCGCGACATCCCCAGATCCCGCGCCACCTGGGTGGCCGGTTCGCCGGCGTTAATAAGTCGGCGGGCATTGTTGATCTGACTGTCGGTGAATTGCTCCCGGCGCCCGCCCAGGTCCTTACCGGCGGCACGGCGTTTGGACACCGAGTCGGTGATGCGTTCGCGTTTGATCTCCAATTCCATTTGAGCCAGGGCGGCCATGACGGTGAACATCATCGCGCCCATCGACGTGCCGGTATCCACGTTTCCTCCCCCGAGGTTCAGCACCCGCAGGTCCACTCCCCTGGCCCGCAGCTCATTGGACAGCTCAAGCATGTTCGCCGTTGAACGCCCCAACCTGTCGAGAGTGGTCACCACCAACGTGTCCCCCTCGTCCAAGGCCTCGAGCGCCTTCGCGAACTGCGGCCGGGGCGCCCGGGCTCCGCTGACCCCATGGTCGGTGTAGAGGTCATAACGGCGCACCCCCGCCGCCAACAGGTCTTCAAGTTGCCGTTCGGCATCCTGATTCTTTGTCGATACCCGGACGTAGCCGATCAGTTTGCCGATGTCATCCTCCCCCGTATGTCTCGCAACAGTAAATGTGCACCATCAATCTAGCACTTACTTGCGGTACAGGGTAGCGAGACATCCAGAGAGGCCGGAGGGCCACGCACTTGCTGGATTCGAAAATGAGACCACTGTCTCACCCAAAGTTGTCTTGTAGCCTATGGGATGCAACACACACTCGGGGTATGGGCGGCGTCATCGAGGCCACCATCGGCTTAACCGAAGGATACGAGCAATCCGCGAGAGTTCCGGGCGTGGCGCCGGCTGTCGCGTTCGTCGGCCACACTTGTCAGGTGCGTACTCTTGGTGTCGAGGAAGAATTTCTGATCGTAGATCCCTACAACGGCAGTCCCTTGCCTCTGGCCGCAGACCTGCTGCGTCTCCAGGACCGGTTCGGCCAGGCGGTAATCCGTTCCGCCCAGCCGATGCTGGCTGTCGAGCTGCACCAGGAACAGCTCGAAGTCATCACGCACCCGCACAGCAGTCTGAGTGGACTCGCCGCCGAGATACGGGCAGGCCGCACCTTTGCCGACTCGCTCGCCCGACAAGCGGGTGCGAGGATAGTCGCCCTCGCCACGTCCCCGCTGGCGGTCACACCCCATGCCACCAGCAACGACCGTTATGACGCGCTGCTGGAAAAGTATGCTCTGACGGCCCGCGAGCAGCTGACCTGCGGATGCCATGTCCATGTTTCCGTCGGCTCGGATGAGGAAGGCGTCGCGGTCCTGGACCGCATCAGGTCCTGGCTGCCGCCGCTCATAGCGTTGAGCTCGAACTCCCCGTTCTGGAACGGCATGGACAGCGGCTACGCCAGCTTCCGCACGCAGGTCTGGAACCGGTGGTCCACCGCCGGGCCGACGGACGTCTTCGGCTCAGCACAGGCCTACCACGCACTGGTGGCGGATCTGTCGGGCACCGGGGTGGTCATCAACCCGGATTTTGACGCGCGCCTCTCCGCCCGCCACCCCACCGTCGAGATCCGGGTGTCCGATGTTTGCCTTGATCCCCGCGACGCTGTCCTGATCGCCGCCCTGGTGCGGGCACTGGTGGAGACCGCTGCCCGGGAATGGAAGGCCGGACAGGCACCTGACATGGTTCCAGCCATAATCCTGCGCCAGGGGGCCTGGCGGGCCAGCCGGTGGGGTATCCAGGGCGAGCTGCTCCACCCGATAACCCACAAGCCGGACACTGCAAGACATGTCATCTCCGCACTCCATGACCATGTCCTGGACGCCCTGGACGAGGCCGGGGACGCGGCCTACGTCGAGGAGTCCCTGCAAAGGATCCTCAGCAGCGGAACAGGGGCCAGCCGGCAGCGGCAAGCCTACCAACGCAACGGCCGACTGGTTGACGTCGTCACCGACGCCATCGGCTTTACGCACCAAGAACCCGCCGATTACTATCCTTCGGGGAATGGTTCCTCAAGTGGGACGCAGAAACCGCCCACGGTGGTCCCATATTCATAACAAGCGACACATTTTCGAGCGAGTTGGGGTGTCTCGGCCAGGCGTCTTGATACCCACGGGTTACAAGACTGGCAAAGTGCACACTCGGGTCACAATCCGCCCAGAAGGCGCGAACGCAGGAACAGGGTTAGTTACATGGATTCTGGCACGTTGGCGGAGGACAGTTTCAAATGTCAGTTGCTGTGGGTCATAAACGGCCGTTTCTGGTTCATGGGCGGGCGTTCTTGCCGGCGGCTTCGCACAGAAGCTTCCAGAAGCAGGCGGTGCGCAGTGGAGGCCGGCAGCCCGGAGAACTCAAAGGCCTGCTGAAGGCCGAGCCGTGGCCGCGCTTCCCTGAAACAAGGAACTGGAAAACCCATAAGTGCGCAAAATACTGTTTCCTGCGTACACTGCAAGTGTAACCAATCACACTCGTAACTAGGGGAACACATGAATAAGAGCACAGCAGGACTCGCCCTCGCCGCAGCAGTAGGCTTTTCAGCCCTATCAGCAACCCCGGCCATGGCAGCAACGGCCCTCCCATTCGAGAACTGCACTGCCGCAGCAAATGCAGGCGTTTTCAACATTCCCGCCGCCAGCCCTGCCTACGGCACCCACCTCGATCGCGACCGAGACGGCTTCGGCTGCGACGCAGCTGGCACAGCACCTTTCGACCCAAGCATCGTCGCGGACATCGTCGCTGAGAACACGCCGCCGGCCGATGATGTTGATGTGGCCCCTGAGGTTCCCGAAAACGACCAGATGGATGAGGTGCCTGTCGGTGGCGTTGATACTGGGGTGGTCCAGGAAAGCGGTAACAACGTGGGTGCTCTCGCCCTCGGTGGCGGATTCATTCTGGCAGCGGCAGCGGGCGGAACCTATATGGTTCGCCGCCGTAACGATGGCCAGGCCTAGTCCTAACATCACCGCGAACTGATCGGACATGAGTTTTACGCATGAATTAGTTCAACTGGCGGCCGTCGCAGAAGCTACTTGGCATCTGCGACGGTCGCTCTTTTACTTCTCACCGGCTGCGCTCAGAACCACACCGAGTCAACGGAGACTACGGCTGCGTCAACATCGCCGGTTCCGGATCAGAAATCACCAGTGTCGGCGCCGGAGGCCTCCGCCAGCCGGTTGCCGGTCATGGCTGCATCACCGCCGGTCTCCGTCAGCATTCCTTCCATTGGCACCCTCTCCGAACTGTTGCGTCTCGGCCTGCAGGAGAACGGGTCGCTGGAAGTTCCCCCTGGTAACCCCGGCGCTCCCGCCGGCTGGTACAACTGTGAGACTTGTTTTAGCTGGTCTGGGACTGGCTGGCAGGATAGTTACCAGCCGCTCCACCCTGTGGCGTGACCCTTGGTACAACTGACTCTCAGGGTGTCCTTTTGTGGACTTGTCCGTCCATCGGGGTGGGTCGGCCGGTACTCGTCCGGCCCACTTCGGTAGCTTGATTAGAAGATTGTCCACCCTTGCGGGCGTGACCCCTCACAGTTCTGTTCCGACGTGATTCCTACCCGGACTGGTACCGGCCGGCAACGGCCACCAACCAAGTCCATCACAAGAGGAAAAACAAGTGACCGCTCTGTCTATCGTCTCTCATTGCCACCCATTTGTCGTGGGCGTCGACACTCACGCACGCGACCATGTCCATGCCATCGTCGAAGCCACCAATGGCGCACTGCTGGATACGCAGTCATTCCCGGTTACCGCAGCCGGTATCAATCGGGCCATCAAATGGGTCGCACGCCGCACCAACGCCGACGCCGATACTCTCTGGGCCATCGAGGGAGCCGCGTCCTACGGGGCGATCCTCGCCGGCACCGTAGCCACCCATGGATTCCCCGTCACCGAGGCTCCTCGCATGGACGCCAAGAAGAACCGCGGCGTCGGTAAAACCGATGCCTTGGACGCCCACAGGATGGCTGTGGCCGTGCTGCCGTTGCCGGTTGAGAAACTGCGCCGTCCCCGCTTGAATGAAGGGATCCGCCAGGGCTTGCGGATATTGGTGACCGCCCGGGAATCCATGGCTAAGGACCGTACCCGTTCGATCAACGCATTGAACGCTTTGGTGCGCAGCAATGACCTCGGAATTGATGCTCGCAGGAAGCTCACCCCGGTCCAGATCGAGGAGATCTCCCGGTGGCGTGAACGCGAGGAAGAACTGGCTTTGAGTATCGCCCGTGCCGAGGCGGTCCGCCTAACCAAGCACATCCTGGACCTCGACGAGCAGCTGAAGTCAAACGAGCAGAAGTTGGATGAGCTGGTCGAGGTCAGCGAAGCCGCACCGCTGCTCAAGGAGAAGGGCTTCCGGGCGGTGACCGCGGCGAAATGTTTGGTGGCGTGGTCACATGAGGGACGGGTCCGTAGCGAGGCTGCCTTCGCCTGTCTCGCTGGCGTGAATCCCATCCCTGCATCATCGGGGAACACGGTGCGGCATCGGTTGAACCGGGGTGGCGACAGGAGACTCAACAGCGCCTTGCACATGGCTGCGATCACCAGGATGACCTATGACTCCGAAACCCGCGACTACGTCGAGAAACGTCGCGCCGAGGGCAAAACCGATAAAGAAATCCGGCGCTGCGTCAAACGCTATCTGGCCCGCCGTGTGTTCAGAATTCTAGCTGCCGCGGCTCGGACCAAAAAGGTGCAGGAAGCGACTTGACAGACATAGAAGAGTCCAATCCCCCACTCCGGGTGAACGCGGCCCGGCCACCCTGCTCGGGCACGTCAACGCATCTGATGGGGGTCCGGGCGTATTCGCTGATCTGCGCGCCCTCACACCCGGAGACATCATCGAGGTCACGCGAGAAGATGGCACAACTGCCACCTTCGCAGTGGAACATGGCGAGCAGTACCCCAAAGATGCGTTCCCCACAGAGACTGTCTACGGATATACCGAAGGAGCCGAACTCCGGCTGATCACCTGTGACGGATACGACCCCGCCACTGGCCGGCTTGAAGGGAACTACGTCGTCTACGCCGAACTCGTCACCTAAGGCCCCATGCTCGACGAAACTCCTCGTCCGAAGCTTCGGAGACCTTCCTGTGCGTTTGCAATTGGTCCCGGAACAGGTGAGGACGCACCAGCTGTTCGGTGGCCGGCTCAGATGCAGACGTAAAACGGGGCGACTTCAGCTATTCAGGGACCGGACGCGCGCAAGTTCCGCCCTGGCAGATCGGTATATCCGCATCTGATCGGTCAAGAGCCTCATCCACTGGTACAAACCGTACGGTGGAAAAAGAACACCTACGATAATGCTCAGCATTGACGGAGTGTAAAAGGGTCTCTGAGTGGTCGGCGGTGCGGCTCGTTTCCGGTCCGCTGACTGCTCTCGCAGTTCGGCGCTCCGCTCTTTAATTTCTGCCATCCGGGCGTTGTACTTGGCAGTAATGGCAGCGTCCCGGCGCTCATAATCGGCGTCTCTTTCCGCTTTTGTTCTCATGGCAGGGCCTAAGGCTCTGGTGAGCCACCAGTAGTATGCCAAAGCACAAAAAGAAACGAAATGGTCCCGCTCCGTACCTGCCGGGGCAGTTTTCGGTGTTCGTTCCTCGATTCAGTGGAACGCCGGCCTGATCCAAGGGTCCATAACTGTATTCGTCTCCGGAAACAAGGCGGAGATTGGTGGCGTCCAAAAGGACGTTGGCAAATCCATTGTCGACACAATTCGGCAGCGTATCAGCACCTCCAGCGCTCGGGTGCCTACAACAACCAACCACGCCAGAAGCCCACGTCGACATTATGGGGCAGCTCAAACAACTGGGTGAGCTCCGCGACGCCGGCGTACTGACCGAGGACGAATTCACAGCAAAGAAGACCGAATTGCTGGACCGACTCTAAACAATACGTATAGGTAAGTGAAGTACCCGCTTGTTCCTATTGGGCAGCGGTTACCGCCGATAACGGGCACATATGTCATGCTCAGCCCCTATTTCACTTTTCCAGTGGGACGCTGCTTGAGAACGGTTCCAACCTTTTCAACTGAAGCGAACCAGGACAGCAATAATGCTAAGGCCGCTTAGTTTTTTACCGTCGGCGGCGACCAAAGAAGCCGGGGCGAGGCTGTTTCGTTTTCTGGATTCGTCGGTCCACCGTAATGCGCAGGCGACGGTGCCGATGGCCGCGTTCGTCGTCAACGGCCACCGCGATTTTGCCTGCGATTCGTGTTCCTGCCTCGGTCAGTTCCCATTGCCGGTCCAGCGATGTTTTCACCGCGAGCAGCCGAAATAATTCGAGTTCACGTCTGACTTCTGCCTCTTCCTCACCATCGAGAGGGTTCGGCAGTCTGGCCACGGAGTCACCGCGTGAATGAGTCCATAGCAACACTTCTTCACTGCGTGTGCCATGCAGTCGGAGCATGATCTGGTCATCGGATAGCCAGGTCGGTGTCCCTTGTGGCGCGCCGCCGGATGAATGCCTCCTACTGATGGACTCGTCGCCGTTCGTTCCGGAGTCTTGGATGAAGGCCATAGCGGAATGGCCGCCGCGCCGGATATGGCGGCCACGTCGAAGAAAGACGGCCAGGAGACCGGACACAGCGACGGTTCCGGTGACGTAGAGCATCAGGGCGTAGCGTTCCTCGCCCCAATATGGGTTGTTGCGGCCCGTCATAATGGGTAGCTCGTCTACGGTCATGGCCACTCCGGCACCGAACGGGACGCTCCAC
>NZ_AZRX01000434.1 GCF_000520495.1 Arthrobacter sp. H14
AGCCTGTCCAGCAACGCGAAGAACCCATCCTTCTCAGCGGCTGTGTAAGACCGATACCGACGTTTCCCAAGTGCCACCGACGGTCGATCCGCTTTCTTCCTCGAGGACGATTCTTCCTTAGAGAAAGAACTATTAATTGATGACGCTTCCAATGGTGTTGCAACTCCCGAATTAAGGGGCCGTTGCAACGACCGCTAGAACTCGTCGTATGGGTGCATGCAATGCAATCACTTCTCAAGAAAGGGACAGCCAATGGGATCGGTGACAATCCGCAACGTGGATGACGAACTGAAACAGCAGATTCGCCTCCGGGCAGCAACCAACGGAAATTCGATGGAGGCTGAAATCCGCGTGGCACTCCGGAATGCATTCTTTACACAGGGATATGCCTACGGAGCGTCCAAGAGGGTGAGGCGCGGCGAGGAACCGGGATGGGTGAAGTCGTGGATGCAGAGCTGCCTCGCGATTGGTTCGATGGAGGACGTTCGCATACTTCCGCGAACCCACGATCATCGGTCAACGGCAGGGTGGGCGAGATGATCGTCGACACAGACATCCTGATTGAAATGATGCGGAGCCAGCTGGACTACCGGATCGAGCGATGGATGAATGAACAGCCCATCCAGCCATCGACCACTGCTGTTGCCGTTGCGGAAATCCTGGCAGGCGTTGAGCTGATTGACGAAAAGATTCGGCGTGCCACCGTGCAGCGGATATTCCGCCGGATTAGAGAGGAAGATTTCGCCTACAGAGTCATCCCGTTCGACGAAGACGCTGCGGATGTGTTCGGGCATTTGATGATGGCTTATGGGCAACAAGGCGATCTCCACGTGATTGATATGCAGGTTGCAGCCATTGCTCTGCACAAGAGGGAGACGCTGGCGACGCGACGGTGCGAAGTATTCGAGCGGTTGGGGGTGGACGTTTGCAATCCATTGGGAGTCCGCCGAGCTGGGACCAACGGGCGCCGGCAGGAACCGGATGAGAAATTTGTCCGGCTCGAGGGGTAGGTTTTCGACTCACTGACCGCCCACCGGTACTGTTGAGCCCATGCGTATAGCCCGTTTTGTTGTGGACTCCGATCCGATGTTTGGCGTTGTGGAAGGCGAATCCGGCAGCGAGGAAGTGGCCGTCATCAACGGCGACCCCTTCTTCGGCAAGGTCGAAGTCACCCCGGTCCGCCACAAACTGGAGGATGTCCGCCTGCTCGCGCCCATCATTCCGCGCAGCAAGGTCGTCGGTATTGGCCGCAACTACGCCGATCATGTGAAGGAACTCGGCAACGAGGTCCCGCCGGCACCGCTGATGTTCCTGAAACCGAACACGTCGGTCATCGGCCCGGGCGATCCCATCTCCCTGCCATCCTTCAGTGAGGAAGTTTCCTACGAGGCAGAGCTTGCGGTGGTTATCGGCCGGATCTGCAAGGATGTTCCGATCGAGCGTGTGGATGAAGTCGTCTTCGGCTACACCTGCGCAAATGACCTCACGGCCCGCGACGTCCAGAAGACGGACAACCAGTGGGCCCGGGCAAAAGGCTTCGACACCTCCTGCCCGCTCGGTCCCTGGATCGAAACGGAACTCGATACCGAGGACCTGGCCATCCGAGGCTACCTCGACGAGGAGCTCAAGCAGGATGGCAACACCGGCCAGATGATCTGGGACGTGAAAGAGCTCGTGGCTTACGTGTCCCAGGCGTTCACCCTGCTGCCCGGCGACGTCATCCTCACCGGCACACCTTCGGGCGTAGGCACGATCACAGACGGGCAGCGGTACGAGGTCGAGATCGAAGGCATCGGCGCCCTCTCCAATCCTGCCGTGCGCCGCTGATCACCTCACCGCCAATACACGCACATGGGATTTGATGCATATCTGACGCTCGCTGTCGTCGTTGCCGTACTCGCCGCGCTCTCGCTCACGAGACTGGCGGCCGACGTCATTCTCGTCGCCGCGATGGTGACGCTCATGGTCAGCGGCGTCCTCACGCCGTCGGAGGCGCTGTCGGGTTTCGCCAACACAGGCGTGATCACCATAGCGGTGCTCTACGTCGTGGCAACGGGACTGAAGGAAACCGGCGCAGTCCAGTGGATCGCCAACCGGCTGCTCGGCCAACCCAAAAACGTGAAGCAGGCACAGTTGAGGCTGCTGGCACCGGCGTCGGGCCTCAGCGCGTTCATGAACAACACCACGGTGGTGGCCATGTTCATCCCCGCGGTGCAGGAGTGGGCCGGGAAACTGCGGCTGCCGCCGTCGAAGTTGTTGCTGCCCCTGAGCTACGCGGCCATTGTTGGTGGCACCTGTACGCTGATCGGCACCAGCACCAACCTGGTCGTCGATGGTCTGCTGCAGAGCCGGTTGGACGTTTCGCTGCAGATGTTCGAAATGGCCTGGGTCGGCGTTCCGCTGGTCATTGTGGGCGGCACCTTCCTGTACTTCTTCGCCGATAAGCTCCTGCCGGACCGCGAAAGTGTGCTGGAACAGTTCGGCTCGGCACGTGAATACGCGGTGGAGGTCGACGTCGATCCCCGTGGCCCGCTGGTGCGCCAGACCATCGCTTCGGCCGGCCTGCGCAGCCTGCAGCACGGCTACCTCGCCGACATTGAACGCGACGGTCAGCTGATGCCGGGCGTACCACCCGAGACTCAGCTGCAGGCGGGGGATACGCTGATGTTCATCGGCGCCCCGGAATGCGCCCGGGAACTGCGCCGGATCCGGGGACTGATTCCCGCCAACGGCGACGTCCACAAGCTTAAGATCGACCACCACAAACGCCAGCTTGTCGAAGCGGTGATCGGTCCGGATTTCGCCGGCCTGAACCAGAGCGTGCGCGAATCCCGGTTCCGTTCCCGCTATCAGGCGGTGATCCTGTCGATCTCCCGGAACGGCGAACGGCTGCCCGGCAAAGTTGGCGATATCGAGCTGGAGCTGGGCGATACACTGCTGCTGGAAACCGGCCAGGACTTCGTGGACCAATACCGCTATCGCCGCGATTTCCTGCTCGTCAGCGCCCTGCAGGATTCCACTCCGCCGGACTTCAAACGCGCACCGTGGGCGCTCGGCATCCTGATCTCGATGGTCGTCGTCAGCGCGGTCGGCCTGCTCAGTATTCTCCACGCTGCGTTCCTGGCGGCCGGGGCGATGCTGGCGATACGCTGCATGCCGTACAGCAAGGCCCGGCGCTCCATCGACCTGTCGGTACTGATCGTGATCGCGTCGTCGTTCGCGCTCGGAGCCGCGATGTCCAAGACCGGAGCGGCCGAGCAGATCGCCAATTGGCTGCTGTTCAGCGATGGAATTCCTCCGTGGGTTGGTCTGCTGCTCGTGTACGCCATGACGGTCGTCTTCACCGAGCTGCTCAGCAACAACGCCGCCGCGGTATTGATGTTCCCGATAGCCGTTTCCGTCGCGGAGCAGCTGGACGTGAGCTTCATGCCGTTCGTCCTTGCGATCATGTTCGCCGCCTCGGCAAGCTTTATGACACCGATCGGGTACCAGACCAACCTGATGGTGATGGGCCCTGGCGGCTACCGGCTCAGCGATTACTTCCGGCTCGGCGGACCGTTGAGCATCCTGATGGGTATTACCGTGCTGGGAATCGTGCCGCTGGTCTGGAGTTTCTGAAACGCGGCTCCATTAGACTGGCATCATCATGACTAATTCTCCTTCCGCTTCTGCCGTCACGCCCACCGTCACCGAAGATACGCCCGTGCGCGTCCGGTTTTGCCCCTCGCCAACCGGCACGCCCCATGTCGGGTTGATCCGGACGGCGCTGTTCAACTGGGCCTATGCACGGCATACCAAGGGCACGCTGATCTTCCGCATCGAAGACACCGACGCCGCGCGCGACAGCGAGGAGAGCTACCAGCAGCTGCTGGACGGACTCAAGTGGCTTGGCATTGACTGGGACGAAGGCGTCGAGGTCGGCGGGCCGCACGAACCGTACCGGCAGTCGCAGCGCTCGGACATCTACCAGGAAGTGATCGGCAAGCTCAAGGCGGCCGGTCATATCTACGAGTCCTACTCCAGCCCGGAAGAGGTCGAGGAGCGGCATAAGGCCGCCGGCCGGGACGTGAAGCTCGGCTACGACAACTACGACCGGAACCTGACTGACGACGAGATCGAGGCCTTCAAGAAGGAGGGCCGCGAGGCCGTGCTCCGCCTGCGGATGCCGGACGAGGACGTCACCTTCACCGACCTGGTCCGCGGTGAAATCACTTTCAAGGCAGGCACGGTGCCGGACTTCGCCGTCGTCCGCGCCAACGGAGCCCCGCTCTACACCCTGGTCAATCCGGTCGACGACGCGCTGATGGGCATCACTCATGTGCTGCGTGGCGAGGACCTGCTCTCCTCCACGCCGCGGCAGATCGCGCTGTACCGGGCGCTGGTGGACATCGGCGTCGCGCAGTACATCCCGCAGTTCGGCCACCTGCCTTACGTGATGGGTGCCGGCAACAAGAAGCTCTCCAAGCGCGATCCCGAGTCGAACCTGTTCCTGCACCGGGAGCGCGGGTTCATCCCGGAGGGCCTGCTGAACTACCTGTCGCTGCTCGGCTGGTCGCTGTCCGCCGACGAGGACATTTTCACCGTCGAGACGCTCGTGGAGAAGTTCGACATCCACGACGTCCTCGGCAACCCGGCCCGGTTCGACATCAAGAAGGCCGAGGCCATCAACGGCACTCATGTCCGGATGCTCGACGCCGAAGATTTCCGCAACCGCCTGATCCCATATTTGCAGGACGCCGGCATCCTCGGTGAAGCGCTCAGCCCGCGCCAGGAGGAGATCCTGACCGAAGCCGCGCCGCTGATCCAGGAACGCATCGGCCTGCTGGGGGAGGCCCCGCAGATGCTCGGCTTCCTCTTCGCCGACGACCCAGAGATCGTCATTGCCGACGACGCCCGCAAGGGAATGCCGGAGAACCTGGCTGAGGTGCTCGACGCCGGCATCGCCGCCCTAAAACCGATCCAGCTATGGACCGCGGAGACCATTCAGGAAGCGCTGCGGAGCGCGCTCGTGGACCAGCTGGGCATTAAGCCGCGCAAGGCATTCGGGCCGATCCGCACAGGTGTGTCCGGCCAGCGCATTTCGCCGCCGCTGTTCGAATCCATGGTCATCCTGGGCAAGGACTCCTCACTGGCCCGGATCCGGGCTTTCCGCGACGAATCCGCTGCCCGGAACGAATCCGCAACGCAGTAGCGGGACGACGACATGAAGGATCACATGAGTACGAATACCAACGGCGGCCATTCCAGGATCGATGGCGCCACTGTCGATATCGACGGCGTCCTGTTCGACATCGACGACACTCTCGTCGACCTCAAGACGGCGATGGACAAAACCGTCCGCCACGCCAGCGCGGAGCACGCGCCTGGACTGAGCGAAGAGCAGTGGATCGAGTACACACATCTCTACTCGAAGGACCCGCTCGGCCACTATGACCGTTTCCTCTCGGGAGAACTTAGTTTCGTCGAGCAGCGGCTGCAGCGGATCCGTCACGCCCACAAAAGCGTCCACGGCAGCCTGCTCGACGACGAATCGCTGTTTGTCTGGAACAGGGCGTATGAAAAGACGCTGCCCATCCACTTTGTTGCGTTCGACGACGTCGCGACTCTCCTTGACGCGCTGGAGGCGGCCGGGATTGCCTACGGCGCGGTGAGCAACAACGTCGAGGCGTACCAGCGGATAAAGCTCGACAAGGCCGGACTGCAACGGGTCGAAGCGCTGGTCGGAACGGACACGGTCGATTGCCCGAAGCCGGATCCGCAGATCTTCCACGAGGGCGCGCGCCAGCTTGGCACGGAACCAGCCCGGACCATGTATGTCGGGGATAACCTTCTGGTTGATGCTGAAGGTTCGACGGCGGCAGGGCTGGTGGGTGTGTGGCTGAGCCGGCCTGGGGTGGTCGGCACGCCGGGGCCCGACGATCGCGAATTCGACGGCCCAACGATTGGCTCGCTCGATGAGATCCCGGCTATGCTCGGCCTAGTGAATTCGGGATACAAGGCATCGTGAATTTCGAAGCGCAAGGCATGGTGAATTCACCCTTCTGTCAGCGGTTTTGAACCACTGCAGTTGATCGGGTAAAGTTATCTGTCGGCGCTTGAGCGTGCGGAGGAGCGGGATTTGTCCTGTTTACCGAGACGGAAAGTGCCATTGGGGTATGGTGTAATTGGCAACACACTGGTTTCTGGTACCAACATTCTAGGTTCGAGTCCTGGTACCCCAGCGCTTCATTTCGACCGGAGTTTCGGTCGAATATGGCAGGCGCCACTGGATTGGCGCAGGCAACAAATTATGTGCAATACTCATCTAGCTTGTTGAGCAAAACAAAGTACGGCCCCATCGTATAGCGGCCTAGTACGCTGCCCTCTCACGGCGGTAACGCGGGTTCGAATCCCGCTGGGGTCACAGCTGGAAGCCTCCGGACTGCATCACGCAGACCGGGGGCTTTCTTCTTGCCCGGGCGGCAGCGCTAATGAAGCAGCGCTAATGAACCTGGATGTCCCGTATCTTTCCGAACGGAATATCGTCGGACACCATCGCCTGCGTTTCGTGCAGCGGACCCCGGATCAGCACGCCATGTTCGCCTTCGGCAACGGACTGCTCGAAGACCGGATAAAGCGCCTCCTGCATTTCCGGATCCAATTTTGCCAGGAATTTCGCGTACTCCCGGGGCAACTCATGTAACCGTATTTCAGCCATGTGCTTAGCATAGACGGACCGGACCGAATCGATAAGGGGTAAAACGGACCTGCCTCACGGTCAACCGGCGGGTTGGCTGGCAGAATAGATAATGTGAGATCTGAAACGGGCGATGCACCGCCGCTGAACCCGAATGGCGATCCCGTCGCTTTGCTTGAATCCGTCCGGCGGGCGCTGGAAACAGCGGCGCTTCCCCTCGAGCTGCCCGGCGCGGCTGCCGCCCGGCTCTACGTCGGCAATGCCCTCGCTCAACTCGACGACTATGTTCTTCCGCGCTACCGCAGCCTGGACGCACCGCTGCTCGCCGTCGTCGGCGGTTCCACCGGTGCCGGGAAATCCACCCTGGTCAACGCGCTGGTCGGGCATCCCGTCACGCGTGCCGGTGCCATCCGCCCAACTACGCGCCAGCCGATCCTGCTGCACCACCCCGAGGACCGGAGCTGGTTCGCCGACCAGCGCGTGCTGCCCAATCTCAGCCGGATTACCGCCAGCGTCGTTGACCCCTCAGGCCCGCAACGTCCCGCGGCGGCGGTGGGCACAGGGGATACGGCCGGTGCCGAGCCGGAGCCGGGCGCGGTGACGTCGCTGGTGATGCTCGGCGACGACGTCGTACCCCGCGGTGTTGCGGTGCTGGACGCGCCGGATATCGATTCCATTTCCGACGACAACCGCAGACTTGCCGGCCAATTACTCGCGGCGGCGGATTTGTGGCTGTTCGTCACCACCGCCAACCGCTATGCCGACGCCGTCCCGTGGAAACTGCTGCTCGAAGCGGCCGCACGGGATATCACCGTCGCGGTCGTGCTGGACCGGGTGCCGGAGGGAGTTGGCGACGAGGTTGAGGCCGACCTGCGTGGACTGCTGGAGCGGCAGGGGCTCGGCGGGGCGAAGGTTTTCGTGATCCCCGAATCGCCGCTGGACGAGCTGGGCATGCTCCCGGCCGACCTGGTGCTGCCCATCCGGGACTGGCTGGAGGAGATCGCCGCGGATGCCACTTCGCGAGCGGAAATTGCCCGCCGCACGTTGAACGGCGCGGTGAAGGCGCTGGGCCGGCGGATTTCGGACATCGCCAAGGCGGAGGTGGCGCAGCAGCGTGCCGGTGAGCGGCTGGCAGCGGATGTAAAGAACGCGTACGACGATGCCGCGATCAGGGTGCTCGACTCCACCAAAGACGGGACTCTTTTGCGCGGCGAAGTGCTCGCCCGGTGGCAGGACTTTGTTGGGACGGGTGAATTCTTCCGGGCAGTTGAGTCCAACGTCGGACGGCTCCGTGACCGGATCGGCGCGTTCATGACCGGTAAACCCGCCCCGGCTGTGAAGGTGGAATCCGCCATCGAATCCGGATTGCAGGCAGTGATCGTGGACGAGGCCGCCAAGGCAGCCGAGCACGCGGACCAGCGCTGGCGTTCGGACCCGGCGGGTCGACAGCTGCTCGGCGGGGACGACCTGGCGCGGACCAGCAAGGATCTGCCGGAACGGGTCGCCGTGGAAATCCGCGGTTGGCAGTCGGACCTGATGGAACTCATCCGCACCGAGGGCCAGGACAAACGTTTCCGGGCGCGGATGCTGTCCTTCGGCGTTAACGGCCTCGGCGTCGCCCTGATGATCGTCGTCTTTGCCTCCACAGCCGGGCTGACAGGACTGGAGGTCGGCATCGCCGGTGGCTCCGCCGTCGTCGGGCAAAAACTATTGGAAGCCATCTTTGGTGAGGACGCCGTCCGCCGGCTGGCCGAACGCGCAAGGAAGAACTTGAAAGTCCGGTGCGAATCGATCCTGACCAGCGAATCCCAGCGTTTCCTCACCCGGCTCGATGTTTTGCAAGCCGGTTCGGATAAGAATCTGGACCGCTACGCCGCCGCACTGCAGAAACTGGGGGAGCGTGCATGAGCCGGCACCGCAAAAAGGCCGAAAGCTCGGATCTCAGCGAGCGGCTGTCGGCCCTGGATGAAGCGCGTCAATTGGCCGAAGGGCGGCTTTCGGTTGCCCCGTTGGCAGAGGTCTATGACGTCCTTGAGCGCGCCACGTCGCGCCGTTCGCTGTCCGCCGGGCACACCGTCGTCGGGTTCTTCGGGGCCACCGGCAGCGGCAAATCGTCACTGTTCAACGCCGTCACCGGAAGCAGCGTCGCCACCGTCGCGGCACGCCGGCCCACCACCTCCGAGCCGCTGGCGGGAGTATGGGGAATCGAGGGCAGCGAGCCATTGCTGGACTGGCTCAACGTCAACAACCGGCAACACATGGACGACGGCGTGGGGGAGAGCAGCGCTGCAACGGGCGGCCAGGACAATGGCGGCCACGACGACGGCCGCGGAGGGGGAGCGACAGATGGCACTCATGACCTGATTCTGCTGGACCTGCCTGACTTCGACTCCACCGCCCTGGAGCACCGGAAGATCGTCGAGAAAATGGCAGGACAGGTAGACGTGCTCGTCTGGGTCCTCGATCCGCAAAAGTACGCTGACGCCGCGGTCCACTACGGCTTCCTGCGTCCGCTCGCCTCGCACGGCGCCGTCACGCTGGTGGTGTTGAACCAGGTGGACCGGCTCCAGGAGCGGGAGGTCGAGCCGGTGGTGAAATCCCTGCGTGGCCTGCTCGCCCAGGACGGCCTTGTTGACGCCGAAGTGCACCCGGTTTCTGCGGTGACCGGTACCGGCATCGACGTGCTGCGGGGGAAAATCCAGCAGGTTGCGGCCCGTCGCGAG
>NZ_AZRX01000435.1 GCF_000520495.1 Arthrobacter sp. H14
TTAGTGTGGATCAGGTTGAGCACGTCGTGGTGGACACGCTGGAATCGACCCCGGCGAACGCGACGCACTGGTCACGGGCGAAGATGGCCGAGAAGTCCGGCCTGTCGAAGTCGACGATCGGTAGGATCTGGAAGGCGTTCGGTCTCAAGCCCCATCTGGAGGAGGGGTTCAAGCTCTCCAACGATCCACTGTTCACCGAGAAGGTCTACGACATCGTCGGCCTCTACCTGAACCCGCCGGAATCCGCGGTCGTACTATCGGTCGATGAGAAGAGCCAGGTCCAGGCCCTGGCCAGATCACAGCCAGCGTTCCCGATGATGCCGGGAACCCCTGAGCGTCGGACGCACGACTACGTCCGGCACGGCACCACGAGCCTGTTCGCGGCGCTCAACGTCACGGACGGGACGGTCATATCCTCCATCCACCGCAGACACCGTGCCGTCGAGTTCAAGAAGTTCCTGACCAAGATCGACAAGAACGTCCCCGAGCACCTCGACGTGCACGTCGTCTGCGACAACTACTCCACGCACAAACATCCATCAGTGAAGAACTGGCTTGAGAAGCACCCACGGTTCCACATGCACTTCACCCCGACGTACTCGTCGTGGATCAACCAGGTCGAGCGTGTCTTCGCGGAAGTGACCCGGGACCTACTGCAACGTTCTGATCACCGCAGCGTGCAAGCCCTCGAGAAAGACCTCCGCAGCTGGGTGAAGGCCTGGAACGTGGATCCACAGCCCTTCATCTGGACCAAAACCGCCGAAGACATCCTCGCCTCCATCGCCAGATACCTGAAACGAATTAACGAATCAGGACACTAGGCAAACAGCTAGTGTGATCGGCGCCACTTCCAGTCAGGATGAGTTGGTGGAGGTCCGCTCGGAATTTCGAATCGGTGCAACACCGCGCACCTGAGCCTTTCCCTCATCCCCGGGATATGCGGACGACGACGGCGCCTCCTGTCCAGTTGCCTGCCTGCAGCAGTTGAAGCTGCAGTTCACGGCAACCCCGCTGGAATGCCCCTGTGGTACCGCTGCACGCGTTCCCGAAGACAAAGGAGTCTCGCATATGACATCACCTGCGATACCTGCTACCGCGAAGCAGAAGAAATCCGTTCGGTGGGTTGTGGCGATTGCCGCCATGGCCCTGATTTTCGATGGCTACGATCTCGTCGTCTACGGCGCCATCGTCCCGATGCTGCTGGATGACCCAACCCAACTCGGAGCCATCAACGCAACGGAAGCCGGAGCACTGGGCAGTGCCGCACTGCTGGGTGTCATGGTGGGCGCGCTCGTCGCCGGCGGCGTCGGCGACTACGTGGGCCGCAGACGCATCATGCTGATCGGTATTGTCCTGTTCTCACTGGGGATGGCCGCGACAGCCATGGCTCCCGATGTGATGATCTTTGGCTCCCTCCGCTTCTTCACCGGCCTCGGTATCGGCGCGCTCGTCGCTACGGCAGGCGCCATGGTGGCAGAGTTCGCGCCAAAGGGTCAGCGCAATTTCTACAACGCCATCGTCTACTCCGGCGTCCCTGTCGGCGGGGTGCTTGCCTCGCTGCTGGCGATCGTGCTGACCGATGCAATCGGCTGGCGCGGACTGTTCTGGATAGGTGCGTTGCCGCTGCTGTTCCTGTTCCCGATGGCTCTGATGAAGCTCCCGGAGTCGCCCAAGTGGCTGCTGTCCCGTGGCCGGCTTGCCGACGCCAAAGCGGTATCGGTAAAGACGGGCATTCCGCTGCCCGCTGCGGTCGCTGCGTCATCGGAGCCAGCGCCGAAAGCTGAACGCGCAGGTTTTGCCGCCCTGGCATCCAAGCGCTACTTCTTCCCGACAATGCTGCTCGGTCTGATGAGCTTCTCCGGTCTGCTGCTGACCTACGGTCTCAACACATGGCTGCCGGAAATCATGAGCCTCTACGGGTATGGACAGACGTTCTCCCTGACCTTCCTGCTCGTCCTCAATGGTGGCGCTATCTTCGGTGGTCTGGTCGCTTCGCTGTCGGCCGACCGTTTGGATCCCCGGAAGGTTGTGGCCACGACGTTCTTCCTTGCCGCCCTGTCGCTGGTGCTGCTCACTCTGGAACTGCCGTTTGCGGTTCTGCTGTCACTGGTGGCCGTTGCCGGCGTCGGAACCATTGGTACCCAGGTGCTCATCTACGGTTTCGTCTCCAACTACTACGAGACCTATGCCCGGGCGGCCGGTGTTTCCTGGTGTGCCGGTTTCGGACGCCTCGGCGGCGTCTGCGGTCCCCTCATCGGCGGCTTCCTGATTGCAGCACAGGTCCAAAATCAAGCGGCCTTCTACGTTTTCGCCGTCGTCGCAGTAATTGGTGCCCTGATAACGCTCGTTGTTCCCCGCCATCGCAACAAGGAGGAGGCAGCGCCCGAACCCGCCGAAGCAGCCTTGGTCAAGTAACACGGCCGCGCGGCACCACTGCGTCCTGGCCAGCTCCTGTGTGGAGTTGGCCAGGACGCCGCCGTTATGAGCAATACTGCTGTATGGGAGTTGTTTGGAACGAGGCACCATGGCATCAATGACCGACGACGACGTCCCCGCTTGGTGGGCGCGGCTCGGCCTGCCGGGTCTGATCGACATCCACACCCACTTCCTGCCCGAGCGGATGATGCGGCGCGTCTGGGCCCACTTCGACGACGCCGGGCCGCTGATCGGGCGGCCCTGGCCAATTAACTATCGCTGGGATCAGGACGCCAGGTTGGCGCACCTGCGGAAAATGGGAGTGCGCCGCTTCGCCGCCCTGACCTACGCCCACAAACCCGATATGGCAGCCGACCTCACCGACTTCGCGCTCGACCTGGCGGCTGAAAATCCCGACTGCATTCCCAGCGCGACGTTCTATCCCGAGGACGATGTTCTTGACCAGGTCCGCTCAGCTCTCGATCGCGGTGCGCGGGTCTTCAAAATCCATGCGCAAGTTGGCGGGTTCGATGTCCGCGAGCCAATCCTGGATAAGGCGTGGGGCCTGCTGGCGGAAGCTGCGGTTCCCGTTGTCGTACATATCGGCAGTGGCCCGGTTCCGCGGGGAGGTTTCACCGGACCCGACAAACTCGAAGGCGTACTGCGCCGGCACCCAAATCTGACCGCCGTCGTCGCCCATCTCGGTGCACCCGAGTACACCGAGTTCCTCGACCTGGCTGAGCGCTATCCGAACGTACATCTGGAACCACCATGGTGTTCACGGACTTTTTCGAGGACGTCGCGCCCTTCCCCGCGGAGCTATTGCTCCTTCTGGCGGACATGCCCGACCGGATCGCCCTCGGCAGCGACTTCCCGAATATCCCCTACTCGTACGCCCACCAGCTCGAAGCCCTTGAACGCCTGCGCGAACAAGAACCCCGGCTCGACGACGACTGGCTGCGTGCAGTCTGCTGGACCAACGGTCAGCGGCTAATCCGGCCGTAAGTCAACGACCCAGAGAACGCATATGTGACTGGATGACTCCGACGCTAGGTCCTAAACCTTCAGGCTCAACAGATGGTAGCTCAGAGATTTCCCGTGACCGTCGAGTGAGGGAGAGTTCGTAACACCTCCGCCGAGTACTCCCGGCAGTTCGAAAACGATCCCTGGAAGCCTTGGCATATCGATACGCGTAGCCACTCCAGTTAGGAGTTTCCCCTAGTGCGAGGACACCCGGTCCACGGTTAGATTTCTAAGCAGATACTCCCGTTCTCCCGCTGAGGAATACGACGTCGGCTCCTGACGTTTGGGAATTGGACAAAGAATTCAAGTCACACGATGTGCAGGAGTCATTTATGCCTACGACTGTTAATGCTTACGCAGCTCCATCTGCCACTGAGGACCTCATCCCCACCACTATCGAACGCCGCGACGTCGGCCCCGACGATGTGCTGATCGACATCAAGTACGCAGGTATCTGTCACTCGGATATCCACACGGTCCGCGGCGACTGGGGATCCCAGTCCTACCCGCTGGCACCCGGCCATGAGATCGCCGGGGTCGTTGCCGAAATCGGCTCCAACGTCACCAAACACGCCGTCGGTGACCGGGTTGGCGTCGGCTGCATGGTGAACTCCTGCGGCGAGTGCAAGAACTGCGTGGCCGGGGAGGAGCAGTACTGCCTCAACGGCAACACGGGCACCTACGGTGCCGTGGACCGCGACGGCTCCATTACCCAGGGCGGGTACTCCACCCACGTGGTGGTGACCGAGGACTTTGTACTCCGGATCCCCGAGGGCATCGAGCTCGACGTCGCCGCACCACTGCTGTGTGCGGGCATCACCACATACTCGCCGCTGCGCCACTGGGGCGCCGGACCGGGTAAGAAAGTCGCCGTCGTCGGGCTCGGCGGGCTCGGCCACATGGCCGTGAAGCTGGCCGCAGCCATGGGCGCCGAAGTGACAGTGCTCTCGCAGTCCCTGAAGAAGCAGGAAGACGGGCTGCGCCTGGGTGCGGAGCGCTACTTCGCCACCAGCGACGAGAACACGTTCACGGATCTTGCCGGATCCTTCGACCTGATCATCAACACCGTCAGCGCATCACTCCCCATCAGCGACTACCTGGGCCTGCTGTCCCTTGACGGTGCGCTGGTCAACGTCGGTGCACCAGCCGAACCGCTGCCGGTCAACGCGTTCGCGCTCATTGGCGGACGCCGCTCCTTCGCCGGTTCCATGATTGGCGGCATCCGTGAAACCCAGGAGATGCTCGATTTCTGTGCCGAGCACCACCTTGGCGCCGAAGTTGAGGTCATCCCGGCCGGGAAGATCAACGAGGCCTACGAGCGTGTGCTCGCCTCGGACGTCCGCTACCGCTTCGTCATCGACACGGCGACGCTCAACTAAGTCCGTCCGCTTCGGAACCCCCGACAGGAAATATCCCGCCGGGGGTTCCGGCGTTAAGCCGGGACCCGTGAGTGCGCGCGGGCAATGGTTGACCGATTCGCAGGCAGCGGAATGGTATGCCTTCCAGATCCGCGCAGCTTATACACGTTCAACTATTGATGCCCCGGCGGGCGCGGTCAGCGAAAGCGGAACTAATCGGCGTCGGCACCGATTGCGGCGAGCGTTGCGGCCGCAATGGAAGCATCCTGGTCGGGGGTGCCACCGGCGACGCCGAGGCCGCCGACGTGCTTGCCCTCGAACTTCAGCGGGGATCCACCCTGGATGTTTGTGAGCAGGCCGCCGGTGCCGAGGGGAAGCTGAATCGCGAACGCGTCCGACATCCAGCCGGTCTTCTTGCGAGTGGACGCAGCGGTATTCGCTTTGCGGCGGCTCGTCTCGACGCTGTGCGGAGTCGCCCCGTCGGCCTTGCCGAACGCCACCATGGTCAAGCTGGGATCGACGACAGTGACAACTGCGAGCACGCCGATTTTAGCGCCTTCGGCGATCGCCACGCTGACCGCGTTTTGTGCTGCTTCGTAGGTGATGTTGGATGACTCAAAGTAGTTTCCCATGATTCCTTCTGGTCGTTTGTCATCGTGAGGATCGCGAGGTTTAGCCGTCTCGCCGAGTTCCGCGACGATACGGCGGGCGCAGGCCCCGTGCCAACTCCAAATGAGCGCTGGCGCTCACCCTAGGGAAGCAGACGGAAGCTGGCGCGCGCATCTCGGGCGCGCCCGATATCAGTTGCCATGATTTCCCGTTCTGATATATTCCACAAGGTAGAGTCTACATTCCATGTTGCGAAAAAGTGTTCAAGGAGCTGCAAATGACGAATCATATCCAGGTCGGCGACCTCAGCGTAGCTACGCCCCTTTTCCGATTCGTTGAGGACGAGGCAATGCCGGGCAGCGGCGTCGATTCCGGCGCATTCTGGGAAGGAGTCGCAGCGGTTCTCCGGGATCTCGTGCCTCGGAACCGTGAGTTACTCGCCAAACGCGACGAACTGCAGGCGAAGATCGACGACTACCACCGTGCCGCGCCTGGCAAGCCCGAGCCGATGGCATATAAGAACTTCCTCACAGAGATCGGGTACCTCGTCGAGGAGCCGGACGACTTCACAATCAGCACGATAGGGGTGGATACCGAGATTACGTCCCAGGCCGGTCCGCAGCTGGTAGTGCCGCTGCTGAATGCCCGCTTTGCCACCAACGCGGCGAACTCACGCTGGGGTTCCCTCTACGATGCGCTGTACGGCACGGATGCGATCGCGGATGAGGGCGAGCTGGCTCGGAGTGCTGAATACAACACTGCGCGTGGCGCGGAGGTAATCGCCTTCGGTCGCAAGCTGCTCGACGACAGCGCTCCGCTCAAATCGGGTTCGCATGCCAACGCCACCTCGTACACGATCGACGGCGATGGCTTGGTTGTCGCACTCGCCGATGGGAGTACCAACCGACTCGACGACCCTGCCCAGCTCGTGGGCTATGCCGGCCGGAAGGACGCCCCGACGAGCATCCTTCTCGTCCACAATGAGCTGCACATGGAGGTCCAGATTGACCCCTCGCATCCCATCGGCGGCACCGATGCTGCGGGCGTGAAAGACATCGTGCTCGAATCTACGCTGACCTCGATCATGGACCTCGAAGATTCTGTCGCAGCGGTCGACGCCGATGATAAGACACTCGGGTATCGGAACTGGTTGCGGCTTAACCAGGGCACCCTCTCGGAGGAGGTGGTCAAGGACGGCAAAACCTTCACGCGCACGATGAACGGGGATCGCACTTTCAAGACCCTCGCGGGGGACTCCATAACCCTGCACGGACGCGCTCTGATGTTCATCCGTCAGGTTGGTCATCTAATGACGACGGACGCCGTGCTCGACCGAGAGGGCAACGAGATCCCCGAGGGCATACTGGACGCCCTCATATGCACGCTCGGTTCGCTTCACGACTTGAGGGGCGACACGAGTCTCAAGAACTCGCGCACCGGTTCGGTGTACATCGTCAAGCCGAAGATGCACGGACCCGAAGAAGTGGCGTTCACCGTCGAGTTGTTCCGCCGGGTCGAGGAGGTTCTCGGCATCGCACCGCTCACCAATGAAGCTCGGCATCATGGACGAGGAGCGGCGGACGACCTTAAATCTCAAGGCATGCATCGACGTCGCGAAGGACCGTGTCGTGTTCATCAACACGGGTTTCCTCGATCGCACGGGCGACGAGATACACACGTCCCTTTACGCCGGCCCGTTCGTGAGAAAGGCCGACCTCAAGGCGCAGCGTTTCATTCAAGCGTACGAGGACTTTAATGTCGATACCGGCCTCAGTGCCGGATTCCAGCACCGAGCACAGGTCGGCAAGGGCATGTGGGCGATGCCCAACCTCATGGCCGCGATGCTCGAGCAGAAAATCACGCATCCAAAGGCCGGTGCCACAACCGCTTGGGTGCCGTCACCCACCGCGGCGACTCTGCACGCCCTTCACTACCACGAGGTCGACGTGTCCCTGGTGCAAGACGAGGTCAAGAGGAGAGCGCACGTCGGCGTCGACCCGATCCTCGAGATTCCGCTGGCTTCGCACCCAGACTGGGCGGATGAGGAGAAGCAGGCGGAGCTCGACAACAACGTGCAGTCGATCCTCGGCTACGTCGTACGCTGGGTCGACCAGGGCATCGGATGCTCGACGGTGCCCGACATCAAGAACGTCGGGCTTATGGAAGACCGGGCGACACTGCGTATCTCCAGCCAGCTCCTGACGAACTGGCTGACCCACGGCATTATCATCGAGGAAGATCTTCTCGAGAGCATGAATCGGATCGCGGGCATCGTCGACGAGCAGAACGCGGCCGATGCTCTATACGAGCCACGTACGCGTACGCTGGGTCGACCAGGGCATCGGATGCTCGACGGTGCCCGACATCAGGAACGTCGGGCTTATGGAAGACCGGGCAACACTGCGGATCTCCAGTCAGCTCCTGGCGAACTGGCTGACCCACGGCATTATCACCGAGGGAGATCTGCTCGAGAGCATGAAACGTATCGCGGGCATCGTCGACGAGCAAAACGCGGCCGATGCTCTATACGAGCCACTGGTCGGCCCGGAAGGTCCAGGGCTTGCCTTCGAGGCTGCTCGTGACCTCGTGCTGCTTGGCGGGAGCCAGCCGAACGGGTACACAGAGCCGATCCTGCACCGCATCCGCCGGGCGAAGAAGGCCTCCGGCTGATCTCGAACTCATTCACAAAAAGGTCTACATGAAAGATCATGACGGTTGTATTCGGCCCAAACACGTCACTGTAGCCGGGGCCGTCGATGGTCAATTGATCCAGGTTGAACCGGAGTGAGCCACAAAGCAGTGACGTGCTACGCCCGGGACAAATAATCGGGAGCAGGGTCAGGTACTCGCCCGCGGAACAGGTTCGAGGCGTCAACGCGCCGTATTTCAGCGCAGCGGACGACTCTCGGACGTCGTCATCGACGCCATTTCCATCACCAACACTCCCAAGAGCAGTCTGAACCCAAGATAGAACGAACAGCTTTTCCACCATTGCGGCCCTCAAAACGAGAAGATGCCGGCAAGCGGACCGGATTTGGCCGGACGCGTCCTGATCCGGTGCGCCCCACGGCGACTATCCCGAGGTGGGGATATCTGTCATGGCCGGGGCGGCCCCGACCTGTCCAACCACAGTGGTGGATGTGGAGGGGCGATCTGAATCATCCGGCGGGACGGGAAACCGGGATACGTCAAGACCGGTGTGGTGATTTTCTACCGCTGTGGTTTATGCTTTTGACCGCGTCCAATCACCGGGCGTGTCAGCGGCAGTGGATGAGGGGGACAAATGCGGATCAAAGAATCGGGCAGAGGCGAACCATCGGAACATAATGGAGGCAATGCCAGCCCGGAGGAGCTTGCCCGGAAGCTGAGTGATCTGGCGCGGACTCTGCATGAGGAGCAGGACCCGGATGATGTTCTCAGAAGCGTGGTCCATGCCGCGATTGAGCTAATCCCCGGTGTGGAGGAAGGCTCCATCAGCGTGGTCTTCGACCGCAAAAATGTTGGCTCGCGTGCCCCGTCCGGTGAGCTGCCATGCATGGTCGATGCGCTGCAGAACGAAACCGGTCAGGGCCCATGCCTGGACGCGGCCTATCAACACCGCACGGTGCGGGTCCCTGACATGAGCTGCGAGCAGCGCTGGCCGGTGTTCGCCGAGAAAGCATCCGCGGCCGGCGTGGGCAGCATGCTCGCCTTCCAGCTGTATGTTGATGAGCGGAACCTGGGAGCGTTGAATCTTTATTCACGCCGACCCAGCGCGTTTACCGATGAATCCGAAC
>NZ_AZRX01000436.1 GCF_000520495.1 Arthrobacter sp. H14
GTCAGGCCCAGCGCGACGGCGGGGGCCAGCAGAAGTACTTTTTTCTTCAACACAGTTTTCTCCTCATGAGGTTCATGGAGTCCACCTTTGGACCCGCATACAAGTCATTCGGTGTGCCCGCCCTCACGGATTGGTCTAAGGGAACCCTTCCAGGAAGTTGTCACACACGAATCACCTGTCACAGACTGTCAGTTCCCGCCGTTCCCGGATACACCGGCGTCTTGATCGTTATCTATCCGTGACACATGCTGGTGTCTTTCGATCTTGAAGCGGTCGCCGCACTGAGCAAAAATGCCGGTAAGCAGAAAGAAATCGAAGAGAAATCTTTTTGCTTACCGGCACCGGCCCGGGAAGAAATACCAGACCATAGTCCTGCATGAGGTGATGATTACCCTACACCCACGACGAGCCGGTCCGGCCCGATGCTCAACCTGTTGGAGCCCGAACATTGAACAACATGGGTGTCCTGTTCGGAAACGACCGGGTGGAGACCGGTATTGGTTTCGCTTGCGTAACTCATCAATGACTCTGGCTCAAGGGTTGGCCGGTTATGTGCGAATCTAGGAAAGAGTTCTGCCAGGCATCCACGCCCAGGGAAGATCGGGGGATGAGTTTGGCTCAACCAGCGAGCGGTTTCCCTGATCTGGGGGGCCTGGTTGCCCGTGTGGCCCAACGCGAGGTCAACGTGTTTGAGGAACTGTACGCTCTAACGGTTACCCGCGTTTACGGTGCGATCCGAAGAGTGCTCCTGGACCGGGCATTAAGCGAGGACGCCGCCCAGGACGTATATGTCCTAATCTGGTTCAACGCCCACAAGTACGACCCTGGTGCCGGAAGTCCCATGACGTGGCTTCTGATGATGGCCCATCGCCGGGCCGTGGATAGAGTCCACAGCGAGCAGCCGTTTATGGATCGTAATCTCAAATATGAAATGCGGTCCGGGCACCATGAGCACGATCCTGCGCCGGAGCTTGTCGACCGGCTGGCAGCGGCCGGCAATAACTTCAGGGAAAGCACCAAAGGCCCCGGACGCAACGACGTCACCTGAGCCGGTTTCCTTGCTTCATCCGCTTCAAAGGGAGGGCTTGGTCGCTGAATGGTCCAGGAAACCGGGTCCACGCGATTCTTCGATGACGGCTCGAAGGATTCCGGTCTCACGCGCCCGCTGAGCGGCACTTCAAGTTATGGCGTGCTACCGGGGAGCGCTTTACCTGCTGATGTTCCATTCGTGGGTGGCGGCATTGATGGGGCGCAGTGTCATGGTGACCATGGCGGCATCTGATTTGACGCTGCTTTGAAGATTTGGTGTTTGTCCAGTGAGTCCTCAGGGTATCAAGGACGTCGTCGGCTTCATCGAGTACTTCAGCGTTCATGTTGCCGGTATCCCATGGCGCGAAGACACTACAGGGTGAGTTCGTCTCCCCGGATGAGTTGTGCGGCGGTCTGGTCTAATGCGGCATCGGCGTCCGCACTGGCTCTGGCAAGGAAGCCATGAGCCTGCTCGGCAGTGATTTTGTACCGTTCCATCAGGATGCCTTTGGCCACGCCGATCATTTCCCGCTCCGCTATGACGTATTCCAAGTGCTCAATCTTCCTTGCCTGCTCTGACAAGCGGACCCGTACCTGGTCCGGTTTCGAAGACAGGACATTTGGATCCGGTCGGCGGGTGCTCACAGGTTTTCCCTTCGGGATGCTGCCGCAACGGCACAAATCCGGTGGGATAAGTGGCCGTCTGCTCCGCTGGCCGGGGCGGATACAGGTGTGGCACCCACCCGATGGTGGGCGGATGCCACAACCTGTGGGTGGGAGACCCACCGGCGGCAGATTGCGGCGAGCCGAGCAGTGTGGGGTCAGGCTATTTCGCGAGGAAGTCCAGAAGTGCCTGGTTCCATTCGTCAGCATGGCTGACGTTGCAGCCGTGTGGTGCACCGGCAATGACGTGAAGGCTGCTGCCGGGAATCGCTGCTTGCGTGCGTTGACCGGAGCCTTCAAACGGCACGACGCCGTCGCCATCGCCGTGCAGGATCAGACTTGGCACGCTTACCTTCGGGAGGTCCCCCCGGAAATCTGTGCTTCCGAACGCCGCCATGCATGCAAGGGCTGCTTTCTTGTCTGCTTGGTTGGATAGCGCCAGAGCTTCCTGACGCTGCTGCTCAGAGACCTTCAGCTCACCGTCAACGGAGAAGAACTTTGTGGTGAAACCGTCGTAGAAGGAGTCCTGGTCCTTGGTGAGGTCCGCCGTCATTTTCGCAGCCTCCGACTCGGTGAGCGGGCCGTCCGGATTGTCGTCGGTCTGCATCACGTACGGCGGTATTGCGGAGGCGAAGACCACGCTGTGCACCCGCTCCGGGCCGTAGAGGGAAAAGTAGCGGGCCACTTCTCCGCCTCCCATGGAGAAACCGACGAGCGTCACGTCGTTCAGGTCCAGTTCATTCAGGAGCGTGTGCAGATCCTCGGAGAGTGTGTCATAGGTGTAGCCCTTCGTCGGCTTGTCGCTGCGGCCGAACCCACGCCGATCATAGGTCACGACGCGGTAGCCTGCGCTCTCCAGCGCGGTTATCTGGTTCTTCCAGGATTCTCCGGACTGTGGCCAGCCATGGATGAGGACGACGGGTCGGCCGGGGCCACCGGTGTCGTCGACGTGCAGGTTGGTGTCCTTGAACAGACCGTGGTGGGCGGTAATTTCAGTCATGCTGATTCCTCCGTCTTGTCGGTGCAACTGCGCCGTCTTGCGCGTGCGTATCGACGACTGTTCAGTTCCGAGCACTGATCACTCGAGGGCCGGTGCCATGCCCAACAACTTCGTGCACAGTAACCTGCCTCTACAGTTCATTCGACGCGTGGTGCCCCGCGGACTGGTTACCTTTCGAGGCCTTAAGCGCGTCGCGGTGTCAGCGCTGCTTTCCCCCGCAACCTCTGAGGGACTGCGTTGGACAGAGTCCCGCTAATCCGCTCAGAATGCATAGGCTGGCCGCAGTGCTGAAGGCCATGCTGAAGCCCAGTTGGTCGATGAGTATTCCCCCGAGGGCGGATCCAGACGCCTGCCCCGCAGCCAGGGCGATGGGAGCAGCGAAGTTCCGGCGGCGGACTCCGCCTGGATGCGCCCGGCCCAGATAATTAGAACGGACGTTGCGGCGTTGAATGCAAAGCCGAACAGTGCAGAAGCGGTATAGGCAATGCTGATGGTTTGCGCGAACAGGCCAATGAATGCCGTCGCGGCACCAGTTCCTGTAGCGGTTATTAGCCAGCTGACCGTAATTGTGCGGCGGCTGAGCCAGCCGGCCAAGAGTGCGGCTGCCGCGCCGCCGGCACCCAGGACCACCCATGCTCCTGCTGAAGTCCCGACGTCAATTTGGCCAACTTGCTGTAAAAGTGTCCGGCCCTCGACCCAGACCGCGGCACTGCCGGCACCCAATGTGTAAGCACCGACGGCGGGAAGCCCGAAGGCCCGGATCCCGGTTCGGTTCCCGACGGTAGAGGCAGGAACCGTTTGTACCCGGGTGCGGGAATCGGAGGTGAGCACCGAGCACATTGCAGCTAATGTCGCGGCAGCGACCAGGGTCCACAGGGACAAACTCCTCGCCGTCTTCGCCGCACTGCGGGCCTACCGTTCCAAGCACCTACCACCGTGTTCATCGATTTTTGGCGGGAAGAACGGATGTTGTCTACCCTTTATCCGCTGGCTCCCGTGTCTTGGTCATCCCTCCAATGACTGGCTGGGGAGTTTTCCCCACAAGCCAGCAGTATGGAACAGAACAGCCTTTGCTTACCGGATGCGGGTGCCATATGCCTCGTGGACGGGTGAAGAACAGCCCCATCACCAGCAGGATGAGATCGTACGCTGAGCTGGGCCGGTACAAAGCAAGAGTGCGGTGCCGGTGGTGCCACAGGTGGGAATATCGACTACAACGATGCCCTGCTGTTCATGATCAGTGATCGTTCTGAGCCCCTAGCCAAATCCGCCGGCGGCAGGCAAGACTGAAACAGTGGTCCTAATTGGCCCGTAGAGGTCTTCCAACAAGTAGAGGAGTATCCATGTCACGTGAGGCGAATCTCGAAGCCCAGAAAAAGATGGGCGAGCTTATAGTCAGTGGTCAGCTCGATCGGTTGGGCGAAGTATTTGCCGACGACGTTGTCGACCACGACCCGGCGCCGGGCCAGGGAGCCGGAGTGCAGGGAATCATGGACTTCTGGCACACCTTCCGGACGGCATTTCCGGACGTTAATCTCGAGCCGCAGACCATCGTGGCCGACGAGGAGAATGTGGCCGTGGTTCTAACTGTCTCCGGCACCCATCAGGGAACCTTCAAAGGCATGGAGCCCACCGGCAGGAAATTCTCTGTACGCGGCATCCAAGTGGGACGGTTCGAAAACGGCAAACTCGTGGAACGCTGGGGAGCCACCGATGAGGCAACCCTAACGGATCAGATCCGCGGACAATCGCAACCGTAGGTAACCAACCAGCGGCACGGATTGCCGGATTGGTTGGGACGGGGGCGAAATCCATAGTTCCTAATGCCCTGTTTCGGTCCCCAGTTCGGCGAAAAGTCGTCCACCTCGGCCCCGTGTAAAAAGCGCGCGGCATCGCTGCCCCGTGTCGAATCCGGTGGCCGACTTTAATATAATATAAGAGTGTGGCGCCCGCCCCGGTTTGGGAACGGGCGTCACACTGATTCCTGCAGGTCTGGCGGTTATTTCTGGGAAACCGTTGCAGCCAGGTTTTCCAGTGAGGATTCGAGGTCTTCCCGGGGGACCGCGGGAAAGGAGACTTTTTTGAGTATGTCCTTGTCCGTGACTCCGCTCCAGTCGTAGGTGACGGAAACTTCCGTGGAATCAGGCCCTTTGGGTGTAAGCTCCCAGACCCACTGCCAGCCGGGAGGCTCCTCGCCTTGGACGGCCGTTTGCCAGGCCAGAAGCTTATTCTCGTCAAAACCTGTGACGTGGTTGTCGGTCTTGTATTCCCCACCCATTTTTTCCCACTGCATGTTCATGGTGAAAACCTGCCCGACGCCGGAGATGCGATCGGTTTTTTCGTCGGACTGAACCATGCCCGAGCCATCGAGCTGGGCGTGCCGTTCGGGATTGGAGAGCACCTCAAAAATCACATCCGCTGAGGCATCGATGTTTCTCGTTGCGGTAATTTTTTCCTCTGTCATGTCTGCTCCTGACCATAGTTGGGTTTAGCGCGTTGGACGCTGATAGGGCCCACGGAGATGCTGAGCCGTTCGGTTTCCGAGTTTGGGGAAGTCGCTTGTGGTCGTGCCATCATGCTGCAGCGTTCACCAAGGGGGGCCGCTGTGATTCTTTTCCTAACGGTGGTGGCATTGGCATTGTAGGAGTTGCGATCCGTGCCAGTCTCTGGCGCCCGTTGATATTCAGACAGCGTTTCGTCGGCGGGGACGTTGTGGCCACCGAGCGAGCAATAAGGCAAGTATACTTACTATTACTTGTGGGTGCCAAACTCGTTTCCATGCGAAGGGCTGCAGCGTTGGCAAAGTCGAGTTCGTTGCCGCACAAATGTCGGTAAGATCCGGCAGTTATCCAGGCTCCCGTGCAGATCCGTACTTCAAAAATGGAAGGAACCATTGTGAACACCAACAAACACCGGACACCGTCTGGAAGTAACAGCCATGAAAGTGCCGGGCAGGCTTCAGACCAGAAGTCAGCCGGGGCCAAAATGCCGGAGTCCGAAGGTAGGAAAAGCTTCGATGAAGCCGTCACCGAACATCTTAACCAGGAAGAAAGCGATGGGACAGCTGAAGAAACGGTCGGAGGAGAGGTGGGCAGGAGAGACAATCAACCGGCACTGGAAGAACAGGATGATGACGGAAATCCTGCAAAAACAGACAATGAATGATGACGCCCGGTGTTTCCGAGTAGCAGCGTGACGCTTCGATATTCCAGCACAGGGCGGGCGTAGTCCCGCGCTGGTTCGATGTTGCAGTGGGCTCACCGGAGGCCCGGAAGCCGGCCCATACATGTGATCCCGTATCAGCGTTTAGATCGGATATGACCCCGTCACAGATGATTTCCCATCCCACAATCCCGCCCACGCAGGAGTTTCCCGGCCACTCAACTAGACAGGGGACGCTCCTAGCCTCAGGGCCATCGGCCCTGAGGCTAGCCTGACCCCAACACCGTTACCTTTTGGCATGATTTTCCCCCAGTCGTTGATGTCCCGGAGGCGGTGTAGTCACCGCGTAGCGAAAGGTGTCAGGTGCTCGGTGATGGCGACAGGACCAGCCGCGTTTAGATGGTGACAAGTCAGCAGTAACGTATCCTGACCGAAGGCGTCGATAAGGTCTTTGCCACCGTGGGCCACTTGGCCTCCTGTGCCGGCCTGGCACGGGTCTGCTGGGAGACCCGGAACTTCCATCCGCGGGGACCACTCACAACGAATGCTCAACGCAATGAATGTTCAATAAGGGAAAACGAGCTGCGAATGAGAAAGCCCGGAAGGTAATTCGGCCGGACACGCTCGTAGAGAAGTTCCATCCGCATTGAAGGAGAGTACTTATGACCGACGCTTCAACTGGCGATGAGCAGGCCCACGGATCCAGGCCGAGTTCGGCTACCCTTCACGTCCTGCGGATCACCGCGATGGCCAGCGTGCTGGCACTGGTCTTCCAGTTCGTCACCGCCGGGCAAATCCTTGCGATAGGCCCGTCTGCAACCGCTTTACACGGTGGGGTGGCGATCGCGATACATATCATCTTCGGGCTGACCGTCTTGGCCGCGGCAATCCATTGGCGATCCCAGCATGGTGCGGTGTGGCCCGTCATGGTTGTCGCCGTGTCATTCGTGCTCAGTTTCTTCCAAGCCCACTTCGGCTCCACCGGGGCCATGTCGCTCCACGTTCCCATAGCGGTGGTGCTCACGATCGGGATCGTATGGGTGACCGCATGGTCATTCACCCCAGGCGCACGCCACTGATACCTCGAAAACCAGCCACCTTCAGGAGCGCGGAAAGTTCAGCCCCTCGCTGGCTCCTATCCTGCCTGCAGGGTTTCGGTGAATGGTTCCTCCAACCGTGACTCACGCGGGTCCTGCCGGTCTTTTTAGCGCCTCTGTGAGCGTTGGCGGTAGCCGGTGATCAGCGGCACTCTTTACAGCGGCAGCCGTGCTGGTACGCGGCGTGTGTTCCGTGTTCCAGGGCAGGATTTCTGCGCTGCATTAGGGCTTCCTCGAGCCGGCCGGCCCAGCCAGTGTTGTGGCGCGCCATGCCGAACAGCAGCTGCTGCGGCACATCGGGTCATCCGCGCCATCTGCGCCGGCGACCTACCGGAGGCCAGCCCCGCCAGGATCACCGCCGCATGGTGCTCTCTTACCCGCCTGCCCTGATGTGATTCGGGCTTCGTGTTCCAGCCCGGAACCACTGCATCCAGTCGGGCCGCCCGGGAGCCGGAAGCGTATCGTTTCTACTCCGGCGGGCGCTGACGGTTAATAAACAACGCCAGAGACCATTCATGCTCACCGGCATTCTTACCCCGCTGAGGCAGCCGCCCGGCGGAGGCAGTGAAGGGCTTCCAGACCGTTCATGCGGGCATCCCACCTGTCCGCCCCGCATCGGGACCTGCCCGGGGTGCGCCAGTTCCCGAGGCCGTTGTCGAGCTGCTTGATGCGTTAGGCGCTGAGTTCACCGAGTTTGTGCAGGCGAGTCTAGCCGGGTAAGGATATTCCAAAACCAGTGGACCGGGCAAAACAGGAGGCATAGTCTTGGAAGTGCTGGTTCCCTGTCCATGATCATCCTCCAGGGACGGGCAGGGGAGCCATCCCAATTCAGGCGGGTAAGGCCGTTGCGGGCCGTTGACAGGACAGGCGGCGGGCGCTGCGAGTTTTCGGGTGTGGGGACGTCTTCAATGGATCATGGTCCCGGTTCATCAGTAGCGTTTCTGCCGCGTGGTGTTGGCGGCATCGTTCCCCGGCCGCGGGTTTGCCTCAGCCCTTGCTCAGTGTGCTTTCTTTATGAGCTGCACGGGAACCGGATTTTTCGCTCTCGATGATGTAGTAGGGCTCGTCCTTGGAGGCCTTAAACTTCTGCCGGTCAAAGGTGAACTCTTTATCGAGTTTCTCGATGACTTTTCCGCGGGTGCCCCCCAGAGGTATTCCAGGTTATGTGCTCCCCCTTGTTGAATGACATGGTGCTATCCCTTCCCTGATGTGGGGTGGTTGAGTTGATGCGTTACTCCAATTCAACCTCGATTTTGGGATCCGGGGACGTGGACTCCTACCAGAGGTGGAACCAGGAACGACGTCGCCTACAGGGAGGAAACGCGCGTAGTGTGAACGGGGTGTCATCCAGCAGAGGGCGGCATGGATGTCTTCCGCTGCCGGATCACCGATACTGACGGTACGGCGGCTGCGGACACGCTAACCGAGGGGGCCCCTACATGACTTTCGATAACACCAATGCACCCAGCGCAACCCCCGACCCCGGAGACGGCGGCCGGTTCCCTGCAGGATCTGGTTTTGGACAGCGGTGACGTCGAAAAATTCCTCGACAATCTGTCGGAACTGGCCGTCGCGCGGCTTTCCTCGCCCGGCAATGACGTTCTGTGCGGAATCACGCTGCTGCGGCCAAGGAAGGTCGAAACGGTTGCCAGCAGCAGTGAAGACGCCAAGAAATTTGATGAACTGCAATATTCCTTTGGCGATGGGCCTTGCCTAACCGCCGCACGCACCAACCGCATCACCCATATCCGGGACACCCGCCAGGATCATCAGTGGCCGGATTACCAGGGCGCTATCGCCGAACGCGGGATCCGCTCAGTTCTCGGGGTTCCGATTCCGTTGGACGGGGAAGCGAGCTGCGCCCTGATGCTTTACGCGACCACAGCAGATGCTTTTACCGGGGATGCTCAGTTGACCGCTGAAACCTTCGCCCGTGAAGCCTCCGCGTCCCTGCGCCTGGCGGTTCACATCGCACATTTGACCGAAACGAGCGAAAACCTTAAGTCAGCGATGTCTTCGCGTACCACCATTGATCTCGCCGCCGGCATCATCATGGGACAAAACAGGTGCGGCCACGACGCGGCAATGGCCATCCTCAAAGCCGCCTCCAGCGCCCGCAACATCAAACTACGCGACGTCGCGGCCGGAATGCTTACCTCCATTAGCCAGCCGGCCCCCGAAACCCACTTCGAGAACTGAACCCATCAGATTCTCCCGTGGG
>NZ_AZRX01000437.1 GCF_000520495.1 Arthrobacter sp. H14
GCCGGGGCCCTCGCCCAGTGGGCGCCGGCGCCTGAGCTGCTGCCCTACCTGGTGCACCTGGTCCTCGCGGCGGTCGCCCTCGTGCTGCTCCCGCGCGCGCCGGAGACCCGGCCCGCCCGAAGTACTCCGGTCCGCCGGGCACCACTGTTCCCCGCCTCGGCCACCAGCGGCCGGTTCCTCGGCGTCGTCGTCCCGCTTGGGCCGTGGGTGTTCGGCAGCGTCACGTTGGTGTTCACAACCCTGCCCGCTCATGCGCTTCCGCCGAACGCGGCCCTGGAGATCGCGTACCCGGGGTTGCTGGCCGCTGCCGCACTAATGGCGGGAGCGGCTGTCCAGCCCTGGGGGAGACGGCTGCACACCGTTCTGGACGGGCACGGCCCTGCTGGTGCTGCACACCGTTCTGGACGGGCACGGCCCTGCTGGTGCTGCCGCCGTAGGCCTGGCCGTCGTCGCCATCGAATGTCTAGGCGCCGCCTTCGCCACCGCGAGGCCAGGAATGCTGAGCGCTGCTGCGGCGGCGCTGCTGCTCGGTGCCGGATACGGGCTCTGCCTGGTCGTCGGCCTGGAAGAAGTCCAACGCCTCGCGGATCCCGACGAGCTCGGCGCAGTGGTCGCGCTGTTCTACAGCCTCGCCTACGCAGGCCTAGTCGTACCGTACCTCGTGGCTCTGGCGGCCCCCTCCACAGGGAATGCCAACGCCCTGCTGGGCGTGGCCGGCGCGGTCGTCCTAACCCTCGTCGGCGTACTGGTCGGTGAGAGACGCCGAGCACTCCGGAACCCAGCATGAGGTCGATGGGCGCTTGGCTATGAGCCCGACGTCGTTGTGTCCCTACGGCCCGGTGGTCCGAACACTTTGGTGAAAATCTTGAGCGACTGCCGCGCCCTACGCTCGCTGGTCGTGCGCGGTGGCGGAGCGGTAGGAGAGCGGCTCCGGGCCACCCTGCGGTCACCGATTCAACAGGGCGTTGATTTCGGCGGCGACGTCGTTAGGGTGGTCCTCCGGCGTGAAATGTTTCCCACCCGGTATGCGCGTTATTTCGGTCCCAAGGTCGGCCGCCAGCCGTTCGCCGTACTGTACTTTCTGGAAGCGGTCCGCTTCGCCCCAAATTACGCGTGCGGGCAGTCCGAGGGATGGCAGCCGGTCCGCGATTGCGATGGTGTCCTGCACGTCGAGGGCGGTCACCTGCCGCGTCATGCTTCGCGCGGCGCCGTTGGCGACGTACGGCGACCAGTGCTCGCCAAGGGATTCGAGGGCACGCTGCCTGTTGTCGTGGCCGCGGTGGATGAGTTGGACGAATGTTGGGTACAGCAGCACCTCGGGCAGGTGCCGCAGGACCGGTGCCAGCCGCGCCATCATCTTCACACTCGGAATGGGCCAGGAGTCGTAGCAGACTGCATTGGTGAACATCAGTCCGGCAAAGCGGTCCGGTGCCCGGGCAGCGGCTATCTGCGCCACTCCGCCGCCGAGATCATGGCCCACCAGCACCGGCGGCTCGTCAAGTTCGAGTGAATCCAGCCAGCCCAGGAGATAGTCCGCTTGCGCCGATAGACTGATGTTCTCCGCTTTATCCACCGGGATGCTGGAGCCGTAACCATGCATTTCCCAGGCCATGGACCTGCCTTGGACCAGCGGCATGACGTGGCGCCACAAGCGGGGTGAGGTGGGTATCCCGTGGATAAGAACAACGGGCCGGCCCGAGCCGTGCTCAAGCCACCGGTTGGTGACGCCACCAATGATTTTCTGTTGCATGTCCATAACGGCTCCTGATCTGTATCGCGGTGCTCATAGGATCATTCCAACCTATCTTGCCTACATCCGTTTTGACGATGGAAGGCAAGCAGCACCTCGGCCCCGGACATCGAAACTGGACGGATGCCGCGCAGCGGAGGCCGGGTCCGGAACGGAAACGCTTCTCCCGGATAAAGGCCAAGACGTAGGCTGGCAGGAATTAGACCGCGAAACCGTTGCAAGGAAGGACCATCGTATGTCGCTGACTCTTGGACAGGCCCCGTTTGGAGCGGAGAGAGGGTCCTTCGACTTCCCCGTACCAAATCATGTTCATTACTGGGAGCCGTGGCCGCGCCGTATGCGCGCCGTATTGGCCGGACAAACGGTTCTTGACAGCCGGCGCGGGATCGCCTTTCACGAGAGCGGTAAGTTGCCGGTGCACTGGTATCCTCTTGAAGACTTGAGCGAGGACTTCCTTGTTCCGGAGAAACCGGACAACGACGGAGCCAAGCGGTGGAGCATCTCCGTTGGGAAGGTTCTTGCTCCGGGTGCCGTCACGGCGGCCACGTCCTACCAGTCCGACGCGGGCGGGTCGGCGCTGGACGGCTTCGTGACGGTCGACTTCGCCGCGATGGACTGCTGGTTTGAAGAGGATGAGCCGGTCTATGCCCACGTTCGGGACAGCTACCACCGTGTCGATGTCCGGGAGTCGTCGCGCAGCGTCGTCGTGCGTCAGGGGGAGATGATCATCGCCGAGTCAACCCGACCCAAGCTATTGTTTGAGACGGGTCTTCCGGTGTGCTACTACCTTCCGTTCGCCGATGTCCGCCTTGGGCTGTTCGAACGCAGCGATACAGTTTCAGAGTGCCCGTATAAGGGCGATGGTCAGCATTGGCACCTGGACACCGACGGTGTCCGGATAACTGACGCGGCTTGGAGCTTGCCGCACCCCCTGCCCGAGGCACTCGGCGCGGGCGAACACATCTGTTTCTATCCCGACAAAGTCCATATCGAGGTTGACGGCGAACGCGTCACAACGTAGACGTGGGACCCCCGGTGATCCGCCAAAAGCCCGGGAACTAGTTGTTGACTGCCCAGGCGGCCGATTCTTCGAAGTCGACGCCGATGTGGTCGCCGATCGAGAGGTCCGGGGCACCCACCACTTCGGCAGATATACGCACGGCCGGTTTGGCGGTGCTCCCGTTATCGATAATAAGCGTGGCCAGTGTATGGGCTCCCATTGACTTGATGGAGGCTATTGATCCATCCACCACGCCGGTGCCGGCGGAGACGAGATTGACGGTTTCCTGCCGGATCACCAGGAAAGCGGCGCCGTCGTCGACCGTGTCTTGGACCTTAACCCGCCCGAGCGCTGAACTGTGGATTCCGCCGGTGACGTCGCCGGGGATTTCGTTGAGCCCACCCAGTATCCTGCTGACGGCGAGGGAGTCGGGGCGGTAATGCAGTTGAGGGACAGAGCCGTGCTGCAGGATGCGCCCTGTGTCGAGGACCGCGATGGAGTCCGCGAGCACGGAAGCCTCCCGACGGTCGTGCGTGACCATCACAATGGTGGGCTCGAGATGTTCACGGATCAGCGAAACCAGATTGTACATATCCTCGCGCAGCCTTGAATCAAGCGAGCTGAAAGGTTCATCCAGAAGCAACAGCCGTGGCTGCCTGGCCAGCGCCCGCGCCAACGATACGCGCTGCTCCTGCCCGCCGGACAGTTGCCACGGATGACGGTGTGCAAAATCCTCGAGCTGGACAAGATCAAGGTACTCAAGGGCCTGACGGCGGGCACGCCTTCTGGAAAAACCGGCCATGCGGGCAGAAAACGCGACGTTGTCGACAACATTCAGGTGCGGGAACAACAGTGGATTTTGGAACACCAGTGCAATGCCACGACGGTCGGGAGGCGTGCCCGCCAGATCCTCCCCATCCACCAGTACCTGTCCAGCGGCGGGATCCTCCAGGCCGGCCGCTACCCGCAGGAGCGTTGATTTGCCGCTGCCTGAAACGCCCAGCAGGGCAACGCTCTGTGAGGCTTCGACGGTCAGGGAGATGTCCTTGAGCACGTCCTCATTTGCGTCGGAATACCGGTGGCTGATGGTTTTCAGCTCAAGCCGCGAACTCATCGGATCCTTCCATGCCGCCGGGTGAGCAGCAGCGCGGTCAGCAGGGCAAGGGGAGGCAGGACCACCGTCAGTGAGAGGACGGCAGTGAGCTGTTCGTTGCCCGTGGCTGATGCCGCTGATGCCAGGGTCATAGGAAGGGTCCTGAGCTGGCCGCCTCCGACTATCAGCGTGACGATGTAATCCCCCCAGCCGACGAGAAACGCCAGGAACGCCGCCCGTGATGTCGCGGCCGTGAGCAGCGGAAGGCGGACATGGCGGATGGATTGTGCTTTCGAGGCGCCGAGGGAACGGGCGGCTTCCTCAAACCTGTCGTCGTATCCGGCCAAGGCGCTGCGGAACATGAATACGGTGTAGGGCAACGCTGTCACCACGAGCAGCAACAGCACACCACCGGCTGCAGGCACATGGGCGCGCAGCAGGACCACGTTCATGCCCATCACCAGGGCAAACGGCGGTATCGCCAAGGGGGCCAGCAGGATTCCCTCGACGGGCCGGGCATACCGCCGGGGGAGACGCCGGATGGACACGGCTGCCAGGAAACCCAGCGGAGTGGCGAGGACGGCCACCCCCGCACCGAGAAGAGCCGATGCCAGCAGTGCCGGAAACAACCCGGAGGACGCCGCCGCGGACCACCCTTCCCAACTGTAGGTTTGCGGCAGTATGGCGGGAGCATGCCACCGGCCGGCCACCGCCCAGAGGGCCACCGGAACCATTGGCAACGTAAACCACAGGACCAGCAGCAATCCTATTAGAACCCTGCCGGCCCCGCCGCCGGGCATGCTGGTCCGCATGGAGGGCGAGGGCCGTTGGAGTAAAGGAATCATCGCAGCCCGCGCATCCGCCGAAGCAGGATCAGTCCACCGATGATAGCTGCGGCACCGGCCAATACCGACAACAGGACGGTAACCATCGCCTGTGGCCGGGAGTCCAAATCTATGGAGCCAAACAGGCGTACCGCCCGGACCGGCAGCGCTTCAGGGCTGATCCTGCCGAGCAGCCAGGGAACCTCATAGGAGCCAAGAGTGTAAACGAAAACGATCAGCCCTGAAACGGCCAGTGCCGGCAGCGCCAGCGGTAACACCACATGCGTGATCCTCTGCAGCGGTGCCGCACCCAGTGTTGCAGCGGCGTCGCACAACCCACCCACGGAGCGGGCCAGACTGCCAACGATAACCAAGGCCACAAAGGCCGATTCCTTCCACGCATATTCGAAGATGACAGCGCTCCAGAACGGGCCGCCGACGAAGGTGGGGAAGCCGCCGTCGGGCATCCCTAAAATCCGCGCCAGGAAGCCTGCATCCGAGAGCAGCAGGCCGACGGCGCCGGCACCGATCAAATGTGGGATGGGGATGGTGGCGGCACTGACCGCTGCGACCAAACGCCCGGTCCGCGGCATTGCCAGAATGTAGGCGGCCGCAGCGAAGCCAACGGTGCCGGCAAGCAGTGTCGATGCCGCGGCGATGTACAGCGATACCGCTGCGGAGCGGGCCAGCTCGCCGGCGTTGCCGGTCCAGGGCTCAAGGGTGAACGTGGCCGGTCCCGCAAAGGGCATCAGTCCCACGCTTTGCAGCAGGGCGGCACCCAGACTGCCGGCAAGGACGACGACGACCGGCACAACCGCAGGTGCGGCGAGCAACAGGCCGCGCCGCGTCGTCGCGCTTGATTCGCTCATCGGCCGGAGGCCACGTCCTGGCGCCAGGCCTGGTCAAGTGGAGTGACCCATTCGGCCGCGAGTTCACCGTGAGCGTTGCGGGAGAGCACCTCATACGGTGGAACGACATCCGATGAGGGCAATTCCTTGAACAGTTGCCGCTGATCCGCCGAAAGCCGGTCCATGTCCAGTACCGGGAATTGCCCCCACACCTCGGGGTTTGCCTTGGCGGCCTGCTGTTCGGGCGACAGCGCGAGGTTGGCCACCACCATGGCTCCTGCCGCGTCGGACGCGTTGGCCGGAATCGCCAGGAAGCTCGCGTTGCCAACGGTTCCTTCCTTCAGCGGCAGTATCTCCGTGGATTCCGGCAGCGCCCCCGATTCGACCAGATCGGTCAATCGGGCCGGTCCATAGGTCATGGTCATATCGACTTCCCCGTTGGCGAAAAGCCGGTTCAGGGCCTGCTCATCACGGGGATATGTCCGGCCTTCGCGCCACAGCGACGGCTCAAGCTCCTCCAGCTTCTGGATTGCCGCCGGTGCCAAGCGGTCGAAGGCCTCCTGCGAAAATGTCTGGGGGACTTCATCGGCACCGCCGGCGGTACTGAGCAGAACTTCACGCAGGAACACACTGCCCGTGAAGTCCGGCGGCGCCGGATACGTGAACCGGCCCGGATTCTCTTCGGCCCACTCAAGAATCCCGTCCAGGCTGGTGGGCGGATCGGCTATGGCCTCCGAGTTATACACATAGGTGAACTGTGCCTTATGCCAGGGCGCTTCGCATCCGTCCACCGGGACGCCGAAGTCATGGGTAAGCAGGGGATCGTCGGGGTCGGTGTATTCCATATTGGGCAGCAGATCCGTCCAGGCGCACCGTCAGGCGTCGGCCTGTTTGCCGGTGCCGAAGTTGGCGCCGTTGACCCATACCAGGTCCACAGAGCCATCGTCACGGCCGGCCTGGATTTCGGTCAGGACACGGTTGACGGCGTCCGCTGTGTCGGCCACCGGTACCCGTCGAAGTTCCACACCCTGCTTCGCTGCGGCCGGGGTCAGGACGTCATCAACGTACTTGTTGCCCTGCGTGTCTCCGCCGTACATCCATAAATCAACCGTTTGACCGTCGGCTGCAGACAGAACCTCCTCGAAGTCGCTGAATTCCTCAGTGGTTGCAGCTGTCGGGGCGGCGCAGGATGTCAGCAGCAGCATAACGGCCCCGGTGGCGCTGGCGAGGGCCGGGCGGCGCCTACGCCGGAGAACGGGAAGCGTCATAGGAATCCTTCATACGGTTAGATCTGCAGGTTCCAGTATCGTCGATACCGGAATGGCTCCCTAACGAGGGAGCGGAATCTACCGACGGTGGGACTATGCGGGGAAAGCGCATCACTTCCCAACTCATTGCCCTCACGCCGGTACGGAAATTGCTGATTCTGGTGGTATTCGTAGCCGCGCTCACGGTGGTTGTGTTGTTGGTGCCGCTTCCCGACGTCGAGGAGCTGCGCCGGATGACGGATCGTGCCGGCTGGTGGGCACCAGCGGGGTTCATCATCGGCTACGCCGGACTCACTTTGGCTCCGGTACCGAAGAATGTTCTCTCCATTGCCGCCGGGGTTCTGTTCGGCTTCAGCGTAGCCCTGGTCCTCGTTTACACCGGTGCGATGATCGGTGCGGTAGCTGCCTTTTGGCTGGGACGCCTCCTGGGCAGGGAAGCGGTCGAGAAGTTGACCGGAACCCGGGTGGACAAGGTCGATCGTGTGCTCCGTCGTCGTGGTTTCGCCGCCGTCATGGGTGTCCGGCTGGTGCCGGTTCTGCCCTTCACCGCCATAAACTACTCCGCGGGTCTGACCTCGCTGGGATGGCGTCCATACTTTCTGGGCACCGTTCTGGGCATACTGCCCGGAACGATCAGCTTTGTCGCGCTTGGCGCCTACGGGCTGGATTTTGGCTGGCAGACCAATGTGGCCGCCGGAGTGCTGGGAGTGCTTACGCTCGCCGGCGTCATTTTCGCTGTCCGTCGCCGGCGCAGGGAGAAGGCGGACGATGTTTGACGCCCGGCTCCGCCCGCTGCTCTCACCCGCGCTGGACACCGTTGCACGCTGGCTTGACCGTCCCTGGATCACCCCGGACCGGCTGACCGGGCTGAACCTGGTCCTCGGCATATTGAGTGCCGCTCTTGCGGCCTCGCAACAGTGGTTCCCTGCGCTGGCGGCGTGGTTGTTGTGCCGGGCGGCCGACGGCGTCGACGGACCCTTGGCACGCCGGCGGTCCCAACAGAACCAACCTGAAGGCGACAACCCGGATTCAGGCCGGGGCGGGTTCTGGGACATTACAGCAGATTTCGCCGTCTACGGCGCCACCGTGGCCGGCGTAGCAGTCGGAGCGACGACGGCGTTCGGCGCCCCGTGGCTGCCGTTTTTGGCCGTGATGTTCGCCTACTACATCAATGGCAGCACATTTCTCGCGTTTTCCTCCATCGCCGAGAAAACGGGCCGGCAGAAGGACGACGGCCGCTCACTGTCATTTCTGGGAGGACTGGCCGAAGGAGCCGAAACCGTCCTCGTGCACAGCCTCTGGCTGATCTTCCCCGCGGCCGCGTGGCAAATCGCCGCCGTCTGGGCGTTTGTTGTCCTTGTCAGTGCAACCCACCGCATTGTCTCTGGCTACCGGCTGTTGAGCTGAGCATTCCGACGGCGGTCATGGCGCCACCGGTTGAAGCGTAGAAGAACCCTCACGGCCGCCGTCGCCAATGGTGAGTCAAGCCCGGACCGGGCGTGGGCTATGGCGGCGTTCCAGAGTGCGTCGTTGTAGGTGGGGTAGGGGTGGGTGACTCCTGCGAGGTCCCGGGTGCTGAGTCCTTGCTGGACGGCGAGAGTAAGCTCTGCAAGCGATTCGCCGGCCCTCGGGCCCACGATCGTTCCGCCCACGATCCTGCCGCGTTTATCGATCACGATCCGGGTCATTCCTGACGTTTGTTGCTCAGTGACGGCACGGTCAGTGTCGCCATGGTGAATTGTTGATGTCGTGTGCCCAGGGGCTCCGGGTCATTCCTGACGTTTGTTGCTCAGTGACGGCACGGTCAGTGTCGCCATGGTGAATTGTTGATGTCGTGTGCCCAGGGGCGGTGGCGTCGGTGAGACCCACTGCGGCGACCTCCGGGGACGTGTATGTGACGCGCGGAATCGTCTCGTTGACCGTCCGCCGCAGCCCCAGCACGGCGTTGGACGCCGCGACGCTCGCATAAACTCCGGCGAGGTGAGTGAAGTGCGGGTACGGGGTGACGTCCCCAGCTGCCCACACAGCAGGATTTGAGGTACGCATCCCTGCATCGACCAGGACGTGCCCGGATTTGGCGCACTCCACGTCAAGAGCGTCGAGCCCAAGACTCTCCGTCCTTGCGCTCCGGCCCGTGGCGGCGAGGATGACGTCCGCGTCGAAACTTTGCCCGTCGTCGGTATGGACGACGGCGGTCCCATCTTCGTTTGCGCTGACATGGTCGACGCCGGCGTTCTCGATTACGTTCACACCGTCGGCTTCAAGACTGTCTCTGATCACGGAGGCTGCATCGCGGTCTTCCCGGGGCAGAATTTCGGATCTGGCCACGAGGACCACTGCGGATCCGAGACGGGCGAAGGCCTGCCCC
>NZ_AZRX01000438.1 GCF_000520495.1 Arthrobacter sp. H14
GGAGAGCCCGACGTTCAGTGCGTGCCCCGTCAGTAGGGCCGCGACCGAAACATGGAGATCAGCAAGTCTTGTCCTGCTGCCGGACACGGCCGTGAACGAGGCCGCGAACGCCGGTTGCCATGCCATCACTTCCAGGATCTGCTCGGAAAGGTCAACCTGCGGGATCATGCCGGACAGGCGTCTGCGCAGGTCGAGCAGGCTCGGGCGTTCGACCAGGGCCTCGTCCTTGCCGAGGTGCAGCCTGCCTCCCGCGTCAACAGTGATATCGGTATTGGTGACCATGCCGCCTGCGGTTGCACGCCACGCCGCGTCCAAGTCCTCCGCATGTTCGGCCAACAGAGCGTCCGGACTTTCCGGGAGCAGCAGCGCCCCCAGTGCGGGCCCCTTGGCGGCCTCCCACGCAGGACCCGACAGTAGCTTGGCCCGGGGATCGCAGAACCGTTCGGAGGTCTGCGCGAAGATGTCGCGGTGCTTGAGACCGGCGTGGAACAGCTCCAGCACGCAGAACACATAGGCATTGCGGTCAACCGTGCCTTCTGGCCGGTCCTTGGCGAAGACCAGTTTCTGCCACCAGCCAGACGGAACGAGCTGCACATCGACCTTGCGGGCATCGAGGTATCCCTTGGGAACCCGTGCCGTCTCCTTCACCTCGAGCAGCTGCGCGAGATCCTCCATGGCCCGCAGGACTCGCTGTGCGTCGGTGGTGGCGCCGAACCTGATGCTTTGGCACAGCAGTTTCACGAAACCTCTCACCGAGTTGTACCGCTCAATGACCGTTGCCCGCCACGCCCCGTCTGACCCGGCCTGCGGTGGCGGGGTGATTTGTGCCAGTCCCGCTACAGCCGCCCGGATCTTCGCCCTGGATCCGACTGCCTTTTCGATCATTTCCCACACCATGCCCAGTGGAATGTTCTCGCCCAGCTCTTCGGCCTCTAACAACACCTCCACCACGGACTTGACCAGCGCGGCGTCTCTGGCCACACGGGGGTAGCGCTTCACCGTCTCCTTGTCCGCGGACTTCGCCGCCCGCCCGAACAGCTCATTGGCCATGAGCGAATCGAAGAGTTCCAGGGCGTCATCGATAGCTTTCATTTCAAGCCATGTCAGCGTGGCCAGCAAGGTCGCGGTTCGCATGCTGTCCGGAAGCCGGGCAAGTTTCGGCGCTTTTTCGTTCATTCCGGACCGGGCCAACTGCAACATTCGCCGCTTGGAAACGCCCGTGCCCGCGATATCGATCTCTCCCAGACGCAGGGCCGCGATTTCGGACACCCGGCCCAGCGCCTTCATCATCGACCGACCCGATGGATCTCTGCGTGGCGGATGACGCCACAAATCCAATTGGGACCGCCGCCCCTGTCCGGGGGCCAGAAGTACCCTTTCGAGTGCCGCTGCCTGCTCACTTGTCACCACCGCAGCGAGAGCATCATATAACCGGGATTCGGCCCTCTTCCGAACGCCGGCCACCTGGTCGCGAAGGGTGCTTACTCCCGGCAACAGCACGCGGCGCCCGCGTAACCAGGCCACCGCCGCGAAAAACAGCGTCTTCGGCCCCGCGTCACTGGTCCACGCCTGCCGGTCCACCCACTCCAATAGCTCCGTCTCCATCGAGGCGTAAGTTACGAAACCGTATACCTTGGCGATCTCCCACTGGTGCTCGAACCGAGTCTGCTTCCGTTCCACGTACCGCTTCACACACGACGGATCGGCCACGCCTACCTGCACCGCAACAAAATCGACGACAGCGGTTGGAATATCCACGGGATCATCCAGGAAAGCACCCAGATGACGAACGGTCACAAGCTGGAGTCCGAACCCGAGCCGGTTGTGGTCGCCCCTCCTCTTCGCCACCAGCTCGCGATCCAAGTCATCGAGGAAGAAAAACCGCTCCAGCACCGACTGTTCCGGAGCTCCATGCCCATACCGCCCGTACGCCGCCTCTTCGGCAGCCGTTAAATATTCACCAGCCATGCTCTGTCAACGATCGACGCAAGCAATCGTTGCGATCGGATTGATCCTTAGCGCTACTTTTCCGCGGAATGGTCCCCGACCCCCGTTTCCTCCACAGGACGGAATCATTCCCCGAGGTTCAGGTCGCCTTAGCGCGACTATTAGGCATTGAGGCCCTCCGCAACGGGGCCGCACTCCGGTAATTCCGTGGTCAGCGGGCTTCGACGGTGCCCATCATGCCTTGGTCTTCGTGGTCGAGGATGTGGCAGTGGTAGACGGTGCGTCCCGGGAAGTCTTCGAAGGCGATGAGGACTTTCACCTGCCCGCGGGCCGGGACGTTGACGACGTCCTGCCACCTCGGTTCGGAGAGGTTACGGTCACCGTCGTCGATGATCTGCATGGGCCATACGTGCAGGTGCACGGGATGGTCCATGGGGCTGGAGTTGGTCAGGGTCCATTCCTGGACGGCCCCGGCCGCCACTGCGGTGTCGGTCCGCGCAGCGTCGAATTCCCGGCCGTTGATGGTGAAGGCCATCATGGTGTTCTCCCCGCTGCCTGCGCCGTCCATCATGGCGCCGCCACCGCCCATTCCCATGGCGAAGTCCAGGGTGTGGCGGGCGGCGACCGGTTCCTGGCGCAGGTCCCGCAGCGCGGGGCCGGCGGGCACAGGGTTTGGTGTCTGCGCCCGATCGCCTGACACCTCGAAGGTGAGCAGTTCAATTGCCTCGTCGTCGCCGGCGCTGTTGCCACCCATCCGGCCCTCGCCCATCATGCCGTTCATGCCGCCGCGGTCCACCGGTGCTGTCACAAGCTTTGCGGAGCCTTCGGTGGTCTCGACGAGCAACTCGACGCGATTGCCGGGAGCGAGGAGCACCCCGGTGCTCTCCTCGGGAACCGGCAGTCGCCCGAGGTCGCGGCTGAGCAACTGGACCTGTTGGCCTTCCAGCTGCAACCGTAGATAGCGGGAGGGGCAGGCGTTGACGATCCGCCAGCGTTCGCGTTCCCCGGGTGCGGCGCTCAGTCGCGGGCGGACTTGGCCGTTGACGAGCACGACATCGCCTTCCCGGCCCATCATCTGCTGCATCTGGTTCACCTCGGCGGTACCGGGAGGGGCAGGCGTTCACGATCCGCCACCGTTCGCGTTCCCCGGGTGCGGCGGTCAGCCGCGGACGGGGTTGGCCGTTGACGAGCACTACTTCGCCTTCCCGGCCCATCATCTGCTGCATCTGGTTCACCTCGGCCATGTTGCCGGAGGCGTCCAGAGACAGGTCGGAAACCACCATGACCCGCTCTCGGGCGGCCGGTACAGGCTCGAGATGCTCAGGAACGGGTTGTCGCTGTTACCCTCAGGAGAGACGTGCAGCCCGTGCACGTGCAGGTTCGTCGGGGCCTGAAGCCGGTTGGTCATCGCCACCCGGATCGTGTCCCCAGGCGCCACGCGCAGCGTAGGGCCCGGCAGGGACCCGTTGAAAGTCTGCACGGAGGCTTCACGCCCTCCGACCTGGACCCGGGTCGGGGCGGCCTCCAGATCCAGTGCCAGTACCCGGTCGCGGCTGGACAGCACCCTGGATTCGGTCAGGTTCCCGCCTGCGGTGTATTCGCGACTGCTGCTGGCGGTCCACCACAGACCTGCCCCACCGGCCGCTGTGGCACCGGCCCCTGCCGCACCCAGTGCCAGCAGCTGACGGCGCGTCAGTGGGCTCACCGGCTGTCCTCCTCCAGAATCCGCAACCGCTCCCGGTACTCTTCGGTACTCAGCTCCCCGCGGGCGTAGCGTTCTTCGAGGATTTCCCGCGCGCGGCCGCCACCCGTGCCCGGGCCACGGTTGTTGTCGTGGCCGGCCGTGTTCGGGGATCTGCCGGAGAGAGCCTTCACCAGCACGACTATCAGCACGATCACCCCCACGAGCACCAGCAACCCGAAGATCCACATCAGACCCATACCGCCCATGCCGCCGCCGTTCATCATGATCGTGCTCCTCATCTCTTGTCGTCTGTGTCATGTCAGTCTTGTCAGTCTTGATTGTTAGCTGTATTAACCACAAAGGTTAGTGAAATCGGCATGGCGATGGTGACATAAAGGAAACCTCCGGGTGAGGGTGGGACTTGCGAAGAGTTCGACCGATTCACCAGGAGGTTTCCGTGTCCCATCGTAACGCTATTCTCGCGCCCAAGGGGCGGCTGCGGCTGGCCAAATGTGTCGTCGATGACCTTTGGACATTGCGCCGGGCCGCGGAACGATTTCAGGTCTCGGTGCCGACGGCTCAGCGATGGGCCGAGCGGTACCGGGAGCACGGCGAGGAGGGGATGTATGACCGCTCGTCACGGCCGCGCCGGTCTCCGCGCCGGGTTCCGACGCGACGGGAGCGCCGGGTCATTGCAGTGGGGGGTGTCAGATGGACTGTGGAAGTTGGTTTCCTAGAATCTGGTATTGAAGAGCCAGTTAGGAGTGTCACATGTCTGTTGCAAGAAATGAAGAGGTTGTCTCTGATTCGCCGGCCGTTGACGAGCCGTCCCAAGGCAGGGGATCGCGTCCTGCGCGGGCTGCTGCCCGGGAGTTGATGAATGATGAGTTCCTTGATGAGCTGATGGGCCGGGTCCCTGCGTGTCAGGGTGAGTTGAGGCCAGTGGCTCATAGCAACTCCGTCTAATTCGCAGGGCGAGAATCAGGTTCAGCATTTATGTCTATTTCATCGGTTTCCCGGATGCGGGAAGATGGGCCCGTGAGTAATTCCGGCCCGCGTGCTGGTGGCCCGACACCTCGTCGGTCGTTCACCCCGGCACAGAAACTTGACCATCTTGCCGCTTACGAGCAGGCCTGCCGGGACGGCTCCGGCGGCGGAGCGTACCTGCGCCGGGAAGGGCTGTATTCGTCGCAGATCACTGAGTGGCGCAAACTCCGCGATGCCGGCGTTCTCGAGGGAAAGAAGCCCGGCGAAAGAATCGGTAAACCCACTGCTGAGCAAGCCGAAATCGCCCGTCTACGCCGGCGCCTGGAGGTGAGTGAGGGCAAGCTGGCAAAGACCGAAGCGGCCCTGGACATTATGGGAAAAGCACGGCAGCTCTTGGAGGACATCTCCGAGAGCGAGGAGCAGCAGCCCTGGTACAGGAAACGCTGATGAGCGCCTACCGTGAACTGGCCGAAGCCCGGATGCCGACGCGCGACGCGGCGTCACTGGCCGGGGTATCGAGGGCCACGGCCACCCGTCAGCCTGCCACACCTTCCCGGCAGGTACGTGCCGCTCCTGCCAATAAACTCAGTCCGCGGGAGCGGGCCGAGATCATCACCATCCTGGACTCGGCAGACTACGTTGATCAGGCTCCGTTGCAGGTTTATGCGTGCCTGCTCGATGAGGGCAGATACGTCGGTTCGCCCTCGACTATTTACCGGGTGCTGGCCGAGAACCGGCAGGTCAAAGAACGCCGCCGTCTGGCCAGGCATCCGGCACGGGCACGGCCTGAACTCGTGGCCACCGGCCCTGGCCAGGTCTATACGTGGGACATCACCAAACTCGCCGGCCCCGTGAAAGGACAGTACTTCGACGCCTACGTGATGATCGATATCTACTCCCGCTACATCGTCGGCGCCCACGTTCACACCCGTGAGTCCGGGCCGCTGGCGGTGGAAATGATGAAGGAAATCTTCGGTATCCATGGCATCCCGACCGTCGTTCACGCCGACCGGGGAACATCGATGACCTCGAAAACGACAGCGGCTCTGCTATCGGATCTGAACGTGACCAGAAGTCATTCCCGGCCGAAAACCTCGAACGATAATCCCTACTCCGAGGCTTGGTTCAAAACCCTCAAATACGCCCCGGCATTTCCCGAAAGGTTCGGCTCCATCAGCGACGCCAGAGAATTCATCACCGGCTTCGTCGATTGGTATAACTGTGAGACTTGCTATAGCTGGTCCGGGACTGGCTGGCAGGATAGATACCGGCCGCTCCACCCTGTAGGCGTGACTCTTGGTATAACTGGCCCTCAGGGTGTCCTTTTGTGGACTTGTCCGTCTGCGGAGGTGGGGCGGCCGGTACCCGTTCGGCCCACCACGGTAGCTTGATTAGAAGACTGTCCGCCCTGACGGGTGTGACTCATCACAGTTCTGTTCCGTCGTGATTCCTACCCGGACTGGTACCGGCCGCTAACGGCCACCAACCAAGTCCATCACAATAGGAAAAGCACGGTGACCGCTCTGTATATCGTCTCTCATTGCCACCCATTTGTCGTGGGTGTCGACACTCACGCACGCAACCACGTCTACGCCATCATCGACGCCACCAACGGCTCACTGCTGGATACACAGTCATTCCCGACCACTGCAGCCGGTATCAATCGGGCCGTCAAATGGGTCGCACGTCGCACCAACGCCGACGCCGATACGCTCTGGGCCATCGAGGGAGCCGCGTCCTACGGAGCGATTCTCGCCGGCACCGTAGCCGCCCACGGCTTCCCCGTCACCGAGGCACCACGCATGGAAGCCAAGAAGAACCACGGCGTCGGTAAAACCGATGCCTTGGACGCCCACCGGATGGCGATGGCCGTGCTGCCGTTGCCGGTTGAGAAACTGCGCCGTCCCCGCCTGAACGAGGGGATCCGCCAAGGCTTGCGGATCCTGGTGACCGCCCGTGAATCCATGACCAAGGGCCGGACCCGTTCGATCAACGCCTTAAACGCTTTGGCACGAAGCAACGACCTCGGAATTGATGCCCGCAGGAAGCTCACCCCGGTCCAGATCGAGGAGATCTCCCGGTGGCGTGAACGCGAGGAAGAACTGGCCTTGGGTATCGCCCGCGCCGAGGCGGTCCGACTCGCAAAACACATCCTGGACCTCGAAGAGCAGCTGAAGTCTAACGAGCAGAAGTTGGACGAGCTGGTCGAGGTCAGCGAAGCCGCACCCCTGCTCGAGGAGAAGGGCTTCCGAGCGGTGACCGCGGCGAAATGCTTGGTGGCGTGGTCCCACGAGGGACGGGTCCGCAGCGAGGCAGCCTTCGCCTGTCTGGCCGGCGTGAATCCCATCCCTGCATCGTCGGGGAACACGGTGCGCCATCGGCTGAACCGGGGCGGCGACAGAAGACTCAACAGCGCCTTGCACATGGCTGCAATCACACGAATGACCTATGACTCCGAAACCTGCGACTACGTCGAGAAACGCCGTGCCGAGGGCAAAACCGACAAGGAAATCCGGCGCTGCGTCAAGCGCTATCTGGCCCGACGTGTGTTCAGGATTCTCGCTGCGGCGGCTCGGACGCAAAAGGTGCAGGAAGCGGCTTGACAGACATAGAAGAGTCCGAGGAAGCGTACGAGTACATGCTCGGGTCCCGGTCCGCGATCGAATGGATTATGGAGCGCTACCAAGTCAAGACCGATAAGGCGTCGGGCATCGTCAATGACCCCAACGACTGGTGCGACGAGATGGGAGATCCACGTTACATCGTCGACCTGGTCAAGCGAATCGTGGCCGTCAGCGTCGAAACGATGAAAATCGTAAATGCACTGCCACCGCTCAAGACGGCGACTTCCACCGACTCCGCAACAGCCGAGTAAGTAACTCGACATCCTTTAACGCCGATAACGGGCTGTTACGTCAGCCAAAAAATCGCCGGTTCCTACTGCCGGTAGACCCTCGGTGGCGGGCGCTGATTCGTCCGGGGGCGGTCCGTACCGGAAGAATGGGTGGCATGGTCCGTGCCGATATTGTTCTTCCCGATGGTTATGCGTCGACGCTTGATTCACTGAAGCGTCGGGTCCGCGATGCCCGGGTCCGTGCTCAGCGCACCGTCAACACCCAACTGATTGAGCTGTATTGGCACATCGGGAATGAAATCCTTACCCAGCAGGACCGCCAGGGATGGGGAACAGGCGTAGTGAAGCAGCTCGCTACGGATTTACGCGGGGAGTTCCCGGAGATGAAAGGTCTCTCCCCGAGCAATTTGCAGTACATGCGCGCCTTCGCCGCTGCCTGGCATAGTTCAGGACCAATTTCCCAGCAGCCTGCTGGGAAATTGCCGTGGGGCCACATCATGGTCTTAATCGACAAGCTCAACGACGCCGAACCCCGTAACTGGTATGCGGCAGCCGCTGTGGAATACGGCTGGTCGCGCAATGTGCTGATGAACATGATCATGAACAAGTCGATGGAACGCACCGGCGTGGCGCCGTCAAACTTTTCCCGCCAGCTGACCTCGCCAGATTCCGAACTGGCGCAGCAGGTTGCGAAGGACCCGTATGCTTTCGAGTTCCTGGGCCTGTCCGGCGAGGTCGCCGAAAGAGACCTCGAGAAGGCGTTGACGGAGAAAATCGTCGAGACGCTGCGCGAATTGGGCCCGGGGTTCGCGTTCGTCGGACGGCAGGTGCATTTTGACGTCGACGGGGACGATTTCTACATCGACATGTTATTTTTCCATGTTCAACAACTTCGGTATTTCGTCATTGAGCTAAAGACGGGGAAGTTTCAGCCCGAATACGCTGGGAAACTGAACTTTTATGTCGCGCTGGTCGACGACAAGCTCAAGCTCCCTGTCCATGGTGAGACGGTGGGCATCCTGATCTGCGGCAGCAAAAACGAACACACTGTCCGCTACGCGTTGGGCCGCGCGGATTCCCCCATGGCGATATCCACCTACACCTACGAGACTCTGCCGGCTGGGGAGCGGGACGCCCTTCCCGCCGCGGATGAACTCTCCGCCGCCTTCGACCAAATTGAACCGCCCACAAATCCGACAGAGTAAAGATTGGTTCCGCTGGCCCTGTTTCCGCTGTTTTGGTCAGATGCCCACCACCGATAATTTGCGCCTATGTAAAGCCTGGCTTCCTGCCCCCGGGTGAGCCCACTGTCACCGTCGAACCAGCGCGGGACTATCCCCCGCCCCGGGCCGGAACTTCCACGCGTTGCGCTGCAACTCGGATACGCCGGACGTCATCATTCATTGTCCGTTATCGCTGGATTTCCGTCTTCAATCTGTTCCTCCAGGGCCGGTCGACTGTTCCTCTTGCCCTCCGCCCCTCCCCGGGGCGTTTCTTCAGCTGCCTGGCCGCTGTCTTCCTGGTTGAGATGTTCGGTGACGGCTTCATCGAAGCTGTCCTTACCATCGGATTCGGGCATTTTAGGGCCAGCTGACTCCGGGCCTGAAGCCTGGCCGGCACTGTCACGGCTGTTACTTTCAGCCGGTGTCCGGTGCTTGTTGGTGTTCACAGT
>NZ_AZRX01000439.1 GCF_000520495.1 Arthrobacter sp. H14
AAAGCACGATAAGCCAGCCACCCCGCACCAGCGGGCGATCCGGCACGAGAAGATGCGCAAACGCCCCATTATCCAGATGAACGCTCAGTTCAAACGGATCAAACCCGCCGCTCTCTCACGCCAGATTCTGGCACTGACCGCAGAGCTGGAAACACTCGCACTCGCGAAGAAAGCCGCGCCAATCAAACCCGTCAACCGGGCCTGGAACGCCTAACCCTCCCGGAGGTTTTCCTATGAGGCAACGAAACCCGCTATCCGGAGGTTCTCAAATGAGGCAACGTATTATTCTTCCCGGAGGTATTGCAATGAGGCAACAGGGGGGTAAAGTTCCGACCATGCCGCTGTGGTTCATTGCCCAAGTACAACGCCGCCCCACACGCCTGAAGTACACCGCCACACGCGTGACCTGCGCGCGTCCCGGCTTCCGGGATACACATGAGGTGCATGGGACTGCGCCCTCGGCGTAAGCGTTACCTGAACGTTCCATGGCTCGATATTCCCGCCCCGAAAACACCTTCATTGCGCCCCTGTTAGACGTAAAATTACACATAGGGGATTGGATACTGCGAACTGAGGCAGCCGTGACCGCGCAACTTCCGCTGGCGGACGAGTTGGCCGCCGTCGCTGCCGCGCGTCGCGGTTCCTGCTCGACGAAGACACCGTCGCGTCCGCCCTCCGCCTGATTACCTCCACAGCCCGGGAGTCTGTCCCCGGCGCCTCGGGCTCAGGCGTGACATTGATTGACCCAATGGGCCGCCAATCCACCTCCGCGGCCTCGGATCCCGTCGTCGAACAGGTCGATCAGCTGCAGTATGACTTGGGGGAGGGGCCGTGTTTGACGGCGTGGGCGACGACGTCGGTGGTCCGGATGGACGATGTCGCGGCAGAGGCCAGGTGGCCGCGTTGGACGACGGCGGTGCGGCCGCTGCCGTTGTGCTCGAGTGTGAGCGCGCCACTCAGCGTTGGAACGACCGTGCTTGGCGCCATGAAGATCTACTCACCGGAGCCGGCGGCCTTCGATGAACGGAGCGAGCGACTGCTCCAGCTGCTGGCCGCGCAGGCAGCCATCCTGGTGGCGAATGTGCAGGCGCGCCGGAGCGCGCAGCGGACTTCGGATAATCTCCGGGACAACCTGCGCAGCCGGGACATGATTTCGACGGCGGCAGGCATACTGGTCGAGCGCGACGGGTTGACCGTCGACGAGGCGGTATCCGTGCTGATGGCCACCGCCCGCAGGGAAGACACGGCGCTCGGCGACGTCGCGCAGAACTTGGTGGAGTCGACTGTCAACACGGAAGAGTGAGTTATGGCCGTCGGCACGGATGTGAACGAGCAGCGCCGGCTCTTCAAGGATGCGGCGGAACGCGACGGCGCCGGCACTTCAAGTGCCGACAGCCCGGCGTTGCTGGCCGCCGTGGCCGTGTCCGCCTACCGGGCTGCACGGCGCAACGGCGAGGACATCGTAGACCAAGGCGTCCGGATCGATGAGGCATTGGCTTTCCGGTTCGGCGCGGGCAATCATGTCAGCGGCATCCTGGCTGAGATTGATCTGACCAACGGCCGGTTGTGCTACCTGACCGCGGGCCATCCGCCGCCGGTCGTGGTGCCACAGTCCGGCGGTTCTACAGTTCTGATGGGCGGACGCCGGTTACCTTTCGGCAGGCCGGACTCGGTCGTCAAATCACATTTGCCTATCGGAACACCCTCCGGACTGGACTATGACTCCACTCCGGCTGCTGGTTTCGGCAGCGCGCCGGGGGAGCACCGGCTCCGTCCGTGGGACTGGCTGGCGCTCTTTAGCCACGGCGTAACGGGTGCCAGGAACACCGATGGGACCGAATTCGGACTCAGCCGGTTCGTTGACCTGGTGCATGAGCAAATGAGCCGCGGTAGTCACCCCTCCGAGGCAGCCCGCGTCGCACTTGCAGAGATGGCGCACCATCGGGGAGATGAACCTGGATCCGCGACCGGCGTTGGGGAGGGTGAAGTGGCAACGACCTTTGACGACCCAACGGCCGGTGATGCCGTCGTCGTACTGGCCCGGTGGGCAGAAGCGGAACCGCCAGTGACTTGACCTATTCCCCGTGGTCTTCACTGATCTTTTCGTGCCGTTCCTTTTCCCGTTTCCCGTAGGTGGCCTGCCGGATTGCGGAATCGGATTCGAAACTCGACCCCAGCGCACCGGCGAAGGTCCCCATCGAACTCGCGAACCAGGCCAATTCTACGTAGTCGAACAAAGTGATCGGGTGGCCGAGCGTCTTCTCGAAATACGCGCCCGGAATCACGGCCAGCGAGCCTAGGAACGTCACCACCAGCAGGAATACGTACATGCACAGCACGCCCACGGAGAGGGAGAGGAAAGTGGCAGCGTTGTAGAGCTTTACATCCTGGCTGTTGCTCAGATTCTTATCGCGTAGCCATAGGCCGTTGTAGACGATTAGCCAGGCGATCATGGCAGCCATTGCGCTAACACTGATGAACAACAGCCTGCCGGGGACCAACGAATCGGCCATCGTCCAGATACTGGCGAAGAAGATCCCGAAAGCCGCCGCCGCCGCGGCTGCGGCTATCGCACTGGAAAGGTTGGGCAACATCCGCCAGGGCCGGTTAATCCGAACCATGCCGAACAGCAGGCGCATCCTGCCTCTAAATCCCTCCACAGCCAGATACGAGTCAGTGCCGCGTCCCTGCTTGTCGGCCGTCTCCTGCCGGACAGGAGCCTGCATGCTGTGGGAAAGCTTCATTGGACGGTGCTTGGTTGTGGCTTCCCGGTCCGGCTGCAAACCGTCGTCGGCCATCACCCGAACCACACGGATAATGCCGTTCTTCACATGGTGGCGCAACCGGATGGGGCCGAGCGCCGGCAACGAAATGAGCGCGACGTCGTAATCCATGTTGACGTCCGAGAGCACCAGCTGGCTTTCCAGCCGCCGGGTCAGTTCTGTCAGGCAGATTATATAGTCGTAGCCCTCTTCGTCTTTCAGCTGCTGGCTGTTTTCCCAAATGACAAGGTTGCCGTCCTCGTCCAACGGCATGGACTCGCACTTGACCCGGATGTCCCAACTCACCTTGTCGGTGACGCCCTGGGACAGAATCTCCGGCAAGTCATCCTTGAGCCGGTTGGCAATTTCAGTGGGCAGGTCAGGATCGGTGACAATGCCAACGACCTTGGTGTCCATCTAGTCTTCGCCCGGTGTCCAGGACAGAGTAATCTCCACGCCGTCCTCGATCTCCCGGATCAAGAGATGCAGGTCCTCGCCGTAGAGCTCCTCGTGTCCGCGCCCGGTGTCGTCGTCGGCCGCCTGCTCAACCAGGTGGGCCATTGCACGCGCCATAGCCCTGCCCCAGTCTCCAGGATGCTTGCTGGAGGCCGTTTCGGATGCCTTGTACCTGCCCTCATTGATAGCCATAATTAAACAGTAGCCTTACGGATTTTTTCCGGCCAGTCCAGGAGCGGACCATGATCACTTATTCCCAAATTGAAGCCCTCATGGAGAGCCAAGGCACCATCGTCGACTCCACCGGCCACAAAATCGGATACCTCGGCGACGTGTATCTGGACGATAAGACCGGTATGCCGAAGTGGATCACCGTGGGCAGCGGCTCCTTCGGCACGCATGCCTCCTTTGTTCCGTTGCGCGGCGCGGAGATCATCGAGGATCAGGTCTGCGTCCAGTACTCGAAGGACGTCATCAAGCACACTCCACGCTTCACGGTCCACGGTCATTTGCTCCCCGCCCAGGAGGACGAGCTGTACCGGCACTACGGCATCGAGCCCGGCTCGCTGCAACCAATCAAAGAGGGATCCGGCGGAGAACCGGACCGGCCGCAGCAACGCAGATTCATAGAGTCCGACGACGGCCAGGAGACTATCGTGTCATCGCGTGACGCCGATACAGCTCCCGGACGCGACGCCAGACCAACTTACGGGCGGGACGACGGAAGAGCCCCTGGCCGCGATGACGGGCGGGGCTCTGCACCGGGAGCATAGCGGTACGGCCCTCTCGAAGAAGGCCGTACCGGTCACCACGCGTTTATCCGGAAACGTCTATACCGCGCCGCCCAAAGCGCTGCCGGTTCCGGTGTCGAACTCACGGGTAACCCCCGCAACACTGGTCTTCCACCGGGAATGCGTGTCATCAATCTGCGTTACGGACTCGACGCCATTCATGAACTTCGGGAAGGACTCGAACTCTCAGCAGATTGCGTGGAGCCGTTGTACCTCAGCTGCCGGCCGAGTTGATAAGCATACTTCCAACCTATTACGGAATCGCGACTAGTCAAGATCAAAGTGACTCCCTTGCGGTACCGGCGCGCCGGAAGTATTACCCCGGCACGCCGGACATATGAACTGGGGCAGCGATTGCGTTGCATGCGTTGCAATCATTGCAATCACTTCCCGGGCGCAAGGTTTCCGCAACCGCCGTCGACAAGAATTGTTGGTATATCGATTCGGGGGAACCAGCCGCGGAACGGCATCCAGAACCACCAAGGTCTGCTGGTTGAACGTTCCCGGTGTGAGACCAGCCGCGGACGGCAGCTGGGGTGCGCGCCTGCCCGAACCAAAGGAAAAGTCTCGTGACGATTTCACCTCATGAGCATTTGTACGACAGCCAGGTCGACTTCAGCTCAAATCAAAACCAGGAAGATAACCCGGTCACCGAATACTGGGAAGAGCCGGATGTTTCCATTGAGTTGGATGTGTTCCGCCGGGATCTGCGGTTCGACGACGGCGTCGAGCACGAGATCATGTGCTTCAACGACGACGACGGTGACCGTGCCTTCCCCGGCCCGCTGATCCGGGTCCAGGAAGGGCAAATTTTCCACGGAACCACCCACCCCAGCAAGGGACCGCACACCACCCACTGGCATGGGCTTGAACCGGATCCTCGTAACGACGGCGTCGGTCACACATCCTTTGAAATCGAGGGCGAGTATACGTATCAGTGGCAACCGGAGGTCGGTTGGCCGGGCGATCCTAACCTCGGCGGAGCCGGAACTTACTTTTACCACTGCCATGTAAACACCACCCTGCATGTCCAGCTGGGCATGTTCGGACCGTTGATTGTCGATCCGGTGGTCCACCCGGTTTTTCCAGTCACCGAAGGCGTTACACGGCGGGTCTTCATCGACGGACCGGAGTACGACATCGATACGGAAACGCTCATCGCCCCGTACTCGGTGGACCCCCGCTGGCACGACTATAACCATGCAGAGGGGCTGTCCGGTGAGGACGTAGGGCTCAACAATTTCCAGCCGGAGTACTTCTACCTGCTGGGAGGAGAGCTCGCCCACCGTCCGGGCGAAGAGCATGTCTGGAGTCTGCAGAATATGCGCGCGAACGTGGCTGGGGGCGACCGCGCACCAACCTTGCTCCGGCTGCTCAACGCGAACTACTCGCCGACCACGATCCGGTTTACCGACAGCAACGGGACGCCCGTAAAGATGGCAGAGCTGCTCTCCCATGACGGCCGGCCTTTCCGGGAAACATCGCGTTACGGTCCCTGTCGTTCCTGTCATTTCACCGACTACCCGTTGATGACCCACATCGTCGCGTCCGGTGCCGCCGAACGCTACGACATGCTGCTGCATCCGCCCCAGCCCGGCACGTACTACCTGTCCATGCAGTTTGAGCACTGGATCGGAGGTGATGTCATCGGCGAGCGGATTGTGGAGATCACAGCGGCCTAGTTCTGGAGGACTTGGCGGTTCAAATCTGGTCAAGCGGGCATGGCCACGGCCTCCAGAAGGTTTGGCATGCTCTTGACTGACCTCATAGAGTGGAAAGCAAGGTCAAGCAACGGCCATCGGATATTCTGTGAAAACGGGAACCGTGAGCCGTGGCTGATTCGGTCCGGTTCGTGGTTCCGGGACGAGGCGCGACCATGACCACCATTGATTTTGAAACCGAAACAAGCAGCCCGAGCCGGATCGCTCCCCAGCCCTCAAGCACGGCAGCGGCTGCCACGCCGGCCGACCGGCAGATGAACCACAAGCTGGCAGCGGTGCCAACATGCAACAAGTGCAAGACGGATGAGTATCTCTACTTCGAGGAATACACGCCGCCGCTGATCAACGACGACGGCGAACTCGCCCGGCTCGGGGATACGTCCTACTTCTGCACCCGCTGTCTCCAGTACGGCGCACATTCGGTCCCGCCCCTGTGGACACCGGATAGCCGCGCCTGATGAGGCATACGAATGGTTTCGCTCATTATTCACTCTCCGCTTAGGGCTCCCGCTAGCCGAATTCTGGCCAAAACTCCGCTGTGGCACAAATGTGCACAATCCGGTAAAATGGTGCTATGGCGACTGTAGGCGTACGTGACTTAAGGAACCGGACAGCGGATCTGGTTGCAAGGGCTCATGCTGGAGAGGAAATCATCATTACCAACCACGGAGCCCCGGCCGCCCGACTCGAACCGGTCGTGCCGGGGCTTAAGCCATTTATGACCAAGTCGGACCTGCTTTCGCTCCCGCTGGCGGACTCCGGCCTCAAAGATGATCTTGAGGTCTTGGCTGGCGATACTACGGAGGACCTGGGTCCCATCCGATGAAAGCATTGCTTGATACCAGCGTGTTCATCGCATTGGAGTCCGGCCGCAGGATCGAAGAATCGAAGCTCCCCGAGGAGATGTACCTCAGCGTCATCACCCTCGGGGAGCTGCATGCCGGCGTCCTGGCGGCCAAAGACACAGAGATCCGCGCACGGCGTCTGGCCACCGTTGAGTCATTGGCAAGATTCGAAGTTCTTCCTGTGAATGCGGATGCCGCCAGGCATTGGGCCCGCCTCCGCTTCAGGCTGTATGAGGCCGGACGAAAAGTTAACGTCAATGATCTATGGATCGCCTCTGTAGCTTTGGCATACGGAATGCCCGTAGCCACACAGGACAAGGACTACGAGGTACTCGCGGGGATGGATGGCCCCTTGATTGTCCAACTCTAACGATGCCCTGGGAGGGAAACAGGACAGAAAACGTGCCCGGAGTTATTGCCGGATCGCTTCTTCGATAAGCGTCCGGAATTCCTTCTCTGTGGAGGGCTGAATTTTCTTTCCATCCAGGAAGAAGGTGGGCGTTCCGGTGACGCCGAGTCCCACGCCGTCGCTCTTATCCAGGGTGACGCGTGCCGCCGTCGCCGGATCGTCAATGGCCTGGTCGTAGGCCTTCATGTCGAGTCCGAGATCCCTGGCATAACCCCTGAACGTTTTTGCCTGGGACTCCTGGCTGTGGGACCAGTCTTTCTGGGTCTCAAACATGCGGTGGTACATGGCCTCGAATTCGCCCTGTTGTGCTGCGGCTTCGACGGCCAGCGCCGCGTTCATCGAATTCGGATGGCCCGGCATCGGGAAGTACCGGCTGACGAAGGTTAGCTTGTCGCCGTAGTCTGCCTTGAGTTCTTCAACGAGCGGGTAGGCGGCGGCGCAGGCTTCGCACTCAAAATCGAGGAACTCAACCAGCACCGCCTTCTCGTCCTCGGCCGTTGACAGCCGGTGACTGCCGTCGCGGACGACCTGCGCATTAGCGGCGAGGGCGTGCTGCTCATTACTGCTGGTGTTCGAAACGTACGCGAACCCCACCACCGCGAAAGCCGCGATGATAGCGACGGCGAGGGCAATCTTGTTCTGCACGCTCAATTTTTTGGTTCTCCTCGAGGCAAGGGTATTGCGGTGGGGGCTTTCACCCGGACTTGGGCCGTCGACTGGCCACTGTTCATTCTCGCCCGTGTCGTTAGTGGGGGCAAAAGATATGTCACGCCGCACTGCTCACAGGCGTACTCTTACTTCAAAGTGGCGCAGGTTAAGGAGTGCAAGATGGCTGGAAGATTCGAGATCTACCGCGAAGACGGGCAATTCAAGTTCCGGCTCACGGGCGACGACGGGGCGACTTTGGTGACCAGTGAACCTTATGGGGACAAGGACACCGCCGTGATGGGCATCAATGGGATCCGCGACTGTGCATCCACTGCCCTGATTGCCGACCTAACCGACTGACCGCGAGTAAACTTCTTTTTATTCAACCACCAAGGTGGCCATCATGGCTGGGTGGAGTGTGCAGATGTAGGGGTATTCGCCTGGCTCCTCGGGCGCTGTGAAGGTGACGGTTTCGCCGCCGTCGAATTTAACATCGAAGATTCCTTCTTCTTCGGAGGTCACCGTGTGGGGCGCCGCATCCTTGTTCACCACGGTGATGGTTGCTCCAGGGCTGACGGATTCCGGGCCGTCAAACTTGAAGCCCTCGACGGTAATGACGACTTCTTCCTGGGAGGATTCTGCCCCCGCGTTCGTAGGTTCTTCCGATGATGACGGCGACTCAGCCGCCATGGACTCGCTGGCCGAGGGCTGTGGCTCGGCGGCCATACTCGACGCCGAGGTCTCCGGTGGTGGGGCCTCACCGGATGTTTGTTCGGCTGAAGAGCCGCATCCAGCCACTCCCGCCAGGGCCACTGTCAGCATGATGGCGAGAGCGCCGTTTTTGATATTCATGATCATCCATTCATTGGGGTACTACAGGGATTGCTGGTCTCGGGGGAGCGGCGGGTTAAATGGAACCGCCGCCTCCGTCAGTGGCGGAGGCGGCGGTTTGTCTAACCCGGTGGATCACAAGGGGTCAGTGATCCTGTTCGGGATACGGACTTAGCGGCCGGCTACCATCTTGCGGCGCAGGGCGTAGGCGCCACCGGCTGCGGCGAGGAGGCCACCGCCGAGGGCGATCATGCCGATTTCGCTTCCGCCGTTGCCACCGTTGGTGGCAGCAGCGGTAACGCCGGTGTCAGCGCCACCTGCGGGCATCATTTCCAGGGCACCACACAGCGCCGGTGCGGTGGCTGCCAAGGGCAGTTCCGGAACCAGGTTGGACTTGGCGCTGGCGGCTTCCTCGCTCAGGCCGGCAGGATCAATGCCGTGAACAACGATGACGCCGGTTCCCTCAGCCAGGGAGTCCTGGGTGGCATCGCTCAACTCGAAGGTCTCTTCGTAGGTGAACGCTCCACCGGAAGGAGCAAC
>NZ_KI914706.1:0-4748 GCF_000520495.1 Arthrobacter sp. H14
TAGTCCGGCATTCGCGCCTTTGTCTGTCGGCACGGACAGCCACTCGGCGGCCAGATCCTGCAGGCCGGCGTCCTGAGCCAGGCCCATCGCCGGAACCAGCCCCGCGGTCGACACAAGGTTCTCGTCATCGAAGGAAACTGACATCGAGCCGGGACTATGGAAAAGTTGCATCTACGGGATGCCCTCTCTTGAGGTGGAAAATTTGTCTGTGGTAAGTCATATTTTCCCTCAAAAGACGGGCATCTCCCGTTTAAAACGCCGACGTCACCCCAAACCCGATCGGTGGATCAAGGCTTAGCCGGACCGGAATGCTGCACTCCCTGAGCAGGAACTCGATCTGAACCGCAGGCCATCCTTCCCTTCGAACTTTCAGAGGTCCGGGGGAGGATGGCCTTCCTGCGCCCTGGTCACGAGCGGGCAGCGGGAACCGTGACGATGGTCTGCGGACGGTTAGGCACCGCAATCCCGTACTGCTCGTAGCTTTGCAGATCCACGACCGTGATCCCGTTCCAGTAGCCGGCGCGGGTGTAGCCGCCGGAGAGCAGGACCTTTTCCCGGCCGGTGCCAGGATCGGTCCAGAAGGTGACGGTTTCGTGCAGCCGGTCCAGCGGGATGATTTTCTCCTCGCCGGTGGCCACTTTCCGAAGCGTGAGATTCGGCCCGCCGGTGGCATTGCCGAACGACCCGGTACCGATGACGGCCAGCGTGGATCCATCCGGGCTGAGCCCCGTTCCATGCTGGTGCGAGTTGGCGCTCATGTCCTTGATCCTGATGTTGCCCGAACCGGGATCAAGAACGGCCAGCGCCAGCCCCTGGTAAGGCAGCAGGATCTTTCCGTCCTCCCGCACAGCGGCATAGTGCGGCTTCTCCCAGGAGCCGAGGCCGCCTTCGGTGCCGAACGGCGCAACTTCAATCCGGTTGGCGGTCATCGCGGCGGTGTCGACGATGTGCACGGTGAACGAGTCGTGGTCGATGGTGTAAACCTCGGAGCCGTCATCCGAAATCAGGATGTCGAAGGGCCGCAGGCCGACGTCGACGTTGTCCACCACCTGCTCCGAGGCCAGGTCAATCTTCTCCAGCACTGCGTTTCCGCCGGCCACGACGACGGCCACATAGACGTACCTGCCGTCCGGCCCGGCGGCGATGCCGGTGCCGCCGTTTCGATATTCGTCGAAACTGATGGTCCCGGCGGGGTGGCTGTAAGGGATAAGCGCGGTCCGGCGTCGTTCTTCCAGATCCACTACCGCCACCCCTTCGGCCGTGGAGACGTAGGCCCGCTGGGTTGGTGCGTGAACGGTCACGTCCCACGGCGCCGCTCCCACCCTGATCTCATCGACGACCGGATCGGTGCGATTACCGGGATCAATCACAGCCAGGGCGTTGCTGGACGCCTCGGTGGCCAGGACAAGTTCAAGCTTCCCGGAAGCATCGCCGGCATTCTTCCTCGGCGAAGTGGAGGTGCCCGACGACGAAGCTTCCGTTGGGTTCGTTGACGGCGGTGTTGAGGCAGGTTGGGATTGTGATTCAGAGGCGTCCGACGACGGCTGGTCGGGTTCCGTCGTCCCGCCGGATGGTGCCGCTTCGGTTGCCGATACGCCCGATGACGGCTGGTTACCCGGCTGGTCTTCCGGCGTCGTGCAGGAAACAAGTCCTGCGAGCGGAAGCAGGGCCAACAGCGCCAGGACCGCCGGCTTCCGGAGAGAATGCATGAGGAAAATTATAGAAGGATACCTACGCCAGGATGTCCCGCGAGGTAAACCGCCCGTAGGCAAGCGCCCCGAAAACAACAACGTAGCCCGCTTGCAGGAGCGCATTGGAGCCGAACGAGGACCACTCGATTGGCTCCCGGAGCAGGTCGGCAAAACCAAACCAGTACTGGCTCAGCAGCCACGGGTGGATCCATTCCAGCTGCGGAAGCTGACCAAGCACCTGCGATATCACCGCGACCACCACGGTTGCCGCCATCGCGCCCACCGGCACATCCGTCAGCGTGGAAATGAACAGCCCGACGGCACAGAGACCCAGAAGGGACACAGTTACGTAGGCGCAGATCAGGAACGTGCGGAGCAGTGATTCGCCGACGCCGATCGTGTCGCCGCTGAGCAGGGTCACCGGCCCAACGGGGAAAAGAGCCGCACCAATAAGGGTCCCTGTCACGGCGACGGCAAGCGTTCCCGACAAGCAGAATATGGCGGCAGCGGCATATTTCACGACAAGCAGTCTGGCCCGTCCCACCGGAGCCACCAGAAGGTAGCGTAAAGTGCCCGAACTGGCTTCGCCAGCGATGGTGTCCCCGGCCACGACGCCGACGGTCAGCGGGAGGAAAAGGGGAATGGCAACCGTCAGAGCGGTGACCGACACGAACTGCCCGTTCTGCGTGATTTGGTCGAGGAACGCCGGGCCGCGTCCCGACGGTGGGCCGGAGGTCAACCGCACGGCAATCGCGATGAGGATGGGAATGGCAGCGAGCGCAAGCAACAGCGCCCAGGTCCGCCGTCGTCGGAAAAGAACGGAAAGTTCCGACGCCATAAACACCCAGCCCGATGCCGGACGTACCGGGGAGGTCCGGGCCGGGCTGCTCATCTGATCACTGGACAACGTCGAATCCTTCACCGGTCAGGGCAACGAAGAGGTCTTCCAGGCCGGCTTGCTCCACCGAAAATCCATTGATGCGCACGCCCGCCGAGACCAGGGCGGTGGCGATCCTGTCCGGTGGAAAGTCTGCGGGGAGGGGAACGCTGATCCGCGGGCTGCCGTCGTGATAGTCGTGGTGATCGTGCAACTGACCTTCAGCAATGAGGCCGACGCCGGCAAGGACCTGGTGCGCCAGCTCGACGTCGGGGGTCAGCACTTGCAGGAGTTTCTGCCCGGCGCCGCGCACCTCGTCCAAAGTCCCTTGCGCCACGAGCCGGCCTGCCCGCAGTACGGCGACGTGCGAGCAGATCTGCTCCACTTCGGCCAGCAGGTGGCTGGAGACAAAGACGGTCGTGCCCTCTGCCGTCAATGAGCGTACGAGGTGGCGCACCTCCCTGGTGCCCTGCGGATCCAGGCCGTTGGTTGGTTCGTCCAGCACGATCAGGTCCCGGTGCGTCAGCAAGGCGTTGGCTATGCCGAGCCGCTGCTTCATGCCCAGTGAGTAGGCGCCTACTTTCTTGCCCGCGGCGTGCGAGAGGCCGACGCGTTCCAGGGCTGTTTCCACCCGGGAACGGCGGGTCGACGGCGAGACGAACCGGTCAGCGGCGTCGAGGCGGCGCAGGTTGGCCCGGCCCGACAGGAACGGATAAAATCCGGGACCCTCGACCAATGCCCCCACGCGCGGCAGGACATTGGGCAGATGCCGCGGAATGGCCTGGCCGAGAACGTGGACTTCACCGGAGGTCGCCGCGGCGAGGCCCAGCAGTATTCGGATGGTGGTGGTTTTACCCGAACCGTTGGGACCCAGGAAGCCGAACACGGACCCTCGTGGGACCGACAGGTCAATACCGTCGACCACCGTCTGCGCGCCAAACCGCTTGGTCAGGCGATGGGTTTGGACAACCGGATCCGCCAAAGCAGAGCCGGCGGTTTGAAGGTCAGCGGCGCTCACTGTCCAGCAGCAACTGACTGCAGTCGTTCAGCCGGAACGGCTCCAACCAAGGTGCGGCCGTCATCGGTCATCAGCACGTTCACGAGTTTGGTCTGCAGGAGCCGGCCGCCGTCAACCGGAGTGCTTAGCTGGTCGATCATTTCCCGCTCCATGCCTTCCAGGTCGCCGCGGCCCGGCAACTCCAGCACAGCACTCCAACCCGAGCCCGTGACGGTGGGCTTCGCCTGGTCGGCCCAGTCCTGGCCGCCCATCTCAGGCTTCGCCGTTTGTCCGTTGCCGTCGTTCAGCATGTCGTGCTTGTCCGGCCATTGGTGCTTGTCCCGGAGCTCCTTCACCGTTGCGTCGGCAGGAGGCGTGAACGCAAACAGGTCCGCATCCGGGGTCTCGAAGGAAATTTCGCTGAAGGACACGCTGAATGCCGGGGAGGCCTCGCCCCGGGCCGTGACACTGACTGCGAGCGGCAGTCCCGTTTCGCCGTCGACGGCGATGGAGATGGAACCGACGAGTGTTTCGGAAGTCCGCGGAGTGAGGATCAAGTCATAGGCGGCGCGGCCGGCGACCATTTTGTCTGCGCCGACCGTTACCGCAGTACTGGAATCGACCTTGTCGAGGAACTTCCCGGCAAGCTGGCCAGGCGCCGGAACGTCGGAGGGCATCGGATGCGATTGTTCATCCGGCGCTTGTTGCCCCTCCAGTGCGTCCTGGTCATCCGGCATATCCGCGTGCTTGTGTCCGGCCGGGATGACCGCGTGCGTGGCCGTGTTTTCTTCGGAGTCGTAGTACCAGACGTCGTCGCCATTGCGGATCAGGTTGCGCTCGGCGAACTGGTCGAGCACTTGGATGCGGGCGTGCTCCGGTCCGTCAAGGAAGACCCGTACGGTGTGGGATTCGGTGAGCATCTCCAAGGCGGCAGATTCCGGTGACATGCCCGAGGATCCATCCGGGGAACCTGACGTGTCCGACGCCGGCCCCTGCCCGCCGTTTGGCCCGGTCAGGGAGAGGTCGGGAAGCCCCAGATCGGACGTCTGTTCAATCGTGCCTGACAGCGCGTCAACGTCGTGTCCGCCGACCAGTTCCAGTACTTGAGCCGGGGTTTTGTCGGGAAGGTCGGCGGAGGCATTCGCGATAACCGGTCCCAGGACCGGGCCTGCGAACGCAGCGG
>NZ_KI914706.1:4848-12287 GCF_000520495.1 Arthrobacter sp. H14
AAGAAAAACACTTCCTCGTTGCTGGCTCGTGCCGGGCATAACCATGGATTTGTCAGCAACGATACACCTGTTTGCTGACAGTTTCGGCCCTGAATTTATGCCGCTGCCGGGGCGTCGCGGCCGGCTCTGCCGTTTGATCCCGGAGGATGCGTCCAGCTAGTGCGCACGATCTCCCGTGAGGGCGCCGGCGATCTCGTCGTCGGAGAGTCTGCGCTCGCCGACGTAGTACAGTACGGAGCCTTCCGGCAGCGGTGTCTCCCAGTCCGGGGTGAGTATCCCGCCGTCGTGCTGGACGGCAATGACCGTAGTGGTGAAGCTGCGTCCCATGGCCGTCTGGACCTGCCCGAAGTCCACCTTTGCGAGCGCCGAAGGCAGGGGAGTGCTGTAGGTGTTGCGGCCGCCGTGGGACATCAGGTCGGCATAGATGACCGCAATGCCAGGATCCTGCAGTTCTTCGGTGGCGAGCCGCGGCGAATGCCACTGCACGCACCGGACGTCGTCGTCGACATAGGAGAAGTTCCGCGCGCGGCTCATGTCGCGCAGGGTCACGACGGTGTGCGCCTCCGGGTTCACATGCGTTACTGCTACGGCGAGGGCGAGCGCCTCGTTGTCATCGCGTGCATCGATCAGGACCCGGGCCGCGCGGTGGACGCCGGCTCGCCGCAGCACGTCCTCCTCGGTGAGGTCGCCGCGGACGAAGCCGACATCCGGTTGTTCGGGCAGCGGATTCTGTGCCACTTCTTCCCAGGCGCAGAGCGCAACCGGGTGGGTGCCATCGGCTGCGATCTCCTGGATCAGGCGTTCGGTGCGTCCCGGTGTGTAGCCGACGATCACCAGATGGTCCGACAGATCGAGGTCGAGTTGGCCCTTCATGCGCTGTCCTTTCGCGTTCTCGATCGCCGTCGCGATCCTGGTAAAGAGTGTGGTCAGCGTGACGATGCCGCCGACGATGACGTAGACGCCGACGAGGTGGCCGCCAAAAGAAGTAGGGAAGAAGTCGCCGTAGCCGACGGTGGAGGCAGTGACCACGAACCACCACCAGTAGTTCTCCACAGATGTGATGGCGTTACCGGACGGCTCCGCCCAGATCATCAGCGGCCAGCTGGTGAAGAAAACCGTGGCGATGATGACAACCGGCAGCGCCCAGGTCCGTGCGCGGCCGAGTCGGCGGACCAGGCGGGCAAGCACAAACGGCACGCGGTCTCCTTCCTCGGGCGGGATATCCAGTACGACCCTACGCTGTGCGGGTCCCAAATAGTGGCGTATCCACAGGCAAGGGCGCTGCTTCTGCCGCATCCCGCTGATTAACGGTTGACGCATTCCCTCGATCCCTCTAGAATTTTCATAAAGCAAAAGATAAACTCCACAATGTGGAACTAACTGCTAAGTCGAACAAGGATGAACTGATGTCTTACACCGTGAACTGCTCCATTCTTCTCACCGAGCTGCCCCTGCTGGAACGCCCGGCAGCGGCCAAGGCGGCCGGCTTTGACGCCGTCGAGTTCTGGTGGCCCTTCCCTGCGTCGACCCCCGGCGCAGACGAGATCGCCGCGTTCGAAAAAGCCATCACCGACGCCGGCGTCCAGCTGACCGGCCTGAACTTCAACGCCGGCGACATGCCGGGCGGAGACCGCGGACTCGTGTCCTGGCCGGCCCGCAGCCAGGAATTCCGCGACAACCTCGACGTCGTCGCAGGCATTGGCGGACGCTTGGGCTGCAAGGGCTTCAACGCCCTGTACGGCAACCGCGTCGCCGACTCCACGCCAGAGGAGCAGGACGCCATCGCCGTCGAAAATCTTGTCCTCGCTGCCGAAGCTGTGGCTCCGATCGGCGGAACCGTGCTGGTCGAGCCTGTCAGCGGTGCTGAGCAGTACCCGCTGAAGACCGCCGCCGATGCGCTCGCGGTGATCGAGAAGGTCAAGGCCCGCGGCGTCACCAACATCAAGCTCCTCGCGGACTTCTTCCACCTCGCGGTCAACGGCGACGACGTTGCCGCGGTGATCGAGAACCACGCCGCAGACTTCGGCCACATCCAGATTGCCGATGCTCCCGGCCGCGGAGAACCGGGCAGCGGCGAACTGCCGATCAGCGAGTGGATCGAAACCAGCCGCAACCTCGGCTACACCGGCGTCGTCGGCCTCGAATACAAGGCTCCCGCCGACACGGCGTTCGACTGGGCCGCCGCCGGAGCCACCTCCAAGTAAGCACCGCGCCCGACGCCGGCATCACAGCCGCCAAGCAAGCGCACCTGACACTTCGAAAAGGATTAGAAAAATGACAAACGTTGCAGTTATCGGACTCGGAATCATGGGCCTTCCCATGGCGAAAAACCTCGTCAAGGCCGGCCACCAGGTCACCGGTTACAACCGGAGCCAGGAGAAGGTCGACAAGCTCGTCGCCGAAGGCGGCAAGGGCGCGGCCAGTGTTGCCGAAGCGGTGAAGGATGCCGACGTCGTCATCACCATGGTCCCCGACTCACCCGACGTCGAAGCGGTAGTGACCGGCGATGACGGCGTTTTCGCCAACGCCCGCGAAGGCGCCCTCTGGATCGACTTCTCCACCATCCGTCCGGACGTGGCCGTTCAGCTGGCAGAGTCCGCCCGCAAGGCCGGCCTCAAGCCGCTCGACGCCCCGGTCTCCGGCGGCGAAGCCGGTGCCATCGACGGCGTGCTGTCGATCATGGTCGGCGGTGAAGCGGCCGACTTCGACTCCGCGTCCGAGGTATTCGACGCCGTCGGCAAGACCATTGTGCACGTGGGCCCGGCCGGCTCCGGTCAGACCGTCAAGGCAGCCAACCAGCTCATCGTCGCCGCCAACATCCAGGCGCTGAGCGAGGCCGTCGTCTTCCTCGAAGCCTACGGCGTGGATACCGCCGCGGCGCTGAAGGTGCTCGGCGGGGGGCTTGCCGGCTCCAAGGTGCTGGACCAGAAGGGCCAGAAGATGCTGGACCGCTCCTTCGAGCCTGGGTTCCGGCTGAAGCTGCACCACAAGGACCTGAATATCGTCACCTCCGCCGCCCGCGAAGCCGGCGTCACCATCCCGCTCGGCGCCGTCGTCGCCCAGCTGGTCGGCTCGATGGTCAACCAGGGCGACGGCGACCTCGACCACTCCGGTCTGTTCAAGCTCGTCGAACAGCTCTCCGGCCGCGACAACGACTAAGCATTTCAGCCAACAAACTTTTACTTTCCAAGGAGAATCCCATGCCGAAGATGCGTGCTGTTGACGCAGCAGTTGCCATTCTGGAAAAGGAGGGCGCCACCCAGGCTTTCGGCCTGCCCGGCGCCGCCATCAATCCCTTCTACTCGGCGATGCGCGCCCACGGCGGGATACGCCACGTGCTGGCCCGCCACGTTGAAGGTGCCTCACACATGGCCGAGGGTTACACCCGCGCCAAGGCCGGCAACATCGGTATCTGCATCGGTACCTCCGGGCCCGCCGGCACGGATATGATCACCGGTCTGTACTCCGCCTGGGCGGATTCGATCCCGATCCTGTGCATCACCGGCCAGGCACCGGTGGCCAAGCTGCACAAGGAAGACTTCCAGGCTGTGGACATCACCTCGATCGCCAAGCCGGTGACCAAGATGGCGATGACTGTTCTCGAAGCCGCGCAGGTTCCGGGCGCTTTCCAGAAGGCGTTCTACGAGATGCGCACGGGACGTCCCGGCCCGGTCCTGATCGACCTGCCGATCGACGTTCAGCAGACCGAGATCGAATTCGATCCGGATACCTATGAGCCGCTGCAGGTTTCCAAACCCGCCGCGACGCGCAAGCAACTCGAGAAGGCCCTCGATATGCTGACCGGGGCCGAGCGCCCGCTGATCGTCGCCGGCGGCGGCATCATCAACGCCGACGCGTCGGACCAGCTGGTCGAGCTGGCGGAACTGCTGAACATCCCGGTCATCCCGACCCTGATGGGCTGGGGCACCATTCCGGACGACCACCCGCTGATGGCCGGCATGGTCGGACTGCAGACCTCGCACCGCTACGGCAACGCCACCATGCTCGAATCCGACTTCGTGATCGGCATCGGCAACCGCTGGGCCAACCGCCACACCGGTGCCGTCGACGTCTACACCAAGGACCGCAAGTTCGTCCACATCGACATCGAGCCCACACAGATCGGCCGCGTGTTCGCCCCGGACTTCGGCATTGTGTCCGACGCCGGTGCGGCCCTGACCGGGCTGGTTGAACTGGCGCGGGAGCGCAAGAACAGCAAGGGCCTGCCGGACTGGAAGAGCTGGGCGGCGGATTGTGCACACCGCAAGTCGACGATGCAGCGCAAGACCAACTTCGACAACGTGCCGATCAAGCCGCAGCGCGTGTACCAGGAGATGAACGAGGCCTTTGGCCGGGACACCCGGTACGTTTCCACCATCGGTCTGTCGCAGATCGCCGGAGCGCAGTTCCTGCACGTCTACCACCCGCGCAACTGGATCAACTGCGGCCAGGCCGGACCCTTGGGCTGGACGGCACCTGCCGCTCTCGGCGTCGTCCGGGCGGATCCGGAGGCTTCCGTCGTGGCACTGTCCGGCGACTACGACTTCCAGTTCATGATCGAGGAACTGGCCGTCGGAGCGCAGTTCAACCTGCCGTACATCCACGTCGTCGTCAATAACTCCTATCTGGGTCTGATTCGTCAGGCACAGCGCGGGTTCGACATGGATTACCACGTGTCCCTCGACTTCGAGAACGTGAACTCGCCGGAGCTGGAGGGCTACGGCGTCGACCACGTCAAGGTCGCCGAAGGACTGGGCTGCAAGGCTATCCGTGTCCGCGAAGCAGATGATCTGCAGGCCGCATTCGAGAAGGCCCGCGGACTGATGGCCGAGTACAAGGTTCCCGTCGTCGTCGAGGTCATCCTCGAGCGCATCACCAACATTTCGATGGGTGCTGCCGGGATCGACGCGATCAACGAGTTCGAGGACCTGGCCGTCTCCGCCGACGACGCGCCCACCGCGATCTCCGCACTGGCGTAAGCGCGGACCACCATGCGCGTCGTCATTGCTCCGGATAAGTTCAAGGGTTCGCTCTCTGCGCCGCAGGTCGCGGACTGCCTTGAAACCGGACTGCTCGCGGCCTATCCAGCGATCACCGTGGACAAGGCGCCAATGGCCGACGGCGGTGAAGGCACCTTGGATGCCGCCGTCGCCGCCGGGTTCACGCTCCATAAAGTAACTGTCGCCGGACCGACCGGGCAGCCGTTGCAGGCTCCCGTCGCGGTCCGTGGCAGGGAAGCCGTCGTCGAAATGGCGGTGGCCTCCGGACTCTCGGTGCTCCCGGGAGGAATCCTGCGGGCCCGCGACGCCACCAGCCTGGGCACCGGACAGTTGATCCGGTTCTGCCTGGACGCCGGCTGTAACCGGATCGTCCTGGGCGTGGGCGGCAGTGCCAGCACCGACGGCGGCGCGGGGTTGCTGACAGGGCTCGGCGCCATCATGCTCGACGCCGATGGCCGCGAGCTGCCACCCGGCGGCGCGGCGTTGACATCGCTGGCACGGATAGATCTTTCCGGGCTGGACCGGCGGTTGGCGGACGTGGAGGTCACGCTGGCTGCCGACGTCGACAATCCGTTACTGGGAGCCAACGGAGCCGCGGCGGTGTTCGGTCCACAAAAGGGCGCCACCGCGGATGATGTCGCCGGGCTCGACGCCGCCCTCGCCCAGTTCGCCAGAGTCCTCGCCCGTGGCACCGGACCATTGGCCGTCGAACTCCTGAGCGCACCCGGAGCGGGGGCCGCCGGGGGAGTCGGCTACGCCGCCATGGCGGTACTGAACGCACAGCGGCGGGCGGGGATCGACGTCGTACTCGGGTTGACCGGCCTCGCCGCCAAGCTGCAGGGCGCGGATATGGTGATCACCGGCGAAGGGAGCCTGGATGAACAGAGCCTCGGCGGTAAGACGCCACTCGGGGTGGCTAAGGCCGCGGCTGCAGCCGGCGTGCCGGTGATGGCCGTCTGCGGGCGCACGCCACTGAGCCCGGCGCAGCTTGAGGTGGCAGGCTTTGTACGCACTTTCGCGCTGACCGATATGCAGCCGGACGTGCAAAAATGCATGACAGAGGCTGCAGGGCTGCTCGAGCAGGTGGGGCGGGAAATCGGCACCGCACTCATTGGGCGGGATGGAGCCGGATCCAGCGGGAAAGCCGAAGCCGGCCTGACGCCGGGAATGCACTAGCGACCCGCCGCGGTGCGGGACATTGACTGCAGGCACACATTGAATTCGATAAGGATGGATCTCATGAGCACGACTGAAACGACCACACGGGGCAACGACGCAACGCAGACGGTTGGACAGCAGGAATCCGCGAACGGCGCCGTGACCAGTTTCGACCTGGTGATCCGCGGCGAAAAGATCCTCACTGCGGATGGAACCGGAGCCTGGGAGGTGGGAATCCGCGACGGCGTGATCGCCTCGCTGGAACCGCTCGGCGCCAACCTTCAGGGTCTCGAAGTCATCGAACTTGCCCCGGATGAAACGCTTATTCCCGGCCTGGTCGACAGCCACGTGCACGTGAACGAACCAGGCCGCACCGAATGGGAAGGCTTCGCCTCCGCCACCCGCGCCGCCGCGGCAGGCGGTGTCACCACCATCATCGATATGCCGCTGAACAGCATCCCGCCGACCGTCAACCGGGAGGCGCTCGAGGTCAAGCGCAGTGTTGCGAAGGATCAGGCATTCGTCGACGTTGGATTCTGGGGCGGCGCGGTGCCGGGCAATACGGCTGACCTTCGCGAGCTGCACGACGACGGCGTCTTCGGCTTTAAGTGCTTCCTGCTGCATTCGGGCGTGGATGAGTTCCCGGCGCTGGAAGCGGACGAGATGGAAACCGACATGGCGGAGTTGAAGAAATTCGACTCGCTGATGATCGTCCACGCCGAGGACGCGCACACGATTGAGACGGCGCCGCAGGAGTTCAGCAACGAGTACGCCTCATTCCTCGCCTCCCGGCCCCGCGACGCGGAGAACCTGGCTATCGCAGAGGTGATCGAGCGGGCCCGCCGCACCGGTGCCCGCGCGCATGTGCTGCACCTGTCGTCGTCGGACGCACTGCCGCAGATCGCCGCAGCGAAGGCCGACGGCGTCCGGCTCACCGTTGAGACCTGCCCGCACTACCTGACGCTCACCGCAGAAGATGTCCCGCAGGGATCGACCGCGCACAAGTGCTGCCCGCCGATCCGCGAAGGCGCCAACCGCGAACTGCTGTGGCAAGGCCTGCAGGACGGGATTATTGACTGCATCGTCTCGGACCACTCGCCCAGCACCGTGGACCTGAAGAACCTCGAGACCGGCGATTTCGGCACCGCTTGGGGAGGCGTATCCTCACTGCAGCTCGGCCTGTCGCTGATTTGGACCGACGCCCGCGAACGCGGAATCCCCCTGGAGCAGGTTGTTGAGTGGATGTCGGCCCGGCCCGCCGCGCTGGCGCAGTTGGAGCGG
>NZ_KI914706.1:12387-17293 GCF_000520495.1 Arthrobacter sp. H14
ACGCCGTCGGAAATGACGCCGACCTGGCGGTTCTCGCCGCCGACGATTCGTTTGTGGTCGACGTGAAGAAGCTGCATCACAAGAACGCCATCAGCCCCTACGCCGGCCGGACGCTCGCCGGCGTCGTGCGCCGCACCTTCCTGCGCGGCCAGGAAGTTGACGGGCAGACTCCCTCCGGACGGCTGATCCGCCGCGGCGAGAACTAAACCTTCTCGGCGGTGCCTCACCCGCACGGCGGGTCAGCCCCGGGGGCCGAGCCGCGGATCAGCCCCGGGGGCCCCGATCAGCCCCTGAGCCGCCGGTCAGCCCACTGGACCCACCTGACTGGCGGCCGAGGGGCTGACTTGGGACGAACCCAGGCTGGAAAGGTCCGGCCTGGGTTCGTCCGGTTCTGATGCGTTTTTCTCAGCTGACGCCGAGCGCCGTCTTCAGTTTCGCCACATGGCCCTTTGCATCAACGCCGTACTCGGCCAACTGCACCTTGCCGTCCGGGTCGACGACGACGGTCGAGCGAATAATGCCCGTGACGGTCTTGCCGTTCAGTTCCTTCTCGCCGTAGGCACCCCAGGCGGTGGCGACGGCGTTATCGGCGTCCGAAAGCAACGGAAACGTGAGCCCGTGGTTCCTGCTGAAGGCCGCCAGCTCATTCGGCGCATCCGGTGAGATACCCACAACGCTGTAGCCGGAAGCCTGGATCGAGGCCAGATTGTCGCGGAAGTCGCAGGCTTCGGTGGTGCAGCCCGGAGTCTCCGCCTTGGGGTAGAAGTAGACCACGACGTTGCGGCCGCGGAACTCATCCAGGCTCACAGGTTCACCGTAGGCGTCCGGCAGCGTGAACGGTGAAGGTTCACTTCCAGGGGCCAATTGTGCATTCATGATTGTTCTCCATTCGATAGTGGTTTTCGTATCATGAAATATAAATACTGATATATGGAATTCTAGAGCGATTCGATTGTAGAACCAACCGCAGTGGACATTTTCGGGCGGGACATCTGGAGATTGGCCGGATGTCTGCAGACGTGCGGGTCTGGTTAACCTTGCGAAATACGTGACGCGAACGTTTCCTAATTGGAGTAAACGTAGGCTACCCTTACTTAAGTTCGTCCGTTCATCAGTCTAGGAGTTTTCGTTGATCCCTTCCCGTATGCGGAGCATCGTCGCAACCGCAGCCGTCGCAATACTGTCCCTGTCAGCATGCTCCACCGGACCAGCCGGGAGCACGACCGAGGGAAGCGCGGAAAACTCGCAGAACTCCTCATCGAACTCTGACGCCTTTCCCGTAACGATTGAGCACAAGTTCGGCGAGACCACGCTTAAGGAGAAGCCCGAACGCGTGGCCACCGTCTCGTGGGTGAACGCCGACATCTCACTGGCTCTCGGCGTCGTACCCGTTGGAATGCCGAAACAGGAATGGGGCGGAAACGAAAACCTGTCCACCCCGTGGTTTGACGCCGCGCTGGCTGAAGCCGGCGCCGCCGAAGCGGCAACCGGCGAAGGCAGCGGGCCTGAAGCTGCCGGCATCGCAACCTACTCCGAGCTGGACGGCGTCAACTTCGAGGAAGTCGCCAAGACCACCCCGGATGTCATCCTTGCCTCGTACTCCGGTCTGACCCAGGAGGACTACGACACGCTCTCCAAGATCGCCCCCGTCATTGCTTACCCGGAGGTTGCCTATGGCACCCCGTGGCAGAAGGCGACCACGATGATCGGTAAGGCACTGGGCAAGTCAGAGCAAGCCAACGAACTGGTTGCCAAAACCGAGAAGACCATCGAAACCGAGGCCGCCAAGTACCCGCAGATTGAGGGCAAGACCTTCATCTACGGCAACCTTGAGCCGAACAGCGGCACCGGCATGAACATCTACACCTCCCAGGACAACCGGCCCCGCTTCCTGTCCAGTATTGGCATGGAGATGGCGCCGGTTATCGAAAAGGCTGAAAAGAAGAGCGGATTCTTCCTGGAATGGTCCGCCGAGCGTGCCGATGAGCTCGAATCAGACGTCTTCGTGACCTGGGTTCCGGACAAGAAGACCAAGGAAGCCATCAAGACCGACCCACTGCTGGGTCAAGTTCCGGCAATCGAGGACGGCGCACTCGTTGCCGACTCGGACAATACGCTCACGCTCGCGATTTCCGCAGCTTCACCGCTGAGCCTTCCCTGGGCGCTGGACGAGTTCCTGCCGCAGCTGGGAGAGGCCGCAACCGTGGCGGAGAAGACGAAGTAAACAGCTCTGCTGTAGTCATTACGACGCCGGTGCCTGGGTTTTGATCCCCGGGCACCGGCGTTTTTAATGCCCACGTCGAGCTACCCTTGCCATCCGGGGCCGTTTCTGAGAAGACTTAGGAACGGAAGTTGAGCGGCATAGCAATCGAGGGGAGACGCTGATGAACAGCAATGACGTTCTACTGGAGGGGTTCTACAGAATTCCAGATCTGGTCAGGAGCGTGGTCAATGGATTGGACTCTGAGGCCTTGGGCAGCCGTCCAAATAGGACCGGAAATTCGATAGCGTGGCTCATCTGGCACCTCTCCCGGGTCGAAGACGACCATATTGCCGATGCCGCCGGTACCGATCAGTTATGGACAACGGCCGGTTGGTCCGAAAAGTTTGACTTGCCGCTCGGAACCGGTGAAACGGGTTACGGTCACAGCAGCGAGCAGGTCTCATCCGTCCAGGTGGACTCCGCCGAACTGCTGGTCGACTACTACAACGCGGTACATGCCCGGACCGTCAAATACGTCCGCGGCCTATCCGATCAGGACCTCGACCAGGTCGTAGACGACTCCTGGGATCCGCCGGTGACCCTCGGAGTCCGGCTGGTCAGCGTGACCCAGGACTGCCTCCAGCACGCTGGGCAGGCTGCTTACGTGCGGGGACTGCTGCGAAACCAGTAAGTACGGAGTATTGCGTTCGTCTCAGCAGGGATAACCGCGGGTTCATTTCCCGAATCGGTTGAATCGGCCGGTTTTCCTGCCCGGACGAACCGTCCATCAGGGCTGATACTTCCGAATACTTACGGAAGTCTGGGCGAGCGCGAGCATGCGGGCCAGGAGCTTGCTGTACTGGTGCACGCCGACCGCCACAGTCAGGACGGCGCTGTCGCGGCTGCCGCCCTCGGTCACGAAGCCGACATCCTGCTGTGCCACCCGGTCGACCGCGTCGGCATATCCCTCCACCACATCCCGGCTGACCGTGATGCCAAGTTCCTCCATCTGGGCAAGATGCGCATTCAGGGCGTTCCGGGCGTCCGATGTAACGTCCGGCCAATCCTTGGCATTGACGACGGCGCTGGTCAGCGGATGCTCGCGGGTCTCGCTCAAGTCGTAGCCAAGCACCAGAGATTGGGTCCTGCCGAGCAGGTCGAGAAAATCTACTTCCGGATCATCGATGGCGCTGACGAGGGTCTTAATCTGGCCGATGCTCAGCCCAACGACCTTACGCAGCACGGTGATGAGTTCGAGCCGGGACAAGTGCCCATCGGAATACCCGGCGAGCGTGGGATGCATGCTTTCACCGGCCGGCAGGAGATCCTCGCGGAGGTAGTACTTGATGCTCGCGGCACTGATGCCCGAGCGGCGGCTGAGTTCCTTGAGCTGCACAGCTTCCTCGGCTTGGATATGGATTTGCGGCTTTACTATCTAGATTTACAGCCTTGGATAGTGACTCTATCCTAAACGTATGGATCTCTGGACGCCCCTCATTGCCGGTCACGTTATTGTCGCCAGCTACGTTCTTGTGCTCGGTCCCTTCAACATCTTCCGCCGCAAACGGGACCGGGTCCACAAGGTCATCGGCTTCACCTGGGTGGCCGCTATCGCCGTCACCTGCATCTCGAGTTTCTGGATTATGGACGAGGGCCACTTCACCTGGCTGCATGGGCTCTCTGTGTTCACCCTGACCACAGTCACCCTCGGCATCATCAGCGCAGCACGCGGCAACATCCCGGCACACCGGGGAAACATGATCGGCAGTTATCTTGGCACGCTCATCGCTTTTATCTTCGCTGCGACAGCGCCCGGCCGGCGGCTGCCGATGCTCGTTTCCACCGAACCGGCGACCGTCGCCTTCGCCGCCATCCTGATCCTGGCGACGGTAGCGGCGTTTTTCTTCACCCTCAAACGCACCGTCCGGTCAGAGTTCCGACCGGTGGCAACACCGCTTGCGCGACCTTAGCGAGGGGCATTTAGAACGATATAAACTCCACCAGTTCGCCGGAGCGCTCCTCGGGGAAGTTGCGTGCAATGTCAGCCTGGCTCAGCATGCCGACCAAGTCATGTCCATCTACGACGGGCAGCCGGCGGATCTTATGCTGCTGCATCGTGTCGATCGCTTCTTCGACGCTGTCATCCGCGCCGATGGTCACAGGCTTACCCTCGCCGAGCTCGCCGGCCTTTGCCGTCTTCGGGTCTCCGGAGTCGGCAGCAGCATTAACGCCGGAGTCCGTTTTCGCCCTGCTCACAAAGTAGCGCATGAAAAGCATGTCTCCGGCCGCAAGGACATGCTGCAAGGCCATTGGGATAGCGGGATTGGACGCCATGGCGGCGGGGGAGGTGCTGGCTGGTCCGGGAAGGCCCTCTTCCAGCGGTACTGACGGCAATCCGCATATCCTGCCCGGCGACCAGCGTCGGGCTGAGGGACAGGCATAGTTCGTCGACGAGCCCGGCCTGCTGAAAGGAGCCAAACAGGTGCGGACCGCCTTCGCAGAGGATCTGCCGGTGTCCCCGTTTGGCGAGTTCCTTGAGCAGTATGTCAATATCGATCCGGTTCTCCCCGCAGACGATCAGATCCGCGCACTGCTCAAACTGCCGACGTCGTTCCAGGGGTGAATTTCGCCCGGTGACAACGATGGGCTTGACCGGCGCCTTGGTAAAAAACGGGCTGGCGGGATCCAGCCGCAGACTTCCGG
>NZ_KI914706.1:17393-24355 GCF_000520495.1 Arthrobacter sp. H14
CGCCAGCGCACGGCGGGGGTATCCAGCAGTGAGCCTGCATATCCTTCCGCCCGAACGGTCTGCGCGCCCATCAGGATGACATCGGCGGGCCACCGCAGCAGGTTGAAGATGCGCTTGTCCGCCTCTGACGCCAGCCCGCCGGACAGCCCGTGGAGAGTCGCGGAGCCGTCGAGGCTGGAAATGAAATTGAACCGCACCCAGGGAACGGCGTTATCGGCAACAGCCGGCGGGGAGTACCACTCGAGCAGTTGCTCGTCCCTGGCAGCATCCATCGACGGGCAGGGGAGCAGACGGCGGATCGGAATGGAGGCTGAATCAGGATTCGCCATGTCGGTCACTCGTTCACGTCTTCTATGTTGTGTCTCAGGTACGCGGGCGGCCGGAAACCGAGGGTGGCTTCGGTGAACCGGACCGCGGAGTTGGCTGCAGCGACGTCATGCATCCGCACAATCCGGGCGCCGTTCAGAATGCACATGACGGCGGCGGCGAGCGATCCGTCCGTCCGCTGCTGTTTCTCCTGGTTCAGGGTCTCGCCAATGAAGTCCTTGTTCGAAACCGCTGCCAGGGCGGGGAAGCCGAGGGCCGCAATCTCATGAAACCGGCGGGTCAGCTCCAGCGAATGCAGAGTGTTCTTGTTCAAATCGTGGCCGGGGTCGATGATGATCTTGTCCGCCCCGATCCCCAGTTCCATCGCGAGCGCGGCCTTCTCCCAGAGGAAATCCGCGACCTCGGCCACCACATCCCGGTATTGCGGGCGGGGGTAAGTGGTCCGCGGCTTGGCGAGGCTGTGCGTGATCACCAGGTGTGCGCCGGAACGGGCGACGACGTCGGCAAGCTCCGTATTCTGCAGCCCAGTCGTGTCATTGACGACGGCGGCTCCCGCGGTAATTGCGGCCGCGGCAACTTCGGGACGGAAGGTGTCAACAGAAATAACGACGTCGGAAGCTGCGTGCACGCGTTCGATCACCGGAACCACGCGGTCCAGCTCCTCGGTAACGCCGACTTCCCGGCCGGGGGCAAAGGGAGCGCCGCCAATGTCCACCCAATCCGCACCGGCGTCGACGGCGGCCAGCGCGGCAGCGACCGCAGCCTCCAATGCGAAGGTGCTGCCGGCGTCGTAAAACGAATCCGGGGTGCGGTTAACGATGGCCATCAGGGCGACCTGGCGGTCAAAGTCCATCACGCGGGTGCCGAAGTCGTGTACCGCGTGCCGCAGGTCGGGCTGGAAGAAGGACGAGACCGAAGCGGGACTGCCTGGCGGCCGCGGACCCGGTGAGGCCGCGTCACCAAACAGCACCGGGTCCGCGACTGGTTCAGGGCCGGCAATTTCAGGGCCGGCGCCCAGCTCCGTTCTGTTTGCCGTCATCGGGTCAGACCTCATTCAACGGAATGTCCGGATCCGACAGCCGGGTGGTTTCGACCGGGCGTGCGGAGCGGATCAGTTCCTGGATGCCGTCCTGGACGTCCCAGACATTGACGTTCATCCCGGCGACGACCTTTCCGTGCCGCAGCCAGAAGGCGATGAATTCGCCGGATTCGACCGACCCGCGGGTGACGATATCCGCCCCCAGCGTCAGTGGGCCGTAGCCGGAGTACTCCATCCCGAGGTCGAACTGGTCGGTGTAGAAGTATGGGATATCGTCCTGCTGCACGGTCTGGCCGAGCATCGCCTTGGCCGCGGTTTTGCCGCCGGCGATGGCGTTCGCCCAGTGCTCGCTCCGCAGCCTGTCCTGCAGTACAGGGTGGAAGGCGTTGGCGACGTCGCCCGCGGCGTAGATGTTCGGGTTTGAGGTCTGCAGTGACTCGTTGACCAGAATGCCGTTGCCGGTCGGGAGCCCGGCTTGCTGCGCCAGGCCGACATTCGGGACGACGCCGATCGCAATCAGCACCAGATCAGCCTCGATCCAGCTGCCGTCGTTCGTCACTACATGGGTGACTTTGCCGCCGTCGCCACTGATTTCCGCCGCCGAGCCAGGCAGTTTGAACCGCACGCCGTGGCTGCTGTGCAGATTCTGGAAGGCAGTGCCCAGCTTGGGCCCGAGCACAGCTGACAGCGGCACATCTTCGCGCCCGAGGACGGTCACCTCGTTGCCCAGCATGCAGGCGGGCACCATCGAAGCGGTCCTGGAGCGCAATGGTTTCGAGCCGGAGCCCGACGACGCCGGCGGTTTCGTGCTCGGCAACTGCCCCTTCCACCGGTTGGCACGGAACCATATCGACGTCGTCTGCAGTCTTAATGGCGCATTGCTCGACGGCGCGGTGGCCGGGTGCCGGGATGACCGCCATGAAGCGATCCCGGATCCCGGAGGCGTGTATTGCTGCGCCAGGATCGTCGTCAATGAAACCGGAAAGCCGCCGGAAGAGGAGGCTGACGATCCCGCGGTTGCGGCATCCTAAATGTGCCGCGGCGTCCTAACCTTGCTGCCGACCGGTTAACTCTGCTGCCGACGGGAGCGGCGCGCGCTGATCCTCATCCGCGCCATCCGGGCGATGCCCGCAATGGCTACGACCGCGGCTCCTCCCACGGCTGCGATCAACAGAGCCATGCCGATCGGCACCGACCCCTCCAGTCCAAAGAAGACGATACTGACCCGGCCGGAATTCTGCAGGATGAAAATGATCAGCAGGACCAGCAGCACGATCGAGGCGGTGGTTGCCATCCACAGGGCGCCGGTCCGTGAACCGTGTGATTGCTTGCCGGCCGGAGAGCCGGGGCGCTCCGTCGTCCCGGGCAGGTCCAGATCATCCGGTCCGGGACCTGCCGGTCCATGTTCATTGTACGGTGTCGGTGACTGCTTCGGATCTGGGTTCTGGCTCATCGTACGGTCCCTTCAGCTGAAACGGTCCTTGCAGATAGGCTAACAGGTAGTGTACTTAGTAATTTTCATGTGAAGGAGTCCCATGAGCCAGACGAATGAGAAGCAGGCAGAGACGACGGGCGAAAACAGCACGCAGGGCGCGTACGTCACGGGTGGCCAGGAGTTCAAGCGGGACACTAACTACATCGAGACGCGGATTACCCGGGATGGAGCTGACGGGTATCCGGTTGGGGCCGGCCGCTACCGTCTGGTCGCCGCGCGGGCATGTCCCTGGGCCAACCGGACCATTATCGTCCGCCGCCTGCTCGGACTTGAGGATGCCCTTTCCATCGGATTTCCCGGACCGACCCATGACAAGCGGAGCTGGACGTTTGACCTGGATCCGGGCGGCAAGGATCCGGTGCTGGGTATCGAGCGGTTGCAGCAGGCGTTTTTCAAGCGCGATCCGGACTATTCGCGCGGAATCACTGTGCCCGCCGTCGTCGACATTTCCTCCGGCGCCGTCGTAACGAACAACTTCCCGCAAATGACCCTGGACTTCTCCAGCGAATGGACAGAGTTTCAACGCGAGGGCGCTCCTGATCTTTACCCGGAGGACAAGCGGGATGAGATCGATGAAGTCAACAAGCGGGTCTTCACCGAGGTTAACAATGGGGTCTACCGCTGTGGATTCGCCGGTTCACAGCAAGCGTACGACGACGCCTATGACCGCCTTTTCACCGCGCTCGACTGGCTGGAAGAGCGCCTGACCGGTCAGCGCTATCTGGTCGGCGACACCATCACCGAGGCGGACGTGCGGCTGTTTACCACATTGGTGCGGTTCGATCCGGTCTACCATGGGCACTTCAAATGCAACCGGAACAAGCTCTGCGAGATGCCGGCGCTGTGGGGCTACGCCCGGGATCTGTTCCAGACTCCCGGCTTCGGCGACACGATCGACTTTGTGCAGATCAAGCAGCACTACTACATCGTGCACGAGGACATTAACCCCACGCAGATCGTCCCCAAGGGTCCGGAACTGTCCGGCTGGATGAGTGAACACGGCCGGGAAAAGCTGGGCGGACGGCCGTTCGGAAACGGAACGCCTCCCGAGGCCGTGCGCGACGACGAGAAGGTCACCGCCGGGCACAGCCCGCTTTACCAGGCGTGATCAGCCTGGATCCGGCCTGATTATCTTGGACCGGGCCGGATCAGCTCTGTTTTTGACCGGGAATCTCGCCGGTGTCAGCGAGCTGTCCGGCCACGTCGATCAGTTTCATGTTGGCATTCTGGCTGGCCTTGGCGAGGACGAGGAAGGCATTCTGGCCGGTCAATTTATGCCGCTCCATCAGTATGCCCTTGGCCTGGCCGATCAGGTCCCGTGAGGAGAGCGCCTCATTGAGCTGCCGGGTTTTCCGCGAATCGGCAAAGGCGACGGCGGCATGCGCGGCGACCAGCAGGCCGATATGTTCGGATTCATCGCTGAACGCGTTGACATCGCGGGCGTAGAGGTTCAGGGCGCCGAGGTTGTCGCCTTCAACGAAGAGCTGGAACGAGAGCATGCTTCCGGCGCCGGCCTCAAACGCCCGCGGGCTGAACCGCGGCCAGCGCTCTTCCTCTTTCATGTTGGCCACCCGGACGGTCCGCTGTTCATAAACCGCGTCCAGGCAGGGCCCCTCGCCCACCTCCATCTGGATGGCATCGATCCGCGTCGGCAACTCGCTGGAAGCGGCACGTGAACCAACGTCCTTCCGCCCGGTGACCACGCTGACGGAACCATGTTCGACGCCGGGAATCAGTTCGATAGCCGCATGCACCATGGATTGAAGAATGTCGTCGGTGTCCACTTCGTTCTGCATGGAACGGGCGAGTTTACTGAGGTGGACCGCGAGGTCGTCCTCATGCGCCGCGGTTCCCTCGTTGCTGACAGATGGTTGGGCCAGACCGCCGGCGGATTCATCAGCGGGATCCCTGCCGTTGGCTTCCTCTTGTCCCTGCGGTTCTGCACTCATGCGTACAGTCTCGCACTGTGGCGGTTGCCGTGTCAGCATGAGCCGGACAGCTGAATTAGGGTACAGATTCGTTTCCTATTAGGCGCCACCATAGGCTAGCCTTACTTAAGTTCAGTTCAAAGGATTCGAGGAGGTGCTTACGTGGCCGTGGCCCCTGACACCCGGCGAACCCCTACGGACGGAACAATCAGCACAAGGTTGCCTCCTTCCACCACCGGCGATGAAGCATCGGCCTCCTCCGTGGAACTGCACGCCGACCCCGAATCCATCCGCGAAGTCGATTCCCTCGGCCGCCCGCTAAAGAGCCGGAATGCACTCAAACTCTTGGCGGGCGTCGTCCTTCTTGTGCTCTTCTGCGCCGCCTCCCTCGCCTTCGGCGCCCGCGCGACCGGTTTCGAGGTCGTCATTGACGCCCTGTTCAACTTCAACCCGGCCAATGGCGACCATGCGGTGGTCCGCGCCCGGATACCGCGAACCGTTACCGGTCTGTGTGTGGGCGTTGCCCTCGGACTGGCTGGTGCCGCCATGCAGGGGGTGGCACGCAACCCGTTGGCGGATCCGGGCATCCTTGGCGTCAACGCGGGAGCCGCGCTCGCCGTCGTTTTCGCTATTTACTTCCTCGGCATCACCGATCTGACCGGCTACATCTGGTTCGCTTTCATCGGCGCTGCTTTTGCCTCCGTTGTCGTATATGCCATTGCCAGCATGGGCCGCGAAGGTGCGACGCCGGTCAAACTCGCGCTCGCAGGGGCCGCCCTGACAGCCGGGCTGGCTTCAATCATGAATGCCATTCTGGTCTCCTCGAAGGAAACTCTGGATAACTTCCGCTTCTGGCAGGTCGGTTCGGTTTCCGGCCGCGACTGGGACCTGATCCTGCCGGTCCTTCCGTTCCTGCTGGTTGGCGCGCTGATTACGATGTTGACCGGCCGAATCCTCAACGGTCTCTCGCTTGGCGACGACGTTGCCCGCGGGCTCGGCCAGAAGGTGGGCCTGACAAGGGCCTTCACCGCTGTTGGGGTGGTTGTTTTGTGTGGTGCTGCGACGGCGATGGCCGGGCCGATCGCGTTCGTCGGGCTGGTCATCCCGCATATGGTGAGGACGATCTGCGGTCCCGACTACCGGTGGATCCTTCCCTTCTCGGCGGTCGCCGCCCCGCTGCTGGTGATTGGCGCCGATGTAGTGGGCCGCGTTATCCTGCCGCCGGGTGAAATCCAGGCCGGAATTATGACCGCCCTGGTCGGTGCGCCGGTGTTCATCTGGCTGGTCCGGCGGCGGAAGCTGGTGACCCTCTAGATGGCTTCGCTTTCGCAACGGCAGGTCCTGGATCAGCACGCAGATTCGACCTCCGATTCCCCGCGGGGTTTGCCGCAGGAATCGCCTCACATCGAGACCGTTCGGCAGGCACGCCGGAGCAACTCACGGCGCACCCGGGTGGTTCTGCCGTCGCTGCTGTTTGCCGTCGTCGTACTCTTCTTCGTGAATATTCTGCTGGGGACATTTACGGTCACGATCCCGGACTTCTTCCGCCTGCTCGCCGGAGCGGAGATTCCCGGTGCGAGCTTCATCGTGATGGAACACAAGCTGCCCCGCGCCGTGGTGGCCGTCATGATCGGCGTCGCATTCGGCGTTTCCGGCACGATTTTCCAGACCATGCTCCGCAATCCGCTGGCCAGCCCGGATATCATCGGCATCAGCTACGGGGCCAGCGCCTCGGCAGTGTTCGCCATTGTCGTTTTTGGTGCTGCCGGCCTGAGCGTTTCCATCGCGGCCCTGATCGGCGCGCTGGTGATTGCGGGCGCCATTTATGCGCTGTCGCGACGCGGCGGAGTGGCCGGCTACCGGCTCATCCTGGTTGGCATTGGTTTCGCCGCCATCATGGCCGCTGCCGTGTCGTACCTGTTGACGCGCACGGATATCAATACCGCCCAGGACGCGCTGGTGTGGATGAACGGCTCGCTGAATTCGAGCAATTGGGACCGGGCGGCCATCCTCGGCGTTTCGCTGCTGGTCCTGCTGCCGCTGGCCACAGTGCTGTCCCGCAGCCTGCGCGGCCTGGAAATGGGCGACGACGCCGCGGCCGGACTTGGCGTGCGGGTGGAGAAGTCGCGGCTGTCGCTGGTGCTGGCCGGCGTCGCGCTGGCGGCCGTCGCCA
>NZ_KI914706.1:24455-26088 GCF_000520495.1 Arthrobacter sp. H14
CGGCCGTCGCCACCGCGGCCGCCGGGCCGGTCGCGTTCATCGCGTTCCTCTCCGGGCCCATCGCCCGGCGGGCACTGGGCGGCAAGGCCTCACTGACCGCGGCGGCGCTGATCGGTGCGCTGATCGTGCTCGCCGCTGATTTCGTCGCTGCCAACATGATTCCGGGAGTATCCCTCCCCGTCGGCGTCATCACCGGTGCCTTGGGGGCGCCGTTCCTGCTCTGGCTGCTGGTATCCGCCAACCGCAACGGCACGGCCGGTTAGGAAGGACCGACATGACCTCTACACATTTCCTGCAGGCGCAGGAACTGACCCTGGCCTACGACGAGCGCACCGTCGTCGAAGATCTGACCCTGACCATACCCAGCGGCAAGGTCACGATGATCGTTGGCGCGAACGCCTGCGGCAAGTCGACCCTGCTGCGCGGGCTGGCGCGGCTGCTCAAGCCCCGCTCGGGCTCGGTTCTGCTGGATGGAAAGTCGATCCACTCGGTTCCTACCCGCCAGGTGGCCACGATGCTCGGCCTGCTGCCCCAAACACCTGTCGCGCCGGACGGAATAACGGTTGCCGATCTGGTCGGCCGGGGCCGCTATCCGCACCAGGGCTGGTTCCGGCAGTGGAGCAAGGACGACGACGCCGCAGTCGCCGCTGCCTTGGCGGCCACAGACACGCTCGAGCTCGCCAGCCGGTCCGTGGACGAGCTGTCCGGCGGGCAGCGCCAGCGGGTGTGGATTGCCATGGCGCTGGCCCAGGAAACGGACATCCTGCTCCTGGATGAACCGACTACGTTCCTGGACGTGAGCCACCAGGTGGAGGTGCTGGACCTGCTGACGGACCTGAACCACCGCGCGGGCACCACCATCGCGATTGTCCTTCATGACCTGAATCTCGCCGCCCGCTACGCCGACCACTTGATCGCCATGAAGAACGGACGGATCGCGGCCACCGGTGCCCCGGGCGAGGTGGTGACCGAGGCCATGGTGCAGGACGTGTTTGGGATGGATTCCCGGGTCATCGCCGATCCAATCTCGGGCACGCCCATGATCGTTCCCATTGGCCGCCACCACGGCGCAGCCACGGCGGGGCCGGAAGCCAACGACGCACAGCACGAAACCAGGACCCGCACCGATACGCACGCAGAGGTAAGTACATGACCGCCACCGTTGATGCCCCTCCGATGCTGGCCTTCGAGGTCGAGGTAGCCGGCATTGCCGAGCTCAGCCCCAATTTCCGCCGCATCACTTTCACGGGGGAGAGCCTCGCGCAGTTCAGCCGTGGCCCGGTTGACGACTGTGGCCTGCGTTCCACCCTGGACTTGCGAATCAAGCTGATGGTGCCTTCGCAGGGCCACGCGCTGCCCCCGTTCGGCACCTTGGCCCAGGGGTGGTACCAGCAGTGGCTGGCGATGGATCCGCAGACCCGCGGCCATATGCGGACCTATACGGTGCGGAACGCGCGCCTCGACGGTCCGGAAGTGGAAGCGTATGGCCCGCAGATCGACGTCGACTTCGTGATCCATCTGGACGCCGGCGGCAACGGTGGGCCGGCGTCCAACTGGGCAGCGAAAGCGAAGGTCGGGGACCGGTTGACCATCATCGGCCCCAACGAACTTAACGGGTCCTGCCCCGGCATCG
>NZ_KI914706.1:26188-27187 GCF_000520495.1 Arthrobacter sp. H14
GCGCGGGGCGAGGCTGCGGGTTACGTTGACGAGCTGCATCCGCACACCCGCCGTGTCCTGCTCGCCGGCGACGAAACCGCCCTGCCCGCGATCAGCTGCATCCTCGAATCGCTCCCGGCCGACTTCACCGGCAACGCTTACGTGGAGGTGCCGGATGCAGGGGATTTCGTCGATATCGATACCGCTTCCGGCGTCGAAATTACCTGGCTGGCCCGAAATGGCCGTCCCCATGGTGAAGCTCTGGACGCCGCTGTCCGCGGCGGGCGCGGGCTGCTCAGCACCGCTGGAATGCATCACAGAGGCGAAGAACCCGAGGATGTCGACATCGATGAAGTGATTCTCTGGGATACCCCGACGACGGCGGCACAGCGGGCTGCGTCGGTCCCGTCGGCCCAGGCGGGGCCGAACGAGCACGCCGAGTCCTCGAACTTCTACGCGTGGATCGCGGGCGAGGCCGGAACGGTCAAGGAGCTGCGCCGGTACCTGGTGCGGGATCTCGGCGTCGACCGTAAAAGGGTGGCCTTCATGGGGTACTGGCGGCGCGGTAAATCCGAGGGCATCTAAACTGGATCGGCGAAGCCCGACAATGTAGAATTTCTAAACTATATCTGCACCAAAATTTGCTTGTGCTAAAAACTTTAACCATGCACAGTAGTCAGTGTCAGCACAAACGACACGCCTGAAAGGAGGCTGCTGATCATGATGATGACTCTGCTTTTCGTCGTCCTTATTATTGCCACATTTGCCGCGCTTGGAAGGGCAGCGACACCTGCACGTGAACGGCGGCCCCTGATGTCCGGTGGCTTCAAGAGCCTGGGTGCCAATGTGCGCCGCGGGTTCGACGCCGTCACGCCGCCTTGGACTGTGACCGACCCTTCTGTCAGCGGATTGACCGCCACACGGGCATAAATAAATGCCTCCCGTGGACTGCTTCGTTGCCAGAGTAATCCCGGGAAGACCCGGCTGGGCGATTAGACGATACCCAGCCGCATAAATCCG
>NZ_KI914706.1:27287-30679 GCF_000520495.1 Arthrobacter sp. H14
GGTGCCTCCAATTGGAGGCACCGGCGGGTCTGTTTAATGGCGGCAGTTGCTAGACGATTTCCTTGTGTGCTTTATTAATAAGCGTACTTACGATTAGGATGATGTCGTAGTGCTTCGAGGAGGAGACAAATGGCAACCACGGATAACAGTCCGGGCGGGCACGCGGACGTTGCCCCGGACGACAGTGGTGTCCGGTCCCATTGCGGAGACTATCGGCGGCGCCATCGGGCTGGGCTCTGTGGCCGTGACGATTTGGAACATCGCGAAATGGCCGCTTCTGCTGTTCTTCGCCCTCCTGATGATCGCAATCCTTTACTACAGCACTCCAAACGTGAAGCAATCCAAATTCCGGTGGATGAGCATGGGCGCCTTGATCGCCCTTATCGTCCTCCTTATTGCTTCACTCGGCTTCTACTTCTACGTCGCCAACTTCTCCAGCTACAACGCAACCTACGGGGCCATCGGCGGTGTGATCGTCTCCCTGCTGTGGCTGTGGCTGGTCAATTTGTCCCTGCTCTTCGGCGCCGAGTTCGACGCCGAGACGGAACGCGGGCGGGAACTGCAGGCCGGCATAGCTGCCGAGGAAACGATTCAACTGCCTCCCCGGGACAACAAGCAGATCGAGAAGAAACAAGAGAAAGAGAAGGAGGACATCGCTCATGGACGTGAACTCCGTGAAAGTCACGGGCCGCGGCGGGACTGAACCGTTGTCCCGCTCGATTTCACAGACCCGGTCCAGCTGGACCGCCGGATAGTCCGCAGCCGGAAAACCACCAAGGAGGAACCATTATGAGTACTCAGAATTGGCCAGAGGACACAACCCCCCGCCACGCCGATGGCAGCCCCGTCGACGGAGCCCCCGTCGTCGTTCCCCCCGGAACCACCGGTGCAGGAACAACTGGTGGCACACCCCCCGGCGGTAGCTCCCAAGGCGGGGATTCGACGAAGGAAGCCGCAAAGGGCGAGGCCAAGCAAGTTGGCAAGGAAGGCGCGGAAGCCAGTCAGCATGTGGCCGGCGTCGCCAAGGACGAAGCCAAAGGTGTTGCCCAGGAAGCGAAGGGCCAGGCTCAGAATCTGACGCATCAGCTTGGCGATGACCTGAAGAGCCAGGCTGGCGACCGACAGAAGAAGGTTGCGGAGAACCTGCGCTCCATCAGTGATGAATTGGGTTCGATGGCGCAGAACTCCGAGCAGAATGGCACCGCGACCCATTGGGTTCAGGAGGCCTCGCGGCGCACCGGAGACATCGCCGGTTGGCTGGATCAGCGTGACCCGGGCGGCCTGCTTGATGAGACCAAGCGCTTTGCCCGGAACCGTCCGGGAGCATTCCTCGCCATCGCAGCCGGAGCCGGTCTGTTGGCCGGCCGGCTCACCCGCGGAATAAAGGACAACAGCAGCGATGGTCAGGGGCAGATGGACGCCGGGCACCGCAGCGCAGGGTCCCCCGGAACGTACGGTTCGACCCATCAGGCTCCAGGCGCCTACGAGCCTGATGCGCCGTCGGTTCCGCCGACAAGCGGTGCTGCCACCGTTGGAGGAAGCGGCGGCTACGGAACCGACACGGGACGGATGGGAGCGACGGCGCGCGAGGACCAGGCGATGCCGGACCTCGCCTCCACTCAGGCCCCGGGCTACAGCCCGGGGTTCCCCGACAGGGAGCCACGACCCGTCAACCCGGCCTACCCGGATGACGATGCCCGCGGACTCAATGAAGGAAGGGATAAGCGATGACGGAACCACGCTACTCTGCGCCTCCGCCGGGGGAAGCCGCGACAGGCGCCCACCAACCTGACCCGGGCAACCGGCCAGGAGAACCTGTACCGGGATCGCGCCCGACAGAACGCATCCCATATCCGGACGGTACCGCCCCCGCGGCGGACCTGGCCGGAGAGACAACCGCCCGGGCGAAAGCCGAGCACCAGTCACTGGGCGAACTGCTTGGCGAGGTCAGCCGCGACATTTCCACGCTCATGCGCCAGGAAGTTGAACTTGCCAAAGCGGAGGTCCGCGAGTCGGCCACCAAAGCGGGCAAGGGAGCCGGAATGTTCGGCGGCGCGGCCCTCGGCGGCTACATGGTGCTGTTGTTCTTGTCGTTGGCACTGTGGATCGCTCTCGGCTACCTGATGGGCCTGGCTTGGTCAGGGGTGGTGGTCGCCGTCATCTGGGCCATCATTGCGGCGATTCTGGCTGCCAAGGGCAAGAAGGAAATGAAATCGATTCAAGGTGTTCCGCGCACCACCGAGACCGTCAAAGAGATTCCCAAAACTCTGAAGTGAACAGGTGAGGACTATGAACAAAACACCAGATGAAATCCGCCGCGACATTGAAGAGACCCGCAGCGAACTCGGCACCGATGTGGACGCGGTCCAGGACAAGGTCAGCCCGTCGTCGATTGCGCACCGGAAGACTGCTCGTTCCCGGGAGTCCTTGAACCGGGTCAAGCACAGCATTATGGGCGAGGCCGATCATGCCAAAGGCTCTGCCAGTGGCAAGGCCCACCACGCCCAGGATGTCGCGCAGGAGAAGGCCCACGAGGCCGGTGGCGCCATCCAGGATGCACCGCATCAGGCCCGTGAAAAGACGCAGGGCAACCCGGTCGCTGCCGGGCTGATCGCCTTCGGCGCCGGCATGCTGGCTTCCGCGCTGATTCCCGCCAGCGAGAAGGAGAAGGAAGCGGCACAGCGCGTCAAAGATCGGTCCGGGCCATTGGTATCCGGGCTCAAGGACTCCGCCAAGACCGTGGCCGATGACATGAGGCAGCCGGCTAAGGACGCCATGGAGGACGTGAAGGGTTCGGCACAGGGCTCCGCCCAGACCGTGAAGGAAGAGGGTAGGGGCGCGGCCGAGGACGTCAAGGGCCGCACACAGGAAGCCCAGTCCAACGTCAAGGAATCCAGCGGCCAAGGATCAGGAACCGGGGCACCGGGCACAACCGGCGGCCAGCACCGGATCTAGACCGGCCACCGCCAGGTAAACCCAACCGGCCGGGGCTGCTGAAGATTCAGCGTCCCCGGCCGGCGGCGTTAATCCCCGTGTCGGTGGCGTGATTCAGGGCAGGTGTTAATCGCGCGGGTGCAGCGGGGGAGATCCCACGATGCCGCCGCCTTTGCCCAATCCGAAAACCACGGACGCGAGAGCATCCACCGACGATTTGGCCGGAGACCAGCCCAGTACATCACGGGCGCGGTCGGTGTCCATGACGGGTGCCTGCGAGGCCATGTCCACCCAGCCGGGGTCCGAACGCTGCAGCCGCAGTTTCCAGGTCACAGCCGCCAGGACGCGGAGCACGTTGAAGGGGATGTGGAAGGTGCGGCTGGCGCCGAAGAGCTTACCCACCTCGGAAGGAGTCAGGACCGGCTCGGCCGCAATGTTGAATGCTCCACCTGCCCGAA
>NZ_KI914706.1:30779-51701 GCF_000520495.1 Arthrobacter sp. H14
TGTTGAATGCTCCACCTGCCCGAAGTTCCAGCACCCGCCAGTACGCATCGGCTACGTCGTCGGAATGCACGGCCTGGAAAATCATCGTGCGCGGCAGCGGCAGGACGGGCAGCTTGATCTTATCGGCCAGGCTCTTAGGTACCAGCGGCCCGAGGAAGTACCGTCCCGCCTCGCTGCCGTTGGCGGTCTGGAAGATCAATCCGGGTCGAAGACGGCTGACGACAATTTTCGGATAAGTGGCTTCGAACCGGTCGATGACGCGCTCCACAGCCGCTTTCTGCCGGCTGTAGTGGGAGGTATGGATGCCACCGGTGGGCCAGTCCTCGCCGGTGCGGCGGTCCTTGGGCGCCGGGCTGTAGGCCCCTACCGAGGATGCATAGACGAACTGGCGCACTCCGGCTTTGCCAGCTGCCGCCGTAACATGGCCGGTCCCGGTCACATTGACCCGGTACAGCTCCTCTTCATCGTGGTTTGGCTGCAGGATCCAGCCAAGATGTACGACGGCGTCCACGCCTTCCAGCGCCGCGGCGAGTTTGTCCGGCGCATCAAAGCGGCCGATATCGATTTCGTGCCAGGTGACACCGTGGTACGGCTCCCGGTTCGTGGCCGGCTTCCGGCGTGCAATTCCAACAATTTCGGTTTCGACGCCGGATTCCTGGATCCGGCGAAGCAGGGCGGTGCCGACATTTCCCGTCGCTCCGACAATGGCAATACGCATCGTGACGCTCCTCGCTTTCCCAACATCTCCACGCTAGCCAATGCGGCCGCGCTGCAACAGTGCCTTCACGAGGTTGTAATCTGTTTTGGTGACTTTTGCTAAGCGGTTTGTGGCCCTGGGCGACTCTTTTACCGAAGGTGTCGGTGACCCTGATCCGAATCTTCCCCATGGCGTGCGCGGTTGGGCGGACCGTGTAGCCGAGCAGCTCTGTATGTCGGATGCAGGCTGGGGCTATGCGAACCTCGCGATCCGCGGCCGGAAGCTCGGCCGGATCATGGCCGAACAGATCGACGCCGCCGTCGCCCTTGAACCGACCCTGGTCACCATCTACGCCGGCGGGAATGACATCCTGCGGACCCAGATCAACATTGATCTGCTGATGGAGAAGTACGACGACGGTGTCGCCCGGCTGGCAGCCACCGGAGCCGACGTCGTCCTGTTTACCGGTTTCGACGCCGTGGCCTCGCCGGTCTTCGGCAAAATGCGGGGGCGGACGGCGATCTACAACGAGCTGCTGCGCGAAATCGCGGACAAGTACGGAGCGATCATCGTCGACTACTGGCGCTTTGATGAGTACGAAGACCGGCGGATGTGGGATACCGACCGGTTGCATATGTCCACCGCGGGACACATCAACATGGCAGCCAAGGTGCTGGAAAAGCTGGAGGCGGAACACGCCATCGAGCTCCCCCGGTTCGGCGAACTGACGCCGGTGGCGAGGCTGGAGGCGCTGAAGGCGGAGGCAGACTGGGTGCGAAACTTCGTTGGGCCTTGGTTCAGCCGCCGGATCCGGGGAGTGTCCTCAGGCGATTCCCTCTCCGCCCGGTACCCCGAACTGTGCCGGGTGGCCGAACGCAGCTGACGTTGCCGGCTCTTGGGTAGGCTTGGCGCATGTCTGAAACACCTCCCGCCGCGCCCCGGATCCCTACAACACGCGTTCATCACGGCCACGAATTCGTGGACAACTACGAGTGGCTGCGGGACAAGGAATCCGAGCAGGTGCTGTCCCATCTCAAGGCCGAGAATGAGTACACCGATGCGGTCACAGCGGACCACGAGCAGCTGCGCACCGACATCTTCAACGAGATCAAGTCCCGCACCCTGGAGACGGACCTCTCCGTTCCGGCGCGCAATGGCGACTGGTGGTACTACGCCCGCACGGTCGAAGGCGGCCAGTATCCGATGTTCTACCGGACGGCGGCCACCGGGGACTGGACGCCGCCGGTCATCGAACCCGGTGTCCCTTTCGAGGGCGAGCAGCTCCTCCTGGATGGCAATGCCGAGGCCGAAGGCCAGCCGTTCTTCGCCATCGGCGCGTTCACCGTTTCACCATCGGGGAACTTCCTGGCCTACTCGCTGGACCTGAAGGGCGATGAGCGGTTCACCCTGCGGATCAAGGACCTGCGCTCCCGCGAAATCCTCCCGGACGAAATCCCCGATGTCTTCTACTCCGCCGACTTCAGCCTGGACGCGACGGCGGTCTTCTACACCGTCGTCGACGATTCCTGGCGCCCGTACGAGATCCGCCGGCACATTCTCGGCACGCCGGTCTCCGACGATACTGCCGTCTATACCGACCCGGACCAGGGCATGTGGGTGGGCGCGGAGGCCTCAGCCAGCCGCAAGTACCTGTTCATCTCCTCCGGCTGCAGCGAATTCAGCGAGGTCCATATCCTCGACGTCTCCGTACCCGATGCCGCCCCGCAGCTCGTCCTGAGCCGCGAGGCCAAGGTGCTCTACGACGTCGAACATGTTGAGCTGGACGGTGCAGACCACTTTGTCGCGGTGCATGATTACGACGCCGCCAACTCGATGGTCTCGCTGGTCACCATGGGCGCGCCACCGGCCGAATGGAAGACGGTGATCGCGCATTCCGGCACCCGGCGGATCGAGGGCGCGTCGGCGCTGCGCGGACACCTGCTGCTCGGCGTGCGCGAGAACACGCTGGAAACGGTGAAAATCCTGCCTCTGGACGGGCTGGGCACCGAACGGCAGCAGCCGTGGTGGTCGCCGGACTTCGACGAGGAATTGTTCTCCTGCTCGGGTTCCGCAACCGACTACGACGCCCCGTCAATCCGGATCGCCTACCGTTCCTTCATTACCCCGCCAAGAATTTACGACGTCGGACTCGGCACCGGGGGTGCGGACGGCGGGCTGGCGGCTGGAGAACTGGCGTTGCGGAAGGAAACGCCTGTCCTGGGTGGATACAACCCGGCGGACTATCAGCAGCGCCGGCTCTGGGTGACGGCCGCGGACGGAACCAAGATCCCGATGTCGCTGATTTCCAAGGCCGGAATTGAACCGGACGGGACGCATAACGCGCTGATCTATGGCTACGGGTCCTACGAGATCTCCATGGACCCGGAATTTTCCATCCCGCGGCTCTCGCTGCTGGACCGCGGCGTCGTCTTCGCCATCGCGCATGTGCGGGGCGGCGGGGAACTGGGCCGGCCCTGGTACGAGGAAGGCAAGAAGCTCAACAAGCGCAACAGCTTCACCGACTTCGTGGACTGCTCCCGTTACCTGCTTGACGAGGGCTGGGCGGCACCGGGACAGCTGGCCACGATGGGCGGCAGCGCCGGTGGACTGCTGATGGGTGCGGTGCTGAACCTGGCACCGGAACTGTATTGCGGCGTCGTCGCGCAGGTGCCTTTTGTGGACGCCCTCACCAGCATTCTGGACCCGGACCTGCCGCTGTCCGCCCTCGAATGGGAGGAGTGGGGCAACCCGATCGAGAGCGCCGAGGTTTACGAATACATGGCCTCGTACTCGCCGTACGAAAATATCCGGAACGTGAAATACCCGAAGATTGCGGCGGTGACGAGTCTGCACGACACGCGTGTGCTGTATGTGGAGCCGGCCAAATGGGTGGTGAAGCTGCGCGAGGTGGCGCCGGGGAGCGGTCCGGTCGTGCTCAAGACGGAAATGCAGGGCGGCCATGGCGGGGCCAGCGGCCGGTACGAGGGCTGGAAGGACCGGGCCTGGGACTATGCGTTCGTCCTCGCCAGCTTCGACGACCGCTCCTGATCTGTAGCGGCGCGAACGCCGGGTCCGGTTGGATGACGGTGGCGCCGCCGGCTATGCCGGGGCGCCACTCGTACGTACCGGCGGTTGCCGCCGAGGGTATTAGTTGAGAATTTTGAGACCGGTGTTCCAGTTGAAGGATTCGAAGGCAGGATTGGCCTGCATCGCCATCACCAGCAGCTGGAAACCTTCGAGCTCGCGTGCGTGATGCAGTCCGCCGACCTCCAGGGGGCGCAGGCCCGCATTGCGGGCGAATTCGGCCACCTGGGCACGGGCCTCGTCGGCACCGGCAATGAAGACGTCCAGCGGCTTTCCATCGACCTTGCCCTCTGCCAGTGTGCCGGCGAACGTGGTGTTGAAGGCCTTGACGACCTGGGCGTTCGGCACCAGCTTGGCGATTTCTTCCGCTGCGGAACTGTCGGCCGGAACGACCAGTGAGTCGAACGTTTCGAAGTTCAACGGGTTGGTGATGTCGATCAAGACTTTGCCTGCCAAAGCACCGGCGTTGGCCGAAACATAGTCCTTCGCGCCGTCGAACGGCAGAGCCAGGACGACAATGCCGGCTTCCGGTGCCTCCGTGCTGGAGCCGGAGGTTGCGCCCTTTCCGAGTTCAGATGCCAATTCCGCTGCCTTGGCGGCGTCCCGGTTGAGGAACTGTACGGTCTGGCCCGCTGCGAGTGCACGGGAACCGATGCCGCGTGCCATGTTGCCGGTGCCGACGATGCTGATGGTGGTCATTGTTTTCTTCTTTCCGAAGAGGCGGTTAAGTAGGTTTTTCATGCTGAGTCGCTCCGTAGTGGGTTGCTTCGCACTCTCATAACTTGAAGCTACAACTAAGGTAACTCCATTGCGGTTGAAGTGTCAAGTGCCTGTGGGATAATCGGATTATGACTGAACCCCAATGGCTCACGCCCCAGGAGCGGCAGGCCTGGCTTGCGCTTGTCTTTACCTCCACGGTGCTGCCGGCGACCTTCGACAGCCAGTTGCTGCGCGAGGGTAAACTCTCGCTCTTCAGCTACAACGTTCTGGCCATGCTTTCCGAGGCGCAGGACCGGACGCTGCCGATGAGCGAGCTCGCAGCCAGGACCAGTTCGTCGCTTTCGCGGTTGTCGCACGTAGTGCGGAAGCTCGAGGACCGTGGCTGGGTTGAACGCAGGCCCAGCGCAATGGACGCGCGGGTGACGACGGCGTGCCTCACCGACGATGGAATGTCCACCATCGAATCCATGGCGCCCGGGCATGTCAGCACCGTGCGGGACCTGATCTTTGACGGGCTGGACGAACAGGATGTGGCTGACCTGGAACGGGTTGGCAAGAAGATCGTGGGCCGGCTGGCGCCGAATCACTGGTTGCTGCGCGAAGGGGAATAAGCACAGACGCAACAGGCTCCGCGCACCGCCGGTGGCGCGCGGGAGTGAGGTCAGTCACCGCCGCCGGGCTCAATTGGCCATATGAACGCCGCCGCCCTAAACTGGACTAGCGTTAAGTCGCGCACTGAGGCCTGCTGACACCCAACTACGCAGGCTGTAAGTTGCGCGAGAACCCGTACATACCTAGAATTGAAGGCTGTCGTAGTGGTGGAGTCCACTCCTGAGGCACCTGATCTTCACCGTCTTTCCCCGCGGCGAGGGATTCCAGCAGTCAGCTGTTGGAAGACTCTTACGGATAGTCCGCAGTAATAACGGTGTCATTACTGGTGACGGGACGCTCTTAACCGCAATGTAAACAGTTGCAAATAACTGCGTACCGTTACATCAACTACTGGAGGAGAGTCATGGCAGCCCACTGCCAAGTGACCGGAGCCGAGCCGGGCTTTGGAAACAGCATTTCGCACTCGCACCGCCGCACCAGGCGCCGGTTCGACCCGAACATTCAGAAGAAGCGCTACTGGGTCCCATCCCTGCGCCGCAACGTGACCCTGCAGGTATCTGCCAAGGGCATCAAGACCATCGACGTGCGTGGCATTGACGCCGTGGTCGCTGACATCATGTCCCGCGGGGTGAAGCTCTAATGGCGAAAGCACAGGACGTACGTCCCATCATTAAGCTCAAGTCCACCGCGGGCACCGGGTACACCTACGTAACCCGCAAGAACCGTCGTAACAATCCTGACCGCCTGGTCATGAAGAAATACGACCCGAAAATCCGTAAACACGTCGAATTCCGAGAGGAGCGCTAAGCATGGCGAAGAAGTCAAAGATTGCACGCAATGAGCAGCGCAAGCTTGTTGTAGACCGTTACGCCACCAAGCGCCTCGAACTGAAGAAGACGCTGGTTGACGAGAACGCTTCGGACGAAGCACGCGAAGAGGCACGCCTCGGCCTGCAGAAGCTGCCGCGCAACGCATCACCGGTGCGCCTGCGCAACCGCGACCAGATCGATGGCCGTCCGCGTGGAACGCTCCAGAAGTTTGGAATTTCCCGCGTCCGCTTCCGCGACATGGCACACCGGGGCGAGCTTCCCGGCGTGACCAAGTCCAGCTGGTAAGCAACGGCTAAGGCTTTCGAAAAGGGCGGTGACCTTCGGGTTGCCGCCCTTTTTCATGCCCGGATGCCTGCCTGTCCGTTTGGCAGGCTTGCACCTGATTAGAGGCCCCAGAGCCGCCAGAACCCTTAAATACCGGCCAATTTACCGTCATTTCGCTGAAAAAACCCTGAAAATGCCCGAATTTGCAGGTCTTTTGCCGCGAAGCTGGTAGGTTTTTCGAACAGAGGCACTCACACCCGTGCTGTGCTCGAGCTGAAGAAGAGTCCAGGAGGACATAAATGGCTAAGAACCGTAGTGAACTGGTTTCCGAAGTTGCTGCCAAGGCTGACACCAGCCAGACCGCAGTGAACTCCGTCCTTGACGCCCTGTTCGAGGTTTTCTCGACCTCGGTCTCCAACGGCGAGAAGATCACCATCCCGGGTTGGCTTGCAGTTGAGCGCACCGACCGTGCAGCTCGCCAGGGCCGCAACCCGCAGACAGGTGAGACCATCCAGATCGCAGCCGGTCACAGCGTCAAGCTCACTGCCGGCAGCAAGCTCAAGGCAGCGGCGAAGTAATCCTTCTGCTGACGCAGCTAAACAGCTAGACAGTCAGGGGCGGCGACCGGTTGGTTGCCGCCCCTTTCTCATGCCCGCACTAAGTTTCGTGCCCATCCACCGGGGGTGCCGGCGTCGAACAACCTAAGTCCAAGGTTCGCCCCTGATGTACGGACTAGAGTGATAAGTGGCACAGGATTAGTGCATTTTCTACAAAGAGTCGAGAATAGATAACGTGCCTGCAGCAAGCAATCAGACGAGTTCCAGCGCGGGGCCAGGTACGACGGCGGCACAGCCCGGCGTCGGTATCGGTTCCCCGTGGCTGTTGGTTGGCTTGGGCGCAACGGTGCTGGGCACCGTCTTGGCGCTCATCTTCTCCGGAGCGGCTGCCGCCCGGATCGCCGGAGACCCTGGAGCCATAGTCCGCTGGGGACTGCCGCTCGCCGACGCGATCCACAACATGGCGCTGGCCGCCGTGATCGGTTCGCTCCTCTTCGCTGTGGTCATCCTTCCCAAACGGACCGGCGGCATCCGCCGCGGCAGGAGTCCTGAAACAGAGGCTGAACCGGAGCATCCCGCATTTGCACGCGTAATGCTGTTGGCCTCCAGCGCCTCGGTGGTCTGGACGCTGTCCGCGATCGCCGTGCTGGTGTTCACCTTTTCCGATGCGGCGGGGTTGCCCGTCAGTTCGGGGGAGCAGTACACCAGCCAGTTGATCTACTTCATGAGCGACCTCGAGGTGGGCCGTGCCTGGCTCGCGGTCACGATCATTGCGGCCATCGTCAGCACTCTGACCTTCGGTGTCCGGTCACTGACCGGCCTTGGCCTGACGGCGGTGCTGGCCACGATGGCGCTCGTCCCGATGGCGTTGGTGGGACACTCGGCCAGTGCCGCCGATCACGAAGGCGCCGTCAGCTCCCTCGGACTTCACCTGATTGGCGTCTGCCTCTGGGTGGGCGGGATCATCGCCCTGGCGGTCGTCTCCAAGCAGCTGGCCGGCAGCCGCACCACCAAGGACATCACCGCCGTCGTACTGGGCCGCTTCTCCACACTGGCTGGTTTTGCTTTCGTCCTCGTGGCCGCGTCCGGAATCGTCAATGCGGCCGTCCGGCTGGGGGACTTCGCCGCCCTGACCTCCGAATACGGGCAGCTGGTGCTGGTCAAGACGTTCGCCACCGTGCTGCTCGGTGCGATCGGTTTCATGCACCGTCAATGGGTGCTGCCGCAGCTGACCGCTTCGTCGACAGGCCGGGCAATGTCCGCCCGCCGGGCCCTGTGGCAGCTGATCCTCGGTGAACTGAGCATCATGGGCGCTACAGTCGGCGTCGCCGTCGCGCTGAGCCGTACAGCTACTCCGGTGCCGGAAGAGCTGGCCCCGGATGCCACGCCCGCCCGGATCCTCACCGGATATGCACTGCCTCCGGAACTGACGCCGATACGCTGGCTCACCGAGTGGCGTATCGACTGGATCTGGATCGCGCTGGCGCTCACCCTTGGCATCGGCTATTTGATCGGCCGGCACAAGGTCAGCAGGCGTGGCGACAGCTGGTCCTGGCTGCGGACGATCAGCTGGATCATCGGGTTGCTCGCACTGACCTACTTCACCTCCGGACCGCCGGCGGTGTACGGGCGGGTGCTGTTCAGCGCCCACATGGTCGATCACATGGCACTGACCATGATTGTGCCGATCTTCCTGGTGCTTGGTGCCCCGATCACGCTCGCGCTGAAGGCCCTCAGGCCGCGCGGGGACGGAACGCGGGGGATCCGCGAGTGGATCCTCGTCATCGTGCACTCGAAGTTTTCCCAGCTGGTCACCCACCCCATCTTCGTGGCGGTGAACTTCGCCGGCAGCATCATCCTGTTCTACTACTCACCGCTGTTCGGCTTCGCCCTGCGGGAGCACATCGGCCACGAATTGATGAACCTGCACTTCGTGATTACCGGGTACCTGTTCGTCCTCTCGCTGATCGGCATTGACCCCGTTCCGCGCCGGGCGGCGTACCCGCTTCGCCTGCTGATGTTGCTGGCGACGATGGCTTTCCATGCCTTCTTCGGTGTTGCCATCATGGGTTCGACGTCGTTGATCCAGGCCAGCTGGTTCGGGAACCTCGGCAGGCCATGGGGGCCATCGGCGCTGGAGGACCAGCAGCTCGGCGGCGCAATCGCGTGGGGCATTGGCGAAATACCGACCGTCGCGGTGGCGATTATCGTCGCGATGATGTGGTCGCGGACGGACGCGCGTGAAACGAAACGTAAAGATAGGGCCGCGGACAGAAATAATGAGTCCGAACTTAGCGCTTATAACGATATGTTTGCCACACTGGCTGAACGTGACGAGAAGATAGACGAGCGAAGGACCTAATGAGAACCAACTACCGTGTGCGCGCTTCAGAACTCGAGGGCCGCGGCTGGTTGAACACCGGCGGAAAGAAACTTCAGTTAGCCGATCTTCGGGGAAAGATTGTCCTCCTCGATTTTTGGACCTTCTGCTGTATCAACTGCCTGCATGTGATCGACGAGCTGCGTCCGCTGGAGGAAAAGTACGCCGATGAGCTCGTCATCGTCGGGGTGCATTCGCCCAAGTTCGAACACGAGGCGGATCCGGAAGCGCTCGCTTCGGCCGTGGAGCGCTACGAAATCCACCACCCGGTACTGGACGACCCGGAACTGACCACTTGGCAGGCCTACACCGCCCGCGCCTGGCCAACCCTCGTCGTCGTCGATCCGGACGGCTATATCGTTGCCCATCTGGCAGGGGAAGGCCACGCCGGCGGACTCGAGTCGCTGGTCGATGAACTGGTGGCCGAGCATGAGGCAAAAGGCACGCTGCACCGCGGCGATGGTCCCTATGTGCCCGCCGAGACGCCGTCGCGCGACCTGAGGTTCCCCGGCAAGGTGCTGGCGCTGCCCTCGGGCAATTTCCTCGTCGGAGACACCGGGCACCACCGTCTCGTCGAGTTCGAACCGGACCTGACCACCGTGGTCCGCACCATCGGGACGGGCGACCGCGGCTCAGCCGACGGCGGACCCGATCAGGCTCAGTTCAATGAACCGCAGGGGCTGGCGCTGCTTCCGGAGAGCGTCCGGAACCGATGCGGGTACGACGTCGTCATCGCCGATTCTGTTAACCATCTGTTGCGCGGGGTCCGGCTGGATTCCGGCGAGGTCACCACCGTCGTCGGCTCCGGGGTGCAGCGGCTGCTCGACGCCGAAGCGTCCCGCCGCACGGCCAAGGAATCGGATGCCGCCGACCAGGCGGAAGCTGCAGTCTCGCATAAACTGGCCGAGCCCGCTGTGGCAGGATCCATGGACGGCGCCTTCGCCGGGGCCGGGTTGGACGGCTCGTCGGGAGAGTCAGCCGTGCCGGCCGCCGCCGTGGCCGTGGAAACGACCAGCACCCCACTGGAATACCGTGCGCCGCACACCGTGGCGCTGTCCTCACCATGGGATGTTCTCTGGTCCGAACAGGCCGAAGCGCTGATTATCGCCATGGCCGGAGTGCACCAGCTCTTCTCCTTCGATCCCGTCTCGAACAGGGTCGGCATCTTCGCCGGAACAGGCGATGAAGGGCTGCTTGACGGGGCGGCACCGGATGCGTGGTTCGCGCAGCCCTCCGGACTGGCGCAGGACGCAAACGGCAATATCTGGGTCGCGGATTCGGAATCGTCGGCCGTGCGGGTTGTGAGCTTCCTCGACCTCAAAGGTGGGGCCGGAACCGGCGTGCAGGTGCATACCGCCGTCGGGACCGGGCTGTTCGACTTTGGATTCCGCGACGGCGAGGTCGAGGACGCCCGGATGCAGCACCCCCTCGGGGTGGCGGACCTTCCCGACGGCTCTGTGGCCATCGCCGATACGTACAACGGAGCGGTCCGCCGGTTCGACCCCGCCACCCGCCAGATGACTACCTTGGCGCAGGGTCTGGCTGAGCCGTCCGATGTGCTGCTCGATACCGCGGCGGCCGATGGCGGAGCGGGTGAGCCGGTCTTGATCGTGGTCGAGTCCAACAAGCATCAGCTGGTCCGGATTCCCATCCCCAAGTCCGCCCAGCGGGTGGATGAGGGCGCGTCCCAGACGCAGCGGCCGCGCACCGACGTCGCTCCCGGCGGCTTTGAGCTGGCCGTCCGGTTCTCGGCTCCCACCGGGCAGAAGCTGGATGACCGCTGGGGCGACCCCACACAGTTGAAGATTTCCGCCACACCACCAGAGTTGCTGACCGGCGGCGGTGGAACTTCCGTTGGGTTGAACCGCGTCCTGACCCTGTCGCCGGACGTCCCTGAAGGAGTCCTGCACATTACTGCCCGTGCGGCCGCCTGCGATGGTGAGGAAGGCGGCGAGATCCCGGATCACGCGGCCTGCCACATGTACCAGCAGGACTGGGGCATTCCGGTCAGCGTCTCTGCCGGTGGCGATACCGAGCTGTCGCTGGATCTCCGCGGCCTCGACTGAGCAGGAAACAGCTCCGACTGTTCTCAGATGGAACCGTCCGGGCCGCTATCGGTTAGAGGGATCCACTCGAAAGCCCCGTGCGAGGCTCTGCGTTAGCTTGAGTTATTCGACGACGGGGGTAACGCTGATGCTGCCGTCGCTGACATTGAGGCGTGCCGTGAAGCGGTAGTCATGCTCCGCCTTGAGCGGCGTGATGACGCCCGAGAAGGTGTCGATCTGCTGGCTTCGGACCACAGCAGTTCCAGTGAGCGGTTTCAGTACCCAGTCGCCATTAAAGGCGTCAATCTCCACGGTCGGATACTCCGTCACTGACCAGGAGATATCGGCGCCCGGAGCCAGGAAGGGGGTTCCCGGATGGGAGAACGGGCAGTTATCCGGATAGAAGACGTCCTGCTTGGCGCAGTCATTCAGGTACTTTTGCAGGCTCGCATCGACGTCGTTAATGAGCTGCTGCGTCGGTTCCGCCGCGAGGGTCAGCTGTGAGGACGAGGAGTCCTGGCGGGTACTCACGGTAACCTCGGCCGGTTCAGCCGAGAAGTACTTCGTCGCGTAGGAGGCCGTGTACTCGCCGGGGTAGAAGACCGCGAAGGTTTCATCGCCGCCGGGAAGGCCTACTTTTTCACCGTTCATGGTGGCGTGGTTTCCGTTCACGACTGAGGCGCTGACAGTTGGAAGCACACTGGGAACGAATGCCCATTCATCGAAGAACATCCAGACCGTGTCGACCTTTTCCAAGGTGAAAGTAGTAGTCAGAGTGTTGCCGTCAACGCTGTATTCGACCGGTATAGTGACACGTTCGTCGCCATCCGGCGCAGCTTCGCCGATCCTCACGTCCTCGACGCCATCCATCGCCGACTGAAGCCCCTCGCCGTCGAGCATTGCGGGATTCGCGTTGGGGACGGTGGCGCGTAACAAACCCAGTGCCTCGGACCCATCACCGTCTTCGAGCGCCTGCAGATACGCCTTGATCTGCTGCTGCGGGCTGTAGACGTTCACGTTAACGAGGAAGATGGTCAGGATGCCTGCTGCAATTGCCAACGTCAAACCGAGCAGCCAGGCGGCTGCTATACGGACGGCGGGAGAGCTGGCATGCACGTTTTCACGTTACCGTCTCATGGCTTCAACAGTGATATTGAGGCGTAATGGTGCGAGGTGGAACACAAATAGATCAGGACGCGCGCTGCTCCCCGGCCGAATTGTCGTGCTCGCGGGCCATGGCGATCTCCTCGGCCCGTTCCTGGTTGGCCTCATCGGTAAGGGCTGCACCGGCTTCGGCATCGCGGGTAAGGTTCTCGCCGGTTTCCGGATCGAAGAGGTGCAGTTTGCGGGTATCGAGCCATAGCTCGGATTCGCGCCCCGCCCTGAGCCGGCTTGAGGCATCCAGGGTCACCACGATCTGCGGCTTCAACTCGTCTGCGTCGAGATCTTTGGCGAGACTGTTGAGCAGATCGCGCACCTCCGGGCTCGGTTCGAAGTTCAAATAGCCGTACTGTTCATTGCCGAGCCATTCCGTATGCGTCAATTCAGTGGTGAAGGTCGCCCCGTGTTGTTTCTTGGCCTCATCCACCAGTTTGGCGTCCTCGAAGTACCCGGGCCGGATTCCCACCATCACAATCTTCTTACCCTCAGCTCTGGCCAGTTTCTCCGCCGGGACATCGAAGTCACCGAGTACTGTCTTGAGCTTGCCGTCTTCGATCTGGCCGGGGATGAAGTTCATGGAAGGGGAGCCGATGAACCCGGCGACAAAAATATTCGCCGGCTCTTCGTAGAGTTCCCGGGGGGAAGCGATCTGTTGCAGAACGCCCTTCTTCAACACTGCTACCCGGTCGCCCAGCGTCATGGCTTCGGTCTGATCGTGAGTGACGTAGACGGAAGTGACGGCGAGCCGGCGCTGCATCTGCGAGATCTCCGAACGCATCTGGCCACGCAGTTTGGCATCGAGGTTGGACAGCGGCTCATCGAAGAGGAAAGCATCTGCCTGCCGCACGATCGCCCTGCCCATTGCCACCCGCTGCCGCTGGCCACCGGACAGATTCGCCGGTTTGCGTTGTAGGTGGTCAGTGAGTTCAAGAGTCGAGGCGGCCTCTTCCACCAACCGCTTGACCTCATCCTCACTGTGCTTGCCCTTGGCCAGACGCAGTGGGAAGGCAATGTTTTCATAGACCGTCAGGTGTGGGTACAACGCGTAATTCTGGAACACCATGGCCAGGTTCCGGTCACGCGGTGCCTTGTCATTAACCCGCTCACCATCAATGAGCAACTCACCTTCGGTGATGTCCTCCAATCCGACGATCATTCGCAGCAAAGTCGACTTGCCGCAACCGGACGGGCCGACGAGGATGATGAACTCGCCATCTTCAATATCGATGCTGACGTCATTGACCGCCGGAAAACCATCGCCGTACTTCTTCACGAGGTTCTTCAGAGTTATGGAAGCCATGGGATTCAAGTCCTTATCTGTAATCGGGCTCCGGGGGAGCGGCTAAGGGTATGGAAGGAGGGGTTACCCCTTGACCGCGCCCTGGGTCAATCCTGAAACGATCTGCCGCTGGAAGAACAGCACCAGCAGCACGATCGGAATGGTCACAATGATCGCCGCGGCTGAGATAGCCCCGGTGGGGGACTGGAACTGCGATGCGCCGGTGAAGAAGGCCAGCGCCGCCGGTACGGGCCGGGCCGCCTCGGTTGAGGTCAGCGAGATTCCGTACACAAAGTCGTTCCAGGCAATGAAGAAGGCGATGATCGCCGTCGTAAATACCCCCGGTGCGGCCAGCGGAACGATGGCTTTCCGGAAGGCCTGCCAGCTGGTGGCACCGTCCACCTGCGCGGCCTGCTCAAGTTCCCATGGAATCTGCCGGAAAAATGCTGCCAGCGTCCAGATGGAGATCGGCAGTGTCAGCGAGAGGTAGGGAATGATCAGGCCGGGCCAGGTGTCGTAAAGGCCGATGTTCCGCCACAGGTTGAACAGCGGCGTGACAATTGAGATCACGGGGAAGATGGATACAGCCAGCGCCGTCGTCAGGATCAGCTTCTTGCCCGGGAAGTTCAACCGGGCAATGGCGTAGGCACACAGTGTGGCCAGCACGACGGCGATAAACGTGGCGATAACGGTGATTCCGATGGAGTTACGCAGAGCCGGCAGGAAGAGATCCTGTGCCGAACCGACGAGGATCTGCTCGTAGTTCTCGCCCGTCCAGTTCGTTGGCAGGAATTTGCCAGAGGTCAGGTCGCTCGGCGTCTTGAAGGACGTGGCGAAGATGGAGGCCACCGGAAACAGTGCGTATATCAGCACAAGGACGCTGATAATGGCCCACCAGATCTTCTCTTTTCGGGTAGAGCTTCTCATTACTTATCTCCTGTGGTGCCGGAAAGATCCACTTTGAAAAGCTTGATGGCGGCGAAGGCGATCAATAGGACGCAAATAAACAGTAATACGGAAATCGCCGAGCCCAATCCAATCTCCAACCGGGTAATAGAGGTTCTGTACGCCAGCAAGGAGAGCACTTCAGTTCCCTGCTCGCCATTGGTCATGATGAATACGTTGTCGAAGATCCGGAACGCGTCCAGTGCCCGGAACAGTACGGCCACCATGATGGCTGCCTTCATGTTGGGGATAACCACCCGCCTCATCCGTTCCCACCAAGTAGCACCGTCCACCTCGGCGGCCTCGGTCAGCTCACCGGGCACCTGGGCCAGCCCCGCCAGCAGCAGGAGCGAGATGAAGGGCGTGGTTTTCCAGATTTCGGAGGCCATGATGACGAACAGCGCCGTCCAAGTATCGGCGAACCAGTTCAAGTCCGGCGAGATGAACGGCAGCCAGCTGAACCAGGAGTTGATGTAGCCCGAGTTGATGTCGAAGGCGTAGAACCACGCATAGGCTGAGACGACGGTGATGATTCCGTACGGGACCAGGATGGCGGTGCGGAGCAAGCCGCGGAGGGACTTGATCGCTTTATGCATCACTAGGGCCAAGGCGAAGCCAAGTACCAGTTCTACGGTGACCGTAATGACTGTGATGAGCAACGTGACACCCAGGTCCCGCCACCACACGACGTCAGTCAAGACAGTGATGTAGTTTGCGAACCAGATGAACTCGCTCTGGTCCGGGGCCGTCAGGCGCAGCGAGAACAGGGACTCCACGAACGCCTGCAGGATTGGATACAGCGTCACCGCCAGCATCACGACGAAGGCGGGCCCAGCGAGATACCAGCCCAGCCGCCGTTCAGCTTTCACACGGTCACTGTGCACCTGCTTGGCCGGCTTATCTGCAGCGTGGCTGCGCTTGTTCGTAGTTGTACTGCTCACAGCAGTTTCTCCCCTCTGAGCACCGCGAGAATGAACTCTTCGGATTCCTCCGGTGTGACGTTGGGTTCCACGCTTGCCGGGGGAGACCATTCCTGCTGTATACCGCTGGAAATTTCGTTGTAGTACTCAGTCTGCGGACGGGGTGCGGCGAGTTCGAGGGACTCGCGGATGGTCGAAGCCATGGGGAATTCTTCCTCGATCCGCGGATCTTCGTAGGCCTCGGAGTTTGATGGCGGGTTGCCATTGGTGAGGAAGTAGTACGTCTGATATTCCGGTTGGACAATGCATTCGATGGCGTCGTAGGCAAGCTCGGGGTGGTCGCTTTCCGCACCGACCCCAAGGTTGATACCGCCCAGGGGAGGGGCAGTGGGTTGGTCCTCGGAAACGCGGGGGTATAAAGCCCAGCCCACATCATCCAGGACGGATTGTTCCAATGTGCCGGCTTCGACGGCGGCATTCAGGGCAGGCCATACAAAGGGATAGTTGACCATGAACGAGCCATCGTCCGTTTGGAAGCCGGTCAAGGAGTCGTTCTCATTGGAGGTCGCCAGGCCGGGCCCACCCAATCCCTTATCACCGATGGTGCCGATAATCCTCGCCGTCTCCCGTCCGGCCTCACTGGTCAGTCCCAGCTCGAGTTGGTCGGCGGGAGCACCGGGATTGCGCAGGATTTCTCCGCCTGCGGATTCGATCAATGCGTTGACCCAGACCGTCATGGACTCAGCCGCTCCGCCCTGGACTCCCAGGTCCTTGTTCTGGTTCTCCGCAGCCTCCATGATCTGGTCCCAGGTCACAGGTTGGCTCATATCCAGATTCGCCGCTTCCGCCACGGATTCGCGGTACCAGAGGATCTGCGTGTTGGCCCAGAACGGAACAGTCACGAGTTCGTCCTGCCACATGGCACCGGCCAGGGCCCCTTCCAACGTGTTTTCGGTGGTGCGTTCGGCCACGTCCTCCGGGACAGGCTCGAGGAAGAGCGAAAGTTCAGGGATAAACGGCGGGTCGATGCTCATGATGTCCAAAGAGTTGTCCCCGGCGGCCAACCGCCGGGCGAGCTGTTCACGCTGCGCGGCGGCATCTCTGGGCAAAAGGGAAGTCTCGATAAAGTAGTCGCCGTTTGCCGCCTCGGTGCACCGTTTTGCCAGCTCAGCCTGACCCCCGGCGTCGGGGTTGATGTACCACGTCAGGGTAGGGGCGCTCCGCTCCGGGCCGCAGCCGGTGAGTAAGGTGGCGCTGATAACCAAAGAACCAATGGTGGCTGCCAAGCGCCGGCCCCGGGAATGGGCACGGGGCCCCTTGCCGATCTGCGTACTCACCGTGCCTCCACATCCTCGTAGACAACTGTCTCTCGAAGATATGCCCTCAACCCGGTTAAAGAAAGAGCATTCACCGGTGAAGTGGAAAGTATGCTGTGTATTGTTGCCGGGCCGTTATTTAAAGATCCTGAATGCAGGAGTTAAATCAGCGGCAGCAAATAATACAGCGGTAAATCAATGAAGTCGCTGTAGCGGCTATCTCACAATGGAAAGCGGAGGGCGTTCGACGCCGGCGCTCACAGCTTCGGCCGGATCGTTGCCCAGCCGGGTGATTTTGTTCTTCTCGTCGACGTGCACAACGATTGGTTCATACTCGCGGGCTTCCGCAGTGTTCATCTGGCCGTAGGTAATCAGGATAACGAGGTCGCCCTCATGCATGAGATGGGCGGCCGCACCGTTAATCCCCACCACTCCGGAACCGCGCTCGCCTGCGATCGCGTAGGTTTCGAGCCGTGCGCCGTTGGTGATATCGACGATAGAAACCAGCTCGCCGGGCAGGATGTCGGCGGCCTCGAGCAGGTCGAGGTCCACAGTGACGGAGCCGACATAGTGCAGGTCGGCGTGGGTAACCGTGGCGCGGTGGATTTTGGATTTGAACATCGTTCGATTCATAACGGACCAATTCTACCTGTCCGCTACAGCGACTTGTGCATGGTGCGGTCCAGAATGGCACTGCAAAGAGCGGAAACGAGTTCCTGATTGGCCAGTGGATTGGGCACCAGCGTGAAATCGACTTCGCCAATCGCCGGGAGATCAAAGCGGGAATGTGCCTGCGTCAGGTCATCTGGAATCAGCGACTGGGGCAGTACTGCAATGCCGATGCCGGCGCGTACTGCAGCGAGGATTCCGTTAACTTCACGGGTGGTGCAGGTAATCCGCCATGTCCGTCCGGCGTTTTCCAGTGCGTCGATCGCCAGTTTCCTGCTCAGCGCAGGTGCGGGATAACTGACCAATGGCACCGGTGCGCCAGGTTCGATGCTGGTGTGCTCCTGCCCGACCCAGGCGAAAGAGTCGCGCCGTACGGTCGTGCCTTCGTCGCCGCCGGCCCACCACTTGATAAAGACTAGATCCAACTGGCCGGAACGCAGTTTGCGGTGCAGCCTGTCGCTCTGGCTGACCGTCAGTTCGAGGTTTATGTGCGGATACAACTGACGGAAGTTCCGCAGGATCCGCGGCAGGCCGGTAATGGCGAGGTCGTCCGCCATGCCGAACCTAAGGCGTCCCCGCATGGCGGATCCGCTGAAGTAGGCGGCTGCCGCTTCGTGGGAGGCCAATATTGTCCGTGCGAAGCCAGCCATCGCGTCTCCGTTATCCGTCATCCGCACTTCGCGGGTATCACGGGTAATGAGGATCCTGCCGGCGGCGGATTCGAGCTTGCGGATGTGCTGGCTCACGGTGGGCTGACTGAGTTCAAGCCGCTCTGCCGCACGAGTAAAACTCAGTGTCTCGGCTACCGCGAGGAACGTCCTGAGTTGGACTGGGTCGAACATGCTCACTCCCGTGTGAATGCAGACCGCATTACCAAACGTAATGGGATTTATAGACCGTATGTAATTCTTCAATACCCTGGAGCCAGCGTAACCTGAAAGGGAAGCCGCCGTTCCACCGGCACGCCGCCGTCGTACTTCTATATAGCCGTAGCGCGGATATCTGCGGCGGGCAATCGGCAGATCCGGTTTCTCTTTCCGTATCCCTTTAATCCTTCGGCGCAGCTGCGCCCTCAAACGCAGGAATCACCTTGGCACCCCCAACTCAGGCCAACTCCATCGGTGGCAGTCTTGCCACCGCACCCATTCCCGCCGCCGTCGAACGTCCTGCCTGGCGCGACACCTTCGTCTCATTGAAAGTGCCAAATTTCCGGTTGTTCGCCGCCTCGCACTTGGTAGCCGTGATCGCTATGTGGATGCAGCGGATTGCGCAGGACTGGCTGGTGTTCGAGCTGTCCGGCAGTGCAGCAGCGGTGGGTGTCACGGTTGCCCTGCAGTTTGCGCCGATGCTCCTGCTGGGGCCCTACGGCGGCATCATCGCAGACCGATATTCCAAGCCCCTGATCATGATTATCGCCCAGGCCGTCGCGGGAATTATGGCCGCGCTGATGGCCGTCCTGGCCCTGAGTGGAAGCATTCAGGTCTGGCATATCTACTGCATCGCGCTGGTGCTCGGGCTCGTCGTCGTCGTTGATAACCCGGCGCGGCAGGTCTTTGTCAATGAGCTTGTTGGTCCGCGGCATCTGCGCAATGCCATCAGCGTGAATTCGTCCATATTCCAGGTGGGCGGCATGCTCGGGCCGGCGGTCAGCGGCATTCTGATCGGCGCAGTAGGCGGTGGATGGGCTTTTGCCGTCAATGCGGCCGCGTGCCTCTACACCATCATCACATTGGCCAAGCTGAACACCAGTCAGCTCACGAGCACCCCGTCCGTTCCCAAAGGGAAGGGCCAGCTGCGGGAGGGCTTCCGGTATGCGGTGAAGAAGCCAGCGTTCTTCTGGTCATCCGTCATTGGCGCCTTCGTCGCGGTCTTTGCGATGAGTTCGCCGGTCCTGATGGTGGCATTCGCCGATAAAGTTTTCCACACCGGAGCGAGTGGCTACGGTTTGCTCAACACCTTGATCGCCGCCGGGGCCCTCGCCGGGGCGCTGGCCTCCACCCGCCGTCGGACATTGCGGCTGCGCTCTGTGATTGGCAGCGCGGGAGCATTCGGGGTGATGATGGCACTGAGCGCGTTCGCACCCTCAATGTGGTTGTTTGCCGCCCTCATGATCTGTGCCGGATTCTGTTGTCTGCTGTTCCTGGTCGGGGCGAACCAACTGGTGCAGATGTCCTCGAATGTGCGTATCCGCGGCCGCGTTATGAGCCTTTATGTCATGGTGCTCATTGGCGGGCAGGCGATCGGCGGGCCGATGATCGGCTGGCTGGCGGAAAATGCAGGTCCGCATGCCACCATCTTTATCGCCGGCGCAGTTCCGGCGGCGGCCTCTGCCGTCATCGCTGTCATCCTCGCCCGCAGGGGACATTTGATGCTTCAGTTCAGCCTGCGCAGGCGCTCGTACCCAGTAAGCATCGTCCGCCGTCCGGGAACGGCATCCTTCGATGCAGGCAGAGTGGACGGCGGGAGCCGGAACCGGATCAACGCCTGATCGGCAATGCGAATTGGGGTATCAAGCGTAAGCCAAATCAATATTGCTTGCGCTTCAGCTTTCGATAGAAACGCCACGCCGCAAAAGCGAGGGTTACCAATCGCAACATGGTCAATATTCCTTTCCGGCGGATGATAACGGCCGCGCGTTTCCTTGGAGGATGCTCCGATCGCATCACCCTTGCGGAAGCGCGCGCTGACTACTAGTCTACGTAGAAAATCATAAGTGTGCTGACTAGATATTCTGGTTGTAGCCAACGGGTTACAGAGATGGCGCGCGTCATCATCTAATTCCCCTTTCAAAGGAGGATAAATGATCAGCATTGAACAAATAGACAACCTGCTCAAAAACTCCGGCACCATTCTCGGTCAAAACGGAGACAAGGTAGGGAAAGTCGGGCAAGTTTTCGTTGGCGACGACTCGCAGCAACCTGAATGGGTAACGGCCAAAACCGGTTTGTTTGGCCATTCTGAAACATTTATTCCCCTGCGTGAAGCTGCCGTAGAAGGAAATGATGTGCGTGTTCCGTACGGACGGGACAAGATCAAAGACGCACCACGGACCGATCTCGCCCACGGTCACCTTGAGCGTGAGCAGGAAGCTGAGCTCTACCGCTATTACGGACTCGATCCTGAACGTGGCGGCTCAGCAGGCCGGAACGACGACGGCGGGCAGGGCGGGCGGCAGGAGCCTGTTCGCGAGGACGCTGGTGACGGCAGCTATGGCGGCGGCTATGACCAGGACTTGAAGGATGATGACACCTCTGATGAGCGCAATGCCGAAGGCGTTCGGCTGCGCAAATACACCGTGACCGAACATGTAACGATGACAGTGCCCGTCCAGCGTGAAGAAGTCGAAGTGGTCCCGGATCCGGAGTCCGGCGCAGCCGCGGAGGGCCAGCAGGAACGAGGCGCCCAGCCCGGAGCGCAGGCGGGTGCGCCGGCATCGTACCCGG
>NZ_KI914706.1:51801-68376 GCF_000520495.1 Arthrobacter sp. H14
GGGGCACATATGGCTGGAACCGACGGCGGGGCTGGCGATGCGTCCGGTTCGGGAGACGCAGAAACGGCCGACGAGCGCCACCGGCACCGCGCCGGCGGCGACCAGCGTTCCGAAGGCCAGTAGAACTTTTAATCCATTCAAGGAGGCAGATATGAGCAAGAGTAAGGACGGGAAGTCTGAAGGCGGCCGCCACGTTGCAGGACGCGGCAAGGACAGCACCGGCGGTGACGAGGCAAAGTCGGAGGGGTTCGGCGAAAACCGGTATGACCAGCTCACTGGTCCTCAATCGGAGGATCTGGAGCATCCTCGCGGAACCGCCGAGGAAGCCGGCAACGACGTCGACAAGGATGCCCAAGCGGAGGGCGTTGAAGACCCGCGCAGTTCCGAAGTGCACGGACGTCACCCCGAACAGGGCTAGGGCATTGGACCCCGCTAGGAGGCAGAAATGAGCACCAGCTACACGCCGGGCAAAGGCACCGGCGACTCCAACGACGAGAACCGTAATCCGGACGAGGGCCGCCATACGGCAGGGGACAGCGGCACGGCCAGCGACGATACGCGGACGCAAGCTTTTGACCGTCCGGCCAGCGACGATGCGCAGACGCGCGCCTTTGATCAGCCGGCCAGCGACGATGCGCAGACGCGCGCCTTTGATCGAGGGGACGTCAGCGCGCACAAGTCCCATGATGAGGGCCGAATACAAGGCGAGCGCAATGTGGATCACTCGCACCGTCTGGACCCCGACGCGGACGAGTACGGTCGGACAACGGGGTACAGTGCAGCCGCTGCCGGCAGCGGGGTGGTTGACCATGACAGTAATCTGGCGCGGGAGAAGGAAGCCTACGGCGGTATGAAGTTTGGCTCGGCATTTTTCGGCTGGCTGGCTGCGACAGGGATGACGGTGCTGCTGGCCGCGTTGGCCGCAATCATCGCTGGAGCGATCGGTTTTGCGACGAATACCGGAGCCAGCCAAGTTGTCCAGGATCCACAGGCTGCAGGAATTTGGGGCATTGTTATTCTGTTGCTGATTCTCTTCATCGCCTACTACTGCGGCGGGTATGTCGCCGGCAGGATGGCCCGCTTCAGCGGTGCCAAACAAGGATTGGGCGTATGGCTTTGGGCCATCATCGTGGCAGTCATCCTTACCGTTATCGGCGCCATAGCAGGCACACAATTCGGTGCGCTGAGCAACTTCAACGGCGTACCGCAGATCCCCATGGATCAGGGCATTATGACGATGACGGGAATCCTCACCTTGGTGGGGCTGGTGCTGGTGACTTTGGGAGGTGCCATCCTCGGCGGTCTGGCCGGAATGAGGTACCACCGCAAGGTCGACCGCGCGGGATTCGATCCGGAATACGACCGCCGCATAGAGCGCGGCTGAACGACCGTAAAAAGCAAAATCCCCCGTCAACGGCAAAGCCGGCGGGGGATTTTTCTTACGAGCGGGCGACGGGAATCGAACCCGCGTATCGAGCTTGGGAAGCTAGCGCTCTACCATTGAGCTACGCCCGCATAGGGACTAGCCAATAATGTGGTCAATAATCCCTGCAAAACAACGATATTTACTCTACCTCAGCGATGCAGGAACTCAGAACACGCCATCAGGCGCATTTCTGCAGCAGCAGTGTGCCCGGGCAGGCAGCGTCCATACCTCTATACCAGCACTAGCCCGAGTGGGTATTCCGGTTGGCCGCCGGCGGTACCGGCCTAACCCGGCGGGGTTTCAGGAGTTGTTCTGCGAACCGGGTGATGATCGGTCCCAGTACGGCCATCAGAAGCACATACGTCGTCGCCAAGGCCGCCAGTTCGGGATCGACGGCGCCGGATGCCAAGGCCAAACCGGCGATGACGATGGAGAACTCGCCGCGGGCCACCAAGGCGGCTCCCGTCCTGGCCCGGCCCGGCCTTCCGATACCCTGACGCCGGGCGGCCCACCAGCCTGTCGCGATTTTCGTGACGGTGGTGGCGACGACCAGCACCAATGCCCAATCGAGCACCGGGGGAATCGAAGCCGGGTCGGTGTTGAGCCCGAATACGACAAAAAACATGGCCGCAAACAGGTCGCGCAGCGGCTCAAGGACGCGGGAGGCGTTCTGCGCCGTCGTGCCTGAAATGGCGATGCCCACCAGGAATGCACCGACAGCGGCCGAGACCTGCATCGCTGCCGCAATTCCGGCCACGAGCAGGGCGGCTCCGAACAGGGTCAGTAAGAAGACTTCCTGGTCTTCGCTGTCAATCACGGTGGAGAGGGCCTTGCCGTAGCGAAGGGCAACGACCAGGACAATGGTGACAACCAGCAGGGAAATCCCGACTGCCTGCAACCCGCCCGCGAAGCTGACGCCGGCGAGAACGGTGGTGAGGATCGGCAGGTAGACGGCCATGGCCAGGTCCTCGAACACCAGCAGCGACAGGATCACCGGAGTCTCCCTGTTGCCCAACCTGCCCAGATCCGTCAGCACTTTCGCGATAATGCCTGAAGAGGAAATATACGTAATGCCGCCCATGACCAGGGCGCCGACCGGTCCCCAGCCCAGCATCAGCGCGACAAATGCGCCGGGCGAAAAGTTCAGCACGATGTCGAGAATGCCGGCCATCCACGATTGGCGCATGCCTGTCACAAGTTCTTTGGCACTGTATTCCAGTCCCAACATCAACAGCAGCAGGATGACACCGATTTCGCTGGCTATCTCGCTGAATTCGGTCAGCCCGCCCAACTCGACGAAACCGCCATTGCCAAAAAACAATCCACCCAGAAGGTAGAGGGGAATGGGGGAGAGGCCTATACGGCCTGCCAATCGTCCCAGGAATCCGAGTCCAAAAAAGACGGCTCCCAGTTCAATGAGCGTTACGGTGCTATGAGTCACCAGGTCTCAACCGTGCTGAAGGATTTCGGCGGCGATGTCCAGACCATCAGCGGTCCCCACCGCCACCAGCAGATCCCCGCCCTTCAACGTGAAATCCGGGGTGGGTGAAGGCTGCACCTGACCGGCACGCATCACCGCCACCAGCGATACTCCCGATTTCGTCCGCATCCGGGTATCGCCGAGCTTGTGTCCATCGAACGGTGACCCCGGGTTGACGAGGAACTGCCGCGTGTTGACTCCAGGCAGGTCCCGATGATCTTCCCGCAGCTGTGCGATCAGCTGCGGTGATCCGAGCAGGTTGCCCAGAGTGGCTGCTTCATCTGAAGTGAGTGGGATAGAGGCCAGGCAGGCGTCGGGATCGTCACGCCGGGAGATGATCAGCTCCGTATGCCCGTCGCGCTGGCTCACGATCCCTATCCGGCGGCCGCCGCCGGTCACGATATCCTTGCGGATACCGATTCCGGGCAGGGGCGTCTCTTCGACATGCATAACCTCCACTCTAGTGCCCGTGGCCTAGGCTGGAACCGACCAATCACAGGGACCATCAGCGGCAGCGCAAAGAGGCGAGGCATGAGCACCAACAACAACACACGCAGTCTTGAGCCGGACATCGAGACCGGATTCAGCGAGCGGATGAGCTACGGCTCCTATCTCCAGCTGGACCAGCTCCTTTCGGCGCAGCAGCCGGTCAGCAGTCCGGTCCACCACGACGAGATGCTGTTCATCATCCAACACCAGACGTCCGAACTGTGGCTCAAGCTGGTCCTCCATGAGCTCCGGGCGGTGCGGGGACGGCTGCAGGCCGACGACCTCCGAATGGCAATGAAGGGCATCGCGCGGATCAAGCACATTCAGCGTACTCTTACTGAGCAATGGTCGGTGCTCGCGACGCTGACACCGTCCGAATATGCCGAATTCCGCAGTGACCTTGGCTCGTCATCAGGCTTCCAGTCGTACCAGTACCGGGCGGTTGAATTCCTGCTCGGCAACAAAAACGCAGCAATGCTCGCGGTCTTCGAGAGCGACCCGGAGGCACACCGGCTGCTGTCACAGCTGCTGCAGGAGACGAGTATTTATGACGAATTCCTCCGCCTGCTGGGCCGGCGCGGCTTTGACATTCCGGCGGCGTTGCTGGACCGCGACGTCAGCCAGGCCCACACCTGCAATGCGGAGCTGGTGCAGGTTTACCGGTACATCTACGAACACGCAAAGGAGAACTGGGACGTCTACGAAGCGTGCGAGGAGCTGGTGGATCTGGAGGACAACTTCCAACTTTGGCGGTTCCGGCACCTCAAAACGGTGGAACGGACCATCGGGATGAAGAAAGGGACCGGCGGTTCCAGCGGCGTCGGATTCCTCCAGCGCGCACTGAGCCTGACGTTCTTTCCCGAGCTGTATGCGGTGCGGACCGAAATCGGGATTCCCTAAAAACGGCAGTCCATTGTCCGCACAGAGGGACGATGCGGTATTTTTGGGTGGTGCTCATCTCCGACCGCGACATACGAACCGAAATCGACGACGACCGGATAGTTCTTGATCCGTATGATCCGGCCATGGTCCAGCCTTCAAGCGTGGATGTACGGATCGACCGCTATTTCCGGCTGTTCGATAACCACAAGTACGCGCACATCGACCCGGCCACAGACCAGCCTGAATTGACCCGGCTGGTGGAGGTCGACCAGGACGAACCCTTTATTCTGCACCCGGGCGAATTTGTCCTGGGATCGACGTATGAAACGGTCACCTTGCCCGACGACATCGCCGCACGGTTGGAGGGCAAGTCATCGCTGGGCAGGCTGGGTCTGCTGACGCATTCGACGGCCGGGTTCATCGACCCGGGCTTTTCCGGCCATGTCACCCTCGAGTTGTCCAACATGGCGACATTGCCAATCAAGCTCTGGCCCGGCTCGAAAATCGGGCAGCTCTGCTTCTTCCGGCTGACTTCGCCGTCCGAACATCCTTACGGATCGGGCCCGTACGGCAACCGCTACCAGGGCCAGCGCGGTCCGACGGCCTCCCGCTCACACTTGAATTTCCACCGCAGCAATCTCTAGCCGCCCCCGTACGGGAGCCGGATTAGCGGCTTGAGCAGGGCGCTGGTTCAGGAAACAGGTTCGACGGCGGGGGAGACCTTGGCGGGCGGCTTGACCGGAAGCAGTACCAGCAGCCCTGCGAGCAGGACCACCATGATGCCCAGAATCCCATAACGCTGGCTGCCGAAGACGTTAATGAACAGCGCAAACAGAGCCGGGGCGAGGAAGCTCACCGCCCGCCCGGTCGTGGCGTAGAGGCCAAACAGTTCTCCCGCTTCGCCGTCAGGTGCGAGCCTGGCGAGGTACGCACGCGAAGATGCCTGGGCAGGACCGACGAACAGGCAGAGCATCAGGCCGAAAACCCAGAACGTGACGACTCCCGTCCAGGTGAAACCGAAGATCCCGTAGTTGCCTGCACCGAGGATGAAGATCGCCGTGCCGGAAATCAATAGTCCAAGCAGGGACATGATGATCACCCGCTTGGGCCCGATCCTGTCGTCCAGAACGCCGCCGGCCAGGGACCCGAGGGCGGCAATAACGTTTCCGGCAATGGCGAAGATGATCACGTCCTGCAGGGCAAAGCCGAAGGTGCCCGCCGCAATGACGCCGCCAAAGGTGAACACGGCAGCCAGCCCGTCACGGAAGATGGCGCTGGCGAGAAGGAAATAGATCGTGTGCGGGCTGGTTTTGAAGATGGCCTTGATCCGCCGGAACAGCAACCGGTAGGAGGCGGCGAAGCTGATCCTTTCCTCCCGGACAGACTTGATTTCCGGAACGGCGAACAGCACCGGCAGCGCGAAGACGGCGAACCATGCTGCCGAGAACAGCGCCACCACCCGGATGTTCAGCGCTTCCTCCGTCGCGACGCCGAAGAAACCGGGTGTGACGAACCCGAACAGCACGGTGGCCAGTGCGATGATCCCGCCAAAATACCCCATCGACCAGCCGAACCCGCTGATCTTGCCGATCGTTCCGGGGGTGGAGATCTGCACCAGCATGGCGTTGTAGTTGACTCCGGCGAACTCCATGAAGACGTTTGCCGCCGCCAGCAGTACGACCGCGAGGATCAGGAATTCCGCCTGTGGAAAGACGAAGAAACACAATGCGGTCAGCACCACCACCAGTGCGCTGTTGACGCCGAGCCATAACTTCCGCCGTCCACCGGTGTCGGAACGTTGCCCGGTGATTGGTGCCATCAGCGCGACCAAAACCCCGGCGATGGCCAAACCGGCGCCGAGTACCTGGGAAACGTGATCCTCACCGCCGAACGCCTCGGTGGAGGTGAGGTAAACGGTGAACACGAACGTGGTCATCACAGCGTTGAACGCTGCCGAGCCCCAGTCCCAGGACGCCCAGGCGAGAATCTGGCCCTTGTTGCTGACCTTGGTTTTTTGCCGGACGACAGTCGTTCCTGCCGTTCGTGAGCCGGGTTCAGGCGTGAGGTCGCTCATAGCCTGAATGCTATCCGACCGCGGGATATCAGGGCATACGGGACCCACTGAGGGCCGCCGTCGACCTTTGCGTTTGTCGACCCTTGCTAGACTGAAGTCGCTGGCCCTTGACCATCCAAAGGTTGCCTGAAGGGCGTCGATGTCGCGATTTCTCGTTGGCAGAACCGCGCCCATAGTGGGTTAATCGCCAATGCTGCGGAGATCATCGTGCTGATCGTGCTTGCCACTCACTTCATCGTGGCACTGATCGCGCCCTTAGTCTTCACCAAAATCGGCCGCGCAGCGTTCTACCTGCTCGCCGCCGTTCCGGCAGGCTCCCTTATCTGGCTGATTGGCCAGTATGACGCAGTCATGAGTGGCGGTTCCGGCGCTGACTCCGGGGCCAATGGGCCGCCGACCCTCGTCATCGAATGGATTCCGGACCTCAAACTGGAGCTGGCATTCCGCCTCGATGCGCTCGCATGGATCCTGTCATTGCTGATTCTGGGTGTCGGTGCCCTGGTGCTGTTCTATTGCGCCCGGTATTTCAGGGACAACGACGCCGGCCTGGGCGCCTTTGGCTCCCAGCTGCTGGCATTCTCCGGGGTTATGTTCGGCCTGGTCATCGCGGATGATCTGATCCTGCTGTATGTCTTCTGGGAACTGACCTCCATCCTGTCGTACTTATTGATCGGCTATTCGAGGGGCCGTCTCGCCGCCCGGCGCTCAGCGTTGCAGGCGCTCATCGTGACGACGTTCGGCGGTCTGGCGATGCTGGTCGGATTGGTCATGATCGGCCAGACTGCCGGGACCTACCGTATTTCCGACATTATGACCCTCGCGCCGGCACTGACCGCCGGTGGAATCGCCATCGACATTGCCATTGCACTGGTGCTGATTGGCGCCATCACCAAGTCAGCGCTGGCGCCTTTCCACTTTTGGCTGCCCGCAGCGATGGCGGCGCCGACGCCGGTGAGCGCCTATCTGCACGCCGCCGCCATGGTGAAAGCCGGTATCTATCTAGTGGCGAGGTTCGCGCCCGGTTTCGCCGAAACGGTTTTCTGGGACCCGCTGATCCTCACCCTCGGCCTGACGACCATGCTTATCGGCGGCTGGCGCGCCCTGCGCCAGACCGACCTGAAGCTGCTGCTCGCCTACGGGACAGTCAGCCAGCTCGGCTTTCTCACCCTCGTGGTGGGCATGGGGAACCGGGACGGTGCGCTTGCCGGGCTGGCTCTGCTGCTGGCACACGGTCTGTTCAAGGGCACGCTGTTCCTCGTCGTCGGAATCATTGACCATCAGACCGGCACCCGCGATATCCGCAACCTCTCCGGGCTTTTCCGCTCGGCACCGTGGCTCAGCGCGGTGTCGCTGGTGGCCGCCGCCTCCATGGCCGGGCTGCCCTTCCTTGGCGGATTCGTCGCCAAAGAATCCGTCTATGCGGCGTTCGTGCACGAGGCGACGGATCCGCTCGGCATCACGCTGCTTGCCGGCATCGTGATTGGGTCTATGCTGACCTTCGCCTACAGCGCCCGGTTTATCAGGGGCGGTTTCGGCCGCAAGGAAGGCATGGAGGACACCGACTTCACGCCCGTGACCAAGGCCTTCCTGGTGGCACCACTGGTGTTGACGGCCGGAACGATTTTGTTCGGCGTCTTTCCGGATCCGGTCAATGCCTGGATCGATCCTTACATGCAGCAATTCCGGCCCGGCGCTGCGGAGGATCCTTATCTGGCCATCTGGCACGGCTTTAACCTGCCGTTGCTGCTGAGCGTACTCACTATCGCCGTCGGCTTGCTGCTGTTCTATAAGCGCGACACCGTTTCGAGGATTCAGGACAGCCTGTACCCGGTTTTCGATACTGAGCGCGGTTACCGGAAAGTCATCGGCGTGCTGGATGAGGTTGCGGTATGGGTAACCGGCCGCACCCAGCGCGGTTCGTTGCTGTTCTACCTCTTCGTCATCCTGAGTACGGCCATCGTTATGCCGATGGGAGCATTCCTGCTTGGTAATGCGCCGCTTCTGCCCACTAAATGGCGCTGGTTCGACTCACCGGTCCAAGCCGTCGCCGGACTCGGCATTATCCTCGGTGCGCTAGCTGCCGTCCGTGCCAACAAACGGTTCCTCGCGGTGCTGATGGTCGCCGTGACCGGTTATGGGATTGCGCTGATTTTCGCTTTGCAGGGTGCACCGGATCTCGCCCTGACCCAGATGCTGATCGAAACCATGGTCCTGGTGGCCTTCGTGCTGGCGTTGCGTTCGCTGCCCGCCAAGCTGTGGCAGCGAACGCCGGCCGGCCACCGGGTGCTGCGGGCCGGAATCGGGGTGGCCTTCGGCCTGGTGATGATGTTCATTGCGATGGCGGCGATGGGCTCGCGCACCGCCGTTCCGATCTCGCTGCAGTATCCGGAATTGGCGTACGAGGTCGGTCAGGGAGCAAATATCGTCAATGTGATCCTGGTGGATATCCGGGCCTGGGACACCTATGGGGAAATCTCCGTCCTCGCCATTGCCGCCACCGGTGTTGCCAGCCTGATCTTTGTCCGCGGCCGGGGAGACCGCCGGCGCCGTGCCGACGGCGTCGAGACCGGTTCCGTGGACCGCGGGCGGGAGAACCTGGAGGAGTATGGCCGGGAAGCGGCGGCGCTGGCGCTGGCCCGGAAGTTCTCCAATGTGCAGCGGGATGCCTGGCTGGTGGCCGGCCGGACCCTGGCTCCGGAACGACGTTCCATTATCTTCGAGGTCATTACCCGGCTGCTGTTCCACAGTGTGGTGATTTTCTCCATTTACCTGCTGCTCGCCGGGCACAACAGCCCTGGCGGCGGATTTGCGGGCGGTTTGATGGCCGGACTGGCCTTGGCCATCCGCTATCTGGCCGGCGGCCGGTTCGAACTCGCCGAGGCGACGCCGGTCAGCGCGGGACTGCTGCTGGGCCTGGGCTTGGGCATTGCTTCTCTGGCTGCCCTGGTGCCGGCACTGTTGGGTGGCGAGGTGTTCCAGAGCTTCGTTTTCGAAGCGACCTTGCCGGTGTTCGGCGAGATCAAGTTCGTCACTTCCACCATTTTCGACATCGGGGTGTACCTCGTCGTCGTCGGGCTGGTCCTGGACGTTCTGCGCAGCCTCGGTTCCGAAATTGACGAACGCACCGAAAACGGTTCCGACGACGGCGGGGAATCACAGCGCGACGCTGACCGGGCCAGCGGACGGGCGGTGTCCAGGTGAGCGTGAACTTTACCCTGCTGATCGTCATGGGAGCACTGTTTGCCACCGGCATCTACCTGCTCCTGGAACGAAGCCTGACCCGGGTCCTGCTCGGCATTATCCTGCTGGCCAACGGCGTCAATATTCTGCTGCTGAACACCGGTGGGTTTGCCGGTCCGGCTCCGTTGTACGAGGAGAACATACCGGCCGACGCATATAACGATCCACTGCCGCAGGCGATGATACTGACTTCGATCGTGATCTCTTTTGCCATCACCGCGTTCCTGCTCGGCATTATTTACCGCTCCTGGGTCATTGGCCGGCAGGACGAGGTCCAGGACGACATTGAAGACCGCAGGGTGGCAAGCCAAGGCAGTTACGTCGCCGAGGACGACGCCGACGTTCCGCTGGAGACCTCCGAGTTCAGCGGTCCCGACAATCTGGACGAGAAGGAAGAAACCCCCGGGAACAGGAATCCGAAGGAGTCCGGTCGATGATCAATATCACCAGTCTGGCCCCTCTTGCGGTGGTCCTGCCGTTCCTTGGCGCGGCGATCACCTTTGTCCTCATCCGTCATCCACGGGCACAAAGGGCAGTGAGCATCACCCTGCTCAGCGTGACGATCAGTCTGGAAGTCGTCCTGCTCGCCTTGATCTGGGGCTCGGGGCCGCAATCGGTGAATCTCGGCGGCTGGCTGCCTCCGTGGGGCATCGTGATGGTGGTGGACCAGTTCTCGTCCCTGATGCTGGTGGTTTCCTCGGCGGTCAGCCTGGCCGTGCTCATCTACGCCACCGGTCAGGGTGTTGCTGACCGGGACGAAGACGGTCCGGTCTCTATATTCCATCCGACGTATTTGATTCTGGTCGCCGGTGTCTCGAACGCGTTCCTCTCCGGCGACTTGTTCAACCTCTACGTCGGTTTCGAGATTCTGTTGACGGCAAGCTACGTGCTGATGACCCTCGGCGGCACCGGCCCCCGGATCCGCGCTGGGGTGACATACGCCGTCGTCAGCGTTGTTTCCTCGTTGCTGTTCCTGATAGCAATCGCGATGATCTACGGCGCCACCGGCACGGTCAATATGGCGGATTTGTCCATCAAACTCGCGGAGCTGGATCCCGGAACGCAGAACATGCTGCACCTGATGCTGCTGGTGGCGTTCGGTATTAAAGCGGCTGTGTTCCCACTGTCGTTCTGGCTCCCGGACAGTTATCCGACCGCCCCCGCACCGGTCACCGCAGTGTTTGCCGGTCTGCTGACGAAGGTCGGCGTCTACGCGATCGTCCGCACCGAAACGCTGTTGTTCCCGGGGGACCGGCTGAACGGACTACTCATGGTGGCAGCTGCGCTGACCATGATTGTCGGGATCCTCGGTGCGCTGGCGCAGACCGATATCAAACGTATGTTGTCCTTCACCCTGGTCAGCCATATCGGCTTCATGATGTTCGGACTTGCCGTCTCGACGGTTGTGGGACTTGGCGCCACGGTTTACTACGTCGTCCACCACATCACCATTCAGACAAGCCTCTTCCTGGTCGCCGGCTTGATTGAACGGCGCGGCGGTACGGCATCGATTGACAGATTGGGCGGGCTGGCGAGACTGTCGCCGCTGTTGGGAGTGTTGTACCTGGTGCCGGCCCTGAACCTGGGCGGCATCCCGCCGTTCTCCGGCTTCCTCGGAAAACTCGGGCTGCTGCAGGCCGGCATCGAACTGGGCACGCCACTCGCCTACGTACTGGTGGTCAGCGCGGTGTTGGTTTCGTTGCTGACACTGCTCGCTATGGTGCGCGTGTGGAACAGGGCATTCTGGCGGCGGCCGGAGGACGCGGAGTACCCGGATCCGGTGCTGCTGGCGGTAAAAAATGACGGCTCCGCCGTCCGCACGTCGGCAGACGTCTCCGGGGACGGCAACGGACGCCCATCCAGCAAGGAAGAAATTCCGCTGTTGCCGGGTGCCATGGTGGGAGCGACCATCGGCCTGGTTGCCATGGGCGTGGCCCTTACCGTGTTCGCGGGTCCCTTGTTTGAACTGAGCGACGCCGCCGCCCGGGGAATGCTCGAACGTGTGCCCTACATCGAGGCAGTACTGGGAGAGGGGGCAGCAGGATGAAGCATCCCAGGGTTTCACTGCGGCAGGAACTGCCCCTGGTTATCTGGCTGGTGCTGATCTGGGGGGCACTTTGGAGAGACTTCAGCGTGGGCAATCTCCTCTTCGGAGCGCTCATTGCCCTGGCCATCACGCAATTGTTCTACCTGCCGCCCGTTGAACTGAGCGGCCGTTTCAACATCCTGCATGGCATTTCCTTCACCGGAATCTTCCTGCTGCAACTGGTCAAAGCCAGCTTCGAGGTCTTCTATCTTGCGGTCGCGCAAGGCCCGCGGTTGAACAATTCGGTCGTCGCGGTGCAGCTGCGGAGTTCCTCGGACCTGTTGGTCACCACCACAGGCCACGTGATTTCGCTGATACCCGGAAGTCTCGTCGTTGAGGTGGACCGTTCGACGTCGACGCTGTACCTGCACTGCATGAATGTGGGCAGCACCGAGGAAGCGGACCAAGTCCGGAACCGGGTGCGGGGCGTCGAGGTCAGACTCATCAGGGCGATGGGATCACGGGAGGAACTCGAGTTGGTCCGCCGCGAAGTGGATGGTCATACCGATACCGAATGGCCGTCAGCAACGGGCAGAAAGGAAGACCACTCATGATGCAGACTGTCCTCATCATCGTCAGCGTGCTCCTGTCCCTCGCCGCGGCCGGCACGATCTACCGGATCGCGAAGGGTCCATCGCTGCTCGACAGAGTCCTGGCCACCGACGTGCTGCTGGCGATCTTCGCAGCCGGGCTGGCCACGGATATGGCCATCAACCAGCATCTGGAGAACCTGGTGCTTATGGTTTCGCTGTCATTGATCGGCTTCATCGGATCCGTCACGGTTGCCCGTTTCGTATCGGACAAGAGGTGATGGCTTGAATACCCACGTCCTGCTCGATTCGATTGCGGCCATCTGCCTGATTGCAGGTGCAATGATGTCCCTGGCGGCAGCGATTGGCCTGATCCGGTTTCCTGATCTGCTCTCGCGCATGCACTCCGCCACCAAGCCACAGGTCCTCGGCCTGCTCCTGATGCTCATCGCCGTCGCGATTCAGCTGCGGAGCTGGGCGCTGGTTCCGGTTCTGCTGATTGCCTGGGTTTTCCAGCTCCTCACGGCGCCGGTCTCCGCGCACATGGTGGGTCGCGCCGGCTACCGGACCAAGCACCTGCGCAAGGAACTGTTGAAAGTGGACGAGTTGGACGAGGTTGTGGCGGCCGCCGCGCAGTACCGTGCTTCCGAGTACAAGGAGGCGGCCGAGGCAGGGGAAAGCGTCGAAGAAGCGGTCGGGGACCAGAGAGGCGGTCCGCTGCCCGATGACGCCGAAACTCCGGCCGCCCGGGTCGACGAACCGGAAGAGGAAGAACGCGTCCGCAGACGGCGTGAACGCGAATAAACCCCGCCGGTCCAAGTCAGGCGGGGCTCATCCGGCCAGGCTTATCAAGCCGGTTATGTATCGCGGGTTGCGACTGGTCGGCCGATGGAACCCACATCGAGTTACAAGAAACTCGCAAGGCCAAAGGAGCCGCAGGCGGACGGCCCCCGGCTTTCGACAAGGATGTATACCGTGAAACGCAACTGGTGCCATCCGACCCTATTGGTTCCGTACGTTCGCACGATACGATCGCGTACAACGTACGGAAGCAGCTACCGTGCATCCCCCTTCTTGAATGGGACAGGCCATGGCCACGGGAAACGCCCTCGCCCCCACGCCAGTCAGCCGTCGCCGGGCCCGGTGGCTCGTGCCCACCGCTTTGATCATCCTCAGTCTCGTCCCGGTGATCGCAGGGGTGGCGCGCATTGGCGATTTGGCGGGCGGTGCGGTCACAGTGGATAACGAGCGGTTCTTCGACGCTCCCATTCCCGTGCTGATTCACATTCCCACTGTCACCGTGTACCTGATGCTCGGCGCATTCCAGTTCGTTCCCTCCCTGCGCCGCGGGAAGCGCGGAAGGCAAAGCTGGCACCGCCTAGCCGGGCGCATTCTCGTCCCCACAGGCCTGCTCGCCGCCCTGTCCGGCTTGTGGATGGCAGTCTTCTACGACCTCCCGCCCCTGGATGGGGTACTTCTTCTCGTTCTTCGGCTGGTCTTCGGCTCGGCTATGGTGGCGAGCCTCGTGTTGGGGTTCCTCGCGGTGCGGCGCCGGGATTATGTGAGGCACAGCCAGTGGATGTCCCGGGCCTACGCCATCGGCATCGCACAGGGAACCATCGTGGTGGTGACCATTCCCTGGATTCTCATCGTCGGCCCGGTCACTGAACTGAGCAGGGCTGTGCTCATCGGCTCATCATGGGTGCTGAGCCTGGCGGTGGCCGAGTACTTTATCCACCGACGCGCACAGAAATCCGCGCGGGCGACCCGCACGTCCATCCGACCCGCTTGACCCGGTCAGGAGGGTTTCGACGAATGACGTCCCGCCAGGTAACAGCAGCGCTGATCTACTCCTAGGTTTCCCGCGGGGGCCAACGATACAAGAGACAAAGGACAGAGGCCATGGAAAACCAGACACTGATCGATGCTGGACGGCCCGACACCGGATCATACCGAACCACCGCCACGATCGTGGGCGCCATTTACATCGCGGGGATGGTGATCGGCATATCCGGAAATGTCCTCATCCTGTCCATCCTTTCAGCGGCAGCACCCAGCCGATCGAACATGTTCCGGTAGCCATGCACGAGCTCGAATTGGGAAAGGTGGGTGTTTAAACCGCCATCATCATCTGAACGCTCCAGGCATCCATGTCGGATTACCTCCGTCACCAGTGCCACCCGGACCGTCCGCCTGCGTGTGGGACGAACCAGTCTCGTGACAACCAGCACTTCTCTCGCCGATCAAGGATGAAATCATGGAATCTCAAAAACGCCTGGCACGAACCGCCGGCGCGCTTTACCTCGCAGTCGCCGTTCTCGCAGGATTCGCCATCGGCTTTGTGCGTAACAGTATTTACGTTTCCGGCGACCCGGCCGCCACCGTAGCGAACATTGCGACCAATGAGGGCCTGTTCCGGCTGGGCTTCCTGGCAGATCTGACCCAATCGACACTGATGCTGTTCATTGCAATGGCCCTCTATCTTCTGCTTCAGCAAGTTAACAAGAATGTTGCCAGGGCGATGGTTCTAATCGTTGCGATCAGCGTCGCAATACAGACACTGAACCTCGCACCATCATTGGCGGCGCTCAGGGTTGCCACCGACCCTGACTATACGGCCTCAGTCGGTGCCGAAGGTGCGGGCTCCCTCGTGATGCTAATGCTGGATCTGCAGCGGGACGGTTTCCTGATTGCCCAGGTCTTCTTCGGTCTCTGGTTGCTGCCACTTGGATACCTGGTTCTCAAATCAACCATGTTCCCCAGCGCACTGGGCGTGCTTCTGATGATCGCGTGCTTCAGCTACCTGATTCACCTGCCCTTCATGTTCCTCTGGCCCGAAGTGGGGACGATACTCACGCCAATCGTCGCCGTGCCAGCAATAGTGGCCGAGGTTTGGATGGTGTTATATCTACTGATCAAAGGTGTGCGGACGCCGCCGAAACCCATCGAGCATCCCCTCGTTGCGGCTTGACCGAATCAAAGATACCTGCACGTAGAAAAACGCGATACCGACTGTTTCCCAAACGATGCGTCCAGCCTCGGAGAGCTGCAAAGTTTGAGGCTGGATCACTGCTGGATCTCTTGGTGTTCAGCAGTGATCCAGCCAGGGGCGAGCCCGTACGGAAGCACCAGCAAATACCCTCCAGAGTCAACCGGGTGATCGTTCCCCGGCCGCCCCGGCCGGCCCTAGGCAGCGTCGACGGCGCTGGAACGCTTGCCGAACTTCTGGATGACGTGCTGCGTGCCCCGGCCGGCCGTGACCTGAATGATGGTGGCGGTGGCAGCGGTCAGGAGACCCCAGACCAGCGCTTCCTTCCATGAGTTCTCCAGATCATCCGCAGCAGTGGGCGGGTTCTTGCCGGTCTTCTTCTCCCAGCTGGCGGAGACGATCTTCTTAGCGAGGAATGTTGCACCAACGGTGACGGCGGTGCCGAGAAGTTTGAAGATGACGTTCATGGTTACTCCGATCAATCGGGCGGTTCATGCTTTGTTTCAGCCTAACTGTTCCCTGTCGGTGTATCGAGTAGCCGGCGGTGTAGACTTAGAGGTGCAATAAATACGACAGGGGAGCGCCCTGATCGCGGTGGAACGACTTGCACCGGGAACAGGAACGGCGCTGAGAGTGCGGGAAAGCCGCTGACCCTCGAACCTGATCCGGCTAGTACCGGCGAAGGGAGTCGAGTTCTCAGAGCGACCTCGGTGATGTCCGCGGATGAATGTCCCGCGGGTGTATACCGCGGATCGTTCTCCCCTCCTGAAGCACAGGAGGATTTCCAGATGGCCACTCAACACAGTGACCCACAGCAACTCACCGGCAGGAAGCCGAACACCCGTTGGCGCGTCGTCGACATCGTCGTCGCGTCGGTAATCGCCGTCGCCGTTGGCGTCGTTTTCTGGGCATGGAGCCAGGGGTATGCGGGGATTGCCATTATCACCAGTGCGTTTCCGCCGCTTGCCGGACTTTACGGTGGCGGCTGGCTCATAGCAGGCGTCCTCGGTGGGCTGCTGATCCGGAAACCGGGTGCGGCTCTCTACTGTGAATTGCTGGCAGCGGCCGTGGAAGGCCTGCTGGGTACGCACTTTGGCATGACTGTCATTATTTCCGGCTTTTTCCAGGGCCTCGGCGCCGAGCTGGTTTTCGCAGCTTTCCGCTACCGAAAATGGAATCTGCCAGTCGTGTTGCTGGCCGGGCTGGTTTCCGGAATCGCGATGGGCGTCAACGAAAACTTCCTCTATAACGTTGAATGGGCGGCGGAGTGGAAGCTGGTCTATGTTCTCTTCACCTCGATTTCCGGCGTGGTGGTGGCCGGGCTGCTGTCGTGGCTTGCCTATAAGGCTTTGCTGAAGACCGGCGTGCTGTCCGGCCTC
>NZ_KI914706.1:68476-69042 GCF_000520495.1 Arthrobacter sp. H14
GCCAAACGTATCTAGGCCCCGATGCTTTCCACCACGCCTCCCGCCCGACAGCGGTCCCGTCCTGCTGCCATCTCGGCACAGGACTGGGGCTGGCGCCATGCTGGCCGTGCCGACCCGGCGGTGCGGAACCTGAACCTGCAGATCGATGCGGGGGAGCGCATCCTGCTCCTTGGACCGTCAGGAGCCGGCAAATCAACGCTACTGCATGGACTTGCCGGTTTGCTCGGGGATGAAGGCTTTGCTGAAGACCGGCGTGCTGTCCGGCCTCGCGTCCGGGCGAGCCGCCAAACGTATCTAGGCCCCGATGCTTTCCACCACGCCTCCCGCCCGACAGCGGTCCCGTCCTGCTGCCATCTCGGCACAGGACTGGGGCTGGCGCCATGCTGGCCGTGCCGACCCGGCGGTGCGGAACCTGAACCTGCAGATCGATGCGGGGGAGCGCATCCTGCTCCTTGGACCGTCAGGAGCCGGCAAATCAACGCTACTGCATGGACTTGCCGGTTTGCTCGGGGATGACGACGACAGCTCCGAGTACGGCCGCCTGCTCATCGACGGCGAGCCGGCGG
>NZ_KI914706.1:69142-83494 GCF_000520495.1 Arthrobacter sp. H14
GGCGAGCCGGCGGCAGGCCTGCGGGGCAGGGCAGGCCTGGTGCAGCAGGACCCGGATTCACAGGTGGTCCTCTCGCGGGTCGGTGATGACGTCGCATTCGGCGCTGAGAACCTGTCGGTGCCGCGGGATGAGATCTGGAACCGCGTGCACCGGGCACTCGAAGCGGTCGGCCTCAACCTGCCGCTGGACCGTCCGACGTCGGCCCTGTCCGGCGGGCAGAAGCAGCGGCTTGCGCTGGCCGGCATCCTGGCGATGCAGCCGGGCCTGCTGCTGTTGGATGAGCCGACGGCGAACCTCGACCCGGGCGGCGTGCTTGATGTCCGCGACGCCGTTCTGCGGTCGGTGCAGGAAACCGGTGCAACGTTGGTGGTTGTCGAGCACCGGGTTGCGGTCTGGGCCGATGTGGTGGACCGGATTATTGTCCTCGACCCGGGCGGAGGAGTGTTGGCCGATGGCGCTCCCGGTGCGGTTCTGGGCCGGGCCCGGCAGTCATTGCTGGATGCCGGCGTATGGGTTCCCGGGCACCGGCCGCTGACCCGTCCCCGGCACGATTCCGGTTCGGGTGAACAGCTGCTGTCGGCGGTGGACTTGACGGTTTCAAGGGAGCAGGCACGACGACGGCGTCCGGCCCGGCCTGCCGCTTCCGGCATTGACCTCGACGTTTCCGCGGGCAAGGCGTTGAGCATTACGGGCCCGAACGGAGCGGGAAAATCGACTCTTGCGCTCACCTTGGCCGGACTCTTGCCGGCGGCAGGTGGTGCCGTGAAGGCGCATCCAGCCTTGGCACGCGGCGTGGAATCCAGTCCCTTCCGCTGGCACTCGAAGAACCTGATTTCACGGATCGGTACCGTATTCCAGGAGCCGGAGCACCAGTTCGTGACCAATAGGGTTTATGACGAATTGGCTTTCGGGCCGCGGCAACTCGAGGGCGGTGTCGATGCCGACGAGCGCGTGAGCGAGCTGCTGGAGCGGCTGCGGCTGACCCGGCTGGCGGAGGCGAATCCCTTCACGCTCTCCGGTGGGGAAAAGCGGCGGTTGTCAGTGGCCACGGTTCTGGCGTCGAGGCCGGATGTGCTGGTGCTCGATGAACCGACCTTTGGACAGGATGCCAATACGTGGGCGGAGCTTGCCAGCCTGCTCTCCGGGCTGCTGGATGAGGGCACCGCCGTCGTCTCAGTGACCCATGATGAGGATTTCACTGAGGTTCTGGGCGGCGCCCGGTTGCACCTGGCTCCGGATGGAGAAACAGGTGACTCGGGGCAGCCTGCAACTGCGAGGGGACTGGGTGCACATGAGCACTGACGTCATGGCGCCGGCCCGGAGCACCGCACTATTGTCGCGTGCCAACCCGGTTTCCAAGCTCGCGGCGGCGTTCCTGATCACGATCGCGCTGGTGCTGACTGTGGACTGGGTTTCGGCGACGATCGCGCTGGTCTGCGAGCTGGCGTTGCTGCCGCTGGCGGGATTGAGCCTGCGGGTATTGCTGTCGCGCGGCTGGCCGATCCTGTTTGCCGCGCTGGTCGGCGGCTACGGAACCGCCCTGCTGGCTGAAGACAGCGGTGCGGTCGTTGTGGACTGGGGCATTATCACCTTCAGCGAGGGATCGCTGCAGGCCGGTATTGCCATCATGCTGCGTGGTCTTGCCATCGCGCTTCCGGGCATCATTGTCCTCGCCAGCACAGATCCCACCGATCTGGCGGACGGGCTGGCACAGAAGCTGAGGCTGCCGCACCGGTTCGTGCTCGGGGCACTGGCGGCGATGCGGCTGGTCGGATTGCTGCTCGAGGAGTGGCACACCCTTGGTATGGCGCGCCGCGCACGCGGGGTCGGGTCGAATGGCGGTTACGCCGGACGGTTCAAAGCTTCGCTGGGGCAGGCGCTGGCGCTGCTGGTCCAGGCCATCCGACGGGCGACGCGGCTTGCCATGACCATGGAGGCGCGCGGATTCGGGGGAGCGGAACGGACGTGGGCACGCGAATCGCGCTACAGCATTCTCGACCTGTGGGTGCTGTGCGGAGCGGCCGTGATCACCGCGCTCGCCGTGGGCGCCGCCGTGGTCCTGGGTACTTGGAACCCGATTTTCTAGACGATGTTCTCCAGCAGGGTCGTCAGCTCGAACGTCAGGGCGGGCGACGTCGATATGGGATTGCCATCGATGCTGTTGACCGGTGCGAGGAGCCGGATGCTGGAAATGAGCCAGACGGCGTCGGCTGTTTTCAAGTCATCCGGCTCGAGCGGCCCATAACCGAGTTTCCAGCCGGCTTCTTCGGCGGCTGAGAATAGCGCGCCCTGGGTCGTGCCGGGCAGGATGCCGCTGTCGCGCCGCGGGGTGAGCAGCTCCTTCACGCCTTCGCGCTGGCGTGCGATCAACACCGTGGAGGTGGGGCCCTCAAGGACCTTTCCATCCGAACTGGTGAAGATGACGTCGTCGGCGCCCTGGTCTTTCGCGTAACGGATGGCGGCCATGTTCACCGCGTAGGACAGCGTTTTGGCGCCCTGCAGCAGCCACGGGGCACGTTCGGCAATCGTGCTGTCATAACCGCGGTCAAGCAGCAGCACGGCAATGCCGGTTTCGCGCTGTGCCTGCGAGGTGGCCGGCGGCAGGAAGGCGCTGACCCACGACGTCGGAGCAGCGGCTCCTTCGGCACCGCGGGTGGTGATCAGCTTCAGCACAACCTCCGGGGCGTCTGCCTGCTCGGTGGCCGCGAATTCGGTGAGTGCAGTGGTGATCGCCCGCCGCCAGGCGTGCTGATCAGGGATATCCAGGTGCATCGCCCGGGCGGAGACGTCCAGCCGGTCCAGATGCGCCTGCAGTTTCCGGGGCGTGCCGTGGATGACCAGCAGGGACTCGAATATGCCGTCGCCGCGGGTTGCTCCCAGATCCGTGGCCATCAGCTGTGGCCGGGTGGCATCGGCGATCCTGCCATGTTCGGAACCGGGGTCCAGGAAAACCAGAACAGTCATGGTTTCACCTTAGCGCCGGTCTTGCCCACCAACCGGCCACTGAAGAAGCGGTCCGCCCCGGGAACGGCCATCAACCGCAGCACGAGACGGCGGACTCCGAGCCAGAGGGGATTCGAGGGGACAAACCAGGAGGCTGCGCGGCGTCCGGCCTGCTGATGCACCTCGAGGCGTGGGCGCCAGTTCTTCTCATAATTGTCCAGACCGGTGCTGATGTCGGCGGCCGAGGCCAGTTCCCGTGCCAGTTCCTGCGCGCCGGCCACGGCCAGGGACGCACCCTGCCCGGCCAGCAGGGAGACGGCATGCGCAGCGTCCCCCGCCAGGACCACCCGGCCGCTGTGCCATTGCGGCATGATGATCTGCGCGACCTGGTCGTAGTAGACCTCCGGTGGGCACTGCTCCAATGCCCGCGGCATGAACCAGCCAAGCTGTGCATAACGTCGCCGGAGTTCCCCGCGCGGATTGTTGGGCAGCCGGCGGTCATTCGCCCGGTGGACGGTGAAGATCGCGACGTCACCGCCACGCAGACCGTAGATGCCCGCCTGCCGGTCGATGGTGTCGGTCAGGGAAAACCGGGCACCGGTTTCCGCATGCAGGGCCGGATCATGAAAGATGAAGGCGGCCGTGTGGTAGCCGAGGTAGCGCAGATAGTCTTCTTCCGGTCCGAAGATCCGGGACCGCAGCTCCGAATGGATTCCCTCGGCACTGATCAGCAGGTCGGCTTCCTCTTCCGTGCCGTCGCTGAGGGTGAGGCTGACGCCGTCGTCGTTGTTCCGGAGTGTGTCAATCGTCGTCGAGTAGCGCAGTTGTACGTCCCCAGGCAGGGATTCCAGCAGGGCCAGCTCCAGATCGGGGCGCATGATGCTCAGCAGCCTGCCGTCGACCATGCGGGAGAACCGTTCATAGCTCAAGGTGGCCCGGGCCCGCCCGCGTTTGTCGATATAAGCGACCCTGTCGATGGGGTACGCCAGTTCGCGCAGCCGCGGTATCAGTCCGAGCGCTTCCGCTGCCTCGAAACCGGGACCGAAGAAGTCCATCATGTACCCCTCGCGCCGCCGGGCCGGGGCGCGCTCAAGTACGACGACGTCCCAGCCGGCGCCGGCAAGGAACCGGGCATTGGACAGACCGGCAATTCCAGCGCCGCTGATCACTGCTTTCATGCTTGTCCTCCTAAATTTGCGTCCGGCGGAAAACCGGCACCGAGTGCGGACAGGACGCCGTAGGCCTTCGTCTGCACTTCCTCCCATTCCGCCTCGGGATCCGAGTCGGCCGTGATCGCTCCACCGACTCCGAGGGACAGCCGTTGGCCATCAGCGCCATCCTCGATCACCAGACTACGGATCACCACCGACAGATCAGCGGCGCCGTTCAGGGAGAAGTAGCCGAGTGCGCCCGAATAGATACCGCGGGGTTGCTCTTCCAAGTCGTCCAGGATTGCCATCGTGCTGATTTTGGGAGCCCCCGTCATGGAGCCGGCCGGAAAAGCTGCGGCGACGGCGGCGGCCCGGTCGGCGCCGGGACGCAATCTGGCATCGATGGTGCTGACCAGCTGATGCACGGTTGCATAGCTTTCCACCGCGCATAATCGCGAAACCCGCAGCGAATCCGGCACGGCGAAGTGCGAGAGATCGTTACGGAGCAGATCCACAATCATGATGTTCTCCGCCCGGTCCTTCAGGGAGCTGGACAGCTCTTCACGGAGGGCGGCGTCGCGGTCGGGATCCGGGTCCCGGCGCCGTGTGCCCTTAATCGGTTCGGCCCGCAGGGATCCGTCAGCGCCGATGCGCAGGAACCGCTCCGGAGAGGTGCTGGCCACGATGAGCCCGTCCAGTTGGAGGTAGGCGGCAAACGGCGCGGGACTTCGCCGGCGCAGGTCGAGGTAAGTGTGCCACGGATCGACAGGGCGGACAGGGCGGCAATCCAGCCGTGTGGTTAGGCAGATTTCATAAGAGTTGCCCTCGGCGATCTGCTTCCGCGCCGCGTCGATAAGGTCAAGATAGTCCGCCCGTGCGTTCCTGACCTCGAACCGCAGGGCAGGATTCCCAGCCAATGGGGCCGGATTCCGGGCCAAGGGAGCCATGGCCCGAGCCAGTGGAGCGCCGGGCCCAGAGGAGACCTCTTCCGCTGCCGCGGGCAGGTGCGTGATCCGTTCAGCCGTTTGGCGAAGCCACTCCGCCGCTTCCATTTGCGTCGACTCGTCTTCGAGCGCCAGCAGATATATGCACCTCTGGGCATGGTCGAAAACGAGGCACCGGCCAGCGAAGATCAGTGCCGCATCAGGGGTGCTGCTTTCGATGTCGGCCCCGCCGGTTTCGCGCTTGAGTTCATACCCCAGGCAGCCGAGCCAGCCGAGGGCGAATCCGCCCGGGTAACCGTCCGGTACGGCAAGGGTTCCGTGTCCCCAAACGGAATCCAGCCAGCGGAAGAACGGACCCCGGATGCGGCTGGAGACCGCTCCGGAACGGACCTCGGTCAGGCCCGAACTGTGCATTGCAGACCTGCCGTAACTGCCGCCGTCGTCGGCCATGATGCTGAACCTGCTGGAGGTGTGCCGGCTGCCGGCGTCGGAGCTGTCCAGCCAAACCGTCCTGGGATTCCCGGCATATAGTACTGAGAAGCACAGGGCGGCATCGGGAAACAGATCAAGACGCTGCATCCGCAGGGAGACGCTGTTCCAGCGTGTGCGTTCGGGCAGCAGCAGCGCCTCCGTTTGTGGAAGTGCCACCAGAGCAGCCACCACCTGTTCGCGGACCATGTCATCGCCGGGGCCCTGAACCACCAAATCGGCTGCGGAAGCGACGTCGTCGAGTTCCAGCAGGGCAGCTTCCTGCTCCGCCCACTGGTCCCAATAGGGCGCGAAAAGTTCCCCATCCCGGGCCAGCGCACGTTGCTTCCGGTCGGCGTCGGGAGCCTCCAGCCAGATGACGACGTCGACCAGCGCGTGTGCGTGCTGGTGCGCCGCGCCGACGCCTTCCACCACGATGATCTCGGCAGCACGGGTACAGCGGACCGGCCCGTCGGCTCCCGTCTCCCAGTCCCACGGACTCCAGTGCGCGTCCTCGCCCCGGCTCAACGGAGTCAAAACCGCTTTCCGGTATGTTTCCAGCCCGGCGAGCAGCCCATCCCATCCGGGGTATATATCTTCGAGGTGGAAGAGCGAGACGCTGTGATACTCGCGCAACCTGGCCGCCAGTTCCACCGCCAAAGTCGTTTTACCTGCCCCGGACCGCCCATCGATGGCGATGATCAGTGGGCGCGGAGATTTACCGGCGTTCATCGAGGACCTGCTGGACGTGCCGGACGATGCCCGGAACGGCCGCCTGGATCAGGTCCCAGCTGTTATCGAAACCGGACTCGTCGCCGTACCAAGGGTCCTCGATTCCCTGCTCGGAGGGGTCTCGCCGGGCCATGTCGGGGTCGAAGTCCCGGAGCATCCGGACCTTGGTTCTGCCCTCGTCATCGGGGGCCAGAGCGCGCAGGTCTTCATAGTGGTCGTAGTTGAGTGCCAGAATCAGGTCGCGATCCCGGAACCAATTGTCCTCGAACCGGCGCGCACGATGTGTTGTGCTGGTGATGCCCTGCAGTTCCAGCTTCCGGGAGGCCCTGCGGTCGATCGGCCGGCCAACCTCGTAATCGGTGGTTCCGGCGGAATCGACGGTCGCCGAGTCGGAGAGACCGGCCTCCTCGAGTGCCCGGATGAGCATCAGCTCGGCCATCGGGGAGCGGCAGATATTACCTGTGCAGACGGTGATGATGCGGAACATGCGCCCAAGTCTACCCAGCGGCGTCGTCCTCCAATACGGCCATGGCGGCGCTGTAGCCGCCCAGCCCGCTGACCCCGCCGCCGCGTTGCGACCCTGCGCCGCACAGCAGAATCCGGTCGTGCCCGGTGGCGACTCCCCAGCGCTGGGCCGCAGTGTCCAATGGAGCGTCGTCCTCGACGAACGGCCAGGACAGCGGACCGTGGAAGATGTTTCCGCCAGGCATGTTGAGCGTGTGTTCGAGGTCCAGCGTTGTCTTGGTTTCCACGCAAAGTCCGCCGTCGCTGTCGCGGAGCAGGCAGTCCTCGATGGGTTCCGCCAGGACAGTGTTTAGGGAAGCCAGCGTCGCCGCCTGCAGTTCGGAGCGCATCCGCTCGTTGTTCTCCTCGGTCAGCAGCCGATGCGGCGTGTGCAGAGTGAAAACGGTCAAGGTGTGTGCGCCGGTTCCGCGGAGTTCCGGGGACAGAATGGAAGGGTCTGCCAGCGAATGGCAGTAGATTTCCGCCGGCAGTGGATCCGGAATCTGTCCGGTCCCGGCCTGTTCGTAAGCCGTCTCGAGCTGGCTGTAGAGCTCGTTGATGTGGAAGGTTCCACCAAAGGCAGCTTCGGGTGCGACGCCGGGATCCTTCAGCTTGGGCAGCCGGGAGAGCAGGAGGTTGACCTTGGCCTGGGCGCCTTCCGGCTCTGGTCGGGAAGGCGGCGAGGGTTGTGTTCCCTGGCCGTTACCGAGAAGCCGCTCCAGGACAGCAGGGGCCGCGTTGGAGAGCACCCGGCCCGCCTGCAGGCTCCGGGACTTCCCATCCAGCTCATACCGGACCTGTCCGTCGGGCGAAACATGTGTGACTTCCGCGCCGGTGAACATCTGGACAGCAGCAGCATCTGCCGCCCGCGCCAGGGCATCGGTGAGGGCGCCCATTCCGCCGACGGGTACGTCCCAGTCGCCGGTTCCGCCGCCGGTCACGTGGTAGAAAAAGCACCTGTTCTGGCTCAGGTCCGGCTCGTGCGCCCGGGCGTAAGTGCTGATCAGCCCATCGGTGAGGACCACGCCCCGCACCAGGTCGTTCTGCACCGACCGTTCAATGACCTCACCAATGGGCCGTTCCATGAAGTCGTCCCATAACTGGTCATCGCCGACGAGGTCCCTGGCTTCGGACCGGCGCAGCAGCGGCTTCATCATGGTCGGCCATAGCCTCCGTGCCAGCTTCCCTGTCCGTTCGTAGAGCTGGCTGAAACCGTCGACGTCGGCCCCGGCACCGATGGCGGCGAAGGAGGCCGCCGTAATGCCGTCGTCGTTATTGTCCACCAACAACCCTTGGGTGGTGCCGGGAAGCGGGGTGTAGGAGGAGTAGCGGCGCCGGATCAGCTCCAGGTCGAGGTCCAGGTCCGCAATGATCTGTCGGGGGAGCAAGCTGATGAGATATGAATAACGCGACAACCGCGCGTCGACGCCGGGGAAGGCCTGGGCCGAAACGGTGGCTCCGCCGATGTGGTCCTGGCGTTCGAGCAGCAGCACCGACTTGCCGGTTTTCGCCAGATAAGTTGCCGCGACCAGGCCATTGTGCCCACCACCGACAATGACGACGTCGTACTCTTCCTGCACCGCATCCATGCGCTCACACTAGCAAGCGGGCGCCCACAGGATCGCCGCGGTGAGGAACTATCTGGCGGTGCGCCGCGCGGGGTCTCGAACCTCGAACCCGCGCATCATGGCCGGAGCCGGAGCCGGAGCCTGTGTCGGGCGGGACGATAACCGGTAGGCGCCTTGGCGCAGCGAGTAGCTGTCAGGAGAGGCCGGGCGGGGCCGTTCCGGGAACATGTCGTGGATGTAGATGACGGCCCGAAGGACGATTCCACCGGTCAGGAAACCGGCGACGAGATCGGTGCTCCAGTGCCAACCGAGGTAAATCGAGCTGACCATAGTCAGGGCTGCGATGACGGCGACGCCGACCGAAAGCAGGGTCAAGGTTTTCCTGGTGGTGGCGGTGTACCGGCTGAGCAGGAAGACGATTATTCCGTACAGGGCAACGGACTGAGCCGCGTGGCCGGACGGATAAATGATGCCGTAGCCGCCGTGGTTGAAGATGCCGCCGTGGAAAAAGGAGGGGTCCTCCAAAACGGGGGAGGGCCGGGCAATGATGACTTTCATGGCACCGACCATGCCGACGACGCCTATTTCGGTGATTGTGGCAATCATCAGAGGGCGCCAGGTGTGGCGGCGGACAGAGAGCACGATGGCGGTTACGGCCAGCAGCGGGATGACCACGGCCTGGCTGGCGATGGGATCGATGACGTCGTCGACGAAGGAGCGCCATTCCGGAAAGATCATTTCCGACCAAGGCTGATTAAGCGCCCGGTCCAGGCCATGCAGCGGCCCGCTCGCCAGCACGGTGATAAAGATCAGCAGGGAGACCAGAACCGGCAGGGAGGTCAGTAGTCCTGCCAAAGCGGTAAATTTAGAGACGGGAGCAGTCGATCGACGCCCATCGGGTGCTACGCGCACCGCAGAGGCAACGCGGGTATCCGTCCGATCGAGCACAATTCTCTCCTGTACGTAGACGTCCCCCACTTGCGTCCCCTGATTACGCAGTTTATAGCACTGCTTTATGGACCGCGAGGATATCGAAGGGTCTTGGGGCCGATGTGTCTCAATTCACGCGCATGAGCGCGCCGGCATTGCCACTCGGTTTAAAAACGACCACGGAGGTTGCGAAATTCCCTCAATACTGGAGTGGGTAAGTCAGGACTGCACGCTGGCCAGGATCTCGGCATGGATCATCACGAACCAGCCGTCAGGATCCTGGCCCCATTCCCGGAACCCTTCGGCTATGCGCTCCAGGTCCGACTGGTTGGCCAGGCCACGCTCGAGCGCCTGTTCCGCGAACGATGAATGCAGAATCCGTTCAGCCCAGGAGTCAGCGAACCTGGACCGTTCCGGTTCCGCCGCGTAGACCCAGGTGGTGGCTGAAGGGACGATGTCGGTAAGTCCGGCCTGCCGTGCCCAGTTCAGCAGCCGCCGTCCTGCATTGGGCTCGGCTCCGTTTCCGCGGGCGATTTTCTGGTACAGATCCATCCAGTCGCGCAACGCCGGCGCCTCCGGATACCAGTTCATGGCTCCGTAGTCTCCTTCGCGGACGGCGATAATCCCGCCGTCGTTGGCGACGCGGCGCATCTCCTTCAATGCCGCGACCGGATCCGTCAGGTGGTGCAGTATCTGGTGAGCGTGGACGACATCGAACGTGTCGTCGTCGTACTCCAGGTTGTAGATATCCCCGGTGCGGAAGTCCAGGTTGTCGAGTCCGCGGGAAGCGGCAAGTTCAGAGGCGTGGGCGATGACGTTGGCTTCCCGGTCGACGCCGGTGACCCTGCCCGGGGAGACAATTTCAGCGAAGTCTGCGGTAATGCTGCCTGGCCCGCTGCCGACGTCGAGCACGCTGCGCCCCGGGATAAGGTGCGGAAGCAGGTAGGCTGCCGAGTCTGCGGCAGTGCGCAGGGCGTGGGACCGGACCACGCTTTCATGGTGGCCATGGGAATAGACGTCTTCGCTCATATCCGGCACGCTACTCCGGCCTGATGGCACGGTGGAAGCGAATGAGTCGTAGTGTTTCAGAATCTGTATCGCGGGGCACTTGTCCCGCAGCGCCGCCAGCCAGTATGTGGGCGGAATTTCGAGAGAGTTGAGTCGATATGACTCAACTCTACTTGACATCTGAACTCAGTGTGGCAAACTTGAGTGCAGAACGCTCAACCAGCGTCTTACGCGAAAGGAACACACATGTCACGTGCAGTAGGTATCGACCTCGGAACGACCAACTCCGTCGTCTCCGTACTTGAAGGTGGCGAGCCCACCGTTATCGCCAACGCTGAGGGCGCACGCACGACGCCGTCCGTTGTCGCATTCTCGAAGGCCGGCGAAGTTCTGGTTGGCGAAATCGCCAAGCGCCAGGCCGTCAACAACATCGATCGGACCATTGCATCCGTCAAGCGCCACATGGGCACTGACTGGAACGTCAAGATCGACGAGAAGACCTACACCGCGCAGGAAATCTCCGCGCGTGTGCTGCAGAAGCTGAAGACCGACGCCGAGTCCTACCTGGGCGAGAAGGTGACCGACGCCGTCGTCACCGTTCCGGCCTACTTCAACGACGCCGAGCGTCAGGCCACCAAGGAAGCCGGCGAGATTGCCGGACTGAACGTGCTCCGTATTGTCAACGAGCCAACCGCAGCCGCCCTGGCCTACGGCCTGGACAAGGGCAAGGAAGACGAGCTCATCCTGGTCTTCGACCTCGGTGGCGGTACGTTCGACGTTTCGCTGCTCGAAGTCGGCAAGGATGAAGATGACTTCTCCACCATTCAGGTGAAGTCCACTTCCGGTGACAACCGCCTCGGCGGCGACGACTGGGATCAGCGCATCGTGGACTACCTGCTGCAGCAGACCAAGTCCAAGACCGGCGTCGACCTGTCCAAGGACAAGATTGCCCTGCAGCGCCTCCGCGAAGCTTCAGAGCAGGCCAAGAAGGAACTCTCCTCGGCGACGAACACCAACATCTCGCTGCAGTACCTCTCGGTCACCCCGGACGGGCCCGTCCACCTGGACGAGCAGCTGTCCCGCGCCAAGTTCCAGGACATGACCTCGGATCTGCTGGACCGGACCAAGAAGCCGTTCCAGGACGTCATCAAGGAAGCCGGAATCTCCGTCTCCGAAATCGACCACATCGTCATGGTGGGCGGTTCGACCCGTATGCCGGCCGTGACCGAATTGGTCAAGGAGATGGCCGGCGGTAAGGAGCCCAACAAGGGTGTCAACCCGGATGAGGTTGTCGCCGTCGGTGCCGCCCTGCAGGCCGGTGTGCTGAAGGGCGACCGCAAGGACATCCTGCTCATCGACGTCACCCCGCTGTCCCTGGGTATTGAAACCAAGGGCGGTGTGATGACCAAGCTGATCGAACGCAACACCGCGATCCCGACCAAGCGCAGTGAAACCTTCACGACGGCGGATGACAATCAGCCGTCCGTATCCATTCAGGTTTTCCAGGGCGAGCGCGAGTTCACCCGGGATAACAAGCCGCTGGGCACCTTCGAGCTGACCGGTATTGCGCCGGCCCCGCGCGGAGTTCCGCAGGTCGAGGTCACCTTCGACATCGATGCCAACGGTATTGTGCACGTGTCCGCGAAGGACAAGGGCACCGGCACCGAGCAGTCGATGACCATCACCGGCGGTTCATCACTGCCGAAGGAGGACATCGAGCGGATGGTGCGCGAGGCTGAGGAGCACGCTGAAGAGGACAAGGCGCGCCGCGAGAAGGCCGACGTCCGCAATAACGCAGAGCAGTTGGCCTACTCCGTGGACAAGTTGCTGTCCGAGAACGACGAGAAGCTGCCGGAGGATGTCAAGACCGAAGTCAAGGCCGACGTCGACTCCCTCAAGGAAGCACTCGCCGGCGATGATGAGGACGCGGTCAAGCCTGCGTTTGAGAAGCTGCAGACTTCGCAGACCAAGCTCGGCGAGGCCATCTACGCCCAGGCTCAGCAGGATGCAGAAGCCGGAGCGCCGGCTGACAGCGCTGCCGGAGCCGAGGGTGCCGAGACCAACCCGAACGGTCAGACGCAATCCGATGAAGACATCGTCGACGCTGAGATCGTGGACGAAGAAGAGCAGAAGAAGTAGTTATGGCTGACAACAACGATCCCAAGGTCGACCCACCGGAAGACCCTGAGAACGACGCCGGCATCCGGGGTGAGGGCGCGGAGGTGCCCTCACCCGCGGGTGAAGACGAGGTCATTGAGGCCGAGGTTGTCGATGAACCGGGCGACGGTTCGGATCCCAGCGACAGCGATGCTTCCGACGTCGGCAGTGCCGGTTCAACTGACCGGGACGTGGAGGTGGATGAGGGCGATGCCCTCGCCCAGGCCGAGGCCATCCTCGACGAGGAAGCCTCCAAGTCCGAGTCGGAGGTTCTGGCAGCCGAGCGGCTCGTGGACCTGCAGCGGTTGCAGGCGGAATACGTCAACTACCGCCGCAGGGTGGAACGGGACCGGGATGTTGCCCGCGAGATGGCAGTCGTCTCGGTGCTCAACTCCCTGTTGCCTGTCCTCGACGACATTGAGGCAGCCCGTCAGCATGGCGACCTCGATGGCAGCCCGTTCGCTTCGATCTCGAACAAGCTTGATGCGGTCCTGAGCCAGCATGGGCTGGTCCGTTACGGTGAAGTTGGCGTCGAATTCGACCCGAACGTCCACGAAGCGCTGCTCCAGCAGCCGAGCACGGATGTTGAGGTCGAGACGGTCAGCCACGTTCTCCGTGCCGGCTACAAGTCCGGTGACCGGATCCTGCGTGCTGCGCAGGTGGGCGTCTCCGTACCGGAGTAACCTTCCGACACAGGGTAAACAGCAGTGAACAAGCTCCGGGGTCTGGGAACCACATACGATGGTTTCCAGACCCCGGGACACTACATATTTTGATTGAGAGGAGGCGCCATGGCGGCCAGTCAGGATTGGATCGACAAAGACTTCTACAAGGTCCTCGGTGTCTCCAAGGACGCCACGCAGGCCGACATCAAGAAGGCCTACCGCAAGCTGGCGCGCACGCACCACCCCGACCAGAATCCGGGAAATGCTGCGGCGGAAACGACTTTTAAGAACATCAGCGAGGCATACTCTGTGCTGTCCGATGACGAACAGCGCGAACAGTACGACGCCATCCACGCCATGGGTTCCGGGGCCCGCTTCACGTCCGGCGGGTCCGGTGGCGCGAGCGGCGGTGCAGGGTTCGAGGACGTATTCGGCGGGATGTTCAACCAGGGTGGCGGCCGGCGCGGCCGCAGCCGTTACTCAACAGGCGGATTCGACACTTCGGGGCTGCCGCCGGAATTCGCCGACCTGTTCGGCGGAGGAGGCGGCGGATTCCAGCCGCCGCCAACGAAGGGCGCTGACCTCACCGCGAATACGTCGATCTCCTTTGGCGGTTCGATCAAGGGCACGACGATCGGTCTTCGTAACTCCCGCGGCGACGTGACACAGGTCCGTATCCCGGCTGGCGTCAAGGATGGCCAGAAGATCCGCGTCCGCGGCAAGGGCCAGCCCGGGCCCGCCGGAAACGGGGACCTGGTGGTGGCAGTCAGTGTCAAGGCACACGAATTTTTCGTCCGCGAGGGTGACAACATCCGTATCCACGTTCCGGTGACATTCCCGGAGGCCGCCATGGGCGCCCAGATTTCCGTTCCGACGCTGACCGGTGACACCGTCAGGGTCAAGGTTCCTGCCGGTACGCCGTCCGGCCGCACACTGCGGGTCAAAGGCAAGGGTGTTTCGACGTCGAAGGGCACCGGCGACCTGCTCGTGACCATCGATGTTGTGGTGCCCCAGCGGTTGTCCAAGGACGCCGAAGCAGCGGTGGCCGCCTTCGCGGAAGCAACCTCCGACGGTGATCCGCGTGGAGCACTGAAGGAGAAGGCAAAGTTGTAATTCGAATCCCCGGTCCGGAGTGGCCGGGACGGGGATCCAAAGTAGATTCCCGGACAAGGAGGACATGATGGGACTGGACGTGAATGCGCCGCTCTTTGTGATCTCCGTAGCCGCTGAACTGGCGGAAATGCACCCCCAGACGCTGCGTCAGTATGACCGGCTCGGCATT
>NZ_KI914706.1:83594-84665 GCF_000520495.1 Arthrobacter sp. H14
GGCTCGGCATTGTGAAGCCGAGCCGTGCGCCCGGACGGTCTCGCCGTTATTCGCAACGCGATGTGGATGCTTTGCGTGAGGTGCAGCGGCTCTCAGGCGAAGGCGTCTCGCTTGAAGGCATCAAGCGCATTCTGGAACTCGAAAACCAGGTGGATGCCCTCCGGGCAAAGGTGTCCGAATTGACCGAGGAGCTTAAAGAGGCCAAATCCGGCCGGCTAAGCCGCAGGGACGCTGCCCGGGTTTTCGCCGCCGGAAGTGTTGGCGGTGACGTGGTTACCCTCGCCCAGGGTCAACGGCCACGGCCACGTTCTTCCGCCGTCGTCCTCTGGCGCCCCTAACCAGTATCGCCAGGAGCCTTGGTGATTGCCCGTGCTGGCTGGCGCCGGAGCAGCCCCCGCTGTGACCGCCGTGCCAGCTCCATGGAGGCGGCAATACGCATGGCCAGTGCCTGACCGACTCCCTCCGCTTCCTGCAACTCATCGACCGAGGCGATCGACAGCCCGCCTGTTCCACCGAATTTCTTCAGCAGTGACTGGGCGAGTTCGAGGCTGCTCCGCCCACGGCCTCCCGAACCGATGATGATGGCGAGGACCTCGGCGTCCTTGAGCCGGCGGACCCCGACCATGAGCAACCGTTCCCGCGGTCTTTCCTCGACGGGCATTTCCATGATGCTTCGCGATGTCATGCACCGAGACTACGGACACCGTGCCGGCCGCAGGAGACAGAGTCCATCGAATGTGGACGGCGTTCCGTTAACAGCCGGTTGTGGAGGGGTGAAGTCAAGTGGTGTTTGCAATGCTGCGGCTTACGCTGCGGTTTGTAGTAGTTCTTTCAGTTGGTCGGCGGGCGTCTGAAGCCCGAGGGTTTGGCGGGGCCTGCGGTTAAGGATGTCCTGAACCTTTTTGAGATCTGCGGCGGTGTAACCGCTGAGATCGGAGTACTTCTCGAACCAGTGCCGCAGCAGCCGGTTCGTGTTCTCGTTCGTGCCCCGTTGCCAGGGTGAGTGCGGATCGCAGAAGTAGACCGGTGATCCCAGTTCAAGCCTGACTTTTTCGTAGGCTGTCATCTCGG
>NZ_AZRX01000440.1 GCF_000520495.1 Arthrobacter sp. H14
AGGAGTTCAACAACCCGGTGGCCGTGCTCAGCGCCATCCGCAAAATCTCCGACCGGGTCGATATCTTTTGCCAAGCCGGCCACATCAAGGCGCCGCACGACGCCTCGGACCTACTCAGCCTGCTGGAACCGATGATCCACCAAGTCAGCGTCGGGCACGGCTTGTTCCACCCCAAGGTATGGGTGCTGGAATTCGAGAACGACGACGAACGCCGCTACCGCTTCCTGTGCAGCAGCAGGAATCTCACCCCGGATCCGAGCTGGGACTTGCTGGTCCGGCTGGACGGCGTTCCGGCCGAAGGGAATACCGCAAACCGCATCGACAATGGTCCCTTGGCGCGGTTCGTGTCGGCACTCCCGGAACTCTGCACGGTGGAGTTCGACGGCGATCGCCGCGCCAGAGTGGGGGAACTGGCCAAGCGCCTTGCCTCTGTGGAGTGGGACCTGCCGGAGGACATTCAGGAGGCGGCGTTCCGGCCGCTCGGGACCGGAGAGAGCTACGGGCCGGATTCGCTGGTCACGTTCTTGTCCGAGCCGTCGAAGTCGCACGGCAAGAACCGCAAGTTCAACCGTGACAAAACGTTCGGTCCCAACAAACTGGTCATATCCCCCTTCCTCGACGACGAGTTGCTGGGTCGGGTGAAAGACCGTCATACCCGCGGATTGCACGTCTTTGGCAGGGCTGACCAGTTCGACCTGCTGAAGCCGGAAACGATCGCCGCTAACCGCGCCAGTTTCAAGGCGTTCGATGATTTGGGAGTTCCCGAATCCGCTGAAACCGGAACGGCCGAAGGGTCGACCATCAGCGATGACCTGACGGGGCTCCATGCCAAGGCGTTCTTCTGCGATTACGACCACTCCACCTACGCGCTGCTCGGTTCGGCCAACGCCACGGAGGCAGCGTTCACCCGGAATGTGGAATTCGGACTGGAACTGAAGGGACGCAAGCGGAGCATCGGCGTCGAACGGATTCTGGAAAGCCTGAAGGGCGTTCCGTTTGCCGACTATGCGGGTGAAGGCGGAGAGACGCGCAGCGACGAGGATGAGGCCCGGTTCCGGTTGGACGGCGCTCTACGCGACGCGGCAGCCAAGTCATTCGTGCTGGATGCGGTTTCCGAACCGACATTGGACGGCGCTATCCGGACGTTCGCCGTCACTGCCCGGCACTCGTATTCACCGCCGGAGGACCTGACGGCCCACATTCGGCTGCTCACCGTGGCCAACCCAAGTTTCGCCGTCGTACCCGCTGATGCCGAACACGAACACGTTTTCCGAAGCGTGCCGCTGGCCGATGTCACTCCTTATCTGGTCCTGACGCTGACCGACAAGGCGAAGGACCTGAGCAAGAGCACCGTGGTGCAGGGGACGCTGCGGACGGATCCGGACGGACGGCTCGACGAGATCGTTGCCCGCCAGCTGGACGATCCGGAGAAGCTGCGCCAATTCCTGCTGCTGTTCCTCACGCCGGAAGACGCTCCTCCCGGATCCGGGACGTTTGCTGGAGCGTTCGGGGCAGGGTTCGGGGGTGGAGGAACTGCGGGTCTCTTCGAGGCGCTGATCGGTGCGACCGCCAACTCAGATGCGCCAGAGGTGTTCTCAGAGCTCAAGGTTGTGATCGACCGGTTGCTCGAACATCGTGCCGACGACGAGGAGATTCAACAGCTGCACCTGTTGTGGGAGGCCGCCGTTGAGGCGCTGGGACCGGAGAGTGTCGACGTGGGGGAGGCCGCCCGGTGAATACCTTCGACCCAACCCCGGCACTTGCGACGCTGCGGGGCTTCCAGAGACGTACCGTTGACCACGTTTTCGACCGTTTCTACAACGACGCCGATACGGCCGACCGCTCCCTGGTCGCCGACGAAACGGGCCTCGGCAAAAGCATGGTGGCCCGCGGCGTTATCGCCAAGGCGATCGAGCGGCTGGACCAAGACGACTCGGGTGTGAACCGGATCGACATCGTCTATGTCTGCTCCAATGCGGATCTGGCCAAGCAGAATCTGGGACGGCTCAACGTCACCGGTCAGACCGACATCATCGAATCTGGACGCTTGACACTGTTGCCCATCGAGCTCGGACGGCTCAACGCCGAACCGGGCCCGAACACCCGGAAGAGGGTCAATTTCGTTTCGCTCACGCCGGGCACGTCCTTCAACGTCGGTGGAGCCACCGGCCGGGCGGACGAGCGCGCCGTCCTGTTCTACATGCTGGCTGGTTTGGCCCTGTTCGACATCGATGACCGTGGCCTACCGGTGGAACTGCTTCGTGCTACCTCATCTGTCAAGAATTTTAAGCATCGCGTTTATCGGATTGGGCAAAAGCTTCCGGATGGGCCGCCGGCAGACGTGCTCGAACGCTTCCGCGAACTCACCGAGAAGTACGGGCACCTCGAAGAATTCCGTCTCGCTTTGAAAAAAGCCTCCGACGATGGCGAGGAGGCCGTCCGTCCAAGCATGCGGAAGATCATCGGCAACCTTCGCGGCGACCTGGCGCAGGCCGGGCTCGACTGCCTCGAGCCTGACCTGATCATCCTGGACGAGTTCCAGCGTTTCCGGGACATGCTCTACAAGCCCGGCGAGGACGCCGAGCCGGTGGGTGAGGCAACCGCACTGGCGCGGGAGTTCCTCAACTATCAGGACGCCAAACTTCTGATGCTCTCTGCAACGCCATACAAGGCACATACGAATGCCCGGGAGGAGGACGGCGAGGACCATGCCGCCGACTTCCGTCAGCTGTTGCGGTTCCTCAGCCGGGACGACGACGGTTATATGGCATCGCTGGACAGCGCCCTCGATGAGCGGCGCAAGCAGCTGATGGGTCAGGACGTTGCTGAAGGAGTGACGGAGCAGATCGAATCGGCATTGAAACTGTACATGTGCCGGACGGAACGCCCACAGCTCGGCGAGGACGACATGTTGGAAAAGATCGACATGTCACCGACCGATGTCCAGGCCTCAGACATTTCCAGTTATAAGGCGATGACCGGTGTGTTCAAAGCGGCCGGGACAGGGAATCCGATGGAGTACTGGAAGTCCGTGCCGATGTTCGCCCATTTTTTGACCGACTACAAGATCGGCCGCATTCTGGACGAGAGGAACCATGGGAACCTTGACGCCATCCGTCCGCTGCTTCCGACCCTGACCACCATCGACCCGAAGGCCTACCGGAGCTTCGGTCCGGTGGAAACCGACAACGCGAAGTTCCGCGCTCTACGAAAGCACACCACAGGCCAAGGGTGGTGGAAGCTGCTCTGGATGCCGCCGTCGTTCCCGTATCTGGAGGCAGCTGGGCCGTACGTCGAAGTGGGCAGCGAGGTCACGAAGCAGCTTGTCTTCTCTGCCTGGAATGCCAGTCCGAATGCTCTGACGACTCTGCTGTCGTATGAGGCGGAGCGGCAAATTCTGCAGGATTCGAAGCTGCACGATGAAAATACGGCGGAAGCGCGGAAGCGGTTCGGCGCCCGACTGCAGTACCGGGTTCGCCAGGAAGACGGCGAAGCTCAATCCATGTCGACACTGGCGATGTTCGTACCGCACGCAACTTTGGCGCCTCTCGCCGATCCGCTTACAGCAGCTACCGCGAACGGCGACACCATTTCCGGTGCCGCTGCACGTGAATCTGCCGCCGACAAGATCCAGGACCGACTGCCGGCCGCCGTCGAGGAAATGGGCCGGTTGGGCCTCTGGTCCCACTACTTCTCCGCTCCGGGTCTGCTGCCCGAAAACTGGAACGGTGGCCGGGGAAGAGCCTCCCGCGAAATCCGTGATCTCGGCAATTACACCCGCTCCCTCAATCAAGGTGACGACAGCGACTCCAGCGGCGGACGCGAAAGCGAAGCGAAGCTGTATCAGGCGCATATCGAGCGAATGCTCGACACCCTGGACGGCCCGACCCACGGGTGGGCCGAGGGGCTTGAGCTGCTGGCCATGAACTCACCCGGAAACTGCATGTACCGCGCGCTTCAGAGGATCGCCGGCCCGGAGTTCGACCAGGCTGAGCTCTGGAAAGCCGCATTGTTCGGAGCCACCGGACTTCGAACACTCTTCAACCGCCTGGATGTCACCGAACTCATCGACAAGATCATTCCCGGGGAACGCGACTACTGGCACAAGGTTCTGCAGTACTGCGAAGCAGGCAACCTGCAGGCCGTGCTGGACGAGTATGTCTTCCAGCTGCGCAGCCAGCAGGTAGGCGAACTGACCGTCGACGATCTTTGGAGCATCGCCGATGACATTCGCCAGGCCCTATCGCTGAACCAGGCACAGCTTCGTGCCAAGTACCCGGACAACTCCCACGATGACTTGCGCATGGGTGTGCGCTTCGCCGTCCGCTACAGCAATGCAAAGTCCGACGACGGCGAAACGAACCGTATGCCCGATGTCCGGCGTGCCTTCAACAGCCCCTTCTGGCCCTTCGTGCTGGCCTCAACCAGTGTTGGTCAGGAAGGAATCGATTTCCATTGGTGGGCGCACTCGGTCATCCACTGGAACGTGCCCGGGAACCCGGTCGACTTTGAACAGCGTGAAGGACGCGTGCACCGGTACCTCGGCCATGCAGTTCGGAAAAATATCGCTGAAAAGTACGCGTCCGGGGTATTCGGTTCAGAAGCGACAAACCCTTGGGCGTCGCTCCTCAAAGCCGCGGAAGAGGGTGCCGCGGAATCTGCCACCGAACGGGCCAATGAATTCGCCCCGCATTGGATTCACCGCGGAAAGCACAAAATTCAACGCCGACTGCTGGACCATCCCCTCAGTCGGGACGTTCCGCGGACCAATCACATGCTCTCCGGACTGGCGAAATACCGGCTGACCCTCGGTCAAGCCAGGCAGGACGATCTGCAGGGACTCATCAAGGACGACGTCAACGTAAAACCGCTGGACTTGCGCCCCTGACTGATGATTTCCTCAGTCGTGGGATGAAAAGTTTGGTCTGTCTCTTTCTAAGAAGGGTCGAGGCGGATCCGCGTCCTTACGGTGTTTCTTCGGCGATGACGTTACGACGACGCCGGGTCCACCGACATCAACGAATGGGCGCAGGAGTCTCATTAACCGTTGACCGGGACAGAAAAACGGCCTAGAGTCTTATCCAGTCAGCAAAAACTGGTTTCCACATTATGAAATTATATAACCATGGGTCGATAATATCGGTGGTTCCCCGGCTGCGATTCACCTAAACGAAGGAGTTCTGTGAATAACCACAATGCGTCTGTTGTTCCACGCGCTTCCGACAATGTACTTGAGGCTTCCCGAGCTGCTTCCACGTCACATGCTGACAGGTTGATTGCAAGTATGGACCGGTCAGGCTATGCCTCAGCGACGTTGCCCGACGGGGTCGTATTCGCTGAATCCGTAGAGGACGTAGTGCGGACATTGCAGCTTGCCGCCACCAATCGCACGCCCGTGGTGACTCGAGGTGCCGGTACTGGTCTCGCAGCTGGAGCCGTGGGGCAAGCCGGTGAAGTGGTTCTTGACGTATCCAAGATGAATCGAATTCTCCGAATTGACCCGGTTGAACAGTTGGCGGTTGTTGAGCCAGGTGTTCTTAACGGCGAACTGAACGCCGCGGCAGCGGAATACGGACTGTTCTACGCGCCGGACCCTGCCAGCACTGCGATATGTTCCATTGGCGGAAATATCGCTACCAATGCAGGCGGTATGAGGTGCGCCAAATACGGTGTGACACGTGAAGCTGTTCTGGCCCTGCACGTCGTGCTGGCCGATGGCAGGGAACTGAGAACCGGTCGGGAAACACTGAAGGGCGTTACGGGTTATGACCTCAACGCGCTGATTACAGGTTCGGAGGGAACGCTTGGTGTCGTTGTTGAAGCCACATTGCGTCTCCGTCCCCTGCCCCCTGCGACCGCAACTGTTGCAGCATTTTTCCCCGACTTTGCCAGTGCGGCTCAAGCCGCTTCAGCAGTTATAGCAGCACGCGTGCAACCTTCACTGCTCGAACTTATAGATGGTCAAACGCTTGAAGCTGTCGATTCTGCCCTGGGTACGGATTATCGCTCCAAGGGGAACGCCTTCCTGCTTGCACAGACAGATGGATATGGCGCATTCCTGGAGCAGGATGTCCTCATTGAAGCTATCGAACCCTTCGCAAGCTCATATGAGAAGGCAACTGATCCTGACCATGCGGAACAGTTGATCAAAGCCCGGCGTGAAGCGATCCCTTCGCTGGAGAAACTCGGGCGTGTTTCTATCGGTGATATTGGTGTACCGCGGGGACGGCTTGCCGAGGTCGCGGTGGGCCTCGAAGAAATCTCCCGTAAGACAGGAGTAAGAATTTTCACTGTGGCACACGCTTCCGACGGAAACCTCCATCCGATGATTGTCATGGACGAGGGTGATTCCGTCACTGAAGGACCAGCCAAAGTCGCTTTGGGCGAGATGTTTTACCTGGCTAAAAAGCTGGGCGGAACCCTCACCGGGGAACATGGAGTTGGACTACTCAAGCGTGATTGGCTCCTTCCCGAACTCGGAGAGGTCTCGCTCGACGTTCAACACGCCATCAAAAAGGCCCTCGATCCTGATGGGATTCTTAACCCAGGGAAGGCTATCTGAACCGTTCGGATAGCCGGACGCGCGCAATTTGCTGCGAGAAGACCCCGGCACATCGATCATGAGAACGTCGCGTTGGATCAGAGCCATATGTGGGGGCTCGATTCGGGACACCCGGCAATGGCACAATCACCGGTGTGTCCCGCTCGTACATCAGTCTGCTTCCGAATGGCATCCCGCCTGAAAGTGTCTACCGTGTCGCCGGCACGGCCGTGTGATTGGCTGTATTGATCAGCGGAGGAGAGCATCAAGTCGCTGCCAATCAGATGAATACACGCTACGACTGCGAGGCGGCGTGCCTGTTCAAAAGTAGGGTGACCAAGGTTGTGGGGCCGGGGCGATGGTGACGTTATAGCCGAAACTGTTGAGTTTCTTGATGGTGTTATTCCTGGCTTTGATCGGGTTGGGCCGGGTGAAGAGGTCGACGTCGGGATCGACGTAGCATCCACCGTCGGCGAGCAGATGCCGCCGGCGCTGCGGTGATGATGGAATGCTCCACTGCGACGATGGCCTTTATCAGGTATCACCGTGCGGTGGTGGAATTGTCTGTCTGCGCGAAAGTGCGACGTTTGAGGGCCTAAGCAAGGCACGGGAGTAAGCACCGGTCACGTCTGAGACCACGGAGCGGAGTTAATAAACGATCCTCGCGTTCTTCAGCTGGCGGTGGACTTTTTGCTCCGGAAATCCGCTGTCCTGAAACGATCAATACGGTTATTGAATTACCCGCATCGCCCTCCCGGGGGCCAGAAGTACAACGCCGCGCTAATCGGGAGCAGGGAGTGTCCCTGCTCTCGATTATTTGTCTCGACCACAGCAGTCACTGCCTTGTGGCTCACTCCAGTTCGCTGAATGAATCAACTGACCTTTACGGCCCGGCTACGGTGAGACGAACTCGTGGTCAATTTGCTCGCAGCTCATACTCGGGTGTTTAGCAATTCGGTGGCCGGGCGCTGCCGCCTCATCCAGCCAACGAGCAAGGCCAACGTTGCCAGGAGCAGTATGAGCATGAAAGTGCCGAGGTTGAGACCCAGCCCGTGGATAAATACATAGGCCAGTGGGCCGGCTGCAAGACAGTAGTACGTGGTGATGATGATGGTTTTGCGGAGGAGGTCTCCCTCCCGTCCGAGGAGACCGACTGTGGCGGATGCGGCGACGATGTTGTGGATGGCAATTGGGTTGCCGCCGGCACCTCCGACGGCTTGGGCGGCCACTATCGTCTCCGGGGGTACGCCGATGGTGCTGCCTGTAGAGAACTGGAATTGGGCGAAGGTCAGGTTGGAAACGGTATTTGAGCCGGCGATGAAGGCTCCCAGAGCACCGATCCAGGGCGCTATTATTGGCCATGAGTCGCCGGTTAGAGCCGCTGCACCTTCCGCGAGGACTACCGGCATGCTGGGGAGACCCGAATCATTGAGTTCGGGGCCGGACTGAATGAGGATGCGCACCAGGGGCACAGCGAATAACAGAGCCACCGCTGTTCCCGCCAGTTGCCCGCCTGATATTTTCCAGGTTTCGACGATCTGCCGCCTCTTCATCCGGTGCACCAAGTAGCCGGCGATCGAGGCGACGATAAATATGAACCCTGGCAAGTAGAGTGGCTGCACGGCGGTGGAAATCTCCGTGCCCAGGATGTTGTTGAACGGAATGGCAACGCCGGTCAGGAAGTTTGTCAATGGTTCGATAACCCTGCTGAGGACCAGCAGGACAGCCACCAGTACGTAAGGTGTCCATGCACGGACTATGCTCATCCGGGCTGAGGTATCTGTTGCCTCAGTTGGGTCGATTGTGCCCATCCACCGCTTGGGCCAGCTGGCCCGGGGACCGAATTCGAATGTTTCCTTAGGCATCAGGAATCCGCGGCTGGAAGTGAACATGACCAACGTCAGTCCGATCAGCCCACCGACCAGTGACGGAAATTCGGGGCCCAAGAAGCGGGCCACCAGGACATAGGGCACCGTCATAGCCAGTGAGGCGTAGAGGGCAAAAGGCCAGACCGCCAAACCGTCACGGAATCGGCGCTCCGGGCCGAAGAAGCCAGTCAGCATGCAGACCAGGAACAAAGGTATGAGCAGTCCGATAATGGCGTGCATCAAGGCAACTTCGAAGCCGATGGAGGCGACGAATTCAGGAAAAGTAACTCCGAGTTCAGCCATCCGATCTTCGACTGCAGGGTCGCCGCCGAGTCCTCCGCCGACGCCGATAATAATCGGGGTCCCGACGGCGCCAAAACTTACCGGTGTACTTTGGATGATCAGGCCGACCATCACGGCGGCCATGGCGGGGAAGCCCAGAGCCAAAAGCAGGGGAGCGATAACGGCAGCAGGAGTTCCGAACCCTGAGGCACCTTCAATGAAGCTGCCAAAGAGCCACCCGATGATAATGGCTTT
>NZ_AZRX01000441.1 GCF_000520495.1 Arthrobacter sp. H14
CTTCGTCACGGCTTGGCGCTGGGCCATCGTTAGCTCCATAGAAACGGGCATAACCTGCAACAGCTGCCTACACCGTGAACCACGCCGCTACGCGGAGGTTTTCAATTGAGGCAACGTATGCAGTTACGCGGAGGTTTTCTATGAGTCAACGCGCCCGCTGTAAATACCACAGTCACGCAAGGTATAATTGACCGGAAAGATGTTCACAGCATTCTCCCGCACGAATCCGACCCGTTTCGTCAGGTCCTCGCCCACGCGGAGGGTGCCAGGCATCCCCCGATTTTCGTTCTCTCTTGGATCCACAATTTACCTTCCAACGAAGCCTCCGGCTCGGGCTGCAAGCATGCCCTCAATACCCTCGTCGTCCCCTCCCCAGCCTAAGTGCCCTGCTGCCCGAAAGGCAGAGCCAAAAAGATAATGCACGAAACGCCGGTCAGCCACCCATCTTTGAGCCCGAATGGTCCGAACAATTAACATCATGAAACTGCAATCCGGGCTCGTCGAGGAACAACTGGGCAGGGTCGGCCAACCAACTGGTCCCGCTGCTCCAGCGATGCCTGTACACAAGCCCCGACCTGCGCCTCACCACGCCGCCATGAACAGGGTTGGCCGTTACCGTCTGGACGGCGTTCTCGGCCGCGGATCCGCCGCCACCGTCTACCGCGGCTTCGACCTGGAGCAGGACAAGGCAGTCGCCCTGAAAGTGTATTCCGAGCCGGCCGGGGATCCAGACCTCCATGCCCGCTGCCACCGTGAAGCCTCGCTGCTCGGCCAAGCCAGGCACGACGCCGTCGTCCGCTTGCTGGAACACGGAACCGAAGCTGCCGATGCCGGCGTCGAACACCATTACATGTGCCTTGAGCTGGTGGAGGGCGCGGACTTGCGTCAGTTGATCCGGAAAGCGCGCCGGACGCCGGCAGAGGCTACTGCCTGGGGGTTCGACCTGCTGCGGGCACTGGCGCACATCCACGGTCTCGGAATCGTGCACCGGGACGTGAAGCCCGCGAATATCTTGATCGGATCGGATTCCCACCGGCCGGGCACGCATGCCAAGCTCACCGACTTCGGCAGCGCCGCGTACGGTGAAGCGGTTGCGCCAGGACTTTCCCTCGGGACCGCGCTGTACACCAGCCCGGAGCAGGCCCGCGAGTCCGCCGCCGGGCCGGCCAGCGACATCTACTCGCTGGGACTGGTACTGATCGAGTGCCTCAGCGGAAAGCCTGCCTTCAGTGGTATCCCGATGGCCGCGATGCTCGCCAGGACTTTGCGCCGCCCGCAGATTCCGGCCGGCCTGCCACCACGCCTGGCCGCGGTGCTGAAGTCGATGACCGCCGTCGATCCTGGACAACGGCCTGCCGCTGCCGAGGCTGCCCACGCCCTGGCCGGCGCCTGACCTGCCCCGGACGCACCTGAGACGAATCCGTCCGCTCCTGGCTCGCCACCTTCTGCCTTTTGACCTCTGCCGGCTCACTTACTTCGAACGGAAGATGCCGGTGAGCGAAGGACACGGGGGAATGTCCAACGCTCACCGGCACCGCTGACCAGCCCAGGGCTGATCGTTCTTCACTCGCACCTTCATGAGGTAAAAACAACGTTAACAATGGACCTTGGGAAGTCACCGGTCACGAACTGTCAGGACGCTGGGAACCGCCCCGCGTCGCCCGGATTATGACGACGGCGGCCATGCCCCTGGCCGATGAAGGCCACTAGACTCGGATCCCAGTATGAGTACTCCAAACAGCAACCTCAGTACCGTGCGCATCGACGCCTGGCTGTGGTCCATCCGCATTTACAAGACCCGCTCCGCAGCCACCGCAGCCTGCCGCGCCCATCACGTGCGCCTGAATGACACACCGGTCAAAGCCTCGCAAACCGTGGTTCCCGGCGACACCATCCGCATCCGCCAGTCCGGCTTTGAACGTGTTCTCGAGGTGCGGCGCCTGATCGCCAAGCGTGTCGGGGCAGACGCCGCCACCCACTGCTACACGGACCACACTCCGAAACGGCCGGCCCTGCCCGCGCTCGGCCTGCCACAGCGCGACCGCGGCAAAGGACGCCCCACCAAGAAGGACCGCCGGGAACTCGAACGCTTCCGCCGCGGCGAGTAGGGAAACTTCCCGCCGCCCCACTCTTTCTCCACTATGGACCTCCCGGACCAAGTCGTCACGATCGTCATTCCGTCGATCACTCTTCCTCCACAAGCTCCCGTTCGGTCGCCGTCATCCACATTCGAACATTCTTCTCCCCACCGCCACGCACCCCTCGATACGGTGGATACATGTTCGGTTCTTCAACGGCAGTCACAACGGAAGCGCCGGTTCGCCTCAAAGCGGCCGACGGCGGCTCTCCCTTGGCTGCCCCTATCACCGTCACAGACTCCATCGCTATGTGGATAGAAGAGCTGAGCCGTCTGGAAGGCACCTCCAAGAAGGAGTGCATCGATAGCATCGGTGCCTTGGAAGACCTCAAAGCAGCGGCCGCAGCAGCGCAGGCCAGGTTTGCCGCGGATTACGACTCCCGTCAGCGACACGATCAGTCGGCCCTGGGCATGCCGAAGAAAGAGCAGGGAAAGGGGATTGCCGGAGAAATCGCGCTTGCCCGGCGGGTATCCCCCAATCAGGGAAACCAACATCTCGGATTTTCCAAAGCACTCGTCAACGAAATGCCGCATACCCTAAAGGCGTTGACCGCCGGCAAAGTTTCGGAATGGCGGGCCACGCTTTTGGTGAAGGAGACGGCCTGCCTCACAGTTGAGGACCGCGCGGAAGTCGACCACCAGTTAGCTTCCGACCAGAACTATCTTCAAGGTTTGAGCGACCGACGTCTCACCGCGGAAGCGCGCAAGGCCTCATACCAACTGGATCCGCAATCGGTAGTGCGGCGGGCCGCCAAAGCCACCAATGAACGCACTGTCACCGGCAGGCCCGCGCCTGACGCCATGGCTTATGTGACGGCCTTGCTGCCCGCTTCCCAAGGAGTCGCAGTGCTGGCGGCACTTACGCGGGCAGCCAATGGTCCCCGCGCCGAAGGCGATCAACGAGGGCGGGGCCAATTCATGGCTGACACGTTCGTCGAACGCATCACAGGACAGTCGCAGGCAGATGCCACCGCCGTAGACGTGCAACTAGTGATGACAGACCGGACTCTACTGGCGGGCGATGGCGAGCCCGCATTCCTGCCCGGTTACGGAGTCATACCTGCCCAAGTCGGTCGCGACCTTGCCCGACAGGGAACCGCCGCGGCCGAAGCCTGGATCCGCCGCCTCTATACAGCCCCCGTTTCCGGCCAACTTGTCGGCATGGACTCACGATCCCGGCTTTTCCCCAAGGGATTGTCCCGCTTCATCGCAACCCGCGACCAAATCTGTGGCACACCCTGGTGCGACGCGCCGATCCGCCACACAGACCATGTGGTTCCTTGGTCCGCCGGAGGCCAAACCAACGAATCGAACGGTCGAGGGCTCTGCGAAGCCTGCAACTACGCCAAGGAAGCACCCGGATGGACCGTCCAGGCGGCTCCCGATCCGCCGGACACAGGACCGGTCAGAGACAGCCGGTATACGACCAAAACGTCCACACCAACCGGACACGTCTATTGGTTCACCGCGCCCAGTCTGCCAGGAGCAACTCCGGCCAAGGCATGATGGTGGCATGCCTTCGGAGAGCACAGCGCTGAGCAAGACCACCCACCACAACGCCCTGTCGTCGGACGATGCCAGAAGGCTTGCAGCCGCCTTGGGCGAATCGCCGGATGCCACAGTGTTCGTGAACGGGACCAGCGTCCGGCTTCCCCAGGAGGCATCGGCGGCCGTCCTGGATCTACTGAACCGGCTGGCTCACAATGAGTCCGTCACGATCAGCACCAGCGAGAAACTGCTCAACACTTCCCAGGCGGCGCACCTTGCCGGCGTCTCCAATACCTACATGCGCAATCTGACGGACAACGGAACCATTCCTGTTGAGTACCGCGGAAGCCATCGGCGCATCCGCCCTCAGGCTGTTCTCGCGTGGCTGGAGGAACGCACCCCCACTGAGCATCCGCCCAGCCAGGAAGAATGACTTCCCGAATCTTACGAACTATTTCCCGGCCCTCTTTGACCATTCGCCCTTCCGGGCTTAGCGTTTATTACGCAATCATGAGTTCCAGCCAACAGGCCCTGGCCGGCTGGACAGCAACCCTCTCGCCGTAGTGGGGTGCTCCAGGTGATGATTAGGTCAATCGGGAAAACACCCCCGACTGGCAAGTACGGCGTTTCCGCCGCATCGCTCGCAGCCGATGAGTGGATTCGCCTCTTTGCAGAGGAAGTGTGAGCGTGTCTCTAAATGCCGATCTAAGTCCCGATGCCCTGCGTCGCGCATTCAGCGGATTCCCCTCGGGGGTCGCCGCGTTGTGTTCCACCGTCGACGGCAAGCCGGAGGGAATCGTTGCCTCCTCGTTTACGGTGGGCGTTTCGCTCGATCCGCCACTGGTGATGTTCGCCGTCCAGAAAAAGTCACGGACCTGGCCGGTGCTCCGGGGCAGCCAGCGGATTGGTGTCTCAATCCTCGCCTCCGGGCACGAGGACGTATGCCTTCAGATCGCGTCGAAGTCAGCCGACCGGTTCGCCGGACTGGACCTCCATACCACCGAGTCCGGCGCCATCCTGCTGCAGAACGCGGCACTCTGGCTGGAATGCTCCGTCGAACAGGAGATGCCCGCCGGCGACCATGATGTGGTCCTGCTACGGGTCCACGGCACCTCCACCCAGGAGAACTCCCCCGGTCCACTGGTCTTCCATGCATCTGCTTTCCACCATCTGAAGCAGCCCGCGCTCGTATAGGTAACCTGCCGCACCAACTGCTGCAGTAAGTGTCACCAGCGGCAGTAGCACCGCAACTGCGACAACCACCTCCGCTTTCCTGCCCTCAAGCTTCCGCGGAGGACAAAGCCTCAGCAGCCTGCCCTATTCCGGCCTTTCTTCTGCTACCAGAATGCCCCCTGTTCGTTCCACCCTGCCCAATTCACCTGCCGTTAGCGGCCCCCTGAAAGGAATCCACAATGACCACCACCTTGGATACAAACCAACTGAGCGATCGATGGGCGGGCATCCCCCGGCCGAAAAATCCGAACGAATGGCTGTACCGTGCCCAGGAAGTCGCGGACATCCTCGCCGTCGACGCCGTCGAACGGGACAGAGCCAACGAGACGCCGCGGGCGGAAGTCGAGCTGCTCAAAAGTTCGGGCCTCGTCACTCTGCTTGGTCCGGTCGAGCACGGCGGTGGCGGGCAGAACTGGGAAACCGTCTACAAAGTCATCAGGATCATCGCCCGGGCCGACGGCTCGATAGGCCAGCTCCTTGGCTACCACTACCTCTGGGCCTGGGCCGCTCGGCTGGTCGCCACCGATGCCCAGATCGCCGCCGTCGAAGAGCTGTACACGCGGGACAACCTGTTCTTCGGCGGAGCCGTCAATCCCCGTGACAGCGACCTGACGATCCAAGAGGTCGACGGCCAGCTGATCTTCAACGGCCGCAAGTCCTTTTCGACCGGCGGGCAGGTTGCCGACCTTACCGTCATCGAAGGCGTTCTTGACGGAACGGAGACGCACGTCTTCGCGATCGTACCGACAGACCAGCCAGGCATCATTTTCGGACAGGACTGGGATAACCTCGGTCAGCGGCTGACGGAGTCCGGATCCGTCGAGATCAAGGACGTGCGCGTTAACTGGTCGGATGCCGCAGGATTCGTCGACGGCGAATTCCAGCCGTTGGTCTACAACACCCTCAATGTGCCAGCCATCCAACTGGTGTTCGCGAACTTCTATTTGGGCATAGCCGAAGGTGCTTTGACGACGGCGGCAGCCTACACCCGCTCGACGACCCGCGCCTGGCCCTACGGCGGGGACAACAAGGAGCGCGCCACGGATGAGTGGTACGTGGCGGAAGGCTACGGCCGGCTGCAGTCCAAGCTGTGGGCCGACGCCGCGCTGATTGACCAGGCCGGACGGGACATCAGCGCTGTCCTCCATGACGACCGCGAAAACCTGACACCCGAGGTCCGCGGTGAAATCGCCGTCCGGATCGCAGCGGCAAAGGCTCGTATCATCGACGACGGCTTGGAGACGGCTACCAAGATCTTTGAGCTGACCGGAGCCCGGGCGTCCGCAAACGCCGTCGGATTGGACATCTTCTGGCGGAACCTGCGCACCCACAGCCTGCACGATCCGCTTCCGTATAAGTACCGGGAAGTCGGCCGCCACACGCTGCTCGGGGAGATCCCGGAACCGACCTGGTACACCTAAGAGCCGATCGACGCCGGCCGCTGATTCCGGTGCGGCCTCCGGCAACTCCGTGTCAGGTATCCACGCGTAGAGCACGTCCGGTTCGCGCTCTTCATTTCCGGCGCCGTCGGTCATCTTCTTGACGGTGAAGCCTGCGTGCTTATAGAAACCGCGCGCGTTGGTATTGCGCTGAAACGTCCAAAGTTGAAGTTGCTCCGGGTTGAGGTCCTTGGCCTGCTGCAGCAGAAGCCGGCCGATTCCCGTCCTCTGTCCGGAGGGATGGACGTACAGCTGATTGACCCACCCCGCCCGCTGAGCCAAGACGCCGACGAGTTCATTATCGACGACGGCGCGGCGGAGTTTCGCCCTCGGCGAGGGGACGAAATCTGCTGGTGACATCCATGGACTTCCCGACTAGATTCGAGTTAAGCAGTTCAACACCGAAGACAGGAGCGCCACGATGAAAAACAAGATTGTACTGGCAACGGGCATGGCCGTCGGCTACGTCCTCGGTTCACGGTCCGGCAGGGAAAGCTACGAAAAGCTCAAGACCAAAGCCAACGAACTCTGGAAGGACCCGAAGGTTCAGAACAAGGTCTCGAAGACAACCCAGACATTGAAGAACAAGGCGCCGGAGGTGAAGGGCCAGGCGAGCGGAGCTGCCAAAAAGATTCAGGACAGGGTCAGCCGCAGCAAGCACGCCAGCAACAATGGGCAAGCAGCCGAGAACACAGGCCCCAGCGGCGGTGATCCGTACAAGGTCGAGCCACAGCCGTTCCAGGCTCAGTCCGACGAGACCCGGCCTTCCAGCAACAACTGACCTGCGTCACGGCACATCCTGCCGTCGTCGGGTAAGTCCTGGCGTTCGTCGGGATACTTTCTGCTGCCTAGATACAGGAGTGGTCGTAGTCAAAGCCTCTGGAGACGAACTGGGTGACGGTGACGGTTCCGCCAGCGGTCAGTGGAGCGGCTGAACAATTGCTCTTTGCTGACCTGGCGGTCCGTGCACCGGGGATCCAGCTGTCGAGGTAGTAGAGGTTGCTTTCAGCACCGACCTGACCGACGATCTCGCCCCATTGGTAGGTGGTCGAGTAGAGGCCCACTTTCGCGCCGATGCTATGGAAATAGGCGGTCATGCCCTCAAGGTCGGCCCGGTTTGCCCTTTTATCCGTCGACCAGCTGTTCCCCAGCTCGACGTCCAGCCACCATAGGTAGCTCGAGGGATTATTGATGCCTCGGATTTTGGCATCGTCATAGGCTTTTGCGTAGCCATACATATAGGCACAAGCTGCGGTCGCCGTTCCGTCACAGGTTCCGTATGGATTATTGACGACGGTACCGCCGTACTCATTGCTCTCGGGCCACCAGGACCCGGCCAACTCTGGATTCCCGGTGTTGACGTATAACGCCACGTTGGGCTGTCCCGTTCCTCCGGAGGATAATTGCGCCCAGGCAAGCTGCTCGGCCAGACACGGGTTGGTGCCGTTGGCGCGGCCGTCGTTGACCCCGACGATGGCGAACGCCTGACCCTCAGGCAATGCGCCGCCGCACTGTGGCCACGAAACATCATTGCCCAACAGATTATTGCTGCCCCCTTTGCCTCCGCCTCCGTTGCCAGGGGCGGCTCCGGCTCCAGGCGCCGCGCTGAGGGGCACTGCACCGGCAACCATCAGGCAGAGCAACACAAGAAAGCTCAATCGCCAGTTGACACTTTGCACCTTGGCGCGGGTTCCCGAATTGGACATGTCGTCCCTTTCAGCTCCTCGAGGGACCACTATCCACTCCCGCATAGCTTCCACCTTGCAACCCGCAGCGTCAAGGGTTTCCAATCACAGAGCCCCATCCGGCTCTGGGCGCCTTACATGAAGTGCGCCTCGCATGCTTGAATCTGACGCGCTAAGAGGCTATTCCGGTACCGCAACTCGAAGGCGATCAACCGGATTTCCCGGTTAATCTGCTCGCGCCGCTCGGGACTGTGCTGAAATGCTTCGAGATGCCCTGTCAGTTTGGCAAACTCAACTTCCAGCCGGTCTGTGGATAGCTCAATATAATTGTCGCTGATCATCACGCACCTCCTTTCGTATAACTGTAATTTCGCAGGCCGTCCTAGGAAATACCTTGGGGTGAAGGCGAGCATGAATCTCTGCCGCTTTTCCACACCCAGTACCGCTGGCAAAAGTCCTCCGATAGGCTCGAGGTCATGGACTTTAGATACCTCGGAAACAGCGGCCTCAAAATCTCGGAAATCACCTACGGCAATTGGCTCACCCACGGCTCACAGGTGGAGAACGACGTCGCCACCCAGTGTGTGCATGCCGCCCTTGACGCCGGGATCAGCACTTTCGACACCGCCGATGTCTACGCCAATACCGCGGCCGAGACCGTTCTCGGTGAGGCGTTGAAGGGACAGCGCCGGCAGTCGTTGGAGATCTTTACCAAGGTGTTCGGCCCCACCGGGCCGAAG
>NZ_AZRX01000442.1 GCF_000520495.1 Arthrobacter sp. H14
GCTCCAGCCGATGGCGACGGCGGCCCGTGACGCGATGAGCGACCCGGTGCTTGCGCAAGCCGCTTTGGCATGTGCGAATGCGGCAATGGAAGCCATGGGCAGATTAGGCGCCGATCAGGCCACCCGGTCCAGGGTTGCGGCATTTATCGAGCGTTATACCGAGCGGGGTCGCTGCCCGGCCGATGATCGGATTGAACTGTGGCGCCGTACCGGAAGTTTCTTTGACCAATCCCCAAGCAAGGAAGAAGCGCGATGACCGAGAATCATTTTGCTGGAGCCGATACGGCCTCCTCGGATGCGGTGAAGGCCTTCATCGCCGGAGGGCTGGAGCGGGCGCGAAGCCGCGTCCATACCCTGACGGACATTGATGAAGGAGAGCTGGTAAAGCAGCATTCGCCTCTGATGTCTCCACTGGTGTGGGACCTGGCCCACGTCGGAAGCCAGGAGGAGCTCTGGCTGGTGCGCGACGTCGGCGGGCGGGAGCCACTGCGCCCTGACATCGACCACCTGTACGACGCCTTCGAAAACCCGCGCAGCACCCGCCCCTCGCTTCCGCTGCTCCCGCCAACCGAATCCCGCCGGTATATCGCAGAAGTCCGCAGTAAGGCCCTTGACATCCTCGACGGTGCCAGGTTGGAAGGTTCGCCGCTGGTCGAGGGTGGCTTCGTGTTCGGGATGATGATCCAGCACGAGCAGCAACATGCTGAAACGATGCTGGCCACGCACCAGCTCAGACTCGGGGAGCCGGTCCTGCATCCGGTTCGGGCGGCGGAGGCTGTGCCCCCTGCTGATAGGGAACGGTTGCCCCGGGAGGTCCGTGTCCCTGCGGGCTCTTTCACGATGGGAACCTCGATCGAGCCGTGGGCTCTGGACAATGAACGCCCCGCCCACGAGGTGGAGCTGCCCGCCTACTGGATCGACACTCTGCCGGTGACCAATGCGGCCTTTGTACAATTCATTGACGACGGCGGTTATGCGGACTCCCGCTGGTGGAGCGCGGACGGATGGGCGCACCGCAATGAAGCAGGACTCGTGGCGCCAAAGTACTGGAAGTTCGACGGCGGCCGCTGGCTGCGGACGCGTTTCGGATTCGTGGAGCCCGTCCCTGCCGACGAGCCGGACCAGCACGTGAGCTGGTATGAGGCCGACGCCTATGCCCGGTGGGCCGGCCGGCGCCTGCCCACCGAGGCCGAATGGGAAAAGGCCGCACGCTACGATCCGGAAACCGGCCGCTCCCGGCGGTATCCCTGGGGCGACGAAGATCCGACACCGTCGCATGCCAACCTGGGCGGGGACACCCTTCGGCCATCCGCTGTGGGCTCCCATCCCGAAGGAGCGTCGTCCTTGGGAGTGCACCAACTGATGGGCGATGTCTGGGAGTGGGTCGCCAGCGACTTCAAGCCGTACCCCGGATTCAGCGTGTTCCCGTATGCGGAATACAGTCAGGTGTTCTTCGGCGGCGGCTACAAAGTACTGCGCGGCGGTTCCTGGGCAGTGGATAGGGCGGCGTGCCGTGGGACGTTCCGCAACTGGGATCACCCCATCCGGCGGCAGATTTTCACCGGTTTCAGAACCGCCCGCTACGCCTCAACGACGGCGGACTAGACCATGTGCCGTCATCTCGCTTTTCTTGGCCCTCCGACGTCGCTGGCCGAGCTGCTGCTGGCTCCCGAACACGGGTTACTCAAACAATCCTGGGCGCCACGGCGGCAACTGCACGGAACTGTGAACGCTGACGGTTTCGGTGCCGGTTGGTACGCGGCTGGCGATCCGGTGCCTGCCCGTTACCGGCGGGCTGTTCCCATGTGGGCGGATCCCTCATTTGCCGACGTCGCCCGGGTCACATCAAGCGCAGCCGTGCTGGCCGCCGTTCGGTCCGCGACGCCGGGGACGACGCCCGACGAGTCAGCTGCCGCACCGTACGCCGACGGCAAGTGGCTCTTCAGCCATAACGGCAGGATCGAGGGTTGGCCACACTCGACGCAGACGCTGGTGGCACAATTGCCGGCGGACCGGTTGCTTGGCCTCGAATCCCGCGTGGATTCGGCGCTGCTGTGGGGGCTGATTTCGGCAAAACTGGACGCCGGGGAAACTGCCGGCAATGCGCTGGCGACCGTAGTCACAGAGGTGTCCGCACTGACTACCGGACGGCTGAACTTTCTGCTCACGGACGGCGTGACCATCACCGCCACCGCCGCGGGCGACTCCCTCTTCTGGCGTTGCGGGCCATCCGGAACGGTGGTCGCCAGCGAACCCTCCGACGACGACGGTAACTGGCACGAAGTGCCCGACCAGTCGTTGCTCACCGCCACCGCCGACCGGGTGGATGTCCGCCCTATCTCCGTCGAATGGAAAGAACCGATACTGATATGACCGTCTCAGACGCACTCCCCGACATAATCCACCATCTGCCTCCGGACCACCACGGACGCAACCTCCGCGCCGACGTGCGCGCCGGACTGACCGGATCACCGAAAACGCTGCCGCCCAAATGGTTCTACGACAAAAACGGCAGCGACTTGTTCGAACAGATCACCAAACTTCCCGAGTACTACCCGACCCGGGCCGAACGGGAAGTGTTGACCAACCATGCTGAGAGCATCGCGGCCGCAGGTCCCGCGGAGACGCTCATCGAGCTCGGTTCCGGATCTTCCCGCAAAACGCCGCTGCTGCTCAACGCGCTGAAAAAGGCGGGACCGCTGCGCCGTTATGTCGCTGTTGATGTCAGCGACGGCGCCCTTCTGGAAGCACGCGACGAACTCTCAAGTGCGTTTCCTGACCTGGACCTGCAAGCCGTGGCGGCCGACTTCGAAACACAGCTGCATCTGGTCCCGCATAAGGGACCGACCCTGGTGGCCTTTCTCGGTGGAACGATCGGCAATATGGAACCCGAGGCACGTGCCCGGTTCCTGCAGAATGTCAGGGACCTGCTTCTTCCCACCGGTGGGTCACTGCTGCTGGGAACCGGTCTGATCACCCCGCCACACGTACTCATTCCCGCCTACGATGACGCCGCCGGAGTCACGGCCGACTTCAACCGGAACGTGCTGCGCGTACTCAATACCGAGCTCGGGGCCGATTTTGATGTCGAGGCATTCGAACACGCAGCGGTATGGAATCCGGAGCAGGAGTGGATCGAAATGAGGCTCCGCGCCACCAGGCCCATGTTGGTGCACCTGCCCGGAATCAACCTCGACGTCTGGTTCCAGGAAGGCGAAGAACTGCGTACGGAAATCTCAGCCAAATTCCGTACCAGCGGTATTATCGCGGAACTGGAAGCCGCCCAGTTGAAGACCATCGGCCAATGGGCCGACGAACAAAACCAATACGCGTTGACCCTCGCAGAAGTAGATTAGCCTGCCAAGGCAGATCTTCGGATTGCCGCAGGTATCAGCCCCGTTAAGGACGGCGGTCCGCCAGCATCCGGTCTGCTGAGACGGCCTGCCAGCTCATACGGGCGGCGATCAGGACCGGGTCCCACAGCGGTGAGAACGGCGGGGCGTACCCCAGGTCGGTATTGAGCAACTCTTCCACCGTCGTCTCGTGCCACAACGCCATTGCGAGGACATCGATACGTTTAGCGGCGCCTTCTTCGCCGACGATTTGTGCACCGAGGAGTCTGCCAGTGCCACGTTCGGCGATGAGTTTCGTCCGGATCGGTTTCGCACCGGGATAGTAGCCGGCACGGGTGGTGGAGTCGACCGCGACGGTCAGCGGGTCGAAACCGGCCTCGGTTGCCTCGGCCTCTCCGAGACCGGTCCGCCCGATTTCGAGGTTGCACACCTTGGTAATGGCCGTACCGATCACCCCCGGAAAGGCCGCATATCCACCGCCGATATTGATTCCCGCCGTCCGGCCCTCTTTATTGGCGTGTGTGCCCAACGCCATCGTTACAGGGCGGCGCGTTACGCGGTGGAATTTCTCCGCGCAGTCCCCGGCGGCCCACACACCTTCGGCACCCGTGCGCAACTGGCGGTCCACGGCAATCCCACCGGCAGGACCGAGGGATATACCGGCCTGTTCCGCCAGCGCGGTATTCGGACGGACGCCCAGCCCGAGGACTACGAGATCGGTCGGTATAGTGCCCTGGTCCGTAACCACTGCTGTCACCTGGCCCGCATCAGTTTCGAAGCCGGTCACCGTTTCGCCGAGGCGCAGGGTCATTCCGAAGCCCTGCATGGCTTCGATGAGCATTGATCCCATGTCGGGATCGAGCGTGGCCATGGGAGCCGGTCCCCGGTGCACGAGAGTCACCTCCACATTCCAGGCGCACAACGCCTCGGCCAGTTCCAGACCAATGTAACCTGCTCCGACGATGACGGCCCGCCGGGGACGGACCCGCTCGAGAGCGGAACGGAGGGCGAGGCCGTCGTCAAGGGTTTGTACGCCATATATGCCAGCGGCATCGGCTCCCGGCAGCGCTGGTCGAACCGGGGTCGCACCCGTGGCGATCATTAGCTGGTCGAAGCCCTCCCAAGCCTCGGCCCCCGTGTGCCGCGCCCGCACCAAAACCGCCCGGCGGTCCAAGTCTATATTGAGGACATCATGACGAATCCGCGCCTCGATGTGGTGATTCCGGGCGAATTCGTCCGGGGTCCGTGCGATCAGTTCAGTGACTTCGTCGACGTCGCGTCCGATGAAGTATGGAATGCCGCAGGCGGAATAAGAGGTGTAGTTGCCTTGGTCAAACGCGATGATCTCCAGCTCATCCGCATCCCGTTCCCGTCGTGCCGCGGAGGCTGCGCTCATCCCGGCCGCGTCGGCCCCTATGACCACCAACCGCTGAGTCATTAACCGCCTCCATTTCCGGTTGTGAAACCCGACTTTTACTAATGTTTGTGGTGAGCAGCTGCTCGTGACGCTTCATCAGTTCAAAACTAAACGCTTGCTCCATACGTTTAGGTCAATACAGCGCCGATTCATGGATTACGGCGTGCCACGAAAACTCGGAAAGGTTCAACCAATGACCCAGAGAATCAGAGAACCGGTTCCGAGCGCTCGATGGGTACGCGGATTCATCGGCAATACACTGGTGGTCGATAGCCGCGATCAACTGCTGATATGGGAAGAAGAGCTCCCGGTCCCAAGGTACCTCTTTCAAAATAGGGACGTGCGCCCGGAAAATCTCGTACCGACGGGCCCGCCAGCCTCACAGCGCTACCACCACCCATATTTCGGCGTCACTTCCTGGTTCGATGTCGTCGTTGGTGACCGGACCATCCGCCATGGAGCGTGGCGGATGAAGGCTTTCGACGGTTATACAGGCGTCACTTGGGAGCGTGGCGGACTTGATCATTGGTATGAAGAAGATCAGGAGGTGTTCGAACATCCCCATGACCCCTTCGTCCATATTGATGCCTTGTCAAGTTCGCGCTTGGTGACTGTGAGTCACAACGAAGTCGTGATTGGCGAGTCGAGTGAGGCAGTCTTTCTTTGGGAAACAGGGCTGCCTGTGCGGTACTACCTGCCGAGGCGGGATGTCGACTTTGAAAGTCTTGTATCAAGCCCCACAGTGAGCATCTGCCCCTACAAAGGTTTCGCCACTGACTATTGGAGCCCCAGGGGCGAGGATGCTCCCGCCGACATGGCGTGGTCTTATCCCCAGCCGTTTTTTCCCTATCGCAACATTGCTGGTTCGGTCGCCTTCCTGAATGAAAAGCTCGATATTTCCATCGATAAAGTGCTGCAACCGCGTCCTGAACCGAAGCAGTGGCCGGCGCGGTCCCGGCTTATATAGTCCTCACGGTGCAGTCACCCTGCTTGACAGTCGAAGATAAGCGGCCGATTCCACCGCACCTACTGGAAAACGGCCGCAAGTATGACTGCAGCGGTGCTGGCCTTTGAGGATATTGGCTACATTCCCCTTCAAAGGCCTGAGAAAACTCTCGCTGGCCGATGAATCAACGCCGTGGAATAGTGGTCAGTAAGCTTAGTGTTTTTGATGTGGAAAGTAGGACGAGGTTATGGCGCGTCTGACAACCGTTTCCCGGAAGCCGCTCCAGCTTGGTCTAATCGCCGGTGCAGTCGGCACGGTAGCCCTCAACGTCGTTACTTACGCCGATATGGCGATACGGGCACGGCCGCCGAGTTCGATGCCGGTAGAGGCTGCAGGAAAACTGGCTGAGAAAATCGGTATGCCACTGGGGAACGAGGAGAACTCCACGCACCACAAGAAGGGCTTGGGCGCCTTGCCCGGCTTCGTGACGGGATTGGGAACCGGAGCCGCTTATGGTCTCCTGCGTTCTCGCAAAGATCTGCCTCTGCCTGTGGCCGTCCTGGGTTCGAGCGTGGCTGCCATGGCCGGAAGTGGCGTCCCTATGACGGCGCTGGGTCTGACCGATCCGAGGAAATGGCCGGCGTCGAGTTGGGCAATGGACATCGTTCCGCACCTTGCTTACGGTGCAGCTGCCGCCGCGGCCTATGAAGTAATTACCCGCTGACACATCCATCGGGCGTCCTAAATATAGCGGCAGACCTGATCGGCTTGGCACAGTGATGGGTCTGCCGACCGGCTGGCCTCGTGGAGCCCGGCAACTGTTTCGCGGAGCTCACGAAGGTCGCTTATTTGTTGGTCGACTTCTGCCAGCCGATCGGCGAGCAACGTCTCGACATGTCCGCACGGCGGCTGTCCGTCGTCGCGGAGATAGAGAATCTCACGGATTTGAGCCAAGGCCAGTCCGGCGCGCTGGCCCCTGCGGATGAAGCTGAGCCGGGGAACCATTTCCTCCGGGTAGTCACGGTAGCCGCAGGGCGTGCGGGACGGGGGCGGTATGAGGCCGGCGGTCTCGTAGAACCGCAGTGTTTTCGTCGTCGTGCCCGCGGCCGCAGCCAGTTCACCAATCTGCATGGCTGTTCCCTTGTTGATTCCACGCCCTTGACCTTCCACAGTACTGGAAGGTTCATGCTGGGTGGAGACATTTGGGAAGGAGCTTCGTGTTGAATACCGAGTATGAGTTTGACCTGGCCGTGGTTGGATCCGGCGGAGCGGCGATGGCGGCAGCGATCAGCGCCCGGCAGGCCGGTAAGTCGGTGGTCCTGATCGAGCGCGGTGCACTGGGCGGCACCTGCGTCAACATAGGTTGCGTCCCCTCCAAGACGCTCCTGGCCGCAGCAGGTGCCCGCCGTGCCGCGCAGACAAATCCATTTCCCGGTGCGCCGACCTCCGCGGAGGATGTGGACCTGGCCTCGCTCGTCAACCAAAAGGATCAGCTGATCGACCAGCTCCGGGGCGCGAAGTACGCCGACGTCGCCGACGCCTACGGGTTCGAAATCCGTGGCGGCGAAGCTTCGTTCTCCGATGACGACACATTGCTGGCCGATGGAAAGCCGGTCTCCGCGGGCTCCTTCATCATTGCCACCGGCGCCGAACCGGCACGGCCCGACGTGGCGGGACTGGTGGACATGGATTACCTGACCTCGACCACAGCCATGGAGCTGACCAAGCTGCCGAAGTCAATGGTCATCATTGGCGGCGGATACGTGGGGCTTGAGCAGGCGCAGCTTTTCGCGCATTTGGGAACCAAAGTGACGATTGTCGGCCGGACCGCGCCAGCCGCGGAACCGGAAATGTCTGACATACTGCGCTCGGTACTGGCGGATGACGGCATGACCTTGCTTGAAGAACATGCTGTCTCCGCCGCCATCAAGGATGGCCAGACCGTGGTCACAACCGGTTCCGGTTCTACCGCCAGCGCGGAGAAACTGTTGGTGGCCACCGGGCGAACCGCCCGCACGGAGCGCCTCAATCTGCCCGCGGCGGGGATTTCCACCGATGAACGGGGGTTCATCTCTGTTGACAGTGGCCAGCGGACGACGAACCGGCGGGTCTTTGCAGCCGGAGATGTCACTGGCGCACCGCAGTATGTCTACGTTGCCGCGGCCGCGGGGAGGGCCGCGGCAACAAATGCATTGAGCGGCGATGCCGGCATCCCGTCTTCCGGTGTCGACTACACCGGGCTCCCGGCAGTGATTTTCACCCGTCCGCAGTTGGCCACTGCGGGGCTGGCCGAGGCGGAAGCGATCGCGTCCGGCTATCGGTGCGAGTGCCGGGTGATGAGTTTCGACGACGTGCCCCGGGCGCTGGTGAATCAGGACACCCGGGGTGCCATCAAAATGGTCGCGGAGGTTGGTACGGGGAAGGTTCTCGGCGTGAGCGTCATCGGCGATAACGCCGGCGAAATCATGCTTCCGGCAACCTACGCCATCAAGGCCGGCATGACGACCCGGCAGATCGCAGATACCTGGGCCCCATACCTGACCATATCCGAGAGCCTGCGTCTGGTCGCCGGGATTTTCCACAACGAAATGCCAACATCGTGCTGCGCTTGACCCGTAATTTGTAACGGATTGAAAGGAATAATCATGAGTGAACATTTCGACGTTGCCGTTCTGGGCATGGGCCCGGGAGGTGAAGTTGCGGCCGGGCGGTTGCTGAAAGCCGGCAAGACAGTTGCAGTCATTGAGCGGGAACTCATCGGTGGCGAATGC
>NZ_AZRX01000443.1 GCF_000520495.1 Arthrobacter sp. H14
CACCCGAACCGGAACCCACCGAAACTCCGGCCCCACCCGAACCGGAACCCGGGGGTGGAGAAACTGCTTCCTCGCCTGGACCCGAACCAACCGGATCTGCACCCACTGTTGAGTTACCGTCCATTTCTGAAGAGGGCACGGGCGGCTAAATTCATGGACTGCAGGACATAATGGACGGTAACAGCCCGGTGGCACGCATTAGGATTCTGGTCGTTGATGACCACTTGACCTTCGCGGAACTGCTCGCTGGCGCCCTCGACCAGGAGCCGGATTTAGTTTGTGTTGGCCATGCGACCAGCGCTGCCGATGCCGTAAGGATGTGCGACGAACTGCGGCCCGACTTGGTCATCATGGATGTCCAGCTTTCCGACGGCGACGGTTTAACCGCCAGCTCAACGATCCTGCAAAAATATCCGCGGACCCGGGTGATTGTTCTGACGGCCCACGCAACGACAGAGATCTTCGAACAGGCGGCCAAGACGGGCGCCTGCGCATTCCTTACTAAGGATGGGTCGCTCTCCACCATGCTCCAGACCATCCGGCATGCCCAGCCCGGGAGCATGGTCGTTACCCCCGGCCTCGTGGCCGCACAAGCCACCTTCAGATATGGAATTCAGGAACAGCACACGCGCATTCCGTCGCTCACACCCCGCGAGGCGGCCGTGCTCGAACTCATGGGCGAAGGCAAGGATGTGCGGATAATCGCTAAAGATCTCGGCGTATCCCCACACACCTGCCGAGGTTACGTCAAATCAATTCTCTCTAAATTGGGTGCCCACTCCCAGCTCGAGGCCGTGGTCATCGCCTCTCGACTGAACCTGATCCGCCAGCCTCAGCAGAGGTTCCCAGTTGCGGATCATTAGGCTCCCGGTGTACTAGGTTGTCCGCAGGTCGGCGACGAATGTGAGTTTGTCGATCACGGTATCCGGAATGATGAAGGGGTAGAGATCGTCGTGCCCCATGCTTCGGTTGATCTGATTCAACGCGGCGGACAACGGTAACCAGGCGTCCTCCACGACGTCGCGGAATGTTGTGGATTCTTGTGGCCCGCGTCGGGCAAGGCCGAACTCGTATGCAGTGTCGAGCGTGTCATTGATATGGAGGTAGTGTGCGAATGTCTCCGCGAAGTCTTCATAGGGATGCATGGTCGCGTACTTGGAAATGTACTCCGATTCCCATCCGTCGGGAGCTCCTTCGGCGTAATGGCGGTTGAGCTCGTCTTGGTAGTTCCTGGTATCGTCGCCGAAAATTTCCCGGGCTTGCCTCGTGCGTTCCTGGTCACTGAAAACCAAGGCGCCTTCAAAGTAGTGTCCTACCTCGTGGCGGAAATGGCCGAGCATCGTCCGGTATGGTTCGTCGAGCTTGGCGCGCACCTTCTCCCGGTGCGCGTCCTCAGTTTCGGCCAGATCTATGGTGATCACACCGTTTTGATGGCCGATAACGACGTCGACGTTGACGCTGGAAAGCAGATCGAAGGCCAAACCAAGATGTGGATCCTCGACACGGGTGACGATGGGCAGACCGATCCCATCCAGTTCAGCAATCAGATGGCGCTTGGCACGCTCCGCGTCCAGAAACTGAGCGAGGCCCCTTGCATCTTGATCATTGGGGCGCGTCCGGGTCAGGCAGCAGCTGAAGCATTGGTCTCCCTTGGCCGGGGCCAGCCACGTACAGCCGGATAAGTGAAGATTGGCGCACCTGTGCCAGGTTTCTCCGGACTGATCGACATAGGTACCGTCGCTGTTCACGGGCACAATCGTGTGCTCTTGACGCGAATAGCCCAGGTCGGTTCCGCAATGAATACAGACGGAGTTTTCGAAATAGAGGGCAGAGCCGCAGACCCGGCAGAGAAACTTTTTCACTTCACAATTCTACCGAGCGGGCCTGCGGCCACGAATACGCAAGGGTTATCCGGTTACCGCCGGGAACCTCTCCCAGACCCGGTGCCTCGCCAGCAAACCCGCTACCTCGCCGAGCACTTCCGTACCGCTGGATCCAAGCACCACCCCGGGTGCATTAACATCGACGCCGGCAGCCGTGAACGCGGTTTCGGCCTGCCCCCATCCGCCAACTGCTTTGGCGTGCCTAAACGCTTCGGAGAGCATCAGCGTCACGCGGGGATCGACGGCTTCACTGGCCCGGGAGTCCCCTGCTTTGGCGTCCAGGCCATCGGCAGCATCCGGGCCGGGCATAGGTGCACCGGCCAGCAGGATGGCATCGAACTCGACTGAACGTGTGGTGGTGAAGCTGCGTTGCACGGTCAAGGCGTTCTCTCCTTCGCCGAGTTTCCCTCCCGTGGGGGCGACAATCAGAGGCACCATGCCGGCGTCGAACACTGCAGTCTGAACAGCCCGCACGCTCTCCAAATCGCTGTCCATGTCCGCCACAATTCCTACGATCCGCCCATCGAGTGGCCATTCCTTGCCGATCTGCGACAGTGCGGCGCTGGGCTGGACTTCAGCCAGCTCCTCGGTTGGTTCCGGTACCGGCAGTCCCAAACCGCCCGCGACAGCGGAGCAGAGCTCGGCGTCAATATTGGCCAGCGCCTTCAGCTGGCGCTCTTTGACCGCCTGTTCGTAGCATTTGCCGAGCTCGAACGTGTAGGCGGCGATCACATGGTCCTGCTCGACCGGCGTCAGGCTGCGGTAGAACAAACGCGCCTGGCTGGTGTGATCGGCGAACGACGCCGGTGCCTTGCGGACTTTCATCGCGTCCTTGATTTCCTGCGGAACTTCGACATAGCCGCCCATATCCTCGCCGGCCGTAAAAGGGCAGCCGCCGTCGAGCGAGTTGGGCTTATAGGGCGCGACGCCGGTAGGTACCGCGCTCTGGTGCATACCGTCGCGGTGCATGTCATTGACAGGTGCATGAGGACGGTTGATCGGTATCTGCGCAAAGTTCGGCCCACCAAGCCGGCTGATTTGCGTATCCAGGTAGGAGAACAGCCTTGCCTGCAGCAGCGGATCATTGGTGACGTCGATCCCGGGAACAAGGTGTCCCGGGTGAAACGCCACCTGCTCGGTTTCGGCAAAGTAGTTAGTGGGGTTCGCATTCAGCGTCAAGGTGCCGATCAGCTGCACCGGCGCGAGCTCCTCGGGCACAATCTTGGTCGGATCCAGCAGGTCGATGCCCTCGAACATTTCATCGTCAGTGTCCGGGAATGTCTGGATCCCCAGATCCCACTCGGGATACGCCCCGGCTTCGATAGCGTCCGCCAGATCGCGCCGGTGGAAGTCCGGATCCATTCCCTGGACCAGCTGCGCTTCCTCCCACACCAGTGAATGCACGCCGAGCCTGGGCTTCCAATGGAACTTGACCAACGTCGTCGCTCCCTCGGCGTTGACGAGGCGGAACGTATGAACACCAAAGCCCTCCATCATCCGGAACGAGCGTGGAGTACCGCGGTCGGCCATGAACCAGATGGTGTGGGCCTGTGCCTCGGTGTGCAGGGAAACGAAATCCCAGAACGTATCGTGGGCACTTTGGGCCTGCGGAATCTCGCGGTCCGGATGCGGCTTGGCCGCATGGACGACGTCGGGAAACTTGAGTCCGTCCTGGATGAAAAACACCGGGATGTTGTTACCAACCAGGTCGAAGACGCCCTCATCGGTGTAGAACTTGGTGGCGAAGCCGCGGGTGTCGCGGACGGTGTCCGCTGAACCTCGGGAACCCACCACCGTGGAAAAGCGCGTAAAGACGGGCGTTTCGGCGTCTTTGGCCAGGAAGCCGGCCTTACTCACCGAGCCGGCAGCCCCATTTGCGCGGAAGACACCGTGGGCGGCAGCTCCGCGGGCGTGCACCACCCGTTCGGGAATCCGTTCATGATCGAAATGCGTGATCTTTTCGCGTAGTTGATGGTCCTGCAGCAGCGTCGGGCCCCGGGCGCCTGCCTTGAGCGAATGATCACGGTCGTTGACCCTCAGGCCTTGTGCAGTGGTGAGGTACTCGCCGGTTTGGGCCCGCGAATTGTCCGCCTCCGCTTCCTGCTTTCTTCCCGTCGGTGAGTACGGTCCGGGCGGTTGCTGGTCCGGTTTGGGCGGCAATGGTCCATGCGGCTCGCTAGGTTCAGGCACCTGAGGCGTCGAGCTGGACGGTGCGCCGGGGATGGGATTTTTCGCGTTGTTTTCTGGCATCTTGAGACTCCACGGGACTGCGTCGATCTTGGTGGCAGGCGCCCGCAGGCACCAACCGCGCCTTACAGGAGCGACTCTACACACGAAAAAGTAAGCCCGCTTAGGATGACAACCTGCGCCGAAAAATCTGCACCGGCCTGGTGAATTACCAGCATGCTTACTATAGTCTTTCCTCATGTGCCGAAACGGCAATCCATTAGTGCTTAGGGCGGCAGGTATTGGCTCGGACCCGACCTGCTTTGCCTGGCGAACCACAAGCCGCGGGTGAATGCGGGAATTGGGAGCGACTCATGACAAAGCAGGACAGGATCGCTGATCCTTGGGGGACGCGGACTCCATACGGGTCCGGCGAGAAATGGCCGGTGCGCGTGGATACACACCTCGAGGAGGGCTTGAACCCGGAAGACATCGACCGCTGGGTGCAGACGGCGTCGATCATGCACTCGAATGGTGACGCCTTGGACATCGCCGTCAAGAATGACCGCATTGCGGGTGTCCGGGGCCGGGCGTCGGACCGCGTCAATCATGGCCGTCTTGGACCGAAGGATTTGTACGGCTGGCAGGCGAACTCCTCCCCCGACCGTTTGACCAAACCGCTGATCCGCGAGGGCGGCAAGCTGGTGGAGACGGACTGGGATACCGCGATGGACCGGGTCGTCGGCCGGACAAAGGACCTGCTGGAGGAGCAGGGCCCGAGCGCCGTCGGGTTTTACACCACCGGCCAGCTGTTCCTGGAGGAGTACTACACCCTCGGCATCATGGCCCATGCCGGAATAGGCACGAACCACGTTGACGGCAACACCCGGTTGTGTACGGCAACGGCGGCAGCGGCCCTGAAGGAATCATTCGCCAGCGATGGTCAGCCGGGATCCTACACAGACATTGATCACGCCGACGTGATCGCCCTCTACGGGCACAATATGGCCGAAACGCAGGTGGTGCTCTGGGACCGCATTCTGGACCGGCTGGCGGGGCCAAACCCGCCGAAAATCATTTGCGTCGACCCCCGCATGACCCGTGTTGCCCGCGCCGCGACAGTGCATCTGGCTCCCCGGCTGGGCACGAACGTCGCGCTGATGAATGGTTTGCTGCACGAGATCATCGCCAACGACTGGGTTGATCATGACTACGTTGAGGCGCATGCTGTCGGCTTCGATGAGCTGGAGAAACGGGTCAGCGAGTATTCGCCGGAAGTCGTCGCCGAAATCTGTGATGTTCCCGCCGAGCAGATCCGGGAGGCAGCAAAGATAATCGGCGAAGCCGAGCGTCTGCTTTCGACCGTCCTGCAAGGCTTCTATCAGTCAAACCAAGCGACGGCGGCGTCGGTGCAGGTCAATAACGTCAACATTATCCGCGGCATGCTCGGTAAGCCCGGCTGCGGCATCCTGCAGATGAATGGCCAGCCCACCGCGCAAAACACCCGTGAATGCGGGGGCGACGGCGATTTCCCCGGCTTCCGCAATTGGTCCAATGACGCCCACATCGCCGATTTGGCCCGGGTCTGGAACGTGGATCCGATGGAGATCCCGCATTACTCGCCGCCGACACACGCCATGCAGATCATGCGCTATGCCGAGGAGGGTTCGATCCGCATGCTCTGGGTGAGCGCCACGAATCCCGCGGTGTCGCTGCCCGAATTGCGGCGCATCCGTTCGATCCTGACCCAGAAGCGGCTTTTCCTGGTGGTGCAGGACATCTTCCTGTCCGAGACCGCGCAACTGGCCGACGTCGTCCTGCCCGCCGCCACCTGGGGCGAGAAAACCGGCACCTTCACCAACGTCGACCGCACCGTCCACATTTCGGAGAAGGCCGTCGATCCTCCGGGAGAAGCCCGGTCCGATCTCGACATCTTCCTCGACTACGCGCGACGAATGGACTTCAAGGACAAGGACGGGGCGCCGCTGGTGAAATGGCATGATCCGGAGTCGGCCTTCGAAGCCTGGAAGGAATGCAGCCGAGGCAGGCCGTGTGACTACACCGGCATGTCCTACGAGAAACTCCGGGGCGGCTCCGGCATCCAATGGCCCTGCAATGACGAGAATCCCGAGGGAACAGAGCGCATCTACGTTGACGGAAAGTTCTGGAGCGACCCCGAGTACTGCGAAAGTTACGGAAAGGACCTGGTCACCGGAGCGCCGTTGGAGCCGACCGAGTACAAGGCGATGAACCCCTCCGGCAAGGCCGTGATCAAGGCTGCAGGCTATATGCCGCCGCATGAGATACCCAGCCAGGATTTTCCGTTCCAGCTCACAACCGGACGGACCGTCTATCACTTCCATACCCGGACCAAGACCGGCCGCGCGCCGCAGCTGCAGGCCGCCGCGCCGGAAGTATGGGTCGAAATGTCCGCGCAGGATGCCGGCGACCACGGCATTAATGAAGGCGATCTCGTTGAGGTTTCCACCCCTCGCGGATCGGTGCGCAGCAAAGTGCGGATCAGTGGTATCCGTCCCGGTGTCCTCTTCCTTCCATTTCACTACGGTTACTGGGATACCAAGAAGGGCCATAAGCCGGGCGGTTCAGGGCGTGCTGCCAATGAGCTGACTATCACCGACTGGGACGCCGCCTCGAAGCAGCCCATTTTCAAGACCGCCGCCGCCCGGGTGAAACTGATCAAACGGAGCCGCCGGGGCAAGCCATCCGCCGCTCCGACCACCACCGGTTCGGCACCGGTAAAAGGCGGCATCCGCCCCACCCGTGGAGACGCGACTGCCGGGGTCGACGAAGAATTCGATGTGGAGGGAACACGATGAAGATCGGGCTGGTCTTGCATGAGATGCACCGCTCAGAGAACGATCTGGCGCACGAATTGCTGCAGGTCTCGGAGCGGCACAAAGTCGATCACGAGATCTACCACATTGGCCGGGACTTGGCCCGCTGGTCCCAACGCCATGTACAGGAAATCGCCGACATCGGGCACAATTACGGGCTGGACCTCAATCCGAAACCGAAGGATGAGTTTGGCCTCGTCGAGCGGATGCGGGAAAGAGGCAGTGACTTAGTCGGCCGGCGCGGCGACGCATCGTTACTGCTCATCCGCGATTTGCGGAAGATTTATATGAAGGCTACCGGCGTATCCGCCGACTGGGAGGTTCTCGCCCAGGCCGCGCAGGGGATGAAACAGAAGGATCTCCTCGACGTGACCAAGCAATGCCATCCGGATACCCTCCGGCAGATGCGTTGGGCCAACGCCATGCTGAAAGTCGTCTCAACTCAGATCATCGTCAGCTAACACAACGGCAGCCTTACCGACGGCCCGATAACAGGCGGCGGAGCAGGGTGCTATTCGTCACGCATTCCCAAATGGAGCGGTGTGAGATCTTCGCGATGGGAGATCCCAAGCTTTGCAAAAATGCGATACAGGTGACCCTCTACTGTACGAACGGAGATCGATAAAATTTCGGCGGCGTCCTTGTTGCTGTGGCCTTCCAGGATAAGGGTGGCGATCACTCGCTCCCTCTGGGTTAGGTCCGCCACATTGCCGCATCCGTCCTGTGGGTACAACGTAATCCCTTCAAGCCGCGAAACCCGTTCGGACAGAACCGCCCGGAACTGACGCGCACGCTGTCCACTTCCTTGAGCCTCAAGCAGTGATACCGCCAGGGCTAGAGAGTCAGCGGCGATCAGGAAGTAGCGCGCGGCAACAGCATCGTCACTGGCACTACGGAGTCGTGCGGGATCCTTCGCCAAGACTCCCCATGCGAGGTGGGAGAGTATTCCGCCGAGCACCGACTGATTCACAGCCGCGGCATCATAGAGTGGACGGACGGCCGTTGTGTCTCCCATCCTTACAGCCAATTCAAGAACCACCATTTGAACGGAGATGATCCCTCGTTCAGCCGCTTCGTCAGCCACCTGTCGGAGCTTGTCCCGGCTGGCGGGTCCTCCCTCCATTGCAAGCTGAGCGGCGGCTGCGTGGGCTTGGCCAAGTAAGTACAGTTGCCTGCTTCCCCGGAACGACAGACGAAGCAATTCATCGGCGTAATCCCTGGCTAGTGGCGTGTCGCTGAAATAGTTTTACGGTCGGGTGGGATAATTGGGGCATGCGTACAGCTCCTTTGCAATTGCGTGATGGTGATGACGAGCGGTTGGCCGCGATCGTTCGGTCATCGACGGTGAAGGCCGGGCTGGCCCGGCGGGCGAGGATGGTTCTACTGGCTCATCAGGGTCAGTCGAACGCGGCGATCGCCCGAACGGTTGGGGTCTCGAGGCCGACGGTGATTTCGTGGCGGGTGCGTTACGAAGACGCCGGTGTGGCCGGGCTTGAGGATGAGCAGAGACCCGGTCGGCCGCGGCAGGTCGACCGCACAAAGATCATTTCGGCCACCCTCGCGCCGCCGCCGAAGA
>NZ_KI914707.1:0-3032 GCF_000520495.1 Arthrobacter sp. H14
GCCCCGGGCCGGAACTTCCACGCGTTGCGCTGCAACTCGGATACGCCGGACGTCATCATTCATTGTCCGTTATCGCTGGATTTCCGTCTTCAATCTGTTCCTCCAGGGCCGGTCGACTGTTCCTCTTGCCCTCCGCCCCTCCCCGGGGCGTTTCTTCAGCTGCCTGGCCGCTGTCTTCCTGGTTGAGATGTTCGGTGACGGCTTCATCGAAGCTGTCCTTACCATCGGATTCGGGCATTTTAGGGCCAGCTGACTCCGGGCCTGAAGCCTGGCCGGCACTGTCACGGCTGTTACTTTCAGCCGGTGTCCGGTGCTTGTTGGTGTTCACAGTGCTTCCTTCCCTGTCTGATGTACGGATCGGATCGGGAACCTGGAGAATTGGCCGGATCTTGCCCGGTCTCTGCGTGGCATCGAACCGCACCCTCCACGACGGATCATTGAGCGTGCATCCGTATATGATGCGCAGGCAAAACATATACCAGGCATGCTTACAAGGTAGTGCTTCGCCCGCGGATAGCGCCAGCGGCCGGACCAATGCCCGATGATGGCAATGGCGCAGCTGCGGAGGTCACGAAATGAATCTCAAATCCATACCAATCCGGTAACGGGGCCCGTCCCGAAGCATTAATGTCCGCCATTCCCAATGGAAATATATGGAGGCAACATTATGCAGAACACGTTCACCAAGTCCCTCGCCGTCACCGCCGTCAGCGGTCTCATGCTCGTCGGAGGCGCGTCCATGGCCAGCGCCAGCACCGCAGACTCCACCAACACCAATGTGGACGGTGTCACCACCGAGGTCTCCGATAACCGCGTCGACGACAGCGCCAACCTGTCACTGGGCGGCATCCTCAACGACACGGTCGACACCGGCGACATCGCGAGCAACAACAACGTGCTCAGCGGAATCGACGCCGATGTCTCCGACAACCTGAACGGCATCGGCAGCGGAAACGACGCTGACGTCACCGCCAACCCTGACGTGGACTCCGACGTCGACGCTGACGCGTCGGCCGAGAGCACCACTGTCAACAGCACCGATGGTGGCGAGGACAACGAGGGCCTGCTGGGCGGACTGCTCTGATATGTAGTTTCGGTTGTCAAGTGTCATAGGTAAGCGGCCCCCGGCTCTTTGGTTCCGGGGGCCGCTTACTGTGTCCGTCCGTCAGGTGGTTGGCTGCGGGGCGAGTCATTGTTCGACAGCATGGTCAGACTGATATTCGCGGGTGTTGGCGCATGACGATAATTCGGCCGGAGCCCATCGGTGTCTAGCATCGAGCGTCGACGGTTTGGTCCGTCTGCTCATAGAGCAGTCCCGGGATAGCTCCGCGTGCTTGCGACGCTGCCGCCGCCTGCCGGAGGCACGATCAGGGTTATTCCGCTTTCATGTGCTCTCCTGACTGCAGCGGGGCAGCCAGCGACCAGCACCATCCGGCGAGTTCACGGGCGATGGCGGTGTTGGCTTTGACGGGCATCTTCTGGCGGGCGTCGAAGTGTTGCCACTTGCCATGCAGGCGGTGGTTGCCCTCCAAAGCGCGGATACGGGTGGCCGGTTCGACGAGGTCCAGCTGGCGCCGTAACCGGTCTCCGGGGCGGGAGTAGGGGCGGCGATGCTGCCATGCCCCTTCGACCAGCAGCTTGCGGGCATAGGTGCTGCCGGCCTTGGTGATCGATCCCTGGTGCCGGGATTGGCCGGAGGACTGTTCGCTGGGCACCAGCCCGAGATAGGAGCCGATAGAGGACCCGGTGAACCGGGTCCAGTCCCCGGTCTCGACGGCCAGCCCGAACCCGCTCGTCATCGAGATCCCGCGCAGACACGTGAGCGCGTTGATCTCGCCCTCGTAACAGAAGGAAGCCGCGGCCGGTTTCCCGGGCCCGGGCCAACGCATACTTTCAATCCTGCGGCATTGTCGTCGAACATGCCTTCAAAGACGCGCCCGGGCCGGAAATCAAGCACAAACACACCCGCCCCTACCGGCCCCAGACCAACGGCAAAGTAGAACGCTTCAACCGCACCAGGCCCGGTGAATGGGCCTACGCGAAGCCCTACGCCTCAGAAACCGGGCATGTCGCAGCATTCCCCGCCTGGCCCCACAACTATAATCACCAACCGCCGAGGCCACACCTCACTGAAAGGCCAACCGTCCGCCAGCCGCGCCACCAACCTCTCAGGGCAATACAGCCAGCCGGCCCGCCACAGAGCGGGTCAGCGCGTGCGTCCGAGCGCCCGCCGGGTGCGGACGGGGGATCCTCCGGTCCGACAACAGGAAAGAGCCAGTGGGAGGTGTAGTGTGATGGGCACCTCATGTGGCCGGGCCGGTCTTTCTTCTCCGGCCCGGGGTGCCGGCAGGCAGCGAAAATATCCCTCTAGGAACTTTCCTGCTTGCCGGCATTCTCATGCCCAAACATGTGCCAAGCCGTCCACACTGCCATCGCGCCTTCCTCGTCATTTTGATTACGAAATGGTGACAATCAGTGTGCTTACTATATCGCTGGCCGCCGGTCCGTGGCAGTCTTGGTCAGAGGTGGTGCTTGTGTGATGCCGGAAATATCTCCATCGCGAACCAATCTGTGATGGAGATCGCATCGAATCACCTGTATGCGGGCTCAAAATTTGGACCGCATGAAAATCCCCCTCATGAGGAGACAGTTATGAAGATGATGAAGAAAACAATGCTTTTGGCTCCGGCTGTTGCGCTGGGCCTGACCGCTATGGCCGGTGCTCCGGCGATGGCTGATCATGCCGAGGGCTCGTACTCGACGGTGTTGAATCAGGTCAATAACAGTGGTGCCACCGGCGAAGCCTGGGTGGACATTGCAGGCTCCGAGGCAACTGTCACCGTGCAGACCTCCGGGCTGGCCGAGACGTTCAAGGACGCTGCCTACCCGCACGTTCAGCACATCCACATCGGCGCCCAGGGCGTCTGCCCGACCATGGCCGATGACGCCAACGGCGACGGAATCATTGACACCCCTGAGGGTCAGCCTGCCTACGGCGGGATCGGAACCACCCTCTCGCTTTCGGGACCCAC
>NZ_KI914707.1:3132-4448 GCF_000520495.1 Arthrobacter sp. H14
AGCGTCGCTCCTTCGGGCAGCAGCTTCACCTACGAGCGCACGTTCGAGCTGAACGAGGACACTCAGGATGCTCTGGCCAACGGCACCGGTGTGATCGTGGTCCATGGCCTGGATCCGGCAAACCAGCCGGCCGCGGCCACGGAGAAAATGAGCTCAGTGGCACCTGACCTGCCTCTGGCAGCAACGGCTCCGGCCCTGTGTGGACCGCTGCAGATGATGCCGGCCGGCGGTGCTGACACCGGCGTCACCGCTGCTGCCACCAACGGCGGCAACGAGATGGGCATGATCGCCCTCGGCGGTGGCCTGCTGGCCGCTGCGGGAAGCGCCTATGCAGTCCGCCGGTCCATGACCGCCGGACGCTAAAGCCCGGCCCTTCAGGATCACTCGTTGTCGTGATCAACGATAAAAAGGACCGCCGCTTCCGCCTCCAGGCGGGCGGCGGTTCTTTTATCGCTGCTGGCCGGCTGCGGCACCACGGGCGGGGCAGGGGACGGGCCGGAAACCGTTCGGGCACCGGGATCCTCCGCCACGGCACCGGCAAGCCCCGCCCCGACGCCCCCGCACACGGCCGGGACCGGGCAGCAGGCACCGGCGGAGCAAGTGATGGACCGGCCTCTCGCTTTCGGGACCCACCGGCCCTGAGGCAGCCGCCGATGTCAGCGTCGCTCCTTCGGGCAGCAGCTTCACCTACGAGCGCACGTTCGAGCTGAACGAGGACACTCAGGATGCTCTGGCCAACGGCACCGGTGTGATCGTGGTCCATGGCCTGGATCCGGCAAACCAGCCGGCCGCGGCCACGGAGAAAATGAGCTCAGTGGCACCTGACCTGCCTCTGGCAGCAACGGCTCCGGCCCTGTGTGGACCGCTGCAGATGATGCCGGCCGGCGGTGCTGACACCGGCGTCACCGCTGCTGCCACCAACGGCGGCAACGAGATGGGCATGATCGCCCTCGGCGGTGGCCTGCTGGCCGCTGCGGGAAGCGCCTATGCAGTCCGCCGGTCCATGACCGCCGGACGCTAAAGCCCGGCCCTTCAGGATCACTCGTTGTCGTGATCAACGATAAAAAGGACCGCCGCTTCCGCCTCCAGGCGGGCGGCGGTTCTTTTATCGCTGCTGGCCGGCTGCGGCACCACGGGCGGGGCAGGGGACGGGCCGGAAACCGTTCGGGCACCGGGATCCTCCGCCACGGCACCGGCAAGCCCCGCCCCGACGCCCCCGCACACGGCCGGGACCGGGCAGCAGGCACCGGCGGAGCAAGTGATGGACCGGTCCCGGGCATGAAGGAGCACCTGCCAGCTAATACAACGGCTCCCCC
>NZ_KI914707.1:4548-6330 GCF_000520495.1 Arthrobacter sp. H14
TGCCAGCTAATACAACGGCTCCCCCACCCGCGCCGTCTACTCCCCCACCCGAACCAAGACCACATAGAACCGCCCATACCGACAACCGGCCGCGAACCCGGCGCCCCAACCGTGACCTTGACCGAAGGGACCACCATGAACATCAGAAAGAGCGCTTCCGCCATTGTCCTGACCGCCGCCCTGACCGGGCTCAGCGGATGCGGCTCCTCAGGGCAGGACACCGCCGGTGAATCCCAATCACCGGCGGATGAATCGATGGCGGTCGAATCCCCCTCGGCTTCCGGCACACCCACGGGCGGGACCATGGCGACCTCCGGGAAGGAGGAGGTTGTCATCACTGTCGAAGGCTTCAAGTTTAACGGACCGGAATCGGTCAGCCCGGGAGCGACCGTCACCGTAGTCAATAAAGACTCCGCTCCCCACACGGTCACCTCCGAAGAAGAAGGCCTCTTCGATGTGCAATTCGAAGGCGGCGAAACAGTCACCTTCACCGCCCCGGAGGAGCCCGGCGAATACCCCTACATCTGCACCATCCACCCGGCCATGATGGCCACCCTGATGGTCGAATGAGGACCGCAACCGGCCCCCGCGGGCCACACACTGCGCTGATGACCGTCCTGCGGATCGTGATCACCGCCGCCCTGGCCATCGATGCCATCATTCACCTTCAGCTGGCCGCAAACTACCAGCTGGCTGCCCCCGGCGGCATCGGACAGGGCAACCTGTTCCGCATCCAGGCCGCCACCGCGATCCTCGCCGGGCTCTACGTCCTGATCCGCGGCAGCCGCGCCTCCTACGCAGCCGCCGCCCTCGTCGCACTGGCCGCATTCACCGCCGTCGTCCTTTACCGGTACCTCGACATACCTGCCATCGGCCCGATTCCAGCCATGTACGAACCGGTATGGTTTTTCGAAAAGACCCTCACCGCCGTCACCGAAGGTGCAGCCGCAATCCTCGCCATCATTGGCTTCGCCTTACAACGGCCGCCACGAAACCCACACCGCTCACAACGGGCGCCGCTGGCAGCCCGGCGTAACTCACGGCCCAGAGAAGGAACATCTTAGCTTATGGTCCGGCTCTTCCTACCGGCGATAACGGGCTGATACGTCAGTCCGGATCGTTAAAAGCAGTGGATATCTAGCCGTTCGCAGGCTGTATTCAGCGCCGGATCCGTCAGGGCGATTGGCCGGGTGGAGGTGAGGTGTATCTGGTCGCCGTTGAGCCGATCGTCCTTGCGCCGCAGCCAGTATGCGTAGCATCTGCCGCCCAGCCTGCTGGTATACACGATCCCGACCGGTCGTGTCCCGTCGTCGAGTGTCAGCGACCGCACCCATTGCGCGATACGCGTGGTGATCTCCCGATTAGGTGCGTGGATCTCGGCGAGACTTACGGAATCGATCCCGGCGGTGGTTGCCAGTTCATCACCGATAGCGGCGCGGATCCCGGCCAGTGATGCCGGGTGTTCAATGTCCACCCATGGTTCGGAGGCGGCAAGCTTTACGGTGTACAGATCCCGTGTGCCCCGCCACTGCGTGGGCAGGCAGCCGGTGTTCATGTAGCTGCTTTCTTCCCAGTGCGATTTGAACTCGCGGATGAACCCGGTCAGTGTCATGCCGAGGAAATCGGCGTCTTTTTGCAGCGGCGTATTGCCCTGCAGGCTCAATGCGAAGGGTGCGATGACCTCCTGAAAGGCGGTCTCAGGTTCAGCAGCCAGATAGACGGTCGATCCTGCGGTGTCATAGCGGCCCCAGCTCCGCCGGTCGGAACCGGCTGCCCGCGGCG
>NZ_KI914707.1:6430-7561 GCF_000520495.1 Arthrobacter sp. H14
TGATCCACAGCCCCGTGCCGGCATCCTCCCGTGCAGCCGAACTCATCCGTCGTAGGTATCTTCCAAAAACGCGGTGAAAGCGGCAACAACTTCCCGGTGGCGGTCTTCCCGGATGGCTGTCAGTGGTGTGTCTTCGCTCAATCTTGGATTACCGCCAATAAACCATGCCCGTGCGACCGAGTCGGATTCGGCATCGGCGATGGCCACCCACACCCGCCTGGCCAACCGGATCCGTTTCTCGAAGTCGGCGCCCGGAGCGGGCCCATCCGGCTTGGCCCAGCGGATCGGTTGCCTGCGGTCCCTGGTCCCGGACAATGCAGCCACCAGTGTCGGGCCCAGATGGGTATTGAGACGCCGCACCACCTCGTGGATGTCCATCCGGGCGGTTTCGGAGAACCCATCGGCGATGATCGTTTCGATACTCATAACCCGAGCATACACTCTAAAGTCACCCAAAAGCCACCCAACAAATGTGTCTTGCCCTGATCGTACAGCCTTCCCGCCGGCGAATATGACCGGGGCAATCCCTCCCCGCCGGCGGCGGTTCTATTCGCAGCCTGTACCGTCGCCGTTAGGTCGTCCTGGCCACCCTGTAACCGGTGATGCAGCCGGTGGTGATCCACAGCCCCGTGCCGGCATCCTCCCGTGCAGCCGAACTCATCCGTCGTAGGTATCTTCCAAAAACGCGGTGAAAGCGGCAACAACTTCCCGGTGGCGGTCTTCCCGGATGGCTGTCAGTGGTGTGTCTTCGCTCAATCTTGGATTACCGCCAATAAACCATGCCCGTGCGACCGAGTCGGATTCGGCATCGGCGATGGCCACCCACACCCGCCTGGCCAACCGGATCCGTTTCTCGAAGTCGGCGCCCGGAGCGGGCCCATCCGGCTTGGCCCAGCGGATCGGTTGCCTGCGGTCCCTGGTCCCGGACAATGCAGCCACCAGTGTCGGGCCCAGATGGGTATTGAGACGCCGCACCACCTCGTGGATGTCCATCCGGGCGGTTTCGGAGAACCCATCGGCGATGATCGTTTCGATACTCATAACCCGAGCATACACTCTAAAGTCACCCAAAAGCCACCCAACAAATGTGTCTTGCCCTGATCGTACAGCCTTCCCGCCGGCGAATATGAC
>NZ_AZRX01000448.1 GCF_000520495.1 Arthrobacter sp. H14
CACACACAAGACCGCTGAAGTCAACGAGTGGCTGGCCGCCAATCCGAGGATCCACGTTCACTTCACCCCGACCAGTGCCTCGTGGATGAACATGATCGAGATCTGGTTCGGCATCATCGAACGCCAGGCAATTCACCGCGGCACCTTCGTCTCCGTCCCCGAGCTGATGAAAGCGATCAGGGCCTTCATCAACGGCTGGAACGAACGGGCCCATCCCTTCGTCTGGACAAAAACCGCAGACCAAATACTAGCCAAAGCAGACCGTCAAACAACCTCAGCAACACGGCACTAGGGTAGGTGCGGTGATGTCCCCGGGGCCGCCCTGCTCGGGGCTATCGAAGTTGATCACGAAGTGGTTGGTCAGCGTGGATGCGATATTGTCCGCCCGTGCCACGTCCGCCTCGGCGATTGCCCGCATGGCTTTCTCGTCGCCGTAGGGTGAATCGGCCGAGTAGACCATCATCAGCCCGGCGATGAATTCCACGACGGCCTTCGAATCCGAGGGATCCGGGTTCTGGGAGGTGTACTTCATGAACTCGTCGGACATCGGCGGCAGGCCGTCACCACAGGGGGTGGTGGATACGAAGGTCAGTGAAGCCACCCTGTCGGCATAGTCGATTCCGGCGAGGGAGATGATCACGCCGGCCATCGACCGTCCGACGAGGTGTGCGCGATGGATGCCGAGGACGTCGAGGATGCCCAGGGCGTCCTCGGTCATGTCCCGCAGCGAGTAGCCCGGCTGCCCGGTTGGGTAGTTCACCGACTTCCCGGTGTCCCGATTGTCGAACCGGATCACGAACCGGCCTCCTGTAGCGATCTTTTCGCAGAGTTCGGCCTCCCACCACAGCATCGAGGCGGAGGCTCCGTGCACCAGCAGGATGGCGGGGTCCTTCGGGTCGCCAAACGTCTCGACGCAGAGGTCGACACCGTTGGCGTTGACGATCTTCTCGCCGTTGGTCATCATCGTATTCTCCTTACTCCCGTGAGTACCGGGCGACTCTGTTCAGCAACATTGAACACACCACAGGCGGCTGTACTCCACGGTCCATGAATGCTGCCCATGGCGTTCCGGATGCCACTCATGTGGCTGTTGTAAGTAGAGACGAAACGGACCGGCGAAACTCATCGACGATTCATCCTTGCCCTAGGTCCAGCGACCTAGAGAGGTTGTTCCGTCCCACGAGCCGATCCCTCGCCGGACACCTTCACTTGGACCTGCCTCGAGCGGTTCAACGCCTATACGATGCCTGCACGGACATAGATGTCAGTTCAGATTCGAACAGGTCGACAACGGAATCGACGGAACGATTCATCCTCCCCTCGCCACGACTTCACTGGTACATCGCCCGTGGAGTCCTGCAGTGGTCCAGGGCAGGCAGAAGGGGCCGGTCACTCTACGAAGAGCGTCTTGTCCTCATAGACGCGCCAACTCCTGCGAAGGCAATCGACGTTGCCCGGAAGGAAGCCAAGCAGGGGTGCCTCAAAGGACAGAAAAGCGTCGACATCCTTGAGCTGATGTTGCCGGCCCGGCATTGCGGACACGGCCGCGAGCTGTGCAGAAGTGAATACCGATCAATCGAGAGCCCGGACAAGTCCGTGGCACGTCGGTTCGAATCAGGAACGTGGCACGCCATGAAAGACAAGAAAAGCAGCACCGGAAAATCTGTCGACGCCGCCTCCGAACCGGTGCAGCATCATCAGGATCCCGGTGTGGTGGTCGTCCGGAGCCTCCACCGGTCCGGACGGCTCCGCTTGGGCAGCGGCAAACCTGCTTATTTATGGATTGAGCGGTTCTGTGCGTTTGCGACCAACGATCCTGGCGAGGCCTTGCAACGGGCAGAGAACGATGACGAAGCCTTCGCGCATGCTTCAGGGCTTGAAACCTACCCTTTACGGGAGCCCTACAAGCTTTGGGAGCCACTGGGGGACAGAACCGAGCTGTTCTCCATACTGCGGGAATCTAAAAAATCCTGCCGCAAATTCATGAAGCAGATCACCACAAACACTGCGTGATCTGGAACGCTTCGTACCCAGTCAAGGACCGACTAATGGGACGAGGCAACGGCAAACTCAGCTTGTGAAGCAACCCAATCCGAGCCACCAAGTGAGAGACGCCAGTCGTGCCAATTCAGGTTGTATTTGTTCGGTTCCTGGAGCCTTCCTTCGAGTGCGTCCGGCGGTCGAAAACAAGTGCGGTCACGAGCACGATCGTTGTTACCACGGCGGTGATAGCCATATTCAGAACCGCAACTTTCGGCGGCTGGGTGAATGCCAGAACCGCCATACCAATGATGAAGACCGCATTGACCACGAGCACTCCGAGCAGCAGCTTCCGCAGCTGAACAGCCCTTCTATCGAAGTTCGCCTCTGACTGAGTACTCCGATGCCCAACTAACCGCGCCAGGACCATTGCCGGTCCCAGGGCTACCAAGCAGACAAACGGCATGGTTCTGGTTAGAGGCCCGATCAGATTCGGTTGCGCGAATGCAAGAAGACTCATTCCCAGCATGATGACGATGGCAGGCAGGAGAATGGCGGCTCGCACTTTCAGGCTCGGATTCATCTCGACCCCTTATCCCTGTGTAAGGGGCACGATACCGCAAGTTGCACGACTGCACAGGCGTTGTCAGCTCTAGCCTGGCCAAAATCACGCGCAGGACACAAGGCAGCACCGCGCACCGCCACAGGCTGCAACTACCTCAGATAAGGATCGGCTACCGGGTCCCGTCGACAGCTTGCTCATGATTGAGTGGGGACATGCCGATAAACATCGAGATCAAAGCGCGAGTGGACAGCATCGAACGACTCCTGCCGGTGGTCGTCTCGTTGGCTGACGAAGAACCAGAGCACGTCATACAAGACGACACCTTCTTCTCCTGCCCGGACGGTCGGCTCAAGCTCAGGTCCCTCAGCGACGACCACGGCGTACTGATCTACTACCGCAGGACAGACGAACCCGGGCCGAAACCCTCGTTCTACGATCATTCCGAGACCTCCGACCCTAACGGACTCCGCTCAATTCTGGTCCAGGCATACGGCGAGCACGGGCGAGTCCGAAAGCGCCGCGCAATCTTTCGAATCGGCCAGACCCGGGTCCACCTCGACGAGGTCGACGGACTGGGCGAGTTCCTGGAGTTGGAAGTCCCGATTGCAGACGGAGTTGAATCTGACACCGCAGCGAATGAGGCACACCGCCTAATAGCCGAGTTCGGAATTGAGGACAGTGCCCGCATAGATGGTGCCTACCTGGACCTCCTAAGAGCCGCCAATGACACACCGCCGAAACCGTAGGACTTATGCATTACGACTGTGTTCCCGTTTGGCGCCCAACGTGTCCCGCAGGCCGATCGCCGTGCGGGCACCGGTGTGTAGCTAACCAGACCCGTTGGCGGTGCTTCCAATGTGCGCGGCGATCTTGCCCCCGTAGAGTGAGGCACCAGCCTGTAGCAGACACTCACCTCAAGGAGACGCATGCCAGACAGAACTCGCGTCGAACGACTCGAAGTCTGGGTCAGTGGGCTTTCCCGAGGTCAGCTGATGAGCTGCCTGAGCTCGCGTGGCATCCTGATCAACGGTTTTGCGGAAACCCTGCTCGAGGACGTCTTCGACGACCAGGCCTCTCGTTCCGTGGTGGTCACAGAGCGAACGGTCGCCGAACTAGGGCTTCCCAATGGGGCGACGCTTCCTCAGATCTTCAAGGTTGCACAGCAACAGGGCCTGTCCCTGTGCCCGGTGGACACGGGTCCCTACTTACGCATGGCTTTGCACGACCAGATGGCCTCTCGCGACTCCGTGATGTCTTCGGGGCGGGCACCCGATGGCGGCCTCACAGTGGCCGCCGAAGCGCTTCGCCAGGACGACGAGTATCCGAAGGGCTTCTATCTTCGCGTCGTAGACGGCCAAGCGTGGCTGCGTGGCTACCGATGCGACGACCAGCACACGTGGTCCCCCGACGACCGGTTCATCTTTCAGCTTCCGCCGCCGCTCACTTGACCTAAGCCGCGTGCCATCCCGGCGGCGCCGACTTTGCGGGCGCTCAAATCGGCGGATATTAATGCACCATCCGAAACTCGATCACGTGGGGCGGCGTCCGGTAGAGGATCGACTTACGGGTGATGCGGCTGCCTGAGTTCAACAATGTGAAGATGGCGCTATGAACAATGTGCGTTTGAGCGGGCAACTTGTGTGTGACGGCCCAGACCAGGTTGCAATCGTGATGCAGCACCTTCCCCTTCATATGGAGCTGACCCGCGCCGAGGAAGGGTGCCTTTCGTTCGAGGTGAAGCCCACCCAGGAACCGTTCGTGTGGCAGGTCGACGAGCAGTTTCGCGATGCCACTGCATTCCAGGCACACCAGAAACGAGTCGCAGACAGTGAGTGGGGCCGGCTAACTGCTGGGATTGAGCGTCGCTACATCGTCGAAGGTATCTGACTCGACGCGGGAAGCGTCGCTGGCGTGGCGAGTCCTGGGAAAACGCACCACGTCGGTGAGGGCTTCCGCGGCGGACACGGTCTTGGACCATGTTAGTGGGAGTCTCTGGTCTCAGCCCGCCGTGATGTGTTCCATCGCGGCGACGGGTTGGGAGAACGTGGCGTGTGGTGGAGGGAGTTCTGATGGCCAGTCCCGACCGTTGCGGTTCACCCAGAGACCGTGCGCGCCGATCTGTGCCGCGCCGCCGATGTCCGCGACCGGGTCATCCCCGATAACCCACACATCACCGGTCAAATCGGCCCCGGCCCTCTGCGCCGCAATCTCGAAGATGCGCCGGCTCGGCTTCCGCACGCCGATCTCGCCGGAGATCACGCAAGCATGCACTAGGTTTTCGAGGTTCATCGCTTCAACCTTCGCCCGCTGGCGTTGTGCATCTCCGTTGCTGACTACGCAGAGCCGAAAGCCTAGGGTGCGCGCGTGGGTGAGCGCCTCTGAGACCGCTGGTTCGAGGCGGTAACGCGAGCCAAACATGTTCGGCCAGTTCGCCAGCAGGTCTTCAACCGGGGTGTCCCAACCGAGGCGGCCAGCCACCCCGCTTAGGAAAGATTCGCGTTGGCGGACCTTGCCGTCCTGCCGGTCATGGGCGATCAACCATTCAGCGATGCTCGGTTCCCCGGCAGCGGTTGCAACCTCGTCAGCCCATACGCGCAACACGGCCTCTCGGTCGACGAGCGTCTCATCAAGATCAAGAAGAATCAGGCCACGCATCAAGAATCCTCCGGCATTCGCCGGTTGCACCTCCGGCGGGTAACCGAAGGCTACAGCACTCACAATCTTCGAGCTAACAAGTATCGCCCGATCGTCCCGTAAGCCGTTCCCCCGGCCGGACACACTCTGTGTCAGTTATCGCTCCTTGGGTTCTTGCGGTGATTGCAACACTTAGCAGATGGGTGTTGTCGTGGCGGGGTATTCAATTTATGTAAGACCGGATCTTTTGCAGCTGTTTTGGGCTGGAATGCAGGCCGGTGATTTCATCACCGATGCCGTAGCTCCGATCAATACGAGCCGGCGGACCGGGCGCAGAGTGTTGATGGAGGCCGGCGGGGTACGTCCGCGCCGGGGCCGGGACCTGAAGGGCCGGTGCCTGACCTTTGCACAGCGTGAGGAGATCGCAGTGCTGCGCGCGCAAGGGCAATCCCTGCGGCAGATCGGCACTGCGATCGGACGCTCAGCTTCGACGGTTTCCCGGGAGCTGCGGCGCAACACCAAGGCCGGCTCCGCTTACCGGGCCACCTCTGCCCACGCACGGGCGTATGAGCGGGCCTCGCGGGGCGAAACCGGCGAAACTGCACACGAACGTGGTGTTGCGTGCGAAGGTGGAAGAGGACCTGAAGAAGAAGTATTCACCCGGAGCAGATCGCAGGGCGCCTGCAGGTTGAGTTCCCCGATGAGCCGGAGATGCGTGTGTCACCGGAGACGCTTTATCAGTCCCTCTACGTGCAGTCCGGCGGGGCGCTGAAACGGGATCTGACCGCGTGTCTGCGCACCGGACGGGCGGTGCGGCAGCCCAGCCGGAAGGCCGGCCAGCGCAAGAACCGGATCCCGGGAATGATCAATATTTCCGAGCGTCCGCCCGAGGTCGAAGACCGCGCAGTGCCTGGGCATTGGGAAGGGGATTTAGTCATCGGTAAAGGCAACCAAACCGCCATCGGGACCCTGGTGGAGCGGACCACCAGCTACACGATGCTGGTGCACCTGCCGGACGGGTACAAGGCCGAGCAGATGCGCGATGCGTTGACCGCGAAGATTAAGACGCCCCCCGGTGCGCTGCGGCATTCGCTGACCTGGGATCAGGGCATCGAGATGCAGGACTGGAAGAACGTAAGCATCGACTCCGACATCGACATCTACTTTTGCGACCCGCACTCTCCTTGGCAGCGAGGCATCAATGAGAACACCAACGGTCTGCTGCGCCAGTATTCCCCCAAGGGCACAGACCTGGCCATCCACAGCGCCACAGACCTCGACTGGGTCGCCGCCGAACTCAACGACCGGCCACGCAAACGATTAGAGTTCAAGAAGCCGATCGAACTGCTCGAAGGACTCCTGTTGCAATGACCGCCTGAATCCGCCGATCCCCTTGCGGGCAGTCTCGCGACATTGGCAGTCACTCCACTGGTAGGTCCCGCACGGCTAGCCGGGTAGGGCTTAGTGAGACGATCGCTCCCTTGTGGAGGTCTTCTTCCACGAGGGGAAGGTTCTCCGCCAGCAATTCGCCTTGTCTGTGGCGAGGCAGTTCGGTGATGTGGCGCAGCAGCACGACCGAGGGACGAGAGGTGTGGCGCAGTGCCAACATCATCGGGAAGTCACTATCGGCGGTGATAACGACATAGCCTTCATTGGCGGCATATTCGAAGATGGCATCGTCGCTGGAACGTAGTAGCCCGACATCGGCGACGTGGATCGACTCATAGCCTACCGTGGTAAGCGGTTCAACGAGCTTGGGTGAAAGATTGGCGTCGAGCAGGAGCCTCATGCCGGCCGGGCAATCGGCACTTCACGTTCATTGACGATCACTGCAGCGTACTCCAGCGCGGCCATCACATCGGCACGTTCCAAATAGGGATAATCCGCCAGCAACTGCTCGATCGTTGCGCCGCCGGCCAATTGGCCCAGCACCATGCTCACCGTGACTCGTAGGTCACGTATGCACGGGACTCCGCCCATGCGTGTTGGGTCGATGGTGATCCGTTCGAAGGCCATGTTTGAATTCTATGATCTTCTTGCTCCACGTGACCAGACGACGCCCGCCCAAGGATCCGTTTGCGGTGATAGCGGGCGGTCGCGTAGCGCGTCGGCGACCCGCCGCGTCGCCGCCGTAGGCCGCGCCCTCAAGCGGGACGGCTGTTGCGGCGGCGCACGCGCATACCGACGGTCGAACGTTTCCTCTACCGCACCGACTATTTTCGTTATACGATTTTTTCATGGTCAACGACGAGCAAATCCAGAAGTGGGCAGACGAGGCCAAAGCTGGTTATGACGTCAAGGAGTTGAAGCGTCGCGGACGCGGTCGCCCCGGTCGCGGTGCTGAGCCGATGCAGGTCCCCGCCGTGCGTCTCACTGCCGTTGAGATCGCAGCACTGGACGAGCTGGCCGAGCGAGAGCACCTGTCACGCTCGGAGGCGATCCGCCGCGCTCTGGCTGACTTTGCGGCGTGAGGGTCCACGAAAGCGCACTTAAGCACGGGGTATTGCCCGAGGACGCGGTCCAGGCGGCCGACTGGTCCCAGTAGACCGAACCCCTTGAGGAGGATGACTGGCCGCATCGTGAGTTGCGGCTTGGCTTCGACACGCGGGCTCGCTTGCTTGAGACCGTTGTGCTGATCTTTAAGAATGGCGAGGAACTGGTGATCCACGCTATGCCCGCCAGAAGACAATACTGGGACCTGCTGCCCTAATCGCACTCTCGCTCTTGCCGCGAAGCGGGCGCAGATGCCCTTGAGGGATCGGTAACTGAGCAGAGTGTGTCCGGTTGAGGAACCTATTGTGGAGAAGGATGGATAGTTCGAGGCCGG
>NZ_KI914708.1:0-2999 GCF_000520495.1 Arthrobacter sp. H14
TCGCAGAAGGCCTTCGCCGAGCGAAGCGCAGGGAACGCGGCGTAGCAGCCCATGAAGCCGAGGTGGTAGCGCTGCACCGATGGTGCAAGGTCAAGCGCGCGCACCACCTTGTAATCGGGCCCCGGCGCGAAGAAGCCGGTGCAGGACACCGTCACCACATGGGTCACGTCGGCAGCTTCGATGCCCGCCGCGGCAGCGAGGGCCTTGCGGCCGACCGCGATGAAAAGCTTGCTGCCCTCCTCCGCGTACACCTTGTTGCGGGTCTTCGTGCTCGGTGTGAGGATGCGCATTTCTTTCCGGTCAAAGAAGACGGGGTGCTCGGACTCGGTCTCCAGCGTCAGTTCCTTCACCGCGGTGTACCGGGTGTCGACTCCCGAGGAGTCGAAGGCCGTGTTGACAAGGCGGGTCCCCAGTCGGGTGAGGTTGGGCTGCCCGGCGAAGGCGTCGCGGATCTGGGGCTGCTTCATTACCGTTTCGGGCACAGCGGTTTCAAGGGACCTCAGCATCACTGTCATAGTCCATTACTAGAGGACTGGTGCGCTAAACACAATGAGGCCGGATCACCCGGTCGCAGGATATGGAAAGTAGGCTTATTATTCCCGCAGGTCCCCGACAGTTGAGGAGCACGACATGGCAAACGGTCCGGAAAATACGCTCGACCAGGGCCACCCGAGGGGCCCTGATGTCATGCTTCAACCGAACTGCAGGGGCGCGGGGGATTCACTGAGCGGAGGAATCCCCCGGCCGGACCATGGAGAGGACAGCTACCGCGGAAGCGGGCGGCTTGAGGGCAGGAGGGCTTTCATCACCGTGGGGATTCCGGCATCGAACAGAGCAACCCACCGAGACGACCGCGCCGGCGGACGAGGGCGACACTGGTACCGGCTACTGAGGTGGATCCGTGACGGGCTCCAGCCATTTGCCTCCGGCCGTGGGGGTGCGGGGCGGGGAGGGGAGACCTTCGGACACCGTTACCGGGTGTCGCTCCGCTTGAGGCTCATGAGTTCCACTCACGCTCTGGACAGTTCGGCTGTTCAGGGCGTTTTGTGCTTAACGCATCCCAGATGTTCGTTTCAACTCAGCCCGTTTGCCCCCGGGGGTGCCCTATCCGCTATGTGTGATTTCAGGGTGTTGATCGGGTACAAGTGCGTGGCAGTCGATCATGGCAGCGGTGATGGCCACGCCGAGTGCGCCCAAGTCGACCAACCTTAGCTTCATCAACACCAGGACAAGCCGAAGTACCGGTAGCCGATCCTGCACGGGGACATGGCCGGGAACTGCACTGCGACCAGGGACCGACTAGTACTAAGCGCAACGATAAGTCATGAGCCAATGCGCGGATTCTCGCTGGTTCTGCCGTCGTCGAATACCGAGCGAATTCTCAAGATGCTATCAAGCCCATAATGTTTGTTCCAGTCTTGGTTAGTGGCTGATTCGTTCGAGTGAGCGGTTGAGGATGTGTGCGCCATCTTGGAATGCTCCGGGGTTGGGGCCGGCATAGTTGAGGCGTATGAACGGTCCGGCTGGTTCGGCGGGGAACCATTCGGTGCCGGGTGCGATGATTACTCCGGCTGATTCGCATTCACGGATGAACCGATCCAGGTCGGTTCCGTCGGGGAGTCGGGCCCAAAGGTTCAGGCCGCCTTTTGGCAGGTGCGCGACGTGTACCTGTGGGGCGTGCTGCCGGAGGCTGGTTACAAGAAGATCCCGGCGGGACTGAAGCTGGTGACGCAGACCACGCAGGTGTGTTTGCCAGGCGGGTTGGGTGATCACGTCGAGCGCGGCGGTCTGAAGGATGCCGCTGACATACATTGACTCGGCTCCTCTGTCGGCCAGGATGCGGTCCCGGGCCGGGCCGCGGGCGATAACCGCGCCAACGCGCATGGCCGGTGACACGCTTTTGGTCAGTGAGCGGAGGTAGATCACATGGCCGGAATCCTCCCGGGCAGCGATAGGAACCGCGGTTGTACTGATACCGAAGTCGTGCGCCCAGTCGTCCTCAATGAGGAACGCACCATTTTGCCGCACGACCTCCAGCACCTGCTCACCTCGTTGGTGTGACCACTGCGCTCCAGTGGGGTTCGCGTAGTTCGGTTGTGCATAGAACAGCCGCGCCCCACTTTCCTCGAAGGCCCGGGCCAGCTCCGCCGGATCGGGTCCCTCGGCCCCGCTGGGCACGGGGATGATGTCGACACCGGCGTGTGAGGCAGCGAGGATGGCTCCCCAATATGTCGGCGATTCCATCAGTACCGGGTGGCCGCTGCCGGCCAGGGCCCGGAAGATTGAGCTGAGTCCACTCTGGCTTCCTGGCACCACAATCACGTCGCTGGGCGTCGGCGGGGTGAACCCGGCCGGGGTTGCGGTTCGTAGTTCGTGCGCAAACCACGACTGTAGTTCCGGCTGACATACATTGACTCGGCTCCTCTGTCGGCCAGGATGCGGTCCCGGGCCGGGCCGCGGGCGATAACCGCGCCAACGCGCATGGCCGGTGACACGCTTTTGGTCAGTGAGCGGAGGTAGATCACATGGCCGGAATCCTCCCGGGCAGCGATAGGAACCGCGGTTGTACTGATACCGAAGTCGTGCGCCCAGTCGTCCTCAATGAGGAACGCACCATTTTGCCGCACGACCTCCAGCACCTGCTCACCTCGTTGGTGTGACCACTGCGCTCCAGTGGGGTTCGCGTAGTTCGGTTGTGCATAGAACAGCCGCGCCCCACTTTCCTCGAAGGCCCGGGCCAGCTCCGCCGGATCGGGTCCCTCGGCCCCGCTGGGCACGGGGATGATGTCGACACCGGCGTGTGAGGCAGCGAGGATGGCTCCCCAATATGTCGGCGATTCCATCAGTACCGGGTGGCCGCTGCCGGCCAGGGCCCGGAAGATTGAGCTGAGTCCACTCTGGCTTCCTGGCACCACAATCACGTCGCTGGGCGTCGGCGGGGTGAACCCGGCCGGGGTTGCGGTTCGTAGTTCGTGCGCAAACCACGACTGTAGTTCCGG
>NZ_KI914708.1:3099-7442 GCF_000520495.1 Arthrobacter sp. H14
GCAGCATCGCTCCTGGCCGCCCTGGTCAGTGCTGCACGGACCAGCCGTTCGGGTAGGAGCTCCCGGTCTGGATAACCCGAATGGAACGCAATGACATCGTTCGACGCGCTGCGCATCGCGGAAGAAACCGGCCGAACGGGGAATTGGGGAGAACGTAATGCTGCCGTCTGCCAACCGTAGTCCGATGGTTGTGCGGTCCGGATCTCGCGCACGAAGTTCCCGACCCCTGGCCGGCTCTCGATGAGGCCCTGCGCGGCGAGGGCGCGCAGAGCCTTCTGAACAGTGACGGGACTGGCGTTGTGTTCGGCAACCAGGGTTCGCGTTGATGGCAGGCGGGACCCTGGCGTAGCCCCTGCGATCCATTTCTTGAGTCGCGCGGCCACACGTGAACTGCTATCGTTAACCATGAAAGCCAATAGTAGCGCTACTACACTTCTGCGTCCACCGCTATCCTCTATGCCGGCCACTGGATTGTGGTGGGGTCTTCTTGGGGTAGCGGCATTTTCCTTCACTGTGCCCTTTACCCGGGTTGCAGTCGAGGCCATGTCGCCGTTGTTTATCGGTTCGGCCCGCGCGGTTGTAGCTGCAGTGCTGGCCGCTGCCGCCCTCCTTCTCACCCGGCAGCGCCTCCCTTCCGGGGTGCAGTGGGCACGGCTCGCTGTCGTTACCGGCGGAATCGTTGTGGGTTTCCCACTCCTGACCTCTTTCGCACTGACGGCCGCGGACGCCAGCCACGGGGCGGTCGTGATCGCACTGCTGCCAGCTGCCACTGCCACCATGGCGGTGCTCCGGGGGCGGGAGCATCCTCGGACCGCTTTCTGGGTTGCCACAGGTGTAGGCGCCGCGGCCGCCCTTGCCTTCGCCTTTATCCAGTCAGGCGGGTTCGGGCAGCTGAACTGGGCCGATGTGCTGCTCATCGGCGCAGTGGTTGCCGCCGCCATCGGATATGCCGAAGGCGGCCTAATGGCCCGCGAGCTTGGCGCCTGGCAGACCGTATCGTGGGCACTGGTCCTGGCCTCACCACTGATGGTGCTCCTGACAGTCCTCTCAATGGCTCAGCAACCGCCATCGGGCACACCGATCCAATGGGCGTCCTTTGCCTACCTTGGCGTGGTGAGCATGTTCCTCGGATTCTTTGCCTGGTACCGCGGTCTGGCCATCGGACCAATGGCCCAAGTCAGTCAGATCCAACTCGTTCAGCCCGTGCTGAGCATCGGCTGGGCCGTACTCCTGCTCGGCGAGAAACTGACCATGACCACCATCATCGGAGGCCTTGCCGTGATTCTCTGCGCCGGTGTCGCCGTCCGCATACGACTAAAGCCGGCACCGAAAACAAAGCCTCACTGAACCACACCGTTGCGCTTCGAATACGTGGACCTATGTTCACCGACACCTCTGCCTTGCCGAGCGACAAACCAAGGATCTAACAGGCCCAACACTCAGGCTGCTGGTTGGATCCGGACTATGTTTCAAGCGAGTTCTCCCGCTGTGATCGGTCGAATCTCTGGCTGGCACAGGGGGAGGGTCTTGGTTCCCTGGGAAACGTGGGTGAAACGGTTTCAGGGGGTTAGCTTTTGAATTCGGTCCAGAGTGGGTAGTGGTCCGAGATGCGCCATGAGATCTGGTTCTTGGTGAGCCCGTCGAAGACGTGGGGCAGGAAATCGAAGTAGCCGGCGCGGCCGGTATAGTCCATTCCTTCAAGGAGGTTTGATCCGTCCTCGTCGGAGAACCACGCGATCTGATCGTAGAAGTGCCTGGACCCATCGTTATTGAAGATGGTCCGTGGAACGCCGTTCAGTTCAGCCGGCGGCCACAATCCGGTGGACATAAACGCCTCGTACAGAGGGTCGCCGATACGGTCCAGGTTGAAGTCGCCCAGAACCAGCAGGTTATCGTTCCATCCGCCATCACGGTCAGCCCACCGGCGCATCCATTCGGCAAACGCTGTGAGCTCCGGAAGCCGTTCATCCGGGTCGCTGCCCCACAGCACATGGACGGTAGTGAGCATGAATTCGACGCCGCCGCGTAGGAAGCTGGCCGTGTACGGGGTGCGGGCGAACTGCTCCACCGGCGCATCAGCAGATGGCGGCAGGACAATCTCACCAACCAGCCCGGAAGGCTGCACACGTGCGGAGTCATAGAGGAAACTGAGACGTTCGCCGTTGCCGGCATCGCCCTCGGAGACGTCAGAGGTGATGAAGTGCCACCGTTCGCCAAGCAGGTCCATCAGGAACCGCAGCGCGGTGATGTTTCGCCGCACTTCCTGAACCGCGACGACGTCGAAACGGGAGATGATTTCGGCGATGCAGGCCACCGCATGCCAATCCCGTTTAGGCGAATCATCCTCATCGGCGTGCCACTGCTCCGTCAAGTCACTGAAGGCACGCAGATTCCAAGTCGCAATCAAGAGGTTGGAATCCATCTTCAACGGGATCTGCTCATCGAGGGCTGTATCGAGGGCTTTGAGGTCTTCGACCACATCCGGCGGCGGTGAGATCGTCATGACGCCATGCAATCACAACTTTAAGAAATCGATGGCAGTAACCGGTTTTGTCGTATCGGCGGTTTGGCAATCTGCTACTTCAGTTGGTCATTTTTTGGGGGCAGCAGGTTTCGTTCCGGTATCGAATGAACGCGGCGGCGTCTGAACAGTAGCAGGCTTCTGACCTTCTTTCAGGTGAGCGGGGCGTGGAGTCGTAGGGCGTGGATTAGTAGATTTAGGGTTTGTCATCTAGTCTCCTTAGCCAACGTGTAAGTTCATTATGACTGCTCGTCCGATTCAGAGGGGATTCTTTGCCTACAGAACCCGTAGCGGCGCTCCTCTACATATGTCTACTCCTACCTGGCATCGCCTTCGTTTGGAACTATGAAGGACATCGCCCTACCATAAAGCGGTCCGTATTCAGGGAGAGCGCGACGGTCGTCCATCGCCAGCGCAGGGTCCCTCGTTACTGTGTTTATCACTTTCTACGTCGTCAGTTTTTTCTCCAAGCAGGTCCGAGCAGGTCTCCAGCAATTCTTCACCACACCACAGAAGTTGTTGCAGGACGACTCCCAACTGTTCTTCGGAACTGCACTAATCTCATTGCTTGCAGCTGTGGGCCTTGGCGCCTTTTACGGCAGTGCTACGGCGTATACAGGACTGGGATTGACACGACGTTGGATTTACAGACGGCTGGGGATAACGCTTGTAACGATGGATCGGGGGCTATCAGCTTGGTCAGCGGCGTTCGAAGCCAAACCCGACCATTATGTGCATTTGGGGATGCAGCTAAAGAGCGGCACCTGGATTCAGGGAAAGCTTTATACGTATAACCAAGATGGGCATGACGGACCCGATCGAGCGTTGACCCTCAGCGGAGGAATCTACTACCGCCTCGCCGAGAGCGATAATGTGCATGAGCTAGACGGATTCAGCATGGCCATAGTCCATGCCTCAGAAATTGAATTCATGACAGTCGGGCATGAAAAGAGGTAGACCCATTCCGGCGGACTCTAGTGCCGTGTTGCTGAGGTTGTTTGACGGTCTGCTTTGGCTAGTATTTGGTCTGCGGTTTTTGTCCAGACGAAGGGATGGGCCCGTTCGTTCCAGCCGTTGATGAAGGCCCTGATCGCTTTCATCAGCTCGGGGACGGAGACGAAGGTGCCGCGGTGAATTGCCTGGCGTTCGATGATGCCGAACCAGATCTCGATCATGTTCATCCACGAGGCACTGGTCGGGGTGAAGTGAACGTGGATCCTCGGATTGGCGGCCAGCCACTCGTTGACTTCAGCGGTCTTGTGCGTGGCGTAATTGTCCATCACGAGATGCAGTTCCTGATCCGGGTAGGCCTTGGCCAGGTGCTTGAGGAAGCGCAGGAACTCCTGCCGCCGGTGCCGGCGCTGGGACATGCCCGTCACGTGGCCGGTCGCCACCTCCAGCGCGGCAAAAAGCGTGGCGGTTCCATGACGAATGTAGTCGTGGGTGCGCCGGGCCGGTAGGCCCGGCGCCAGCGGAAGAATCGGAGCGGTGCGGTCCAACGCCTGAATCTGGGATTTCTCATCCAGCGAGAGCACCACGGCATTCTCGGGCGGATCGAGATACAACCCGACGACATCGGCGACTTTACCGACCAGTTCCGGATCAGTGGAGAACTTGAACGTCTCCTCCCGCCAAGGCTGGACACCCCAGTCCTTCCACACTCTGGCCACGGTCGCGTGATTGACCCTCAAATGCCCGGCCAGCAACCTCGAAGACCAGTGCGTGATCCCGTACTTCTTCGGCGGCGGCGCGAGGGTGGCCGAAATGATCTTTGTGCGGTCGACCTGCCGCGGCCGACCGGGTCTCTGCTCATCCTCAAGCC
>NZ_KI914709.1:0-3503 GCF_000520495.1 Arthrobacter sp. H14
CGCGGTCGACTCCACCACCCGTGCAGGCTACTTTCCCGGCGCGAAACCGATCCGGACGAAACTCATCGCCGAACGTGGCACCGGTCGACTCCTAGGTGCACAAATCGTTGGTGAAGAGGGGGCTGCTAAACGTATCGATGTCCTCGCCATGGCGCTGTGGCACGAAACGAGCGTGGAAGAACTACTCAATACCGACCTGGGATACGCCCCGCCGTTCTCACCGCTGTGGGATCCGGTTCTGATCGCCGCCCGTAAGAGCTGGCAGGCCGTCTCAGCAGACCGGCGCTCCTAGACACTTTACATAGCAGACCAGGCCCTCTCAGAAGGATATGGACCGGCGGTATCGTGGTTGGCAGCGATGACTTATATGGCACTTTTGTCTGTGGGTGCCCCGCTCTCCGCCCGGCCATCCCCCATTTCGGTAAACGGGTCGGGTTAGCGTGCCGCGGAAAGTCGGTCATGTATGCAACTTCTGCCTTTTGGCCGCCCAGCATTGATTCCGCCAGAGTCGTCACGACTGGGTTATTCGAACGTTCCAGTACCGCTTCGGCCATGGCTATGCCGGGTTCGTGGTGGGTAAGCATCAGCTCGAGATACAGTCATTCCGCCTCGGCGTTCTCCTCGGGAACCGGCTCGTTGTAAACACCACAGTCCAACCAAACACAGCAGTTATCCTCACCAACAGGTGGAACCCGTTCTTAGTCAACAGAGGTTTAGACGTGGTCGGCCGAAAAGATAATCAAAAGTCTGCAAACCCTCAATCCGGATACCCTCAGCCGCCGGCCGGCCGCCTGTTACTACTGGTGTCCCGCTCTCCGAACGGCTCATCTGACGGTGCCCCAAACAGCACGCGCGGTACATGAAAAACAAAACAGCCATCGTCGGGCGTGTCCCGACCGGGGCCGGCGATGGCTCGGAACCACCGTTTACCAGAAGCCATTGCTCGCTACCGACCCGGGGCGACGTTGAGGAACATCGGCTCCGGTTCAGTGCCCGTGAGGCTCCTCGTCATGGTCCGCGGTGTCATCACCGCCCGGGGGGCCCGCATCGTTGGTCTCGCCGCCAGAGGGATCGGCTGTCGGGGAGGCCAGGCCGGTCTCCGCCTGCCCAGGGGTGGTCTCCGGGGTCGGCGAAGGCTCAGCGTTGTGAGGCTGGCCGTCTTCGGTCCCGTGCGATGGGCGCTCTTCGCCCTCAGTGTGCTCGTGCCCGCCGGTTGCGGTTAGAATCGCCAGGGCGACCAGCAGGGTGACCGCCACGGCCGGGACGGCGAGGACACCCTTGTACCAGCCCGGGCTGATAATAGAGTGCTGTACACGGGGAACCAAGGCCGAGGCCACGCTGACCGTGACAAAGACTTCCAGCAGAGTGGCGACTATGCCCGCTACCACCACATTCTCTGGTGCTCCGGCCGCTGGCCCAATCGGCAGGCCCCAGAGGCGGCTCACCGCCCAGACCGCGATGGTGCCGATGTTGACCGGGAGGACAAGAGCCAGCCAGCGCGAGCCCGGGAACCGGAACGCGAGGAAGGCCCACACGATCTGGACGAGGCCCAGCACTACGAAGGCCGCACCCAAGGGCGCCCATTCCTCCCAGTGGGCCGGGCTTAAGACTAAGTGGATCAAGCCGGCTCCGAGAGAGCCGAAGGCTGCGGCCTGAACACTCAGGCCGATGTCATTGTACTTGTGCATACAGGTGGATCTCCCTTCCGGAAGCAGCTCTAGCTGTATTGCCACGGACGTTGGCGATGGCCGGCGTGGTGTGGTGACATGAAGAAGACCTCAGGGTGAGGTGGAGCTTGTTCAAGGTTTCTATTCATCGGGCCGTTACTATCATTGTTCAGAGACGGGTCATTTTCGCTTATGTCCGGTTTGAACTCCTGCGCCGAACTGCATAGGTTCCGCCGGCCGCAGCGACCAGAACCAGGCCCCCGCCGAGGGCGAAAACACCGAGATTGGCTGCGTCGCCGGATTCCGTGACGCCGGTGTCGGCACCACCTTCAGGCATGGGACTGACCTGCTGCTCCATACCTTCAGGGCCGTCATCAGAGGATCCGCTGCCGGAACCGTTGCTGGAGCCGGCTCCCATCGAGCTGTCATCGCCGGAGCCGCCACCCATTCCGGCTGCGGCTTCGACCATCAGCATGCCAGACATATTCGGATGGATGGTACAGATCAGGGTGTACTGGCCCGGCTCCTGCGGCGCCGTGAACGTGCCCGTCGCCCCTGCGTCAATAATGCCGGTATCGAATGCACCGTTGGCGTCGGTGGCGGTGTGCGGGACGTCGTCATTATTGATGACAGTCACCGTTGCACCAGGGGTAACCGGACCGGACACCGCGTAAGCGAAGTCATCAATAGTGATGGTCACCTCCGCGGCCTGCGTCATTGCCAGCACCATTGACGGTGTATTAACCGCCGGGGCCGCAGCCGTTGCGAGTTGCGCCGATCCGAGGGTTGCGCCGCCGGCCAATGTCGCCGCGAACGCGATGCTGAGGGCTTTGCTGCTGGTACTCATGATTACGCCTTCCCGCGACGGATCCATTCGGTTGAATTGGCCTTCTCGTTCGACACGCTTCGGTATTGCATTTAGACCTGCCGCTAAAAAGTCATTCGTCACACACCGGCCTATCGATTGCTCCGCCGGATAGCGGGTGCCTGGCCGGTGTATTCACTACCGGTGGCGGAACGGGCCGCAAACCCAGTCCGTTCGATCGAGTCATCCTTGGTGCTCAACACGGGGACCCTTAAGCGTCTACATAACGCACGCTCATCGAGCACGCCTCCCACGGGGCAGACGGGCTGAGCTGAAATGAACATCTGGGGATACATTAAGCACAAAACGCCCTGAACAGCCGAACTGTCCAGAGCGTGAGTCGAACTCATGAGCCTCAAGCGGAGCGACACCCGGTAACGGTGTCCGAAGGTCTCCCCTCCCCGCCCCGCAACCCCACGGGGAGGGCAAATGGCTGGAGCCCGTCACGGATCCACCTCAGTAGCCGCCGGTACCAGTGTCGCCCTCGTCCGCCGGCGCGGTCGTCTCGGTGGGTTGTTCTGTTTCCGTGTTGTCGCATGCAGGCAGAAACAGCCCGGCAACGACGGCGGCGGAAGCGGCTATGATCCTCTTGTTCGTGTTCATGGATTAACCCTAAGCATGATGATGTAACGCATCAAGCGTCTTTAAGGGACTTTTGGGCCGACGTCTCCCCCGCGCCCCTGCAGTTCGGTTGAAGCATGACATCAGGGCCCCTCGGGTGGCCCTGGTCGAGCGTATTTTCCGGACCGTTTGCCGTGTCGTGCTCCTCAACTGTCGGGGACCTGCGGGAATAATAAGCCTACTTTCCATATCCTGCGACCGGGTGATTCGGCCTCATTGTGTTTAGCGCACCAGTCCTCTAGTAATGGACTATGACAGTGATGCTGAGGTCCCTTGAAACCGCTGTGCCCGAAACGGTAATGAAGCAGCCCCAGATCCGCGACGCCTTCGCCGGGCAGCCCAACCTCACC
>NZ_KI914709.1:3603-7247 GCF_000520495.1 Arthrobacter sp. H14
CCTGCCGTGACCGGCAGGACAAGGGCGGTGAGATCTAAGATCAAGCATGAGTGCAGAGAAGCGCCCGTCTGGGGCAGCTGAAATAACTGGGCGGGCTCCGCGGCGCCGGCGTACTGACCGAAGATGAATTCAAAACGAAGAAGGCCGAATTGCTCCGCGGTCGGTGGAGCATCGAGGACAGCCATACGCAATCCAAGGATCGCCCGAAAGTCACCGGACTTTGAAAAGGCCCTGCAAATTGCAGGATCGCGACATGCGCGCCTCGCTCTTGGCGGCCTTGCGCCCGAAGAAGCGGTCGCCGCGGAGTGAAACGACAGCCGGGCCAAGCGCTGTGATGGCCGGTTCGTGACCCGGCCCACCGGTGTCATTTTGTCACTGGTGGATCAGACTTTATGTACGGTGCTGCGCCCCCAGTGAAACACGAACGGTGCCACCACAGCAGCGAAGACCAGGTGAGCAAAAACCTCGAACGGCTGGTTTGGCATTTGGAATTGCGGGAACACGAACCGCCCGATTAGTTGAAAGTTGACGAGGTAGAGAAGCAGGCCGTACACGAGCGCAGCCACTGCGATGGTCGCATCCCGCGGCAGCCGCGCAGCTACAAGCCCGAAAATGGCGCCAAAGATGAGCGAGTTGACGACGTGGATGACAACACCGAGAGGCACGGAGGCTGTTCCAGCCATCAATGAGTCAGCGCCTAGGATAATCGACGAGATGAGGCTAAATGGTGCGACCGCCGGATTGCCCTGAGTTGCTGAGAACCACATGGTCACGCCGATGAAGACAGCGCCTCCAACAACGCCGCCCAAGGCGTCCAGCAGGGCGTAGCGGACGAGACTCGGTTTCGTTCGTACATCACTGGTCGACACGATAAGACTTCCTCACAAGTGGGCTACACAGCCAGGCCGCAACGGGCGCACCAAGTAGGATTCACACGCCATTCGCTAGTGCACCTTTTGCGAGTCTACATGCACTGGCGCAGTCGGCCATTGCATTTCTGAAACCACTGGTGTGCTGTTTGCCAAGACTTCTCCGCTGAGACGCACGATTACTTCAGCCAGAGCTTCGTCCAGTTCGATTCTCCGGACTTGCGCCGTCAATGCCGCGGCGAATTCACGCTGACCACGACACCTTGCCCGATATTATTTGATCACTCTGCATCACATAAGAATCAATTGTGGCCGAGACCGCCCAGTGCCGCCAATCCCATCCGGACCGGGAGTAATGATGTTCCCGGTGCATCCTAAGTGATGGTTAGTGGCCCCGTGATGGGGCGGGTCTCCAGCTCGAGATCCTTCATCCAGGTGGAGATCGACATTGGCCCTCCTGTATACACCATAGTTTTCCCGTTTCCCTGCAAGCCTAGACCCTTACATTTGACCGTGGGCCTTGTTGTTCCGCCTGCCCGATGGCCCAGGCTGCGTTGATGAGCCCGATATGTGAAAGCCCTTGAGGGAAGTTCCCGATCAATGTTCCCCCACGGCTGTCGATCTCTTCTGAAAGTAGCCCGAGATCGTTGGCGTATCCCGTGACGGCATCGAAGATCTCCCTCGCCCGTTCGATTTGCCCAGCCATGGCCCGTCCGGCGGCCAACCAGTAGGAGCAAATGACGAATGCACCCTCGTCCCCTGCCCCGGTCCATCGCTGGACAAGACCACCCCCGGAGGAAAGGTCCTCCTCGATGGCATCCAAAGTGGCGAGGATCCGATCGTCGTCCGCTGGGAGGAAACCCATAACCGGCATCAGGAGAACGCCCGCGTCCAGGTGATCCGATCCGAAAGCACCAGTGAACGCATTGACGGAGCCGTCCCAGCCATGCTCCAGTATTGCCGCCCGGACCTTGTCCCGCTCGGACTCCCACCTGAGAGCGTCCTGGGCGGCGCCGAGGCGGTCGGCGAGCTTCACGGCCCGGTCCAACGCCACCCAGCACATAAGTTTAGAGGTCAGATAATTTCGTTCACCCTCTCTTCCCTCCCATATTCCCGCATCGGTCTCGTGCCAGCTTTCAGCTGCCAGATCTGCCACTGCGATCAGGAAGTCCCGCGTCTGCGCCGACAACTCACCCAGCTGTTCGCGCAATACCCATGCGCATTCAAAGACCTCCCCAAGGACGTCGAGTTGTTTCTGATTCCACGCATCATTGCCCACCCGTACGGGACGGCTGTTGGCGTACCCGTTGAGGTGGTCAAGGGTGTGTTCGGTCAGATCATGTTCCCCGCCGGCACCGAACATAATTTGCAGGCGGCCCTGACTGATTGGTCCGGCTGAAGAGGTGATCCAATCAAAAAACTGGTGTGCCTCATCGGGACAAGCCGCGACCCAAAGTGCTTTGAGGGTCAGGCTGCCATCACGCAGCCACCCAAACCGGTAATCCCAGTTCGCCGTTTCCCCGGGTTCCTCCGGCAACGAGGTCGTCGGCGCGGCGATGACCGCCCCGGTGGGAGCGTAGGTCAGAGCCTGGAGCACCAGTGAGCTGCGATGCACCTGTTCAGGATACAGGCCCTGATAGCTTTGGTGCATATCGCTCCATGACTGCCATGCCGTAATGGTATCCACGAGGTGGGCGCCGCCATCCACCGGTGCGGGAGCGTGGTCCACCGAGCGGCGGTGCTGCAAGGTGAAGACGGTGCTCTCGCCCGCATTGAGGAGGAATGTTCCCCCTGCACACCCGTAGTCAACGGCGAGTTCCAGACCACCAGTCAGAGTCAGCCGGTCGGCGGCGCCTGCGATCTCCCACCCTGTTGCAGTCGGTGTGAAGTGTGGCCTCACAAGGCCGTATTCGGGGCGCGGCGCGACCTCGACCCTCACCTGAATAGGCCCCCCGATTGCCTCCAGCCGACGGAGGAGCACGTGCGGTGAATGGTGCCCGATCTGGTGCCCACGCTCGCCCCCGCCAAGCGAAAGGCCGTCCGTGAGACGGAGGACCCCGCTTCCGCAGTGAAACTCCGTTTCGATAACCATCGTTCCAGACAGGTACCGGCGGCTGACCGTGTATTGCTCTGCGGGGCGAATGAGCCAATATCCTGCATCCACATCCAGCAACCGGCCAAAGACGCTGGGTGCGTCGAACCGCGGCGGACACCACCAGTCGACCGATCCATCCCGTGAAACAAGAGCAGTTCCCTGACAGTCGCTGAGCAGACCATAGTCCGAAATGACCGCCGGGGGCGGATACGCAGCCTCCGGTTTCCCGATGTACATACATCTCCTCCAGCTCATCCGGTACCGCGTGGTCGTCATGCCTCATACGTCTCGCCGGTGGTCGGTGGGCGAATATCCACAGCATAGGGTAAAGGGCGGGCAGTAGCACTGGACGAGGATGTGGAGATTCCATGGAACGGACCGATGATGTCATCGACCTACTTGTGATCGGTGGTGGCACCGGCGGCATTGTCGGGGCAAAAACCGCGGCCAGGCTAGGGGCACGAACAGTTTTGGTAGAGCGCTCAAGGACCGGTGGCGACTGCCTGTGGACCGGCTGCGTGCCGTCGAAAACGCTCCTCTCCGCGGCAGCCCGGTCGGCAACGGAACGGACGCTGACCGACAACGGCACCCCTTTCTCCGACGTCCGGGCCCGGATAGCGGAAGCCATCGCCGCTATTGAACCGGACGATTCACCGGAGTCGCTGGAGGCGGCCGGCGCG
>NZ_KI914710.1:0-1789 GCF_000520495.1 Arthrobacter sp. H14
AGAGACCATTCATGCTCACCGGCATTCTTACCCCGCTGAGGCAGCCGCCCCGTCCTGGCGGTGAAGGCTGCCCCCGACGCGAGCCCGGCCAGAATCACCGCCGCATGAGGCTCCACCCGATCCCACGCCGCCGCATGCTGCTCTCTTACCCTTTTGGCCTGATGTGATTCCGGTTTCGTGTTCCAGCCCGGAACCGCTGCATCCAATTGGGCCGCCCGATGAGCCGGAAGAGTGCCGTTCCGGATCCGGCGGCGCTGGCGGTTAATAAACAACGCCAGAGACCACTCATGCTCACCGGCATTCTTACCCCGCTGAGGCAACCGCCCGGCCCCGGCAGTGAAGGCTTCCAGATCGGTCATGCGGACGTTCCATCCAGCCTCTTCGCTTCGGGCCCTTCCCGGTGTGCGCCAGTTTCCGAGGGTCCTGTCGAGCTGTTTGATGCGTTCGGCGCTGAGCTCACCGCGGCTGTGCAGGCGGCGCATGGAGTACAGCCACATCGCCGCTGTCTCCTCGGCCGCATCGCCGCTGTGGCGTTTGGGCAACCGCCCATGCCGGGCCAGGAACTCCTCCGCCCGTGCCATTGCCCCCGCCCAGCGCCTGTCCATGGCAGCGAGTCTAACGCCGCTGTGAACGTTGGTGGTAACCGGCGATCAGGTTCCGGCACTCTTTACAACGGCAACCATGCCGGTACGCGGCCCGTGTCCCGTGTTCCAGTGCAGGATTCCTGCCCTCCACCAGCGCTTCCTCGAACTGTTTGGCCCACTCGGCGTTGTGACGGGCAATACCGAACAGCAGCTGCAGCGAAACACCGGTCATCCGCGCCATCTGCACCGGGGACCGGCCCGACGCGAGCCCGGCCAGAATCACCGCCGCATGAGGCTCCACCCGATCCCACGCCGCCGCATGCTGCTCTCTTACCCTTTTGGCCTGATGTGATTCCGGTTTCGTGTTCCAGCCCGGAACCGCTGCATCCAATTGGGCCGCCCGATGAGCCGGAAGAGTGCCGTTCCGGATCCGGCGGCGCTGGCGGTTAATAAACAACGCCAGAGACCACTCATGCTCACCGGCATTCTTACCCCGCTGAGGCAACCGCCCGGCCCCGGCAGTGAAGGCTTCCAGATCGGTCATGCGGACGTTCCATCCAGCCTCTTCGCTTCGGGCCCTTCCCGGTGTGCGCCAGTTTCCGAGGGTCCTGTCGAGCTGTTTGATGCGTTCGGCGCTGAGCTCACCGCGGCTGTGCAGGCGGCGCATGGAGTACAGCCACATCGCCGCTGTCTCCTCGGCCGCATCGCCGCTGTGGCGTTTGGGCAACCGCCCATGCCGGGCCAGGAACTCCTCCGCCCGTGCCATTGCCCCCGCCCAGCGCCTGTCCATGGCAGCGAGTCTAATACGAAAGTAAAGGTGGTTTAGGCTGCGGTGGCCGGGGTGATGGTGACGTCGTAGCCGAGGCTCTTAAGCTTGTTGATGGCGCTGTTCTTGGCCTTGACCGGGTCCAGCCGGGTGAAGTGGTCGGCGCCGGGGTCGGCGTAGCATTCGCCGTCGGCGAGCATGTGCCAGACAGCGGTGAGGATGGAATGCTCCAGGGCGACGATGGCTTTCATGGGGCCGCGTCGGGCGGCGATACGGCGGTATTTGACGGATAGGTACGTGTTCTTGCTGCGGGATGCAGACATCGCGGCGGTGCCGAGGCCAGCTTTGAGGTATTTGTTGCCGGGCAGGATGTGCGCGGACTTGATCCGTCCGGCGGATTCGTTGGAGCCGGGACAGACACCGGCCCAGGAGGCAAGCC
>NZ_KI914710.1:1889-3159 GCF_000520495.1 Arthrobacter sp. H14
CCCCTCGGCCGAATCGCCGCTGTGCCGGCGGGGCAACCTGCCATGGGCAGCATGAAACTTCACGGCCCGGGTCATGGCCTTGTCCCATCGCCTGTCCACGACAGCGAGTCTAACGGCATGGAAAGCCGGTCGGGCTGCTGCCCTGCCGGGCAGGGACGCATTGACCGCCAGCCAAACAGCCCCAGTCGCCTATTGGGATCTCCTGCCTGAGTGGATCCGCCCGCCATGCGCAAGAGACCCCTACGTTTCCCCGGTTGCAGCACCCCAGCACTTTGGTTGACCCGGTCCACTCTCGACTTTGTTTGGTAAGCATGCTTAGGGTGGTAGATGTTGGTGCGTGGAGCACGGGCTCGAAATGCGCGGATATCGGCGCAGCATCATAAGCAAATCCGTTGGAGGGAACACCATGAAAGCTGTTGTGTATAAGGGGCCGAAGGACGTGAGCGTAGAGGACGTTCCCGACGCCAGGGTTGAGCGGCCTACCGATGTATTGGTCAAGGTTACGGCGACGAACATCTGCGGGTCGGACCTGCACATGTATGAGGGCCGCACCGACTTTGAGGCTGGACGCACCTTCGGGCACGAAAATATGGGCGAAGTAGTCGAAGTCGGCAGCGGCGTGGACAAGGTTAAAGTCGGCGAGCCAGTCGTGTTGCCGTTCAATATTTCATGCGGGTTCTGCAAGAACTGCGAACGCGGTTACACCAACTACTGCTTGACCAACCAACCCGATCCGGCATCGGGGGGTGCCGCATACGGTTTCGCCGGCATGGGAACCTTCGGCGGGGGCCAGGCTGAACTGCTTCGGGTGCCATACGGAGACCATAATTGCCTGCGCCTGGGAGAGGACGCGAAAGAGAAAGAGAACGACTACGTGATGCTCTCGGACGTCTTCCCCACGGGCTATCATGCCACCGAGATGGCCGGCGTGGTTCCAGGGGATTCGGTGGTGATTTACGGTGCCGGTCCGGTGGGACTGATGGCAGCCTTGTCCGCGGGTATTAAGGGTGCGGCGAAGATCATGGTCGTTGACCGGCACCCCGACCGGTTGCGTCTGGCTGAGGAGATCGGTGCTATTGCGGTTGATGATTCGAAGACCGATCCGGTGCAGTTCGTCCTGGACCAGACGATGGGTCTCGGCGCGGACCGTGGTTGCGAGTGCGTCGGCTATCAAGCCCACGACCCGCAGGGAAATGAGGACCCGGTGCTGACCATGAACCGGCTGATCGCCTCGGTCCGTTTCACGGGAGGCATCGGCTCCGTCGGGGTG
>NZ_KI914710.1:3259-4709 GCF_000520495.1 Arthrobacter sp. H14
GGAGGCATCGGCTCCGTCGGGGTGTTCCTCCCAGCCGATCCAGGCGGACGGGACAAAAATGCGCAGGAAGGCAAGCTGGCCCTGGACTACGGCATGCATTGGTTCAAGGGGCAGACCTTGGGCAATGGGCAGGCTCCGGTCAAGAGGTATAATCGGCAGTTGCGTGACCTGATCGCCGCAGGCAAGGCGAAGCCGTCCTGGATTGTCTCGCACGAAATTTCCCTCAACGAGGCGGCAGATGCTTACCGCAATTTCGATGACCGCACCGATGGCTGGACCAAGGTTGTCATTAAGCCTTGATCCACCGCGTTGATCCCGCTGGTGCGCGCTTCCACCGATCGTAGCCTGAGGGCGAACACACCAACTCCAGGACCTTGAGTATATTCAGCTACCTCAGCGCGGCCCTGATCATCCTTTGAACCTGGTGTTACTGGTCCTGACAGTCAGCGGACTAGCCTGAGGCCCGGCCCGTCTGGACGTTCCATACAGACGTTATCCGGGGGGCGCAGCGCAGCTCAGCACTTGATCAGCGGCGGCAGCAGATCCGGCCCCCGCTCCGCGGTGCCTACCAGTCGAATCGACCAGATCGTCCAGGATCCGGGACTTTCCTGCATGATTGGTGCTGTTACAGGCGAGGGTCTTCTTCTTCGTCGCAGTTTGCTGCTGGGTGCATCATTAGTTTCATTGAAAGGGGCATAAGCTGCATCCGAGTCTGCACGCCCGGGTGAGGCGGAGGTTTTGTTATGAGTCATCGCGGGGTTTCGTCGGAGCCGATTGCCCTCGGCGGTGGCCTGCTGGCCGCAGCCGGTGGCGCCTACGCCCTTCGCCGCCACATGAAGGCCGGCAGCTAAGGGTAGAGCATCTCATTTTTGGACCATGACTGGTCGTGATCCAGGATGAAAGAGGCCGCCGCTTCCGATGGGAGCGGCGGTCTTTTTTCATCATGCGAACCCCTGTTTCCCGGGGACGCGAAGACGGGTCGAGGGCCACCTTCGAGGTGTATAAGAGCGAGATCTATCCAAAGAACGACTTCCCCACCAAGGCCGTGTACCAACCGACCGAAGGCGCGGAGCTGCGGCTGATCACCTGTGACGGCTTCACAGAGTCCTCAGGCGAGTTCGTGGAAAACCTCGTCATCTACGCCAAACTCGTAGACGCCCAATAGGACTCCAAAGGCAACGTACAGGACCGCAAAACGAACTCTGCCCATTCCATCTTGCGTGCGCCGGTCTGCGGCCAGCTTTAGGGGGGCGGGAACGAATATTGTCTGTCCGCGATGCCGGAATCGGTCACCATGGTCACTAAAGTCGATACCGCCTCAGCGGCGCGGCACTTCGAAAATCACGACGGCGCCTACATCTCCTTATCCCCGGATTTCGGGTCGTGCCCGGCAACGCATGCCCCGTACCGGCGTGAGCCCTATATCAGCGCGGACATTCCCCTGGCTGCC
>NZ_KI914710.1:4809-6815 GCF_000520495.1 Arthrobacter sp. H14
GTCCTCGTCCAGTGGGTCGACACGGAAGGGGCCCGCCACAACGTTTGGGTCGAACCCCGCACAGGTACGGCGTATCCGCCGTGAAGAGAGCACCTGGCAGGATCCTTACGATCTGCACCCGTAGCCCGTAAAATCCCCGGCCCGGCGGACCGGCTCACCACGCCCGCCACTCGGGGGTGATACGGGCTGTGCCCAGGGCGTTGTTTCGCTTTTTGCCGGCACTGCCTGTCCTGACGTTCAACCGGCGCATAGGATGATCCGGACACCCCGGCAGAGCACACGATGGTCCGGATCAAAGTGATTTTCCACCTCAGCTGCACATCCAAGGGAACTAATGAACAAAGCCCGCACCCGTATCCTCGGACTGATCGCCGGCGGCCTGATTAGCGCAGGCGCCGCCGGCTGCGGCGCACCGACGGCCGGGCAGGTCCCCGCTGCCCCGGTGAGCTCGCCGGCCGCCACAGCAGAACAGAGTCAACAGACCCGGCAGACAAACCAGGGCACGAAAACCCCGCATGCCGAAACATCTCCGCCATCGCAGTCATCGGCCACCAGGGACGGCAGGGAAGAAGCCGCTTCCGCCGGCACCGCCCTGGCCCAATTGGAAACCATTCCCATCAAGGGCAGGGCGCCGAAAACCGGTTACGACCGCGACCGGTTCGGGTACGGATGGATGGACCCCGACCACAACGGCTGCGACGGGCGCAACGACATCCTCAAGCGCGACCTCACCGGCGAAACCTTCGAGCCAGGCACCCAGGACTGCATCGTGGAGGCCATCACCGAGACCGGGGGATCATCGTGGACCATTCGCACCTTTCCGCACGCAGCACCGGAAAACGTTCATCGCGGCGAACGCGTTTCACCGGAGGCCATCACCGAGACCGGGGGATCATCGTGGACCATTCGCACCTTTCTGCACACAGCTGCCAAAAACGTCCATCGTGGCGAACGCGTGTCACCGGGCGGAAGCAGGCACTGCCCGCCCTGGTCGCCAGCTTCGCCATTGCACTCTCCGGCTGCTCGGTACCGGCACCGGCCGAAGACCCTGCCACGGCCGGCAGTGTGGCTGAAGCCGAAACAGTTGCCACCGGTTCCGCACCGGAGACGAGCCCGGCACCCGCGCCCGAAACCACCACGACGGCACCGCCGCCCAGTTCGACTCCGACGCAGCCGGCGGAAGAGACTGCATCGGCCGGCACCGCCCTGGCCCAATTGGAAACCATTCCCATCAAGGGCAGGGCGCCGAAAACCGGTTACGACCGCGACCGGTTCGGGTACGGATGGATGGACCCCGACCACAACGGCTGCGACGGGCGCAACGACATCCTCAAGCGCGACCTCACCGGCGAAACCTTCGAGCCAGGCACCCAGGACTGCATCGTGTTGACCGGGACCCTGGCCGACCCGTTCACGGCCACCACGATCCGCTTCGTCCGCGGCGACACCACCAGCACCGATGTGCAGATTGACCATGTTGTCGCCCTCTCGGATGCCTGGCAGAAAGGTGCCCAGCAATTGGGGGAGAATCAGCGCGAAGTCTTCGCTAATGACCCGTTGAACCTGCTGGCCGTCGACGGGCCCACCAACGCCTCCAAAGGCGACTCAGACGCAGCGACCTGGCTGCCGCCGAACAAAGCATTCCGCTGCGAATACGTTGCCCTGCAAACGGCAGTCAAAGCTAAATACGGGCTGTGGATGACACAGGCCGAACACGACGCTATCGCCGGGATCCTTACCACCAAATGCCCCAATCAACCGGTCCCGGACGATGGGGGAGTGGAGGTGCCCATAGCCGCTACACCGGCCCCCGAAACAGAATCGCCGGCACCCGCAACGGACGGGCCACCGGAAACTCCGGGGAATGTCTACTACGAGAACTGCACGGCCGTCCGAGAGGCAGACACCGACCCGATCAGTGTCGGAGACCCGGGATGGGACACGAAGTTTGACGGTGACGGCGTTATCTGTAGTCACACCCTCTAAGGGTGCTATATGACGACGTT
>NZ_KI914711.1:0-3854 GCF_000520495.1 Arthrobacter sp. H14
GTGTCATAAGCAGGTGGGAGGTGGCCACCCCTGTCCACCCCCTGTCCACTAAGGGGGGTGGGCACCAAGTTCCTTGCAAATAAAGGGAAGGAGGCCCCTTACTTACTTCTGTCCACTATGTCCACCCTTATTAATACTCATACAGGTAAGACACCGGTATATAGTTCCCTCCGGTATTTCATCTATATATACCTCTTCCTTATATAGGGACCTGTTCCCCGCGTGGACAGGGTGGACAGTACCCTTTTTTGACCAACAATGTGCCTCTGACGTGGGACGATACCCCGGAAAAGTGTCACCCAGGGGGGGTGGACAGGGGTGGACAAAACACCCCAACAGGGTGGCCGCAACCCCAAAAACGACCAAAAAGAACCAAAACCGGGCCGCTCCGGAGTCCACACGAGGCGTTTGTGAGTGAAGAGAAAAACTGCCGAAGGAAGATTTCGGAGCGTTTTTGGACGCGAAAAAGCCCCGTCCATTCGAACGGGGCTTCATTTTTCGGCTCGGTCGGTTCCGGTTCAGGCGGCTTTTTGTTCCGCGAGGATGTTCTCGACGGCGCTTTCCCACCCGTCCCAGCTGTCCAAACATGGCTTATCGGTGATGTATCGGTTGTAGGACTGGCTGAAAAGCAGGTGCTCCCAGACCGGTTCCATGGCTCCGGTGATGACCGGTTTATCGTCGATCAGGACGTCTCCGAGGACGAGGGTTTTGTCGTTGGTGAGGATGGTTCGGTCGATCCAGCGGTGGCCCAGATGGGTCGAGACCGAGGCATGTTTTTCGGAGGCGCAGGTCGGGTTTTGGGATGCCGGAGTGGAGCAGAGGAAGACGCTGCAGCCTGCCTCCTCCATCTCCAGGAGGGCGTCCACGGCACCCGGAATGGGTTCCAGGCCCAAATACAGTCCCTCGCTGTTCATCGCCCTGTGGATGGTTTCCGTGTCTGCACCGTCGACGTAGAAGTAGTCGAAATGGTGCCGGTCCTCTTCGGCGACGACTGGAAAAGCCGGGTCGAGCTCGAGCAGTTTCCTGTTCAGGGCACTGCCCCAGTCGAAGAGGACACCGTCCATATCGACCAGGATGGTGGGCGCGGTTCGTTTCAGTTTCGTCATGGTCCCCATGTGTACGGTCATGGCGGGAACTACCCGGGAGACGCAAAGAGCCGGAACCCTCGATGGTGGTTCCGGCTCCTTGCAGGGTAGTGCGGTCAGGCTGCTGCGCTGTGTGCTGCCACCTGGTTTTCTGCGATGGCGTGGGCTGCCGCTGTGTCGGCCAACAGCGCCCATTTGGCTGCGTTGTCGTCCTGGGCCTCGTTCGGGTCTGATTCCATCTCCGGGTAGGAATCCGGATTGATGAGCTGCTCGTAGCCGTGTTCTGCAACGACCACGTACTCGGTGTCCGAGTAATGCTTCATCTCGGTGTGCACGGCGAAATGCATCAGCTCAAGGTACCTGGCGCGGCGCTCATCCGACAGGTTCGGGAGTGCGGCCTCAACCCCGGCGATGGCTTCCGTCCGGTCGGCCTGCGGCTCACCGGAAAGGTAGTAATCGCCGTAGGATTCGCGCAACAGGTCAGGTATGCCGGAGGCCGCGTTGGACTCGCGTACGTCAACGGTCAGCAGTTTCTGCAGCTCGTTGGCCAGCTCGCGGCCGCGGGCCTTCTCGAATGCGTAGTCGAAACCGGCGGCTGGCTGTTTGGCGGCCAAATTCAAGTTCGGCTCGTGGTGGGCGGTGGCGGCGAATTGACCGCCGGTGCTGACGCCCCGTGGGATGCGGTTGGTGATGATGGTCATCGGGTTCTCCTTACCTCTACTGCCCATGTGTGCGGCAGTGGCGGAGGGCGGCGACGTGAACAGGAGGATCTTCGAAGAGAGAGGGGCGGCAGTTCTCATAGGATCGATGGATGATGACATTCGAAGCACCCAGCGCCCTCGATCAGGCCGAACGGGCAGCCAACGCGGCATGGACTACCGCTCACTGGACCATTGGGCTGACTTTGGTGACCTTCCTGCTTTTCATAGGTGCGTTGTTTGCTGCCCGGTACGCCAAGAAGACGTGGGAGGCCACCCAGAAGCATCTTGCGGTCGCCGAGAATGAATTGGAACTTGCTAGGGCGGTCGATCGCCGCAGGGAAGCTTCGGGTATGACCGCGTGGCTGTCGAAGCCGGAAACAGCTATATCGGTCAACGTGAGGAACACGAATGTTGGGCCACTGTATGACTTGGTCCTGAGCGTTGATCTGTGGGAAATGTCTAATAACGGGAAACTGGTGAAGAGACCCATATTTGAGGATCGGCGCGGAACAGCAATGCCGCGCCCGGAGATCTCGCATCAAGTTGATGCCTCGCAATTGGTCGTGCTCCGTCGAGAAGTTTACGTCGGCTCCTCAGCAGACATACCTCTGCCCGTTCCTTCGGACCTGTGGCGTATTTGGGAGGGCGGCGAAAATATGGGTGGAATCGCTGTGGCGCTTACCTTTCGGGATTCCACCGGACTCTACTGGTCACGGGACGGCCGGGGAGTCCTCAAGGATTTGCCGTACCACCAGACGCTGAAGCTGACTGACCTGGCCTAACGGATTAGAGCCCGGCCAAGGCGGCTAGCGTGGTGAGCCCGTCCTGGCCCATGCCGACCAGCGCTCCTCCGACGCCGAAGATGGCGTAGAGGCCGAGGGGAACCAGCAGCATCCATTCACGGGCCGAGCCGGCGTTACCGAGGACGGGAACGGCCAGGTAGCCGTTGGGCTTCCACATCCAGTTGATGACCGGCAGCGCGGCGATGACCTTGGGCGGTTTGATCGTGAACGGCCAGACGAGGTTGCAGCCGCCGGTGGTCATCATGTCGCCGAGGATGTGGACGACTACTCCGACGCCCATGGCGATCGGGAACCAGAACTGCTCCTCGGGGGCGAACATGGCGATGAACGCTCCGACGACCAAACCGACAGCCCACGGGGATTTGCGCATCTGGTCCGGGATGATCTTCAACACTTTGGCTGCGAAGGCGACCAGCAGCACGGACATGATGCCGGCGCCGGGGTAGATGGTGCCGAGCAGCTCCGTGTCCATTGTCCAGAGACCGGCCAGGAAGGCCAGTGCGATGAACGCGATTATGCCGATGATTGAGTGGGTGCCGTGCCTGTGGCCACCGGAGACGGCTCCGACTCCGGCGCATATCGCATTCGAGAGCGGCGGCAGCGAGTGGGCGATGGTTGCGTTGTGGTGGTCCGCGTCCGGGATCAGTGCCGCACCTGCGGTCACCAGGGCTCCGCTGACGACACCTATGGGGCTCACGTCCAGCATGCCGAAGCCGAGGGTGACGGATTCGGGCAGGAAGGCGGCCTTCTCGGACAGTGCGGACAGGTTCACGTCGACCTGGGTGGTCAGTGCGACCCAGGCGGCTGCGCCGCAGGCTGCGTGGTGGGCTCCCATCATGGCGGCGGGGTCCTTTCAACATAAGGGGTGGTATGCCCTTTATGTGTGCGGCCCCGGCCGGACGGCTCACCGGTGGATTCAGGCAGGCATCGGGTACCCGGGATCCATGGGTGCGATTCGCTCATACATATCGGTGCTCCAGGCCGGGCCCGAGTAGATGTTGATCAGCTGGGCTTCGCCGGTCACCTCGACGACGAGGTCCTTGAGCCAGGCGGGGCAACGGCGGATGCTGTATTTGGGATTGGGGGAGGAGTTGTTGAATTCGTTGGACTGGATCATCCGCAGGAGGTCCTGCTTTGCTGACACGTGGATTTTGAGCTGGTCGAAGGGACCGCTGTCATCATCGGCAGAAATGTAAAGGATGGCCAGATCCGGTGCGAAGAATTCACCCGGGCGTGTGCGGTTTTCGATCAGTCCGGCGCCAGTG
>NZ_KI914711.1:3954-4767 GCF_000520495.1 Arthrobacter sp. H14
CCCCGCCATTCCCGGGAGCGGCGGCCGCGGAAGTTCTCTACTTCGTGGTGCATGGTTCTCCCTTTGGTTGCAGGTGTATCGCAGGTAGTGACCCAGGCTGATCCGGTGTTCCGGGGTTGCTTTGAGTAGTGCCTGCTGCCGAGCATGTGTGCGGACTTAGGGAGACGTCTCACCGACGACGGCGCTTGGGAAGCGGCGGGGAATGCGGGGTGGCGCACGGGATGTGCACCACGTCATGCTGGTCGTTCGTAGTCTGGATGCTTTGAGCTCAGGGCGCTTCCGAGGTCTTAGCCGCGCAACAGTTCCTCCAGCACCCGGATCCCTGCGCTGCGTTCGCGCGTCGCCAATGAGTTCATCAAGTCGACCGCAATAGCAGCGATCGGCGTGCGGTCATCAACAAATACTTGTTCGGAGTCAGCTTCATGGATGGTGACGTTGCCCTGCGGATCCTCGACCAGGCCGAACGAACCAGCCAGGGTGGCAGCACCGCCTTCCATGACATAGCCTTCGGCGTAACCGCCACCGCCTGCCAGCCCGAACAGGGCAGCCGTCGCCTCGTCACGCATGGCGGCCGCACCGGACGCGATGAGGTACTCATCCACCCTGATCACTGCCTCGGGAATGGCTCGATAGCGGATCGTCTTGGCCCTGTCGCGGGAAAGAATATAGACATCGTTGGCTGACTTGGTCCGCAACGAGCTCCTGAGCCGGGATCTCGCGGACGAAGTGATCCAAGTTGCGTCCTGCCCCGACAGCAAGGCGAGGGCCGCCCAGGCAGTGTCCACCCTCCAAGCCCTCCCTTGGCGGGTTCCC
>NZ_KI914711.1:4867-6912 GCF_000520495.1 Arthrobacter sp. H14
GTTCCCGATACAGCGAGCCGTTCGACGGAGGCAGGGTCGATCAGGATGGTCGGTCCCGCGGTTCCAGCACTGATGAGGCGCCCGGACTTGAGGTGGAAGTGGATTGCTTGGCGGGTGATGCCGAGCCTTATGCCAGCTTCGGCGACGGTCATCCCCGCTCCGATCTTCATACACTAAGCTTTACGTCCGTCAAGGTTAGTGTCAATAATCTATCTTTCCGCTGGCCAGTTTCTAAGCCTGACCCCCGCCTGACTGAGCCTCTTGGTGGTAGCTCGGCGTCGTGGCGAATCGCTTGATCACTGCTATGTCCACCATTTCGGTGTGGGATTCGGTTCCCGGGGGAAGCGCCGCGTGCCAGTATTCGGCTGCGAGCTCAGTGTCTTTCAGTTGTTTGCGCAGAACCTGATAATCGACGTTGACGGGGTGCAGCCGGTCGCCCATGTCCGCATAGCAGGTGCCGTCCAGGCCGTTGAACCACAGTGGCTGGATTGTCACGTTCATGTCTTTACTCATCGTTCCTCCGGGTTGAGTAGCACTGCGACCGTTCATTAGGCGACGTTCTTGCGCGGGCGTTCACCGATTACGGTCACAACCGGGTTTTCCAGCCAGATGTCACCGCGATCTTCGACCTCAAGCCAGTTTTCCGGGCGCGGCAGGGACAGGTAGGCCATGGTGCCGTCGCTCCGCGGGTTCTCTGCCGGCGCCCCGGTCACCGTCCACACCTGTACACCTTCGGGAACCTTTACCGGCGGTTCCCAGCCCAGTTCGAGAAGTTTATCGATGACCCACACCCAGACTCCCTGAGCATGGGGAGGGCCAGCTTGGATCCGTTCCTCCCCGGAAAGCCGCCTGTACCGCTCCCAGGCGTACTGGTGCTCGAAGTAACCTTCCTTGCCCGCGAGGATGCCCTGCATGATCGCCTCTTCCCGCGTCGCCGCCGCCTCGGGGCTTAGCGCATTCTGCCGGGTGGAGATTTGCACAGTGACACCCTGCTGGTACTCCCAAATATCGGACCAGTGTTTTCCACCGGCCAGGCGGTAGTCGCCCACGGCGGAGAGGGCGTTGTCGGCGACCCGGAGCACATGCATCGTGTCCTCGGCTTCGTCCCGGTCTCCCGCTTCGAAGTACTGAACGCCGACGAGCGTGCCGACAGGCAACGCCTCCCATTGTTCCCGGGTGGTTATTTTTGTCTGCACGAGAGACCTTTCCGGCGCGGTGGTTCCGCTGCCACCGGCCATGTGTGCGGCAAGGCCGGCGGCTGAACCCAGGACGGCAGCACCAAAAGCAGTGGCGCTCCTCCCCGTAGGAAGAAACGCCACCACCTCTGCTTCGCCTGGGGTCTAGTTGACCGTCAGGTGAAGATCTTGGTGAACACCTTCCCCGTCACCTTATGCACTGCTTTTGCCGTAACCGTGTGCGTGCCTGCGGTGAAGCCGCCTGTTCCCGGTGTGACTCTGGCGTACCAAGCGTTGGCATTCTGGTAGGTGGAGTAGACGGGCGCCCCGATTGTTCCGTTGACGTCGTCTCCACCGCCCATGAAGGTCACATCGAAGTCAGATTGGGTTTGCCCTGCAATGGTGAAGCCGAAGAACTGTCCGGTTGTCGATCCGGCAGCAACGACTTCATCGTCCCAGAATGAGCCGTAATATCTATCCGCTGACATTCCGGGATGCTCCGTAATGGTCAGCTCGTAGGTTTCCGTGAAGACCTTGCCGGTAATCTTGTGGGTGGCCGTCGCGGTAATGGTTCCGACACCCTCGGTGAAGCCACCGTCGGCAGGCTTGATGTGCGCATACCAGTCGTCTGACCCATTACCGTTGTAGTTGGTCACTGCGTACGTACCAGACCCACCAACGCTCTCGCCTCCGGTGAATTTCACATCGAAGTCTGTATGAGCGGCATTCCGAATTGGTGAGCCTAGGGATTTCGGACAGTGGGACCTCTTAAACTGAGGTGTTACTGAAAGCGAGATCAAGAGTATGTCTGCAGCACGTCGCCGGTTCAGCCAGGATTTTAAGGATGAGCTGTGCCGGGAAGTTATCGAC